>JACDGS010000004.1:0-126798 GCA_013821455.1 Chthoniobacterales bacterium
AATAAGTCCTTCGCGCGGAAGTTCGTTTCGGCGAGGCGCCGAAACCAGCACGCGAGGCGCGTGCGCTCCCCGGAACATTGCGCACGCTACAAGTAATACAGGCTACCAGGATGAAACAAGATTGCCAACGGTAGCCAATTGCCAGTGAGCGTGCGGCAAATCCTTCCGGCCTTGCGGCAGCGGGTAACCACCGAGTAAGTCGCAGTGACTCTACGATCGACTCTGGTATTGTTCGTCGCTCACCTGTTCCATCCATTCCACCGGCTTACCATCCAACGCTTCCTGAATAGCAATATGAGTCATCGCAGTCGTGGGCGTGGCGCCGTGCCAGTGTTTTTCGCCGGGCGCAAACCAGACCACATCGCCCGGCCGGATTTCTTCTGTCGGCTCACCTTCCCGCTGCGCCCAGCCGCAGCCAGCCGTAACAATTAGTGTCTGACCTAACGGATGCGTATGCCACGCAGTGTGAGCACCCGGCTCGAATGTAACACTCGCACCCCGCACGCGCGCTGGGTCCGGCGCCTCGAACAGTGGATCGATGCGCACTGTGCCGGTAAAGTATTCCGCCGGTCCTTTCGTAGATGGTTGCGAACCTATTCTTTTGATTTTCATTTAGTATTCCCTTTGCCCTAAGTCTTAGACCGAGATTACGCAACCTAAAGATGGCTATCGTTAGTTTCGTTCACCTGATAACGGCTATGCTACGATCGCCACGCCAGGGATAAGTATCTCGCGCCGCCGCACCCTGGTCGTTATTTCCACTGCTACGACGACGAATATCTTACCAAGGCAGATAATGGGTAACTACGGCTAAGTGAATCGCATCACCATGCGTGGCGAAATTCACGGCCCCGCAACTCGGCTTCTGAAGGTCTCGTCTATTTTTGCGACAACGATTCCAAGCTTCCGGATGGTGGTGTGATTAATCAGACTTCGTCCGCCCGGCTGCAGAAACATAGCCTGGCTCATGCGCACGTTTGCCAAAGGATTTCCCGGCGATAACGCCAGCGTAAAGCTCCAGTGAAAGGCGTTGCCGTCGGCCTCGCCCCGCGCAGCTCCCACCATGTCGTTCGCCGTCGCCTCATAGTGGTGCGCATCCAGTTTCCGGATGCGCCACGAGCGATGCTGCCGGCTTCCATCGCTGAAGGTCAGATTCTGTTCGAGGCGCAACGTATTGCCGTCTCGATGGCCGCGTGTCTCCGTCGTTACCCGGCGCTTCGAGCCGGTGATCGTATTTTCGATCATGCCTGCTGAGACCGTTCGCCCCGCGAAGAAAGCTATCGGATCGAGCGCTGGTCCTTCGTGCGCGAGAGATAACTCCGAGGTCGAGAAGCTGGCGCAACCGGCCAGGCTAAGGGCCGCGCCCAGCAGCCAAATCCGCAAAGGGTTTCGCATAGTCGCAGCTCGATAACTAATCAGCACTACTTGTAGTTGAAGATTCCGCCATAATATTCGGCATGCAATCTACCGTTTTTTTACGCAGTCTCAGCGTCCTCTCACAGGGAAACACTTCGTGCTGGTTACGGCTCCTGTCGCCATCACCTTCGGAATTCGAACCTAAAATATGAAAATCAACATCTTCACTGGCGCGACCAAACCTTCTCGAATACTGGGCTCACTTTGGGCGATAACTCTCTTGGCGGGCCTGCTTGGGAAACCTGCCAACGCCATTTGCGCGGCAGTCAGAATCGAAATCAGCGCGACGGTGAGCTTGGTTGACGACCAAGATAACCTTCTCCACGATGCCGTCGCGGTTGACGATACCATTACTGGAATCTATACCTATGAACGACGGCGGAGCCAGCAATAGAGAGCTTCCGCGGCGACTCGCTGCCGTGAAGGCGCAGGACCAGCAACCTAGCAACAAGGTCTTAGCCCCGCTCTCGTTAGGCGATAACCGGGCAGGGAGCCGCGTCAGCGCAAGCCGGGGCGCGATATTTGATTCCTTTACTCGTTAGGCGAGTTCGACTTGATCCGTTGCCCGTTTTGAATTCATCGGGTGTCGATAAGGCAGCTCTGACTCCCGAATGTCGACCCCAGCCGTGTCGGCGACAGGTTGAAGGCGATCGGCAAAAAGATTGACTTGTATTTTCGTCCAGCGCATAAACCAGCATGAGCAAATTCAATTCCGCGCTTCTAGTCACATGGTTGCTTATCGGGACATGTCCGTTATCTCGCGCCGGTAGCGCGACTTGGAAGTCAAATGCTGCCAGTGGTGACTGGAATACGGCCACGAATTGGACTCCGAATACGGTCCCGAATGGCCCAGGAGATACAGCGACCTTTGCGGTATCGCAGCACACGGCTATCTCCATCTCAGCGAATGTGGAAGTGAGTAATATCGTATTCGGCGCGGGAGCGAGCGCCTACACGATCGCACCGTCGCCCGGAGTAGTGCTAACTCTGAGCGGGCCAGGCATCACAAATAATTCGGGGATCACGCAGAATTTTGTGCCCGAGAACAACGCGAGCGGAGCCTGGGGAGTTGTCTCCTTTACGAACGCCGCGACGGCAGGTGTAGGAGTGACCTTCGTTAATCCTCCTGGAATTGCGAATTTTTCCTACGGAGGCGAAATTGATTTTTCTGACTCTGCGACGGCCGGTTTCGCCACCTTTACAAATAGCGGTGGCACCATCGAGTTCGGCTACGGTGGCCTCATCCACTTCTCGGACAACGCGAGCGCGGACCATGGGACTTTTACAAGCATTGCCAGTAGCGCTGGTCTCGCGGAGGGCGGTCAGATTTACTTTAGGGACACATCGAGTGCGGGGCACGCAACATTCGACACCAAGGGCGGGGTGGCTTTTCAATCGATTGGGGCCCTAACCTGGTTTTACGAGTCCTCGACCGCCGAAGAGGCGACAATGACAACCGAAGGTGGGGCTGGCCCTGGGGAGACTCTCTTTCTCGCTACCTCGACTGTCGGCAATTCGACGCAGATCGCTGCTGATAGCCCGGGCGAGGATTTCGGCGGCCTGCTTAGGATTTATAACTCGTCAACCGGCGGGACGGCGCGAGTCGAGGTTTTCGGCAATGGCCAAATAGATACCACCACTCGAGACACGGGACATGGCAAGGTCATAATCGGGTCGCTTGAGGGAGACGGAATGGCCGTTGTCCGCGATATTAATTTCGGCGGCAGTCTCATCGTTGGCAGCAACAATCTGAGCACTGTCTTTGCCGGCACCATCTCTTCTGGCCGCCTGGGTAAGATCGGCTCAGGCGCGCTTACTCTAACGGGTGCAAACGGCTACGACGGTCCTACAATCGTTAGGGGCGGGAAGCTGCTGGTAAATAACGTCGCGGGGTCCGCCACGGGCACCGGTCTGTTGCGAGTGGACATCGGCGCTCTCGGCGGTAACGGCATTATTAGCGGCCCGGTCACGATCGGCGCGGGCCAGGCGAGCCGGGCCCTGCTCGCGCCGGGAGTGTCGGGTCAGGGCGTTCTGACCACGCAAAACACACTCACTTTCGGTTCAAATGGAGCATACAACTGGAGTTTCGATGCCGGAACCCAAACAGCGGATGAAGCAGTTTCCAATGGAGTAACCATCGACCCGGAAGCTGCTTTTTCCCCGTTTGGAAGCGGCACCGGCACGTTGGGAAACGGAACGGTCTTTACTGCTATTAGCAACACGAGCGCTAATCCAATCAGCGGCACTTTTAGTAACCTACCTGACGGCGGAGTGATCAGCGTCAACGGCAATAATTTTCAGGTCAGCTATGAAGGCGGAGATGGGAATGACCTAACCCTAACGGTTGTGCCGTAGTCATCTTTTCTTGGTAGGCCGGTCCGGATATTCGGCGACTCAAGGTTTCGCTACCTATCGGCACACTGCTGGAAAGTAGAAGTTCGGAAAAAGCGGAGATAAGATGCGGTAGTCCTTTACTCGTTAGGTTCCGCACGACTCACACCAATTCCCTTTAGTCGCCTCCTCCGCCAGACGCCGGGGGGCGAACGGGGCTCAGCTCAGCGCGATCCCTAACACCTGTCTCACTCTGCCCGCAGGAGTTTGGATGGATCGACGGCAAGCGCTCGCAGGGCTGGGATGGCAGAGGCGACAAGGCCCAGCAGCGCCATCGTTAGCACCGCCCCGACCACGACCACGGGATCGCGCGGATTCGCCTGATACACGATCTGCCCCAGTAACCGGCTGGCGAAGACGCCTAACAACAGTCCCACGAACGAACCGACCCCGAGCAGCACAATGGGCCGGCCTACTGCCGCGCTCATGACGTGTTTCGTGCGCGCGCCTAACGCTATGCGGATGCTCAGCTCCTTCATTCGCCGGCTCACATTGTAGGCCGCCATGCCGAAGATGCCGGTCACCGCCAACATGGCCGCAAGCAGGCCCATGACGCCCAGTGCCAGGGCGGACGCCCGGGCCGGAAACATCTGGCCGCCTAACGAGTCTAGCCAGCTCTCGACCGTGACGAGCGCGTCTGGCTCGAGACTGCTCAAGGTACGTTCGAGGACAGGCGCGGTCTCGTTCTGCGGCCGTTTCGACCGCGCTACGACGACTATGCGGCTTTGCTCGTTTTGCGTTAACGAAAGATAGACTACCGGCTGGGGCGGCTCTTGCAGGTTGTGATACTTGCCGTCCTCGGCCACACCTATCACTTGGGTCAGATGGCCTTGCAGGATGAAGCGTTGCCCGAGTGCTGGCATGTCGCCCCACATCTGTTGGGCGAAGGTTTGGTTGACGATCGCCACATAGGGAGTGGTGGCGGTGTCGTGCCACGAGACGTCCCGGCCAGCTAACAGCCGCGTAGCAGCAGCCTCAAGGTACCCCGGCGACATGACAAACACATAGGGCGACAAAACAGAGTTACTAAGAGTGAACTCAGTTGTCCCCGGCTGGAAAACCGGAACCCCACGTAGACCACCAGTGAAGGGGGTGCGGCTTACCGTGCCCGCCGCCGTCACGCCGGGGATGCTCCGCACCGCTTCCAGCATCGCTTTCTTTTTCTCGAACGGCACGTTGTCTCCTTCGACTAAGCTGAAATCCACTGCGGCCAGCATCACGTTTTGCGGCTGGAAGCCGAGCGGAGCGTGCCGCATCCGCACCATCCCACGGACCGCGACCAGCGAGGCAATAACTAACAGCATGCAGATGGCAATCTGTGTCCCTAACAAGAGGTCGCGCAGGGTAAAGCGGCGCAGCGTTATGGAATCTGCCGACCCGCTCTTCATCGCCTGCAACGGACAGCTCTGCCACACTTGCCTCGCCGGAATCGTTCCAAAAAGCAGCGCGCTAACCAGAGTAAAGGCCAACGCTGCAAGGTAGACCCGCGCATCCACATTCAAGACCAGAGGGCTATCGGGAAACTGCCACCGCTTCAGTATACCTAACAAGAAGCCGGCGGTTACTAGTCCTGCTGCTCCACCTATCAGGGATAAGACGACCGCCTCGGTCATGAGCTGCCTAACGAGTCGAAAGCGGCTCGCTCCCAAGGCGACACGAAGCGCCAGCTCCCGGCTGCGATCGGCCGCGCGCGCGGCAAACAGGCTGGCCAGATTAGCGCACGCCGCCATGAGTACAAGTAGAGCTAGCCCGGTTACGCTATAAAGGAATCCACGAATAACATCGCCGTTATCCGCGTTCAGTCCTGAGCGGACCAGACGCAGTGGCACTCCGGTGTCAGTCTTCGGATACTCCTTCGCCAGCTGGGTCGCGATGGCACTGAGGTTATCCGCCGCCTGCTGGGACGTCACGCCTGGTTTGAGCCGGCCCAGTACCGTCAAAGGCCACCCCGTCCGGTCCGCCAGATGTTTCGCGTCGAATTGGTTCACGACCGGGATGAAGTAGTCTGGCCAGTCAAATTTTTCCGTCCCGTGGAACTTTGCGGGAGCCACTCCTACTACCGTGAAGGAATCTTTATTAAGCCGTACAGTCGTTCCGACTACGCGCGGGTCGGCGTTAAATGCGCTTCGCCATAGACTATCGCTCAACACGATGTAGGGCGCTGACTGCGGGCCATGCTCATCCGTTGCCTGGAGGAGGCGGCCTATTTCTGGTTGCACGCCCAGCATTTCAAAATAATTGCCAGTGACTGAATAGCCCGAGACACTTTTCACTGAGTTACCCCAGCTTAGTCTTCCGCCAGAGTATCCGTCATAGCCGGCTATCTCACTGAAGGTGGTATTGCGCTGCCGATAGTCATGATACGCCGGATAGGAGGTCGTCAGCAGTTTGTAGCTCGTCCACGGCCCGAGGCGAAGCTGATAGAGGTTCTGCGGGTCGCTTACGTCAAGCGGGTGGAGCAGGACTGCATTGACGACTCCGAAGACGACGACGTTCGCGCTGATGCCCAGCATCAAAGTAAGCAAGGCGACAAGCGTGAAGGCAGGCGACTTCCACAGCACGCGCAGCGCATAACGAATATCCAGGACCAAGTCATTCATGAGTGTGACGCTCTCTCCAAGAGGAGTGAGAGCTTACCTTCAACACCGGAGACTCCGCTTGTCGAGTATCATTTTGAGTGGGACACGCCACTCCAGAAAGTCGAAACTTGGATGATGAGCCAGGCGCCGTAACGCAGCCTCGCGCAAAGCGAACTCTACACCCTAGACGCGCTTAGCTCTTAAAACCAGGCTAAAAGCCCACCGTCCTTTACTCGTTAGGCTAGGTTGAGGGACTGCAATCCAAGCCGTTGCGCTACGGAATCGAATGGCCTTTGTGGGTCTTAACTTCCGTCTCGTCGTCCCGAGCAATGGTTCCGTCAGATATGACATCATCGCGGAAGTTCGCCGCGGTTACGGGCAGTCATACTTGACCCTTTATTTGACCAAAGTCAGCCTGGTCCACGCGACCGTCCACCCACGAATGGATATGCTGCGTGAGCAGAGAGGAACCGTAGTCGTAGTCGCCAGCATAGATAGAGACGATGCTGGGAGCCGGTTGTAGCGGAAGCGGGCTGATAACGTCGGAGTAAGGCTCGTCCGGGAGCCAGGTCACTCCGTTATCGAGGGACTTACGAAACGACCCGCTCGTAACCGGGTTTATCCTTACAATTCGGTAATGCCAAAGAGGGCCGGTCGAATTTCCTCTTCGGCTCCCCTCTGTCGACGGCTGGTCGCGAAGCTGCGGTCGTCCTCCTACCTTCGGGACAAGAATTACGCGGAGCGGCGACCCGTGAGGCTGAACGAAGGCCGTCACAGAACCCCGTTTCCCTGTGCCGTAAGCTTTTCGCGGAACGCGCGTAATCTCTGGCGGCGGAGTGGGCCCAAAGGATTAGGTTGACACCTCGCCGCGCATCTGAGAGTGACAAGTCATGAAACTAGCTCGTCGCACACTCGCAATCAGCACTCTCGGTATTATTCTGATCGTTCTCTTGATCCTCGCCCTCGGGGGCGGCGCTTATGGGGGCGGCGGCTACTACTACGGACCCGGCGGCTTGCTCCTTATTGTCCTTATCATCCTTCTGGTGATGGGCAGGCTGTAACAGTAAGCCGGTCGCGAACGCACTCGCGCAAGAAATTGCCCGGTGCGTTCGCTCACTTCGGCAGGGCAGGGCTGCAAACCTGCCCACTTGATTATACGGCGGTCCAAACCGGCAGATCGACGCCGAGTTCCCGTTAGTCATTTTCGCCGCGCGCACAGAGCCCGCGCGCCGCGACTTATTTCCAGCTCACACAAGGTCTGTCTGGATAAACGTCGGGCTCGCGTGGACATCGATTTGTTTCAGCGTGGCATCGCCGGCATTAACGAAGCGGTGCGGCATACCGGCGGGAATAACGACGATACCACCTGCGCTCACCTCGCGCGTCTCGTCGCCGAGCGTGATCCTGGCCGAGCCTTGGATTGTGAACGCGACCTCGACATACGGATGCGTATGCAAAGCCGGGCCTTGCCCGGGCTTTGCCGTGACAAGGTAGGCGGAGAAAGGCGCACCTTGAGTTTGACCGACGAATTCATGTGACATCCCGACAAACGGCAATTGTTCCAGATTGATGAAGCTCATGCACAAGTGATGGATGATGGATGGCCGTCATCAAGCAAAAAGCGGACTTAGATTTAAATCTGCGCGAATGCTATGTTCGTCCATGAAAGAAATCGATGTGGTGGCGCGGCATAAAGCTCCGGTAGTTTCTCCGCAGGCACTGGCTTGGAAAGGCGAGGAACTTTGGCTGAGCTCGCGCGACCTGGGCAACTTTCTGCGTATCGACACTGAGGGATGGAAAAGTGTGGAAGAGCTGGACCCGCCGGGAGTCGTCTGGGCGGCGGTTGCCACTGACGACGGCTGGCGGCTGACTATCGGCAAAGGATTGAATGATGATCGCTATGTCTATGACTACACAGTTAGCGATGGATTTAGGAAATTGTTCGCGTGTCCGGACGTTACCGGCTCCTATCTTAGCTTTGACGGCGCACATCTTTACCTGAGTCAGTGGTATAAGGGACTCATCCTGCAATTGGGCGCGGATGGTAAGATAATGCGCGAGATAGCAATCGGGGCCGAGATATGTGGTCACACCTTTGTCGATGGAATGCTCTATGTCTTGCGCGGCAAAGAGAACAAGGATGTTCCCGGTAAGGCGGAAGAGTGGCGCATCGCCCGCCTCGACCCGGCGGAGAAGGAACCGCGCGTGGAAGACCTCGCGACGATTCCTTTCGCCTGCCGCTCCCTCACCTATGATGGGAAGAAGTTTTGGTCTAACCATCGCGCGGCGAACGAGACCGTCTCATTTGCAATTGAATCCTGATAACCTGAACCCCTGCCACTCTACAGCCACTCATAAACCCGCGAGTCATCCTGAGCGGAAGCGCAGCGCAGTCGAAGGATCCCGTGGAGTTTCCTTGAAGATCCGCTGCGACGCTGCCAGGAAGTTCCACGGGATCCCTCGACTTTCGCCTGTCGGCTCCGCTCGGGATGACCGCGAAAGCGCCTTCTAAGATGGATTACACCACCCAGCTACTTGCTTTGGAATGATCGCTTTTTCGACTCGAGCTCTAACAGAGATTCCTTAGTTTCCAATCCGCCCGCGAATCCGGTGAGTCCGCCTTTGGACCCGATCACACGATGACACGGGACCATGATAGAGATAGGATTCTTCCCATTCGCCGCCCCGACCGCGCGCACCGCTTTGGGACGGCCGATCTGCCGGGCGATCTCTCCATAGCTGCGCGTTTCCCCAAAAGGAATCGTCGTTAGGGCCTGCCAGACACTCCTCTGAAATTCGGTGCCGGCGAAATCGAACGGCAAAGAAAACCGTTCGCGATTTCCGTCGAAGTAACCTTTGAGCTGCTTTTCCGCTTCGAGAAGTACGGGATGGGTTTTGTCCTCGACCAGGGAGTTGAGTCGGACCCTTTTTGGATCGTCATTCTCCCATAGAATCGCGGCCAAACCGCGATCGCCGGCGACCAGTTTTAGCAGCCCCACCGGCGATTGCATCGTCCTATACGAATAGGTTGTCCGATTCTTTTGCTTTGTCTTCATGGAAGCAATTCTGGTCCGGAAAAAGAAAAGCGCTGGCCATTTTCGGACATGGAGATAAAAAATATTCCTGTGTCCGAAAATGGCGAGTATCCGGCGAAGGCTGGGTTTACCGTAGTCATTAACCAATGCGAAACCTAACTGAAGATCAAGCCGCCTACCGAGCGCTCAAGTCCCACGACCCACGCTTTGACGGTGTCTTTTTCGTCGGGGTCACTTCGACTGGCATCTACTGTCGTCCTATCTGTCCGGCGAAGACGCCACAGCTCAAGAACTGCCGCTTTTTTCGGAGCGCCGAGGCCGCGGAGAAAGCGCGCTTCCGTCCGTGTCTGCGTTGCCGGCCCGAACTGGCGCCGGGCCACGCCCCGGTCGATCAGGCGCATCGCATCGCGCATTTGATGAGTCGCCGAATCGACGAGGGCCTGATCGACGACGGCGCGGGCCTGGAAGAAGTTGCGGCGCAATTTACGATCAGCTCCCGCCAGTTGCGGCGCATCGTGCAAAAGGAGCTCGGCGTCTCGCCGATCGAGCTAATGCAAACCCGGCGCCTGCTTCTGGCGAAGCAATTACTAACCGAAACTAGATTGCCGGTAATTGAGATTGCCTTTGCCAGCGGCTTTTCCAGTCTACGCCGCTTCAACGACGCCTTCGGCACGCAATATCGCATGCCACCGACCCGCCTGCGCAAACAAGTCGCGGAGCATTCCGCGAAAGTCGACGCAGCCGTGACCTCGACTCTGCAACTGAGTTATCGGCCACCCTACGATTGGGAGGAGATCTTGAAATTCCTGCACGCGCGTATGGTGACGGATGTAGAATTTGTGAACGAAGAGAGTTATGCGCGGACGGTAGAGCTAGGGAGATATAAGGGTTGGATCAGAATCACACATGCCCCGGCGAAAAAGTCACTCATGGTCGAATTCACTCACACCCTCGCGCCGGTCCTGCCCGCTTTGTTAGGCCGACTGCGCAACCTCTTCGATCTTACCGCGCGCCCGGATCTGATCGCGGCACACTTGTTAAAGGATAAGAGACTTAGGAAAAGCGTAACCACTTACCCAGGACTGCGCGTGCCCGGGGCCTTCGATGGTTTCGAGATGGCGACCCGCGCCATCCTCGGACAGCAGATAACTGTCAAAGCCGCTACGACGATCGCGGGCCGTTTCGCTGAGCGCTTCGGAGAAAAGATCACGACACCATTTCCGGAGCTGACGCGACTAACTCCTCTCGCGAGCCGCATCGCTAAAGCCACCACCAGCGATATCGCCCGGCTCGGCATCGTGAGCGCGCGTGCCAAGAGTATCATAGCCCTGTCACGAGCCTTTGAATCCGGCTTACTAAAACTCGACGCCGATCCGGAAACCGATATCCGCCGACTCGCCGCCTTACCCGGCATCGGCCCATGGACCGCGCATTACATCGCCATGCGAGCCTTGCGCTGGCCCGATGCTTTCCCTAAAGAAGACATTGCCGTGCGCAATAATCTCGGCGGCGTTAGCGCGAAGGAGGCGGAAGAAATATCTCAAGCCTGGCGGCCGTGGCGGAGTTACGCCGTCATGCATATTTGGAAAAGCGGTAAAGACTGAATTAGTCATAATGGTCGCATAACTCTTCGCGCGCCATCGCTTCGAGATGCTATACGTGAGTCACGTATGTTCGAGCACCAGTGTACGGTGCGTCCGACACAAACTTCGCCACTATCGGGCGGCGATTTGGCATGACGTTCTTCCGGTCCGGGCACCAAAGTCTTTTTTTACAACCGGTCGTGAGACCTGTCGCGCAGCCGCCGCGAGGATGTTCTTACCGGCAGTCCCAAATGAACTAACGAGAAGTTGTCACGCGCACTTCCGGACGATAGGTGATACGAACAAGCAGGTCGCCGCGACCGCCGCGCGGCTTTGGGATTCCCTGGCCAGTGACACGCAGCATCTCGCCTCGTTTGACACGCTTGGGAATAGTCAGGCTGAGTCTGTTCCCGGTAGGACCTTCGATCGTTTCCATTCCGCCCGTCTCGGCGCGCCGGGCACTTATATGCAGATCGGTGCGAAGATCCGAGCCTTGCACCTTGAAACGAAAACCCGGTAGAACCTTTAAGCGTAACTTCACGAAGCCATTTGTCTGGCGTGCCACCCGAAGTCGCGTCCCGGGAGGAGTCATCGCTGGGAGCGTCACTCGATAAGTCTCGCGTCCACCATCTTGCGCGGGATCGTTGACTCTTACTTCTATCTGCGTTCCGCGAAGAAAGTCTTCGATCCGCAACCTGACTTCCTGGACGATATCATTTTCGATTTTCGCGCCGCGTCGAGGCGCGGTTAGTTGGCTGGCAAGATCGATTTCTCGGTCGTAAGCGCGGCGGCGAGCAGGATCGCTCAGGATTTCGTAGGCCGCGTTCAGCGCCTGAATGCGCACCTGCGCTTCATTATCGTTACGGTTTAAGTCCGGATGATAACGCTTCGCCAAAACGCGATAGGCATTCCTTATCTCGCTTGACCTACAACTACGAGCAAGACCTAGCGTCGCATAATGATCAAGAGTCGAAGCCTCAGCATCCACGACCTAACGTCGCGAAGCTCCTCGCACAAGGCAATCCCGTCCTATCACCTAACTAACTGCCAGTTTTCCTTCGATGGAATCATCCGATTCGCTGCTCTTCGCTGTGGTAGAGAAAAACAGGTCTGCGCTCTCGACTAACTCTTTGATCTTCGCGACCGCTTCGTTAGCGCTGAGGTCGGCGCGGTTATCTTCCGGCTGATTTTGATTAATAGAATCCACAGCGGGCGCCGCATTTTCGCCGGCGCCTGAGCACCCGGATGCGCTTACTTTCCGCGCGCGAGACTTACTGAGCCGCGCGCAGGAAGACGGAGCGGAATTTCACAACGTCCCGGCATCGTAGGCTTGCTCGCCGTGGAGCGACGCATCCAATCCCAGGTCTTCTTCCTCTTCCGAAACCTTCACACGCGCGAAGACATTGATCAGTGCGAGCATGACGTAAGTGAAAAGAAAGGCATAAAGCGACGCGCCGATGACAGCCGCACATTGAATGAGAAAGAAATGACTTCCTCCCTTTAGCAACCCATCAGCGCCACCGGCGTTCATCGCTTTAGAGGCAAAGACTCCGAGTAGGATAACGCCGAGCGCACCACCTATTCCGTGCACGCCCCACACATCCAACGCGTCATCCCAACCCAGCTTGTTCTTTAAGTGCACCGCGAGATAGCAGACGACTCCCGCGGCGATGCCAATGAGAGCCGCCGAAGGTAACGAAACAAAACCTGCCGCCGGTGTGATCGTCGCCAGGCCCGCGACCGCGCCCGTAAGAAGTCCGACAAACTTAGGTCTGCGCTGCACACTCCATTCAATGACCAGCCAGACGATAGCCGCGAACGAAGCAGCCACGTCGGTATTCAAGAACGCGAGGCCAGTAATAGCATTGACGTCTAGCTCACTCCCAGCATTAAACCCATACCAGCCGAACCATAGAAGACCGGTCCCGATAGCTATCAGTGGGACGCTATTCGGCGGAGACTCACGATCGCGCCGGCGACCGACATAGAATACAGAGGCAAGCGCGGCGAAACCAGCCGTTGCATGGACCACAATGCCGCCAGCAAAATCTAGCACCCCGTGCTGTGCGAGTAACCCGCCACCCCACACCATGTGCGCGAAGGGATAATAGACGAGCAACTGCCAAAGGATAAGAAAGAAGAGATAGGCCTTAAAAGTAACTCGGTTAACAAACGCACCCGTGATCAGCGCGGGAGTAATAATGGCAAACATCATCTGGTAAGCCATAAAGACGAACTCCGGCAGCTTATGATTGCCGGGAAAGGGCGAATTCAAATCGACACCGTGCATGAAAGCCTTGTCGAGGTTACCGATGAGCCCGCCTAACGAGTCGCCACTGAAGCAGAGCGAGTAACCGCAGATGAACCACATGATGGTGGTTATCCCCATGGAAACAAAACTCTGGATCATGATGCCAAGAATGTTTCGCTTCCCCGCGAGCCCGCCGTAGAAGAATGCGAGGCCGGGCGTCATGAGCATGACGAGGCTGGTCGCGAGGAGCATGAAACCGGTCGTTCCTGTATCAAACATAAGTGCCTTTCAATTTGTTTACGTGATTGTTACAAGGATTAGAAGCCTTTGCCAGCACCATTTATCGGCCGGGAAGCTCTCCCTCCAACGCGCCAAGCTTAGACTAATGTTCGTTAGCGACCTTCAGCGTTAGAGTAGTAAAATTGCTCCGCCATCCCGGCCCGTTCCCTGCCCGCTGGAGATGAACGGCAAGAAGGAGCGTCCTCCCGGAACGGGCGAAGGGGATATTGACCCGACCATTTGCGTCAGTCAGGAAAAAAGCCCGAGGATCGCCCGCGCTTATCCGGCCCACTGCGATATGCGCCAGCGGTGCTCCGTTCTCCAAAAGCTGAAAATCGGCGCTCTGACCCGCACGCAGCGATCCTATACTCGTTAGGGGAACGATCTCGAAGGGTAAGCCGACCGGCTTCTTCGATGAATCGCCGCCCTTGTCTTCGCCGGAGCGCAGGAATGTCTTGGCACACTTGGTGTAGGTTTCGTTCCAGCTTTCCTTGCCACGCAAACTCGCCCAAAGATCGCGCACCTCGCGCGGCGCGTCGATCTCCTCGAAGTATTCCGCTACTTTGTCCGGGCTCAGCTCGAGAGTCTTTGGCAAGAGCCTCACCCACGCCACGACCAATCCTGGCTTGGGAAAGGTCTGACGGAAGTGAAGCGCGGTTTTGCCGCGGCTGGGTGTAGCCAGCGCGTCTTCCACCGTGCCGAGACGATAGCGCGCGAGCGCGACGCGCTCCGGTTTGATCGCATATTCGAGCACCGGAAACTTCATCCCACTCGTTAGGTTCAAATCCACCTGCTCACCTGGAGTAAGAGCGTCACTGGAGGGCGCCAGCCATGTCTCATGCGCCCGCACCTGCGAGACAGGGATACCTAACGAGAAAAGGATAGCTGTTAGTTTAAGCAACGTTTTCATGTCTTAACCCATCTCATAAGTGACGTGTTGTCATCCCGAGCCGGCGAAGCGAGGCGAAAGACCTCGCAAGCGTCCCTCGGCGTTACTTGGAAACGCAGGGTCCATAAACGCTTGCGGGGTCCCTCGCTCTGCTCGGGATGACATGCTCTCTCTGGTTGTGAGATCGCCCGGAGAATTGACGCGTCCTTCATGCACGTCGCGCCCATCGCAGTTTCGCGGAACTGGCGCGTGGATTAGCACGACATTCCTCCCCACTCGGCCTGACGACTTCGCGCGCAACCTCCGCGTAGTCCCCTGCACGAAGGCCGGCCGAAAACGCCTTCTTCACCCGGCGATCTTCGCCTGAATGAAAAGTAAGTATCACCGCGCGACCACCCGAGTTTAGACATTGCGGGAGATTACGCAGGAAAGTCTCCAAGGCGGAGAACTCATCGTTCACCTCGATGCGGAGCGCTTGAAATACCCGACGCACCACCAAGTCGCGCGCTTCCTCTGACTGGCGCGCCGACGCGGCGCGAACTGTATCGGCGAGCATCCGAGTAGTAGGAAAACTCTTTCCCGCGAGACTTAGCGCCAACGCGGGATTCGATTCATCGGCGTTCTCAAGTAAGAGACGCGCCAGCTTAGCTGGGGATAGCTTTTGCAAAAGGACAGAAGCCGGCGCGCCGCGTTCTGGATTCATCCGCAAATCGAGCGGCCCCTCGTGCTTGAACGAGAAGCCGCGCATAGGATCGTCGAGCTGCATCGAAGAGACTCCGAGGTCGGCCAGGATAAGATCGACGCCAGGAATTCCCATGCGCGCGAGGAGTTGAGGTAAGCCGGCGAAGTTGCTCCGCTCGGCGACGAACATAGTCTCATCGAAGCCTAACGAGTATAAGCGTGCGACCGTTTTCGGCAACGCGAGCGGGTCGGCGTCGAGGCCAAGTAACCGTCCACCTGGTTGCAGCAGAGGCAGAATCTCCTGCGCGTGGCCGCCGTAGCCGAGTGTGGCATCGACCGCGATTTCGCCAGGCTTCGGCGCAAGAGCAGCCAGGACTTCCGCCACCATGACTGGCCGATGGGAGCCCGCAGGCGTCTTACCGGCCGCGAGCACTTTGGCAATCGTGTCGGCGTATCGCTCGGGCTGGTGTTCCTTGTATTTCTCCGCGAAACCGCGCGGGTTTTTGCCGCGATAACGCGTCCGGCGAGGAAGGCGGCTGGGCGTAGCGTCGGGAATGAGGTCATCAGACATGCAACTTTCGACTAACGAGAACATGTAACATTCATTCCCGGTTTTTGGAGCCTATCACATGAACACGCGTGTCATCCCGAGCGGAGCTGAAGGCGCAGTCGAAGGATCCCGTTGGGTGAGCTGGAAGAATAGGAGCCGGAGCGACTTGGCCATTTCACGGGATCCCTCGACTCCGCTGCGCTCCGCTCGGGATGACAGGTAAGTTTGGGAGATAGCCGGGCGGAAATGCTAGCCACTCACAAGTGCCATGTAGCGCATGAAATGTGAGTGCCGAAGGATCTTCAGGGTCCCGGGGAGCGCACGCGCCTCGCGTGCGGGCGATGGCGCCCTCGCCATCGCGAACTTGCTTTCCGCGAGAAGCGGCCACAAGTCCTTCGCGCGGAAGTTGGTTTCGGCGAGGGCGCCGAAACCAGCACGCGAGGCGCGTGCGCTCCCCAGATTCACTACTCGGCGCTTCGAGTGATACGGGGCGCAAGCGTCTCGCAGCGTGTTTCAAAATTCCACAGTCCGGGTTTGCAACGGAGGATGCACTTAGGCGACATGAAGCTTTCCTATCAAGCGCGCGGATATGTAGGAGCGACCGCAGGTGCCCGTGGTCTCGTTTATCTTTTGCGTAGGAGATGAGCAAAGCGTTTACCAAGGAAGACATCGATCCACCCGAGCGGTCAGGCCGTGCCCGATCAGCCGCGGGGCTGCCGCCGGGCGCGACGAATTATATCACGGCACGCGGCGCGAAGCGACTAAGAGACCAGTTAGAAAATTTGCGGCGCGCGAACGACAAGGACGAGGAAAAGATCGCACAGCTGGAAGAGACGCTTAAGTCAGCGTCCGTTGTTACTCCACCTGAGGAGCCAGGGAACGAGGTAGGTTTCGGCGCGAGAGTAACTCTGCGCGACACGCGCGGGCAACTGACGACCTTCCTGATCGTCGGAGTGGACGAATTGGCTCTCGACTCCGATACCGTAAGTTGGATTTCGCCCTTGGGAAGAGAGTTACTCGCGGCCAAGCTAGGAGATAGCGTAGCCTTGCCTGCGAATGCTTCGGCTAAGATAGTAAAGATCGAATATCCTACCGACTAAGACCAGAGTCATAGGACGGCGCGGAGAGCGGTCAGGACTTTTTCGCGCCGATGGTATCGAGTTCGGCGATTGTCTCCGAAGGGAGCGCGAGCTTGGCGGCATTCACATTTTCGCGCAGGTGCTCCACCGACGAAGTGCCAGGGATAAGAAGAATGTTCGGAGACCTCTGTAAGAGCCACGCAAGCGCAACTTGCATCGGAGTCGCAGCAAGGCCATTGGCCGCATCGGCGAGTTTCGACGACTGCAAAGGTGTGAAACCGCCCAGCGGGAAGAAAGGCGTATAGGCAACTCCTGCGCGGGCCAGTTCATCGATAAGACTATCATCTTTACGGTGTGCCAAATTGTACTCGTTCTGGACGCAAACGATCTTAGCCATCGCGACAGCTTCCTTGAATTGTGAGGCTGTAATACGACTTAAACCCAGATGACGAATGAGTCCTTCCTGCTGCAGATCCAGCAATGCCTTGAGCGGCTCCTCGAGAGACTCATCCTTTGGTCCCTTGGCGTCTCCCAGCCGGAGGTTGACGACGGCGAGTGAGTCAAGGCCGAGATTGCGCAAGTTATCGCGCACGGCATTTCTTAGGTCCTCGGGCGAGCGCGCGATCTGCCATGACTTATCCGGTGGCCGGCGATATCCAACCTTAGTTGCGATAGTTAGATCGTTAGGGTAAGGATGCAAAGCCTCACGAATGATTTGATTAGTGATATGCGGGCCGTAGAAATCACTCGTATCGATATGATTGATTCCAAGCTCGACCGCCGTCCGAAGGACAGCGATGGCCGCATCATGATCCTTCGGCGGTCCCCAGACACCTTTGCCCGCGAGTTGCATCGCGCCATAACCAATGCGTTGCAGGTTTATTGTCGTGTCGGGTAATGTAAAGGTGCCGCCAAGGTTGTTCGTATCGTTCATTAGTGTCCAACATGATCGTGTACGGTTATGAGCTATCAACCTCTTCAAGCCATAACTCAGTAGTTATGAGAGCAAGACGGGCTAGAAGAAGAGGGATAGTTATCAGAGACTTATAAAGTTATAGACGCGCTATTGCGGCGAGGACCGAATAGCAATTAATGAAAAGATATCTTCTCCTGCTTACTCTTTTAGCCTCCGCGACTCTGGCTTTGGCCAGTTGCGCCAACCAGAGCAACGGCTCGCCTTCAGGCGCCGGCGGCGCTGGACCGGCGACTCCCTCGAACTCGGGCAGCAACGGAACCGGCACCCCTAGTGGCGGTGGCGGCGCCGGACATGGCGGCTAATTCCTAAGGAACTGGTAACTCTTCAAACTCACCGCGCTCGCGATTTTTTCGCACGCGATCCCAGGGGAAACATTTGCCATTCATGGCGACATAGACGCCGACGGGCAATACTTGCGCGAAGGAGAGCGCGCTCCCGAGGTTGAAGAGTCCATCGGAGCTACCAAAAGCCCAGGGGATCATAGCCCCAGTCAGGACCACTGTTTTATCCGAAACGTCGCGCGCAATCGCGCCGGCGGTGTCAGTCATCGTATCGGTGCCGTGAGTAATGACGATGCGGTCTTCTGCGGATTGAAGACAATTTTGCACGATGAGAGCGCGATCGGCGTCCGTCATCTTAAGACTATCGATCATCATCACCGTGCTGATCTTCACCGGCACGCGCGAGCGCCCGCGTTGGAGCATCTCCTGGATGTGAGTGTCCTTAAAGAATAACTCGCCCGTGCGTTCGTTGTATTCCTTATCGAAGGTGCCGCCAGTGATGAGAATGCAAATGGACATAAATGCAAATCAGACCTTTATTCGTTAGGCTATATTTGTCATCTCCCAAAATTTGGAAAAGGCATTTGGCCAGCTTCGATCCTGCACACTCCTGCGCGCCGCGGTTTGCATCTGGCGGCGCAACTCTTCATCCTCTACCAAACGGCGAATGCCGCGCGCGAAATCTGCGGCGTCGCGTGCTTTGGTAATGAAGCCGGTCTCGCCATCGCGGATAAGCTCCGCCGGGCCGCCTTCATCGGAAACCACGGCGGGCAAACCGGCGGCCTGCGCTTCAATGATAACGTTGCCAAAGGTATCGGTCGTGCTCGGAAAAACAAAGATATCCGCCGAAGCATAAGCGCTCGCGAGTGCTTCACCCGTTAGGTAGCCGGTGAAACAGGCTTCGGGTAACTGCTCGGCGAGGGTTTTCGAATAGGGTCCGTGACCTACAACTGATAACTGCACCGGCAATTTCTCCTGCCGTAACAGGCGAAAGGCTTGCACCAAGACATCGAGATCCTTTTCCTTCGAGACTCGTCCCACATAAAGAAGGCGCACGCCGCTGCCGTTACATCCAAATTGCCGCCAGTAATTCGTCTCGCTTCGTCCAGGCGTGAAGAGCTCGGTGTCCAGGCCGCGCGGAAGAATTTTGATTTTCGCCGGGGCGATCCCGCGTCCAATCCAGCTCTGCCGGTACTGCTCCGAGTTGACGAAGAGTGTGTCGCATTGGCCGTAGAACCAATGCATGTATTTCCAGGCGAGACTCTCAAGAAAGCTATCTTCCGTTAGGATGCGAATGTATTGCGGGAAGTCGGTGTGATAGATACCGCTCGTTTCGAGGTTGAGCATCTTCGCCGCGAGGAGTGCCGTAAGACCTATCGGTCCCGGCGTGCTGATAATGACCTCCGAGAAGCCTTCGCGCTGCACGTAATCAAGCATTTGTAGGATGGGCGGGAAGCTCAGCTTTTGTAACTCGTACTCAGGTAACTCAAACTCGCCGATCGGCCGAAAATTCTTGATCGGAATCCCATCGACGGTTAGCTCGCCGCGCGAGGTGACGACGACTAACTCCTCCCCTGCTTCGGCCGCGGCCGCAGTCATCTTGCGGATAGTGGTGGCGACGCCATTAACGTCTTCCAGGGTGTCGGTGAACCAGGCCCGTTTGCGATTCTGCAAGGCGGGCGGAATCGCGCCGGTAAAGTCGCGACAAATCTCGCGCAGCCAGCGGCGCGAAGGGGCCTGACTGTGGAAAGCATAGATATAAGGCGCAAGCACCACCAAAATAGGAGCTATACTCGTTAGGGCATAAACACTTTCAAGGACGTTCCCGGCACTGAGCTGCTGGACAAATTTCTCGAAACACCGGAAAGCGAGTTGCTCGCAGGCCGCGTTGGCCATGACAAAAGTGCGGCGCTCCGGTTCAGCGATTTGGGACGTCTCGCGCGCGATCGCGGCTTTTACTTCCGGCTGTGAGAAGTATCCCGAAAGCTCGCGCCAAAGAGAGATATTGGCTGGCTTGGCTAAGTCAAAAATTTTACCTGATAAGACGCCCTGAGTGATAAAGCCGGCCTTTTCCTTGAGAGTAAACTCCGTGGGATCGAGCCCTTCCATGAAGCGCGAGAACATTTTCTCCACTAATCCTGCGCTGGGTCCGAGCTTCTCCGTGAACCGATCCTGAATGAAACTGGCCAGGGTATTGTAGAAGCCATGTGAGAGCGCCAGCGGAGTGCCGCCTTCACCGCGCGCAGTGCAATTCCCGCGGCGCACTTGATCGATGAATTCGTTAGGCGTGCGCGCCGCCGGTGTTTCGGTAAAGGCCGAACCGACAAACATTCCGCCGTGATCATCAGAGCCGCCGACAAGGACTTTCCGCCAGGGCTCAGGATGAGTGGGCGCTAAATCGTGACGGTTCGCGAAAGTCTCAACCTTTTCCCGCGTGAGCTGACTCAGGAGGTGTTGCGTGAGATCGCTGAGAAGTTTGTCGCGCAAGCCGTTGATACCTTCGAAGTGTTGGAAGAGCAGGATGAGTCGCTCCAAATGCGAAGTAGTGAGCTTGCCATTCACGCTATAAAGCGGATGGGCGACAGCGTGCGCGATCTCTTCGCTTTGCAGGAGATTTTTCAGGTCGAAAATGTTTTCGCGCGCCGCGGCGATGGCGCGGTGCTGGGTTTCGCTGATACCCCAAACGAGAAGATGGATCTTGCAGGGATCTTGCGGAAAAAAAGTCGTGACCTGCTCGCTGATAAAAGTATCGGGCCGATCCGCGATCGTTAGGCAACCTTCGATCGTGTCGTGATCGGTGATGGTGAAGAAATCCATCCCGGCTGCCTTGGCCAGGGTGTGGAGTTCGTTAGGGTCGGAATAGCTATCCGGGAAATCGAGCCGGCGAAAAATCCAATCCTCAGAGCGATCGCTAAACTTGGAATGAAGATGAAGATCGCAGCGGCTCATGACGAAAAAGAAGAAGTGTCATCCCGAGCGGAGCGCAGCGGTGTCGAGGGATCTCGTGGAGCAACCGTGAAGCTCTTGTCGCACCGTCGGCTTTTCTCGATCGCGAGCGGCATGGAAACTCCGCGGGATCCCTCAGCTTCGCTCGGGATGACGGAATCTTCGAGCCACGCCGCATAGGTAGTCGGCCGGCGATCAGCCAGCGCGACAATGATTATTTCACGAATCTGGCGCCAGATTTCCGGGTGCGAAATATCCGGCGGATGCAGACTAAGTCGGAGCAACGCATTGTTCGTTAGGCGGCCGAAGTGCCAGCGATTCCAACCCAGGCTCACTCCACGCCGCCAACTGGTGCGCACACTATAGACCAGCGATTGTGAGTGGATTTCCTGGCGCGCAACGAAATCCCGCACCCGCCGCAGCGTAGTTGTATAAGTCATCCCGGCGTCGATCGCTGCTCTCTCTGCTTCCGCACTTAGGAGCCAGGCCGGCGCGATGAAACCGCGCGGGCGAAAGCCGTGAGTGGCGAAATCGCGTTGCCCTTCCTCGATCAAGGCCCGCGCTTCTTCATAACCCAGATCGTAAAATTCGCCTTCATCATCCGTATAAAAACGGGTGATCAGTTTGTCGCGCGCGGACTCGTTAGGCCGACGCGCACGCTGATGAAAGAAACCGTGGAGCACAATTTCGTGTCCCTTTTCCCGCAGGCCGCCTAACCAATCGCGGAACCCAGCGTCTAACATCGAGCGGCCCTGCCGATGGTAATCTGGCACGACGAGAAGCGATGAGACCGGCACGCCGAGGCTCGCGATTTCGCGCACCATTTCGGCAACCTGCGGCTGCGTTGCCGGGGCGACGTCATGAAGGGAAACAACGAGAGCGCGTTGCACGCGCCTAGCCTCGCGAGAGCGTGTAAACGAACAAGGGCGAAGATTCGAACAAACGTAAAGGCGAAAAGGAAATAGACAGGATTAACTGGATTAACAGGATGAGAGAAAGCCGCTTCGACTCTTTCTTTAGAATCCTCTCAATCCTGTAAATCCTGTCTATTAAAGTTTCCGCCCTAACGAATTCTCGACGCCGCTTACAACCGGCAGATTAACTCGAATTCAGTCTTGCCTAACGGCTGCACCGATAACCGCGAATTCCGCAGAAGCGCGATCTCGCGCAACTTCGCCTCGGCTTTGATCTCGGCGAGAGTGACCGGCTTTTTCAGCGGCTTGACTGGCTTTAACTCTACCGCGCTCCAGTCCCCTTCCTCTGCGGTGGGGTCTGGGAATGCTTCCCTGGTTACTTCCGCGATACCCACGACCGCTTTGTCACTCACACTGTGATAATAAAAAACGGCGTCGCCCTTGCGCATCTTGCGCAGGTTATTGCGCGCCTGAAAATTTCGCACTCCCGTCCAACTCGTCGAGCCATCGCGCACGAAATCATCCCACGAGTAGGATTCGGGTTCCTGCTTCACGAGCCAATATTGTTTCATCGAGGCTTATTATCGGACCAGAATTGAATCGTGTCCGCCGAGAAGCGAGGCTGAAATTTTGGCACTGAGTGTTACCGGTTCAAGAGCGAAATAAGAAGCGCGCTGCATGACCGAAGCGATCGGCTTGCCTGCCGCGGCGGCTTCGATAACCCATTCGACAACGGCTGCGATCTGCTTCAACATCGGCCCCATGCGGCGCTTTCCGTTCATCACTTTCGAAGGGTCGGAAGGTTGCGGGAAATCGACCCAGGTGCGGCTCCTGGCCGCGCGCCTAACGAACGCTGGCGTGCCCGTTTTTCTGACGCGCGAGCCCGGCGGCACTCCGATCGGGGAAAAAATTCGCGACCTGCTGCAATTCGATCCCGTCAATGTCGCGATGACGCCGGAGACGGAGCTGCTCCTCTTCGAGGCGAGCCGCAGCCAACTCGTTAGGCAGGAAATCGAGCCCGCGCTCGATCGCGGGATGGTCGTGCTCTCGGATCGCTTTGCGGATTCGACCACGGTTTATCAGGGCGTGGCGCGCCGACTCGATCAGGAAATGGTTGGTCATCTCAACACTTTCGCGGTCGGGCGTTGCTGGCCCGATCTTACTTTTATCCTCGACGTCGATGTCGGGACTGCGCGCGCGCGCGTGCTGCGGCGCGTCCGGCCCGCGGGCGCGCTCGACCGCATGGAGCAACAGCCGCCGGAATTTTACGAAGCGGTCTGCGCCGCCTATCAAGAGCTGGCGCGGCGCGATCCTTATCGTGTCCGCCTGATCGATGGCGCGCAGACGATCGCCGAAATCGAAGAGGAAATCTGGGCCACGATCGCCGCGCGCTTCGATGCGCTCGCGCGCCGTGTGCAGGAATCGTCACCCGCCGGTCATCGCGCCTAACGATGGCTCTCACGCCCGCCATCGCGCTCGCTTATTTGCGTCAGGCCCAGGAACGCGAGCGGTTCGCGCACGCTTACCTCATCGCCGGCGTGGCCGGGAGCGGGAAGCGCGCGCTCGCGGCCGAGATCGCGCAGTTGGTGAATGGCGCCGCACCTGCAACCGTTTTCGCGGGAAGCGCGACGGATGTTCATCTGGCAGGACCGGAATCGAAATCGCGCCGCATCGTGATCGAGCAGATCCGACAACTCGAGCACGCGCTGCAGATGCGGGCCAGCGCCGGCCGGCGCAAAGTCGCGATCATTTCCGAGGCCGACCGGATGGTGCCGCAGGCGGCGAACGCATTCCTGAAAACGCTGGAGGAGCCGCCTAACAATTCCCTGTTGCTCTTGCTCACGGCGATGCCGGAGGTGCTACCCGATACGATTCTGTCGCGTTGCCTAACGTTGAAACTCGCCGCGCCCACGAACGTCATTCGCTCCGCCGAAGAGCGCGAATTGATCGATCTCCTGGAAACGACCGCGACGGAAAAGAATTCTGGCAGCGTGCATGCGGCCTACCGCATGGCGCAGGGCTTCCAGCGTTTGCTCGCGCAAATCCGCGCGGACATTCAGGAAGAAAATGCGGCCGCGTTGAAAAGCGAAGAGGCGCGCTACAAGCAAACAACCGACGGCGCCTGGCTCGATGGACGCGAAGATCATTACAAGGCCCTAACGGAAAGTGTTTATCTGCAACGCCGCACGCAACTGGTCGAGACGCTGTTCCTGTGGTGGAGCGACGTCCTGCGCGCGAAGAGCGAATTGGCCGCGCGCGAGCTGCCCGAAGCGGCGGCGGGTCCCGCCGCGGCGGCCGCTCGCCTAACGATCGCGGAAATTCTGCGGCGCCTGCGCCGCCTGGAAGATCTGCGTGATCATCTCGGGCGCACCATCCAGGAAGCGCTCGCCTTGGAAGTTGCGTTCCTAAACGTCTTCCGCTTTTGAGCCTTCACGAAAAATAATCGCGGCCATCAAACCGCCGCAGCGAGGCGCGCCGAAGCGTTGCGGCACTGGCTCGTTAGGCACGGGAAAGCGATAGCTGTGATCGAAGAGATTTGCGGACATCCAGACGCGCACGGCTCGCCAAAGAAAACCGAGGCCGCCCAGCGCGATCGCCGCGGCGAGGATGAGCAGCCAGAGTCGCGAAGGCCGCCGCGACGTCTTTGGCTGGTTGGTGGTCTGGGTTCGAAGAGCGGTCAGATCTTTCATCAGCGCCGCGGCGCCATCCTTCGCCGCGAGCGAGTAGTCGCCGCGCGCGACTCCCCGGCGCGTCGCTCCGCGAAAAACGGCGCCTAACGATTCGCCCCCGGTTACGAGTGAGAGTTGCGGCGAAGGCAGCACGCGCACATCGGCGGAGCGAGGAAGAAAGGTGACGACGACGCCGAAGCCGCTTTGATTCCATGCCTCGTTCAAATCCTGCGCGGTCTCTGCCATGAGCCGCGACGGAGTGCCAAAGACCGCGAGGTAAATTGTCCAGCCTGTCTGAGTGTGGAATTTGTCGAGCGCGGCGGCGAGTTCGCGCGTTCCTTCCCTGGTCAGGAGGAAATCCGGATCGTAAATCCGGTTGTCAGGGATATCCGGCCGCGGGTCGGCCGCGCGCGCTCCGGAGAGGAGCAGCGTGAACGCGGCCGCAAGCAAAAGCAGCCTAACGAGTAAAGGACTTATACGACTCATGGGACAGATGCGCGCAGCTCCGACTTCAGCTCTTGCGCTCGACGGTTGAGCCGCACCGCCCTCCGCATTCTTTCCGTGAGGACCTGGAGGCAGCGCTCTATTCCTGTGGCCCAGTCGCGGGTGGCGAAAGCGGCGCGTCCCGCGCGCAAGGCCGCGTTCAGGTCTTCGTCCGCGAGGTATTTTTCCAAGCCGTAGCCCGCCGTAAGCGCGGCGCTACCAGTGATATCGATTAACAGCACCAACTCGAAATTATGTTTCACGGTAGCGTTCATGGCGCTGCCGCGCTCGCGGTTCGCCAGCCAGAAAGCATATTCCGTAATCGTATTGCCGGCGGGCAGCTCGGCCAGGAAAAGGGACAAAGTCGTCTGCGGAAACTTGCTCCGGAAAAGACCCACCACTCTCCGCAATTTTCGCCGCTCGGCGTGGGTAAGGCTGCGGGTGGAGTCAGAGAGCAACCCGTCATTTCGCAACGGCACAAAGCGTCGCGCGAGTTTTTCTAACGAGAATTGGCAATGCGGGCAGCGCGGTGCCGGGTCTTCCACTGCTTTGCGGCAGGATGGGCATTTGAGCGCAAGTTGGGCCGGCATGACGACGCTCTATAACTGCGGACGGAAATCTTTCATCTTTCTTCGTGAGCGCCCATGTTGTCACGCGTGATCGCCGCAACCAACGCGTGATGTCATCCCGATCCGCCGAAGGACGGAGAGGGACCCCACAACTGCAATCCATACCTTCGTTCGGCAAGAGCGCTTCGATGACATCGAGGGGTCCCTCTCCGCGCTTCGCCGGATCGGGATGACATGCGCGACGGCGCGACGCTTCCGCGTAACGCCTTAAGTCAATCCTTGCGAGTTTCGGTTCCTGTCGACGCCGCGCGCGGCTTCTCCGTTCGCGGGCGAAAATTCAACATCAACGGCAACCCGGGAAAAGGCTGCGCCGCTCTGATCTGCGCTTCGAGATAGCGCGCATAGGTTTCGCCTAACAACTTCGGATCATTGACGAAAAGGACGAACTCCGGCGTCGGCAGCGACTGTTCTCTTTCGCTCCGGGTTTGAGTAGCGTAGAAAAGCTTCATGCGTTTGTTCGCGGAGAGCGGCGGCGGATTGGCGGCGAAGGCCTCGCGCAGCAGGCGATTCAAGACGCCGGTGCTGAGCCGCTCGCGCGCGCCGCGCCTCACTTTGCGGATTGCGCTGAAGAGCCGTTCGACATTCTCACCAGTCAGCGCCGAGGCGACGAGAATGGGCGCAAAGGGAAGAAAGAAAAGCCGCTCGCGTGTCTCTTCGATCACCCGCGCGAGCGTTTTCTTCGCCTCGTGTTCCGGCTTTACGAGATCCCATTTATTTACAAGGACGAGCGATGGCTTGTGTGCCTTTTGCATGAGCGCCGCGATTTTTTTATCCTGCGAAGTGACTCCAATCGTCGCGTCGATCACGAGCACGCAAAGGTCCGCGCGCCGAATGGTTCGTTCCGCGCGCATGACGCTGAAGACTTCGACCGAAGTAGAATGTTTCCCGCGCGCGCGAATACCGGCGGTGTCGATGAGGACGAACTCATCCTTGCCATGCCGATAGGAAATATCGACCGCGTCGCGCGTCGTGCCGGGGATGCTACTCACGATGGTGCGGCGATCGCTCAGGATGGCGTTGATGAGCGATGACTTACCCACGTTAGGGCGACCTACAAGAGCGAGGGAAAGAGGAGGGATTGCCAATTGCCCATCGTCAATTGCCAATTGCGGAAGGCGCTCTTCGATCGTTTCGACTAACGCGTCGATCCCGCGGCCGTGCGCCGCACTAACGGAAAGTAGGTCGGGGAAACCGAGACGTTGAAATTCGGTATCAAAGTTCTCATGGTTTGCGTGATCGATTTTGTTGACGGCCAGGATAACCGGGCGCTGTGAGCGGCGCAGGAGCCGCGCGAGTTCCTGGTCGATAGGAGTAAGTCCCTGCTGCGCATCGACGACGAAGACGATAACATCCGCCTCGCGCATCGCGGTGTCAGCGGCGGCGCGAACTTCTTTGAGCAACTCTGTCTCTCCCGCCCCGCCGATGCCGCCCGTGTCCCAGACGAGGAAAGGAGTGACACCACGCTTGCTCGGCGCCGAGATACGGTCGCGTGTAATCCCTGGCTGATCGTGCACAATCGCGATGTTACGACCGGCCAGGCGGTTGAAGAGCGCTGACTTACCTACATTCGGACGGCCGACGATTGCTACACTGCGATCAGTCATAAGAGTTATACCTAACGAGTCTAACTCTCGTTTCTCTCTCCCTGATTTCCGAGCTGACGAATCCCATCCATGACATACATGATACCGGAGATAAGAGTAAAGAGCCCGGCCGCCGCAACGACATAGATCAGCGGGATAAACATAAGTTGCAGCATGACCCAGGCGATGGCTGCCATCTGCAGAAAAGTCGCCACTTTGCCGGTCCAAGCCGGCTTCACGCGGACCTTGCCGTTTAACAAGTGCAGCACGGCACTGCCGATAAGTATAACTGCGTCGCGACTAATCACGAGCACGGGAAACCAGGTAGGAAAGCGGCCGTATTGCGGGTCCACGTCGCTCCAGTTACTGATGCTCAGTGTGATAATGCCACTTAGGAGCAAGCCTTTGTCTGCGATAGGATCGAGAATGACTCCGAGCGCGCTCTTCTGGTTGTAACGACGCGCAATGTAGCCATCGAGCCCATCGCTCGCGGCCGCGACGAGGAAGATAATAATCGCCGTGAAGCGCTGCCATTCCAGCGGCTGTCCGCGCTTGATGCTCTCTCCATAATAAAGCGCCATAAGAACGAAGGCCGGAATCATGAGGATCCGGACGAGCGTGATTTTGTTGGCAGTCGTCATCGCGTGGTTCGGTGACCTTTATTCGTTAGGCACGAGGAAAATAGTCCCGGACGTAATCCGCGACGGCATCGTGCCAGTCACGCGGAGCAGCACCTGTGAGCTGCTCGTATTTTTCCGTCGCGAGGACGGTGTATATCGGCCGGCGCGCGACGAAGCTCTTCATCTCGCCTAACGATGAGGCGCCGACTTTGGTCGCACGCATCGGAATGTTGAGGCGGTGGCAGCAATCGAGCGCCCATTGCGCGTATTGCTGCCAACTGCATGCGCCGCGACCAGCCATGTGCAGAAGACCGCTAACCGACGAATCCTTCAGGAGCGGCGGTAAGAGTTCTGCGATGTCTTTGGTGTAAGTGGGAGTGGAAAACTTATCCGCCACGGCACTGACTTCTTCTTCCGCCCGAGCCTTTTGCAAAATCGCATCGACGAAACTGGGGCGATCGGGTCCGAAGACCCACGAGACGCGTAGCACGAGCGCGCGCTCGTTGGCGTCGAGGACAAGCCGTTCGCCTTCTCGCTTCGACTCGCCGTAAACACTGATCGGCTCAGCCGTGTCCTCTTCGCGGTAAGGCTCGCGCTTCTCGCCATCGAAAACGTAGTCGGTGCTGACGTGCAGGAAACGCGCGTCTTTCTCGCGGCAAATCTCGGCTAAGGCGTGCGGCGCCTCCGCATTGATCCGCATCGCCTCAGCGCGATGCTCCTCGCAATAATCGACATTCGTCAGCGCGGCGGCATTGATCAGGACATCGAAATCCAGCTTGCCTAACGTTGCGCGCAGTTCGTTAGGCTCGGCCAGATCGAGTTGCGCACGCGTGAAGCCCGTCACCCCAAATTCTTCGCGCCACTCGCGGGCCAGCGCAGCTCCGAGTCGCCCTCCCGCTCCGACGATGACAATTTTTTGCTCCGATGTTCCTGCCATATCACTTCGCTCCTCTTAGCACACAATTCCCATGCCGCCGAGACGGCCGTCTTTCCATCCTGTGACGAATTCTCCGACCCTGCATCCAGCTCGCTGCATTGCGTGGGTGCGCGCACTGTTTATTCTGAAGCGCGACCGATGCAGACCGGCAACTCGATTATCATGCACGCTCCGCGCCTAACGATTTTCGAGACGGCAGCGGATCTCGAGTCATGGCCGCGCATCCTTCCTCACTATCGCTGGATTCGTTTTCTCGAGCGCGGACCGAAGCAGAGCGTGGTTGAAATGGCGGCGACGCGTTCCGGCATTCCCATCTCCTGGACTTCGGAATTCGAAGTCGATCGCGAAAAAATGGAGCTGCGTTTTCGTCATCTCAAAGCCTTCACGCGGGGTATGCGGGTGGTCTGGACTTTCACAGAAACTCCGTCGGGCGTGTTGGTCGAGATCATGCACGCCCTGCGTTTTCGCATCGCCGCGCTCGCGCCCATCGCGGAGCCGATCATCGGAAATTTCTTCATTCACCATGTTGCAAACCAAACCCTGCACGCGATGAAGGCGCATCTCGAAGCGCGCGCCTAACGGATACGATTCGATGTCCAAACCAAAACGACGCGCGGTTATTACCGGTCTGGGTCCGATCACGGCGGTCGGAATCGGGCGCGATGAATTCTGGCAGGGATTGCGCGCGGAAAAAAGCGGCGTGCGCCATGTCACTTGTTTCGATAGCTCGATCTTCAACGCGCATTGCGCGGCTGAAATTCCCGCTTGGAAACCGGAGGAATTCTTCCCGCCACATCGGCTGAAACGGCTTGATCGTTATGCGCAATTTTCCGTGGCCTCGGCCAAACTCGCGCTCGACGACGCGGGCATTAAGTGGTCGCGCGAAGAGCCGCAGCATCGCGTCGGCGTGAGCTTCGGGACGGCGCTGGGCGGAATCGCGAACGCGGAATCGGAGCACGCACATTTTTTGAAAAAAGGATCGCGCGCGGTGAATCAGACGCTCGCGCTGCAAGTCTTCGGCGGCTCCGCGCACACGAACATCGCGATCGAGTTTGGCTTTCGCGGCGCGGGCACGACGAACTCTAATAGCTGCGCCAGCGGCACGATCGCGGTCGGGGAAGCGTTGCGTTATATCCGCGACGATTTCGCCGACGTTATCATTGCGGGTGGCGCGGAATCGCCGTTGAGTCAGCTCACTTTTGGCGCGTTCGCATTCATCAAAACGATGAGCCAGCACGCGGGGGATCCGGCGGAAGCATGCCGTCCGTTCGATCGGCTGCGCGATGGTTTTGTCATGGGTGAAGGCGCGGCGTCGTTAGTCATCGAGGAGCTTGAGCATGCGCGCGCACGAGGCGCACACATCTACGCGGAAGTGCTCGGCTACAGTTTGAACAACGACGCCTTTCACATGACCTCGCCTCTGCCCAGCGGCGAGTCGTGCATCCGCGCGATGCAGCAGGCACTGAGTGACGCGCAACTCACGCCTAACGACATCGATTACATCAACGCCCACGCCAGTTCCACCCAGCTCAACGACAGCACCGAGACGATGTCGATCAAGAAAGTCTTCGGCGCGCGCGCGGCGGAAATTCCGGTGAGCGGGACCAAGGCTTATACGGGCCACCCGTTAGGCGCGACCGGCGCGATCGAGGCGGCGCTTTGTGCGCTCGTGATCGATCGCGGGTGGCTGCCGCCGACTTTGAATTGGGAGAATCCCGATCCGGCCTGCGATCTCGATGTGGTGCCGCAACATGGCCGCGAGGCGAAGGTGAATTATGTTTTGAGTAACTCGTTTGGGTTCGGCGGAATAAACGCCTGCATCGTTCTGGGGCGGTTGGGTTGATAGGTCCCATGGGTCTTATAGGACCTATCGGCTGCGGATAATTGACGCCGCTTCCGCGCGCTCCTAACGTGCGCGCGTGCAAGTCGAGTTGGAGCAATTGCTCATTCTGCAGGACCGCGCGCAGAAAATTCGGCAAGTCGAAGCAGAGCTGCGGACTTTGCCGCTGGAGCGAAAATCCCTCGATGGTCAAGCGGCCGCGGCGGCCGCTCATCTCGAGGCGCTGAAACAGCGCGGACGCACCGTTGAGGTGGAGAAAAAAAAGCTAGAGCTCGATGTCGGCACGCGCAACGACAGCATCGCGCGGCTGAAGACGCAGCAATACGAGACGCGCAAGAATGATGAGTTCTCCGCCATGGGCCGCGAGATCGAGCGTTATCAGAAAGAGATCAGCGGACTGGAGGATCAGGAGTTGGAGTTGATGGAGCAAGCCGACCAGCTCAAGGCGCAGGTGGCGACGGAAGAAAAGCAAACCACGGCTGCGAAAGAATCGATCGCGCGACAAGTCACGAACCTGGCTGCCAAAGAGTCAGCGTTGGGTGGACGATTGGAGGAGTTGAAAAAGGAATACGCGGATTTGGCCGCGAAAGTGGATGAAGATTTGCTCGATCTTTTTAATCGCCTGTTTTCGAGCAAAGGCGACGCGGCGGTGGTCGCGTTGGAACATGATTTCTGCACTGGATGTCACATGAAAGTGACGACGCAGACGGCGGTGCGGGTGAAGGGTGGCAGAGAGATCGTGAGCTGTGAACAGTGCGGGCGGATTCTTTACTCTGCGGAATAGGCGGGCGGTTCTTTTCGCGCCGAAGTTACTTTTCGCAGAGTAGCTCCTGTTTTCAGCGTGATCTAAGTGCAAGATAACGCGGGTGCAGTTAAATCTCGCATACCAGTCATTCACCGCCTCGCAACTTGCTTGTCATCCTGAGCGTAGCGAAGGACCTCGCATGCCGTTTTCGGCTTGGATTGATAACAACGCCGAATAACGCTTGCGGGGTCCCTCGCTTCGCTCGGGATGACAAGTCGGCGCGCTTAGCGACCCCCGACGTTTAGACGTTGAAACGGAACTCAACTACATCGCCGTCTTTGACGACGTAGTCCTTCCCTTCGATCCGCAGTTTACCGGCTTCGCGCGCCTTCGCGAAACTGCCTAACGAGACTAAGTCTTCGTAGTGCACTGTTTCCGCGGCGATGAAGCCACGCTCGAAATCGGTATGGATGACTCCCGCCGCCGCCGGCGCTCTGTCGCCTTCGTGAATTGTCCAGGCACGGGTTTCTTTTTCGCCCGTCGTCAGGTAGATGCGCAGGCCTAACAAGTGATAGACCGCGCGAATGAGCGCGCCCACGCCGCTGCTTTCGACTCCCAAGTCGCGCAAATATTCCTGCGCCTCGGCTTCGGCAAGATCGACTAACTCGCTCTCGATCTGCGCACTGATGACAACCGCTTCGGTGGCGAAATGGTTTTTCGCGTAGGTCTCGACCGCGCGCACGTGACGCCAGGCGGCGTTCTCTTCGTCCTGCTGCGCGATCGCGGCGAGATCCGACTCGCCGACGTTGCAGGCGAAGAGTGTGGGCTTGGAAGTAAGCAGGAAGAAATCGAGAGCCGTAATTTTTTCCTCATCCGTCAGCTCGAGGGTAATCGCAGGTTTTCCTAAATCGAGATGTGGGAGCATCTTCTCGATCAGCGCCGACTCGGCCTTCGCGGTCTTCGATCCGGCGCGGACTTCCTTCTGCAAACGGTCACGGCGTTTGCCTAACGAGTATAAGTCTGCCAGGATCAATTCCGTGTTGATGACTTCGATGTCGCGCACCGGATCGATCGTGCCGCTGACATGATGGATGTCGCCGTTTTCGAAGCACCTAACGACCTGTACGATCGCGTTGACTTCGCGGATGTGACTTAAGAATTGGTTGCCGAGCCCTTCCCCCGCGCTCGCCCCTTTCACGAGTCCCGCGATGTCCACAAATTCAATCGCGGCCGGGATGATTTTTTGTGAATGGGACAACTGCGCGAGCACGCCGAGCCGCTCGTCCGGCACGGTGACGATGCCGAGGTTTGGGTCGATCGTGCAAAACGGATAGTTCGCCGCCTGCGCTTTGCGCGTGCGCGTGACGGCGTTAAAGAGGGTGGATTTACCAACGTTAGGCAAACCCACGATTCCGGCGCTCAACATAGGCGCGGAGGTTACGTTGGAAGGAACTGCCCCGCAATTCGCCGCGCGAAATCAGTTTAATCCGTGCGTTCGTCCTTGCAGATGCTCGGCGACGGTCGCGGCGAGCCGGTCCGGCAGATAAGGCTTGGCGAGAAAGCCGTGACGGTTTTCCTGCTCGAAATCTTCCCCGAGCAATTCCGCGCTGTAGCCGCTGGTGAAGATGACTTTGAGGTCTGGTTTTTCGACGATGAGCGTATGCGCAAGTTGGCGACCGGAAAATGATTCGGGCATGACCACGTCCGTGAGCAGGAGATCGATTTGGTCGCGGTGCTGGGACCAAACCTTCAGCGCCTCGCGTCCGTTCGCAGCGGTGAGCACGCGGTAGCCAAGAACGCCGAGCGCCTGCCCGACGAATTCGCGTAACATTTCTTCATCTTCCACCACAAGGATCGTGACGTCGCCCGCCGACACGCGGGCCGTCGTTAGGCTCTCCAACTTTGGCGTTTCGGTGATGATGCGATCGAGGCTGATCGGGAAGTAAGCGCGAATGGTCGTCCCGCATTGCGGCTCGCTCTCGACGTCGATCCAACCGCGATGCTGCTTCAGCACGCCATAGACGGTGGCCAATCCCATGCCAGTCCCCTCGCCCGGACCTTTCGTGGTAAAAAAAGGTTCGAAGATGCGAGCTACGGTGGCTTCGTCCATACCGTTCCCGGTATCCTGCACCGCCAGACAAATATGTTTGCCGAGCTGCGCTTCGGGATGAAACCTGCAGGTTTCTTCGTCGATCACGACCTCGTAGGTGGCGACCGTCAACGTGCCGCCGTCGGACATCGCGTCGCGCGAGTTCAAAGCGAGATTCATGATCACCTGATCGACACTTCCGGGATCGGCAAAAATCGGCGGCAGATCGGCGGTAAGCTGCATCTCGAGCGCGATGTGTTCGCCAATGATGCGGCGCAGCATCTCGACGGTTTGTTCAACGACATCGTTCAACGCGAGCGCCCGGCGTTGGATGATTTGTTTGCGGCTGTAGGCGAGAAGCTGCCGCGTCAGGGCCGTCGCGCGTTCCGCGGCGCGCTCCACATGTTGCAGAGAGGTGTGGAGTTTTTCGTCGAGGCCCGGGTTGCGCAGTTGCAGGGAAGTGTTGCCGAGAATGACGGTGAGAATGTTGTTGAAGTCGTGCGCCACGCCCGCCGCGAGACGGCCGACGGCTTCCATCTTTTGCGCCTGACGCAATTCGTTTTCGAGGCGCGTGCGGTTGGTGATGTCCTGGAGAATGAGCAACTGGTAAGGCGAATCACCCAGCCGGAGAATTTGCGCGGTCACAAGAACGTCGCGCCCTTCGCCAGCTTGAGTAAGAATGGAAGCGGGTAATTCGCGAATAGCGCGTTCGTCGGTCAGTGCGGCGGCGATTTTTGCGTCGGTCCCTGGCTCGGACCAAACCAGACTGCCATTCGCCAGAGCCTCCTCACGCGTTGCGCCGAGAAGTGTGACGAAGCTGGCGTTGACATCGAGGTAACCGCTGATGTCCAACCGCCGGATCGCCATCGGCAGCGGACTGCCGTGGAATGCCTTCGAGAATCGTTCCTCCGAATGGCGCAGCGCCACCTCAGCCATCGAGCGCTCGGCGACTTCGCTGGTGAGTTCTTCATTCGCGGCGCGCAACTCTGCGGTGCGCTCGTTCACTAATTTTTCCAGATCCTCCATCTGCCGATGCGCGATCTGGGTCAGCTCCCATTTGCGCGAAAGCGCGTGCGCCATTTGCAACACTTCGACGTTATCGAACGGCTTTTTGAACACGAGCATTTGATCGGTGTTTCCGATCGTCTTCGAAATTTCATCCCACGAATAATCTGAGTAAGCGGTGCAAACGACCATTTGCAGATCGGGAAATTCCTTCCAGATGCGCGAGATGGTTTCGATCCCATCCCAACCAGGCGGCATGCGCACATCGACAAACGCGACCGCGTAAGGCCGGCCACTGACATCAGCGGCGCGGACTTTCTCCAATCCTTCCTCGCCTTGAAAAGCGGAGTCGATCTGGAAGCTCACCGTCGACGCCACTTCTGCGGTTTCCCCGAAAAGCGCCGCTTCATCGGCGTTGAGTCCCGCCGTCATTTTGGCATCGGACGGGCTGAGGATTTTGCGAAAATCTTCGTGGATCGACGGGTTATCGTCGATCACGAGAATGCGATGATTTTCCGGCTGCGAAGTTGAAGACGTAGAGTTCATGTTGGTGGCCTAACGGATGCGATTGGTAGTTCAAGAGTAAAGCTCGCGCCGTGCCCGAGCCCGGCGCGTACTTTGCGTTGCGCAGCAGGTTGATGAGAATTTGCAACACCTTGTGCCGATCGACCCGCACCGGAGGCACGCTGGAAAATTTCCGTTCGAGCACAACGCCGTGCCGTTCGAAGGCGGAAACATTCATCGCGATCGCGTCGTCCACCAGACTATGCGCCGGCAGATTCTCAAAAACGCCGCTGACCTTGGCGTAGCTCTGCTGCATGGCCACGATCTCTTTAATGTGCTCGATATTTCGCCCAAGCTGGTCGGCTTCCTCGAGCAGCTCGGCGTTTTCCGCGATGAAGAATTCGCCCAGTTTCGCCAAGTAACCCGGGAGCTTTTGCCCGTTCGGATCGTTCGTTAGGTAATGGGCGAGATTGCCATTTTGTCCGGTGAGAAGCGCCGCGGCCTGCGCGAGCTTGGGCGCTTTCGAGCGGCGCAGTTTTTCGATCACCAGACTGGCGGAAACATTCACGCTATTGAGGACGTTGCCGACGTTATGCAGTACGCCGGTGGCGACCTCGGCCATGCCAGCGAGACGTGAAGTTTCGAGCAGCTTTTGCTGCGACTCGTGCAGCGCCTCTTCGGCTTCCCGGCGCTCGGTCATGTCGCGCAACACACTGGACATATATTCCACGCCGCCCTCCGCGTTCTTGTGCGCGATCAGCACCTGCGAAACGTGCACCTCTTCCCCCGCGCCATTGAGGATGGCGGTCTCGCCCGCCCATGAACCTTCTCTTACGGCGGTCGGCAGCGCTTGGTCGGAAATGATTGTGCGCGCCCATGCAGGGTGGAAGTCGAGCGTTTGCAGCTGGCGAATGTCCTTGCCATTGGTAAACCCAAGCACCTGGCGGCCGGCGTGATTTAAATAAAGCGCCTTTCCGTTTGGATCCGCGCTCATGACGATGTCCGGTGTCGCCTCGAGAATAGCGGCTAGCCGCGCGTGCGCCGCTTCCGCGCGTTCGCGTTCGATGATCTCGCGTTGGAGCGCGTTGATCTGTTCCTGCAGTTTCGCCTGGGCACCTTGCAGCGCGCCGTCTTGCGCCTGAATCTGCGCCAGCATCTGGTTGAAGGCATCGGTTAGCACGCCCAGTTCGTCGTCGCACACTTTCGTCGCGCGCACCGAGTAGTCTTTATCGTTAGCCACTGTCCGCGCGGTGCCGGCCAAACGCAGGATCGGGTCGGTGATGAAACGCTGAAATTGACTCGAAAGAACGAAGGCAAAAAGCAACGACGCGACTAGAACAAGCGCGAAGATCCCTCCGAAAAGCCGCAGCAGTTGCGAGGTCATCGCGTGCAGGTCGGCCAGCAAATAAAGCGTGCCTTCGCGCTTCCCATTCAACAGCACAGGCTGGGCGAGAAGAATGCGATTTCCGTTAATCTGGAAACCAGCGGCGGCGCGCGCGGTTTTAATGTCGTTCTCATCTCGCGCCGTGCCGAAGAAGGCGAGCCGCTGCCGATCCATCAACTCCAAACGGGCACTCACGATTTGCGGCATCGTCTTCAAGCCACTGAGAATTTCCGCGGCGGCCTCCTCGTCTTTGAACATCACGGCCTCGCCGCAATTGTGCGCGGTCATTTGACCTACGACCGCCAGCTCGTGGGCCGATTGCTGCCGCAAAGTGTAAGCCTGGAAATAAAAGAGCGCGGCGAACGCAAACAGAAGCACTACGCCCGAGATCAACATGATCATAAGCATCAGCTTTTGCCGAATGGGGCGATCGCGCAGATTTAACATCGGACTTTGAACTTGCGTTCACAGCTACTTTCGAGCCTGAAGTGAAAAATTTAGCAGCCGCTAGAAAACAGCGTCCGCCCTGAAAGAAGCTCTCCCTTCTGGAACGTCTCCTGCTTTCACGGGACACGATGTCCGCGCCTACAAGTCTGGCGGTCGAGCCTGTAAAGCCCGCGCCTCGCACCGCCGACGAGCAGGTCATTAAGGCACCCGACTCTCTCGCGGGAGTCTCCGCGCGCCGTCGCGTTTTCACCACGATCGTTTTGACTGCGACGGCCGTCGGTCTTGGGTCCGGCTTATGGATTCTTTCGCGCCAGCTCGCTCCGCAGATTACTGCGCCGGTCTCATCGGAGTCGGCTTATGTGGCATCGTTCCCGGAAAAAAGCATCGCGGTTTTGCCCTTCGCAGATTTGAGCGATGGGACGCCCGACACTCTCGCCGCCGACGCAGTTCAGGATGATATTCTCACCGCTCTCGCTAAGATCGCGGACTTGCGGGTGATCAGCCGCACGTCAGTCAGGAGCTATACTCCGGGCCAACCGCGCAACCTGCGCGAGATCGCGCAAAGCCTGGGCGCCGGCCACCTTCTCGAAGGCACCGTGCAACACAAAGGCGGCAAAGTGGAGATCACAGTCCAACTCACCGACGCTCGTCGCGGAGAGACGCTTTGGAGCACGAGCTGGGAACGCAAAATAGACGTTGTCTCGAGCAAACAAAGCGCGCTGGTAATGCGGATCGCAGCGCAACTTCAAGCGGCCATTTCGCCGCAGGAAAAAGCGGCCCTCGACGAACGTCCGACGCAAGATCTGATCGCGTACGGATCGTACGTCCGCGGCAAAACGCTGCTCGCCAGCGTCGCGAATGCGCAGATCAACGAAAAGCTGGCGCAAGCCGTGCAGGCGCTGGACCAGGCGATCGCGCGCGATCCTAAATTTTATCTCGCTTGGTGCCAGTTGGCCGCCGCGCACGATTACATTTACTTTTTTGGTTTTGATCGCACTCCCGCGCGGCTCGCCCTCGCGCAGAAGGCGCTCGACACGATCATCCATCTCCGTCCCGAGGCGGGCGAGACGCACCTCGCGAAAGCTAATTTTCTCTATCGCTGCTATCTCGATTACAACAAAGCCCGCGCCGAACTCGCCCTGACCGAACGCGCGTTGCCTAACAACTCCGAAGCCTTTGAACTAACCGGCTACATCGATCGCCGCCAGGGTCTCTGGCCCGAATCCGCGCGCAGCCTGCAACGCGCGCTCAAGCTCGACCCGCGCAACTCGTTTCTGCTCCAGCAAATCGCGGCGAGCTACCAGGAATTCCGCCAATTCGGCGCGATGGCGGCCGCCCTCGATCGCGCACTCGAGATCACGCCACGCGACTTGGATGCGCGCATCAGCCGTGCGTTTGTTGAACTGGAATGGCGTGCCGATACACGACCGCTGCACCAGACCGTCCATGCACTCCTCTCGGAAAACCCGGAGTCGGCTGGCGATGTCGCCGATCAATGGCTATACGTAAGCCTTTGCGAACGCGATGCCGCAGCCGTCGCGCGCGCCGTCGCCGCCGTGCCCGCTACTGGCATCTCAACCGACCTGAATTTTCCGCGCGCGTATTGCGAAGCGCTCGCCGCGCGCGCCCGAGGCGACACGGCGGCCGCAAAAACTGCCTTTCTCGCCGCACGCGCCGAGCAAGAAAAAACCGCGCGCGAACAACCCGACTACGGTCCGGTCTTTACCGTCCTCGGGCTGATCGATGCCGGGCTCGGCCGCAAAGAAGAAGCAATGCGTGAAGGCCGTCGCGGTGTCGAGTTGTTGCCTATCTCGAAGAACTCCATCGACGGCGCCGAGCTGATGAAATATCTCGGTCTCATCTACGCCTGGTGCGGCGAAAAGGATCTCGCCCTGCAGCAAATCGCTGCCACCCTGCGCATTCCCAGCACGCTGAGCTACGGCTATCTCAAGCTTCACCCTGCCTGGGATCCGTTGCGCGGCGATCCGCGCTTCGAGAAAATCGTGGCCGATCTGCAGCCGCGGAACTGAGCGGCCATCCTTTACTCGTTAGGCATCGGCAATCCGCCGCTCAAGAGCATACCGCGACGTCGCGGCACGCCTTGTCATCCTGAGCGCAGCGAAGGACCCCGCAAGCGTCCCACCGTTCCGCCATTCCCTTCCGCTTTGGGTGTGACTGTCGTCGTTAGGCGGCTGACCCGCCAAGAGCGACTGTGGGGTCCCTCGTCGCGCTTCGCCGACTCGGGATGACAACACTCGACGCTACTCCTTTACTCGTTAGGCTGACGGACTGTCGCCGCGTTTACTCCGAGAGCGCGTTGACCTTCGCCACATAAGCACGGATGTCGCACTTCCGCTCCAAGCCCGCGGCGTTCATGTAGCGGACCTTGCCAAACACCGAGCGCTCCGGCCAGGGGCGATCGTGTAGACCGAAAAGCCATCCGACGTTGGCGAATGAATTCGCGTCGCGGCCATCGAGAAAAAACTTGTTATTAATCGCCAGCACAGTCGCGTGCGCCTCCTCTGGCGACGGCGACCATTCGAGGATTTTCTTCCCCCAATACATACGCATGTAATTGTGCATGTAGCCGCTCACGCGCATCTCGCGCATGGCCGCATTCCAATACGGATCGTAAGTCGCGCCAGCCTCCAACTCAGCGCGCGAGTAAACGTGCGCGCGCTTGTCGCGGCGATGTTCGCCTAACGACTTCCGCGCCCATTCCGGCAGCGCGCCGTAGGTGTCGTAGGCTTCGTTGAAGTGGCAGAAATTCATGGCGAGTTCGCGCCTAACGAGAAGCTCGTCGATGAAGCTGGCGACGTTTTTCGCGCCGGCGTTTTTCTGCTTTCGCGCCTCCAGCGCCAGCCAGACGGGCGAGATTTGGCCAAAGTGCAGATACTTGCTCATATGCGAAACATCGCTCGTCTGCGGCTGATTCCGATGCTCGCGATAGTTCCGGAAATGCGCGCGCAGAAAGCGGCGGAAAATCGTTTCCGCCGCGCCCGTTCCTCCGCGGAAGAATGACGTCACGGCCGGAACCGAGTCATCGAGCTGCAATCGCCGCAACAACGCGGAAGAAATTTCTTCTCCACCAAGTTCCAAGCCTAACGAACCTTTTTCGAGTTTCGTTTTCGGCGGCCTAACGAGATATTTTTCGAACACGCGCTCCAGTTTTGGCCGCAAGGTCCTGGCCGCGAATTCCTGCTTATCCGAGGCAATTTCGATCGGCACCACGACATCGCTCTCCACATCTACGACCGGGCAGCGCGCCGCGCTTGCGAGCTTCTTGCGCCACACCTTTTGGATGCGCAGGTAGCCGCGATCGGTCACGATCAACGCCGCGCGCCGACCGATTTTCAACGCAACCTCAGACGGTTCACCTAACTGCAGGACAAACTGAATCCGGCGCTGGCGCAGCGTCGCCGCGGTCTCCGCCAGTCCTTCCAGCATGAAGGTGTAATGGCGCAAATTCGCTTCCGGATAACTCGTTAGGCCAAAGCAAACGACGAGAGGAAGGTCGCGACGGTTGGCCTGCGCCGCCGCATATTCGAGCGCGTCATTATCCTGCGCGCGTTGCGACTGCTGCATCAAATAGAGAACGAAGTCGCCCTCTCGCGGCGCGCGATCGTTCAAGGGTTTAACCCGATCGGGAGAGACGCTCATGCGAAAAGAAAATCGGGCCGACTGGATTCGAACCAGCGACCTGTCGCCGCGGCGACCGCACTACACGCCCAAGCGCTCGAGTTCATCACGACCTCGCCCGGTCTTAAAGTGCCTTTCTTTTCTGACCGCCTCCGCGCGGCTGGGAAAACTCTCCTCGTGCACCACAACCCAGGGGGTTCCGGAACGGGTCGCCTTGGAATGACCCGCGTTATGCCGTTCCAGTCGAGCTTCAATGTTCTCGCACGAACCAACGTAGCGACGCCCGGTTTTGGAACTCCGCAGAACGTAAAGATGAAACATGCGTCAGGTGGGGTCTTGGGGAAATCGGGCCGACTGGATTCGAACCAGCGACCTCTTGAACCCCATTCAAGCGCACTACCAAGCTGTGCTACGGCCCGATTTCAGGCCGAACTATTCGTCGTGGCGCAAGCCGTTGCCAAATCTTTTCCTGCGCGAAATCAGGCGGTCCAATGGCTGAGAAAGCTATCGATCAATTGCGGCAACTCGTTGCTGTAACCGCCTTCCAGGATAGCCCCGGCCGGCACCTTCGTCTCGCGCAGCCAGGTTCCAAATTGCGCAAAGTCGTCCGCCTCCAGAGTCATCTCTGTGATGGGATCGCCGCGAAAGGCGTCGAAGCCCGCCGAGACGAGCAGTAGGTCCGGCTGGAATTCGAGCAACGTCCGCAACGCCTTTTCCACCGCGTCGCGATGAACGGCACGCGAGGCATGGGGACGAACAGTAAAGTTGTGGATGTTGCCTAACGACTTGCTGCCCGTCCCGGGATAGCCGGGAAATTGGTGGATCGAAGCGAAGACGATGCGGGGCTCGCCGGCGACGATCGCTTCCGTGCCGTTGCCGTGATGCGCGTCGAAATCCCAAATAGCGACGCGCTCGGCGCCGTGCGCGAGGGCATGGAAAGCCGCCACGGCCACGTGATTGAAAAAGCAAAAGCCCATCGCCTGCTGGCGCGTGGCGTGATGCCCGGGAGGCCGCATCAAGCTAAAGGCCGGCGCTCCGCCTAACGATGCCCGCGCGACCTCACACGCGGCGCCCGATGCGCGCGCCGCATGGCCGAAAATTCCCGGGTACGCCGGCGTGTCCACATCGAAATCATGGCGCGCGTGGAGCACCCGCTCGACGTGCTCGGGACTATGAGCGCGCAGCAGATCGATGTCGGTCGCTTCCTTGGGCTGACGCCATTCCCAGGTTGGATGCGCCGCCCGCAGTTGTTGCGCGCTTTTCGTTAGGCGCTCCGGGCGTTCGGGGTGACCCGGAGCGAAATATTCCACGCAGCGTGGATCGTGGAAGATGATCACGCGATTTGCCTAACGATCGCGACGCAATCTGCCGGGGACGCCAGATGCGCTTAATTGCTCCAGTTCCGTCGGGCCAAAAGGCACACCTACCGCCTGAGATCGGAGAAGGACGTGCCCGCGCGGATTTCATCAAACGTGTAGGAGCCGAAGTTGTAGCCCACTTTCAGCACGATCCGATCGAAACCGCTGGCCTGAAATTCGGGTGTCATCGGCAGCCGGGCTTGAGCGGTCTGATTGGCAGGTTCACCTAACTTTGATGGGTTGAGGAAGAGAGATTGATCGCCCGTGGTGAAGTCGAGCTTAACCACTACCCAAGCCGTCGAACCGTCGGCCGCAGTGCTCGTGAGACTCCGGGTGGTCGGCACAATGCCGTCGTCGATCCCGTAGAGATCGCCCGTGCCAAAGATGACCCCAAATTGCGGGGCGGTTGGGCCGACACTGTCATTAAAAGTCAGGATCGCGTAACCGAAAGAGCCAACTTGATTCTGGGCGAGGAGAAATCCGATCCAGACGACATCCGTACCGACGGGTGTCAAACCCGCAGACGCAGTATCCCCAGTTCCTCCTCGATCACCGAGGTTGGCGGCATTTCCGGCAGAAGCGACTTTGCGGAAGCGGAGGCCCGGAGCGTGGACAAGCGGCGCGCCCCCAAGTGCGACCCAGGCCTCCTGCCCGGGCGGGCTGCCAGGAGGCGGGCCATTTCCGTCGAGCGGTCCCACCGGATAATCGAAACTCTCCGTGAAAAGAGAATCAGCCAGAGCCGTCGATCCGGCGAAAGCCAGACCCAGCGCGCCCATGACGACGGCAAGGAGAAGGTAGCGGAGAAAGTGCACGGGACGATCCATTGTTTGCATAGGATTGGTCTAAACGAGTGCTACGGTGCGAGTCAAGTTTCAAAAAATGTCATTGCCGCGGGAAGTGTTCGTCATCGTTAGGCTACGAAGTTAGGCTGCGGGGTGTCCTGGTTGCTTTTTCGCCTCCTTCCGCCAAGCTTTTCCGATGGCTCTGGATTTGAAGGAAATGATCGCCGCGCGTCTCGGGGAGAACTACGAACTGCACGAGCGGCATCTTAATCGCACCCTCGTCGCGGCGCAGCGCGTGATTGGCTTCGACAAGGTCTATGCGCGCGCGGAAGGCGCTTATCTCTACGACATGGATAACGCCGCCTATCTCGATTTCCTAAGCGGCTACAGTGTCTTTAACATAGGACGCAATCATCCGGCCGTGCAGAAGGCCATCCGCGATGTGCTCGATCTCGATCTGCCGAACATGGTGCAGATGGATTGCTCGCTTTTGAGCGGACTCCTGGCAGAAGCCCTAACGAAAAGAACGCCGAAACATCTCGACGCCGTTTTCTTTTGTAACTCTGGCACGGAAGCGATGGAAGGTGCGCTAAAGTTCGCCCGCGCCGCCACGCAACGTCCCCGCGTTTTCTCGTTAGGCGGCGCTTTTCATGGGCTAAGTCTCGGGGCGCTCTCACTTATGGGTTGCGAGAGTTTCACGGAGGGCTTTGGACCACTTATGCAAGGGTTCGATGGCCGTATTGCCTTAGAGGATATAACTACTCTCGAACGCGAGTTAGCGAAGAAGGATGTCGCAGCCTTCGTCATCGAGCCAGTGCAAGGGAAAGGCGTGAACTATCCGCGTGGAGATTTCTTCGTTAAAGCACAGGAGCTATGTCGAAAATACGGAACACTTCTTATTTCCGACGAGATTCAGACTGGTCTTGGACGCACAGGTAAAATGTTCGGCTTTGAACATTGGAACTTGGAACCTGATATCATCACTCTCGCTAAGACTCTAAGTGGTGGCTATGTCCCATGTGGCGCGATCGTAACGCGGCGGGAGATATATCAGAAGACCTTCAGTCGGATGGATCGCTGCGTCGTGCACTCCACGACTTTTGGCCGCAATAACCTGGCCATGGCCTGCGGACTCGCGGCTCTTACAGTCCTGGACGACGAGAAACTTCTCGATAACTCCGCCCGCATGGGAGAGTTACTCGTGCAGCGTCTCGATGCCCTTAAAGGCAGGCACTCATTCATCAAGGAAGTGCGCGGCAAAGGACTCATGATCGCCATCGAGTTCCATGAACCTAACGAGTTTAAGTTAAAGATGGCCTGGAAGCTTTTGCACAAGGTGGACAAGGTCCTCTTCGCGCAGATGGTCGTGACTCAGATGCTAGCCCAGCATCGCATCCTGACTCAGGTGGCGGGTCATGCCATGGATGTGGTCAAGATTCTTCCGCCGCTTATCATCGGCGAACGCGAGGTCGATCTCTTCGTCAATGCGATCGACTCCACACTAACGGAATGCCGCAAGTTCCCCGGACCGATGTGGGAGATCGGGAATAACTTCGTCCGCCATGCCCTGCGCTCGAAGCGTTCCTCCGGTGTCTCCGCGCCCGCAAACGCCTGAGCGGTGGTGCGCGATGCAGGGTTTGAACCTGCGACTTCTTGCGTGTGAAGCAAGCGCTCTACCACTGAGCTAATCGCGCAAAAGACCGCCGAGGGCTGAGACCTTACCGAAGAATTTTTGTTTTGCGAGGGCCAGCTAAAATCGCTTTTTTTTTGCCGCCTTGGCCGAGCCCGAAGCGCGACCTCCCGGTGTCTCCGTTACACTTAGACTCGTTAGGCTACAAGACTTAGACTCGTTAGGCACGCTCTCCCGTGATGGCAAGTTCCGGCATAGCCGTTGGGCGCGGGACGCGTTTGCGGCGCCGCGAGGGAAAGCGCAGCCTGCTTTGCGAGACTGTTTCCCAGAAGTAAACAGCCACGGCGGCGAGCAATAACCAGGAAGCAAGCGGACGCGCGCGCTCCAGCAAGTGGATGGCTTGAAGCGTGGAGGGAAGTTTCTTATCGAGCAAGAGCACATCGGCGATCATGGCCGCACTGAGGGCAGAGAGAAGGAAATGCAGCAGGCTGAGGGGCAGACTTACGCCGAGCGCGAGCACGCTGAGGACGGCGCCCCACATTAAGTAGCGTTCATGCATTTGCCCGAGCACCGCGAACATGAGCAGCCACGGCGTGGCCAGCGCGATGAGGAGACGCGGATCGCGCCGGCGAACGTGCCGGGCCGCGCCGCGCGCGCAAAAAACGAGAGCGGCGAGATAGAGCAAACGCAACGTCCATTGCCAGGTGAGGGCGAGATGCAGACTGCCAATTTGTGCCGACCAATACGGAGTCTTGAGCGACCAGCCGAGATGCGCCATGAGCGACGGCAGATTGTAGCAGGAGCTGATGAAGAGATACGGATAATGTTCGCTGCCGTAAACAAACCCTACTTGGAGCCAGGCAAAGCTGCCGCCGTCCCATCGACCGATGAAAAAAGAGGCGACTGCGGCGATGCCGGCAATCCAAATCCAGCGATTGCGGCTCTTCCGGAGAAGAACAGTCGCGAGCAACAAGACGGCCAATTCCGCAGCCCAAGCCGACGGATTCCGCAACAGCCACGGGGAAACAATTGCGGCGACGGTCGCACCAAATCCGGCGAGGAAATGGCCAGCACAAGTCCAGCGCTTTTGCCAAAGCGGCCAAAAGAAAAAGAAGGGCGCGACGAAAAGGAGTTGTCCTTTAAACATCGCGCCCAGCGCCAGCAGAGCGCCGCACCAAAACCATCGTCTCGTTAGGGCAGCGAGCGCGGCGAACAGATAAAAGGGCAGGATCCAGGAATCCCACTGCGGCCAGCCGTGGGCGTCGAGAATCATGGAAGGTTCCAACCAAGCCACAGCCGCTGCGAGCAAAGCGCAAAGCGTCGCCCGGCGCGCCGGCGGCAGGCGGTGCAGAATTCCGGAAACGGTCCTCCCGCCCGCGCGACGCAAACCTAGCCTAACGATGAAAAAAACGCCTGCCGCCGTGATGAATTCGCAGACCAGATTCACCGTTAGGAGGGGCTCGACGTATTCCGGCGTTCCATCTTCGACTCCGGGAAACTTCCGTCGCACTTCGCGTGTCCAGATCGACATCGCGAGGAGACGCAACGGAGGGTAGTCCAAATCGTATTGTTGATCGTAGGCCTCGCGTTGCACGCGGTCGTAGAGCGCGAGGTAGCCCCGAAAGAAGGCGCGCCAGGAATCCGGTGACTCGTTAGGCAAAAGGTCCTGCCCTTCCTCGATGGTCCGGCTGCCCCAGTAGAAACCGTTCACGATATCGTGCTGGAAACGCAGGTGACGAGTCCGCTCCCAAGTGTAGCGACGCAACTTCACTCCGCCCAAAACGAGCGTGACCGCGAGAGTCGCCAGCAACACCAAACGAATGGCCGCGCCAAAAGAGAGTGAACGACCGACGCGCCAGGTTTCCATGCGAGGCACGAGCGTAACGCGCCGCCACACGCGAGCAAATCGCGCGCACGTAATCGCCCGGTGAACCGCGAATTTGCCTAACGATGCCTAACGAGGCGCCCGCCTAACCGGTCGCCGGTTGGGGAAAAATTTCGTCGAACATCAGGAGAAAACGCCGAATCTCGAACGGCTTCGTGATGTAATCGCGCGCCCCGGCTGCGAGCATGCGCTCGATCTGGCTTGGGGTCGCGTCGGCGCTGATGACGATGACCGGCGTCTCCGCCGTCGCGGGTTCCGCGCGCAAGTGCCCGAGCACTTCGCTGCCGTGCATATCGGGCAGATCGAGGTCGAGCAGGACCAGCTCCGGGCTCTTGGCTTTGGCCATCTCGACGCCTTTTTTTCCACTGTCCGCCCAGACCAAATCGGTTCCCGGCCGATCGCTCAGAATACTTTCGATGAGCTGAAAATTCGCCGCGCTATCCTCGACACAAAGAACGCGTCGATCGCCCGAGGAAACTGGCGCGGTGGCCGGTTGGAAATCGATCACGCGCGATGGTGCAGTGGCGGCCACCGGAGTTTGCGGCGGCGCTTTCGGCACGACTGGCGCGGCAGTCTTGTCCGCTCCCGCGCGCGCGGCCTGCGCCTCCTGCATCGACTTGTACAATTGCTCGCGGAGCATTTTGATTTCGAGTTGCGCGAGACGGAGCGCTTGCTGCGCCGACTCGTCGTTATCCGGTGTTTTCATAGTTTTCTAGAAGGACGCGATCTTCAGGCCGGACGGTTCTTCGTCCGCGGGAGAGCGGAGTTTCTTCGCCATTTCGAGGTCGCGTCGCATTTTGTTTTTGTGGGTTGAGAAAAGAAGAGCGGTCTCTTCCGAGATCAGATCCTCTTCGAAAGCGTTCATCAAAGATTGGTCGAAGCTGTGCCAGCCCAAGGTCGAGCCGGCTTCAATGATTTCCTGGAAGGTCCGATTCTCGCCCTCGCCGTAGAGCAGGGTCTCGCGCGTGCGCAGGCTGCTTCCCATGATTTCGGTGACGAGCAGACGGCCGCCCGCGATTTTGCTCACGAGCCGCTGGCTCACGATGTAGCGCAGCGTATCGGCCAGCCGTTCGCGGATCTGTTTTTCTTCGTCGCTGGTGAAGAAGCCGAGAATGCGGTTGATGCTCTGGCCGGCATTGATCGTGTGCAGTGTACTAAAGACGAGGTGGCCGGTTTCGGAAGCGGTCAACGCGATCTCCATCGTCTCGCGGTCGCGAATTTCGCCGATCAAAATCACTTTCGGCGCCTGGCGGAGAGCGGCCCGCAGGCCGCTGGCAAAATCGGAAAAATCCTTCCCCAGCTCGCGCTGGCTGAAAGCCGAACGCAGATGCGGATGTGCAAACTCGATCGGGTCCTCCAGCGTCACGATGTGCACATCCTGGGTGTGATTGATCTCATTCAGCAACGCCGCCAGCGTCGTAGTCTTGCCGCTCCCGGTGCTGCCGGTGACAAAAACGATCCCAAATTTTTCACGCGTAATTTCGCGGAAAATCGGCGGCAAGCCTAACGACTCCAACGTCGGTATCTCCGCTTGCAGCCTGCGCATGACGATGCCGACCTGGCCTTTCTGCCGGTAAATGTTCACCCGGAAGCGCGCCACGTTTTCGAGGGCGTAGCTCGTGTCGCAGGAGCCGGTGGCGGCGAGATCACTTTGCAAACGCTCGCCTCCGTTCATCAGGAGCGCGGCGATCGCGTCGGTGTGCCCGGGCAGGAGCGTGGCGCTCGCGGCATCCAGCGGGAGTTCGTAGAGCTTGCCGTAGCGCTCGATCAACGGCGGTTTGCCGACGAGAAAAAGGCAGTCGGAAACGCCTTCGCCGCTTTGCAGCATGGCGTTGAGGAGGAGTTGGAATTGGCTGGTCGTCATCGGGCCCGCCACGACGGCAGGCAGCTCTTTTGGTGCAAGAAGTGTTCCACAGCGGACGAAATTGCGGGCGCTTGCGAATTGCGAGGCGGCCTCTATTTAAAGGCATGTCCGAACACAAAATGACGCTCACCTGGAAGCGCGCCACGCCCGACTTCGAATATAAAACTTACAACCGCGATCATCAGTGGAGCTTCGATGGCGGCCATGAAATGACTGCGACCGCAGCGCCCGCTTATCTCGGCTCGCCGGAGAATGTTGATCCCGAAGAGGCTTTCGTGGCGGCGCTCTCGAGCTGCCACATGCTCACGTTTCTGGCGGTGGCGTGTAAGAAGAAATTCCAGCTCGAGGAATATCGCGACGAAGCGGTCGGCCACATGGAAAAGAACGCCGAAGGCAAGCTCGCCATCACCAAAGTCGAGCTGCATCCAAAGCTAAAGTTTTCCGGGGAGAAACAGCCCACGGAACAAGAGCTGGATGAGATGCACCACTTCGCGCATGAAAATTGTTTCATCGCCAACTCGGTGAAGACCGAGGTCACAGTCGCGAAGTAAGGCGGAAGATTTCTGGTCCACAGATTTCGCAGATTTTCACAGATTTTTCGAAGGCCAGCGGCCGAGTTTTTTAAATCTGTGTAAATCGGTGAAATCTGTGGACGATTTCTTATGAGCTCGGAATCCCAGCGGATGGAAAAAATCGTCAGCCTCTGCAAGCGGCGCGGTTTTATTTTCCAGGCGGACGAAATCTACGGCGGCCTCAACGGCGTCTGGGATTACGGCCCGTTAGGCGTGGAGCTGAAACGCAACCTGAAAGACTATTGGTGGCGCGTGATGGTGCGCGAACGCGACGACGTCGTCGGCCTCGACGGCGCAATCCTCACCCACCGCGCCGCGCTCAAAGCCAGTGGGCACGAGGACACGTTCAGCGATCCGATGGTCGACTGCCGGACGTGCAAAGTACGTCTGCGCGCCGATCAACTCCCGGAAAAAAATGGAGTTCCGCAGTGTCCTAACTGCGGCGGCAAAGATCTAACTGAAGCCCGTCCGTTCAACCTCATGTTCTCGACCCAAATGGGCGCGTCGGCCGATCCGGACTCGATCGCTTATCTTCGTCCCGAGACTGCGCAGTCGATTTTCGTGCAATTTAAAAACGTGCTCGATACTTCGCGCAAAAAATTGCCCTTCGGCATCGCACAAATCGGGAAGGCTTTTCGGAACGAAATCAATCCGCGCAATTACATTTTTCGCTCGCGCGAGTTCGAGCAGATGGAGCTCGAATATTTCTGCCGCCCCGAACAGGGCGCCGAGCTGCTCGAATATTGGAAAAACGAGCGACTGAGGTTTTACGAAAATATTGGTTTGCCTAACGAGAAGCTGCACGTTCTCACTGTGCCTGAGGCCGATCGGGCCTTTTATTCAAAAGGCACTTACGACATCGAATATGATTTTCCCTTCGGCCGGCAGGAACTCGAGGGCGTCGCCTACCGCACCGACTACGACCTCACGCAGCATCAAAAAGCCAGCGGCAAACCGCTGGATTATTTCGACGAGGAAACGAAACAGCGTTTCATCCCGCACGTGATCGAGCCGAGTGCCGGTGTCGATCGCACCGTGCTCGCGCTTTTGTGCGAAGCCTTCGCCGAGGAGACGGTCACCGACGAAAAGGGAAAGAGCGAAACCCGCACGGTGCTGCGCTTTCATCCCCGAATCGCGCCCATCAAGGTGGGCGTTTTCCCGCTGCTGAAAAATCAGCCCGCTCTGGTCGAAAAGGCGCGCCAAGTCCAGGCGCTCCTGCGTCCGCTGATGAATGTTTTTTATGACGAAACGGGCGCGATCGGACGGCGCTACCGGCGGCAGGATGAAGCGGGCACGCCGTTTTGCCTAACGATCGATTTCGAGTCGTTAGGCGAGCGCGATGCCGCGCTGCGCGACACCGTCACGTTGCGTCATCGCGACAGCATGGAGCAGGAGCGCGTCGCCATCGCCGAGCTGCCCGCGCGTCTCCTCCTCGCGATTGCGTAGTGAACTTGGAAGATTTTCGCGCGCGTTGCCTAACGAAGGCGGCGGTCACAGAAGGCACGCCTTTTGGCCCGGACACAATCGTCTTCAAGGTCGCGGGGAAAATGTTCGCGCTTGCCTCGCTCGAGGCGGTACCGCCGCGGGTAAATTTGAAATGTGATCCCGAGCGCGCGCTGGATTTACGCGATCGCTATGATGAGGTCACGCCCGGTTATCACATGAACAAAAAGCATTGGAACACGGTCGAGTTGTGCGGCCGTATTCCCGTCGCGGAGTTACGCGCGATGATCGATCACTCGTACGAACTGGTGGTCGCATCGTTGCCGAAAAAGCAACGCGCGGAAATCACCGCCTTGTAAAATGCGGCGTCACTCGCGTTGTCATCCCGAGCCGGCGCAGCGCGGAGAGGGACCCCCGCAATTGCAATCACCGGGTCCGACGAAACGCGAAGCGCAAATGGCAGTTGGGGGTCCTTCGCCATCTTCGCGGCTCAGGATGACAGCTTTTCCACTGCGCCTCGCCCGTCGTTTGGCATGTCTTCTTTTGCGGGATGAATCACCTGCCGCAACTGCACCGTTCCGATATCGAGGTGGAGCGCGGCCAGTGCGACTTCGAGAAAAGCATCTGGCGGATCGGTGAGCGCAACGTGTAGTTTTCCTTCCGCACCCGGTTCCGCGCAGAGCGCTTCTGTTTCCAACAACTGCGCCACCGCCCGAGCGCAATTTTGTGCGGAATCGACCAGCGTCACATCTGGTCCGAGAAAACGCCCGATCGCTTCGCGCAACAACGGATAGTGCGTGCAACCCAGCACCAGCGTGTCGATACCTTCAGCGACCAGCGGCGCGAGATATTGCCTAACGATACCGTCCGTGATGTCTCCATCGAGCCAGCCTTCTTCGATAAGTGGGACAAAAAGCGGACAGGCCCGCGCCGTCACGCGCACGCCCGGCTCGATCGCCTCAAGTGCGCGCTCGTAGGCGCCGCTTTTGATCGTCGCCCGGGTGCCGATGATGCCGATGTGGCCGTTGCGCGTCGCCGCCATGGCCGCCTCGGCGCCGGGCCGAATCACCCCCGTCACTGAGACCGGACTGATCTTCTGCAAACGGGGCAGCGCGAGTGCCGACGCGGTGTTGCAAGCCACCACCACCGTCTTGCAATGCTCCTGCAAAAGCATCGCCGTGATCTCGACGCTGTAGCGCTCGACCGTGGCCGCGCTTTTTCCGCCATAGGGCAGACGGGCCGTGTCGCCGAGGTAATAAATCTTCTCGTTAGGCAAAAGATCGCGCAACGCCCGCACGACGGTGAGTCCGCCGATGCCGGAATCGAAAACGCCGATCGGCTGGGCGCGCGCGGACGCGGTCGCGGGCTCGGACGATGCATGGTTCGGCGACACGGTGGGCCAACTTGAGCGGAGCGGCCCGCCGCTCGCAAGCGCATTGTGGCAGCGCGCCGCGACTCGTTAGGCTGCGTCGCGCCAGCCGCCGCGCAGCACTTGCTCCAACTTATGGAGAAAGGTGCGCGTGGTGTAAGGCTTCATCAGGTAACCATCGATCCCGAAGGCGGCGAGCTCCGACGATTTGGCTTCGTCGGTGCGGCCAGTGGAGACGATAATTTTCACCCTCGGCGCGATACGGCGCAGCGTTCGCACGAGCATGATTCCGTCCATCATCGGCATGGCGAGATCGGTCACGACGATGTCGATCAAGCCTGGTTGTTGTGCGAAAACTGCGAGCGCGGTCGGACCATCTTCGGCCAGCAACACTTTGTAGCCGTTGCCTTCAAGGACGAATTCCGCGAGCTGGCGAATGCTCAATTCATCATCCACCACGAGGATGGTTTGGCCGTCGCCGCGCGGCAGCGATTCTTCATTTTCCGAGTCACCTGAAGATTGGCCAGTCTCTTTGGCAGGCAGGAAGATTTTAAAGCGTGTATGCCCGGGTTCGCTTTCCAATTGCAGAAAACCGCCGTGACCGCGGACGATGCCGGCGACCGTGGAAAGTCCGAGGCCGGTCCCTTGGCCAATGTCCTTGGTGGTGAAAAAGGGATCGAAAATTTTCGGCTGAATATCCGGCGGAATCCCGGTGCCGGTGTCCGTCACTTGCAGCAAGACGTGGGGGCCGGCGGTCGCGCCCGGCATCATGTTCGCGTAGTGCGCATCGACGTCGAAATTTTCCGCGCTGAGGCGAAGCTTGCCGCCTTCGGGCATGGCGTCGCGGGAGTTGATGCAAAGATTGAGCAGGACCTGATGCAGCTGTGTGGGGTCGGCTTCGAGGGAACGAATATTTTCGTCGAAGCTCGTTTTCAGGTCGATCGATTTTGGGAAAGTCTGGCCCGCGATTTTCGCGACTTCCTGGAGGAGGTAAATCGGCTTTAAGAGAAGCCGGTCGCCCACCGCGCCGCGGGCGAAAGTGAGAACTTGTTTCACGATATCCGCGCCTCGTTGCGCGCTCGATTCGACGATATCGAGAAACTTATCCCGCTCGGCCGGATCGGTTTCTTCGCGCAAGATCGGCGCGGCCATCATGATCGGAAGCAGAATATTATTCAGGTCGTGCGCGACGCCGCTGGCCAGGGTGCCGATGCTTTCCATGCGTTGCGCGCGGAGGAAATGCTCCTCGATTTTCTTTCTCTCGGTGATGTCGTTATTGATCGAGAGAACGGCCTTGGGATTCCCCTTCTCGTCGCGCACGAGCGTTTTCCGCGCTTCGACGGTAACGATGCTGCCATCTTTCACCATCTGCTGCAGCTCACCGAACCATTCTCCCCGCACGATGGTGGCGGCGTTGGCCTTTTCGTAACTATCATTGTTGCCGATATGACAGAGGGTGCTCAACTTTTGCCCGAGAGCTTCCTCCGCGGTGTAGCCGTAGAGGCGTTCCGCGCCTTTGCTCCAAAAGAGCAAATGACCTTGAAGATCACGCACCATAATGGCGTCGTGCGCGAGATCGAGTAGCGCCGCCTGCTGTTCGATACGCTCGGCCGCCTGGCGGCTCTCGGTGATGTCTTCGTAGGTGCCGAGGATGCCGTACACTTTTCCGGTCGTGTCGCGCAGCGGGACTTTGTTGGAGCGCAACCAGAGGCGGCGGCCGGCGGCATTTTGTAGCGGTTCTTCGTAGGCAAATTTGGGAGTTCCCGAGTCCATGACGCGCCTGTCGTCCACGCGATACTGCGCCGCGAATTCGCTCCAACTGGCGTCGAAATCCGTCTTGCCCACGATCGACTGCGAATTGCTGAAACCGGCATCGCCCGCGAAGGCGCGGTTGCAGCCGAGGTACGTGCAGTTGGTGTCTTTCCAAAAGACGCGTTGCGGGATGTTGTCCAGCACAGTCCGAAGCATCAATTGTGATTCGAACAATTCTTTCTCGGCCCGTTTTTTGCCCGTCACGTCGGCGTTGATGCCAACCCACTCGCGCGTCGCTCCCTGAGCGTCGCGCACGGGCACACCGCGCACGGAAAAGTTTCGATACGCACCATCAGCTCCGCGCATTCGGTATTCGATTTCATAGGGGACCTGGGCGCGCTTGCATTCCGACCAATGCTGCAGGACGTGCTCGCGATCTTCCGGATGAATGCAGTCGGACCAGCCAAAGCCCAGAACCTCCTCGCGGCTTTGGCCGGTGAAATCGCGCCAGCTCGGCAGATCTTCGATCACATTTCCCTCGGGATCCGTTTGCCAGACAATCTGCGAAGTGGCCTCGGTAAAAGAACGAAAACGCTCGACACTGCGGCGCAATTCTTCCTCGGCACGCTTCCGCTCCGTGATGTCCTGCACGCTGCCTTCGTAGAGGAGCGACCGACCGGCAGCATCGCGCACGACCCGAACATTTTCGGAGACCCAGATCGCGCCGCCATCTCTGCGCTTGACCTGGTATTCGTAATTGTTGATGAAACCTTCGCGCTCAAGCCGGTCCCGAAATTCCTTGCGCAAAGTGGGATCGACGTAGCCCTGCTTTTCGAGGTCGTTGCGCTCGCGAATCAACTGCTCGGGACTGCCGAATCCGAGCATCCGAGCCAAGGCTGGATTGGCCGAAAGATATTTGCCCTCCGGAGTGTTTTGGAAAATTCCTTCCTGAGCATTGTCGAAAATGGACCGGTAATTTTCTTCGGCTGCCCGCAATTGCTTTTCCTGCAACCGCTCCTGCGTGACATCGCGCAGGATGAGCAGCAGTGCCGGCCGCTTTTCGTACAGGAAAGACACGACGGTCGATTCGGCCTCGACCACTGAGCCGTCCAAACGCACGAGTCTGCGCGCTGCGGTCGGAGGTTGTTTCCCTTCCGCGACTTGCCGGGTCCGAAGCGCTATCTCGCTGCGTTCATCCGGATGCACGATCTCGTTCGGAGGATGCCCCAGGATTTGTTCCGGTCGCTCCGCCCCGAGCAGTGCGAGTCCGGCTGGATTAATGAGCACAATTTCGTCGTCGCAAAGAACGAGAATGGCGTTGGGAGAATTTTCCAACAGCATCAGATAACGAGCCTCGCCTTCCTGCCGTTCGCGCTCCGCTCGCTCGTATTGCGCGACCGAGATTTGCAGGCTGCGTTTATCTTTGCGCAAAGCCCGCAGCATGCGGATGACCATCCACGCAGTCCCTAAAACGGTCAGCATTCCGAATGTGAGTAGAGAGTCGCCGACGGCCTCGGTTCGCTTGATCTGCGTTGTCGTGGTCGTCGCGATGGTGCGAGCTTCTGCCTCTTCATAAGCCTGCAGCGCCGCCAGGGTTTCCCGAAATGCGTTATAAGCCGGGGCTTGCATGCGCAGCGCGATCGCCGCCGGTCCGTCCGTCTGGTCCACGCGGCTGAGCGCGAGCAACTCCTGCGTGCGCCGGGTGAAAATGACCTCGGCCTCTTTGACGTTCGCGTAGAGCCGTCCCTCCCCGGACTCCGCCGGTCCAGTCCAGCCCGACACGATCCTCTCGTTCGCCTGCGTTAGTTGGGCGATGAGTTCCTCGTGTTGCTTTAACTCTGCCGGCGCGGAGGCCACGACGTGTCGAACCACTTCCGCTTGGATTTGGCCCAGATTCTTACCGACCAAATAGAGTTCGCTGATCTCGCCCAAGGCCGAAGAACGCTCGGCCGTGTTTAGCTTTTCGATCGAGCGCAGACTGAAAAAGAAGATGCCACCGATCCCAAGAAACGTCCCGCAGATCAAACCGAAACAGAGGAGAAGCTTGCTCGCGAGACGAAAGGATTTGTTAGGCTGCAGATCAGCCGAGGGAGAGAGATCGCTCACGACAGAGCCGTAAGTGCAAATATCGCGCCAATCTGCCCGGGAAATTCCTGTTTCCGCGCGATACCATCATCGCGCTCATTGCGTCGGCCATAGATTTGCCGAAGCAACGCCTAACGAATCATCACTCGCCTAAATCCGCATCCCAGCCGGGGCGGTGAATTCCGACTCTTGCGCGCTGCCCGTGTTGCGCGTCGCGGCCGGCTCGAAGAGAACAACTTCTGCTTCCGCATCCGCGGCCGTCCGATGCTCCACGCCGCGTGGGACGACGACGAATTCGCCCGCGCTCAACTCGACCACGCGCTCCCGAAACTCCACTCGCATCCGTCCGCGCCAGACCAGGAATAACTCGTCCTCGCGCTCGTGATGATGCCACGGAAAACTCCCTGGAACTTCACCACTTTCACTTCCTGACCGTTCAACGCTCCGACAATTTTGGGACGCCAATGCTCGGAAAACGCCGCAAATTTTTCGTCCAGACTCACTTTTTCCATCAGCGGCAAAGTAGCACGACACGGACCGCCGTTTTCGTTTTGCAATCATCCGGCGCTCTTCGATGATTGCTCCCCATGGCGGAAATTCCCAAGGCCTATGAGCCGCAGGCGGTCGAAGCGAAGTGGTACGCCCGCTGGCTCGAGCACGGCGATTTTCGCGCCGAGGCCGCTTCCCCGAAGCCCGCCTACTCGATTGTGATGCCGCCGCCTAACGTCACCGGCGTGCTGACGTTAGGCCACGTCCTGAACAACACCATTCAGGACATCCTTGCCCGCCGCGCGCGAATGTTAGGCCAGGAAGTGCTCTGGCTTCCCGGCCTCGATCACGCGGGCATCGCCACACAAACCGTGGTCGAGAAAAAATTGCGCAAGGAGGAAGGCAAAACCCGCCACGATCTCGGGCGTGAAGAGTTCGTTAGGCGCATCTGGGAGTGGAAAGAAAAACATGGCGGCATCATCATCGAGCAGCTCAAGCGGCTCGGCTGTTCCTGCGATTGGTCGCGCGAGCGTTTCACCATGGACGCGAACTACTCGCGCGCGGTGCAGCAAACGTTCGTCGATCTGTATCGCAAAGGTCTGATCTATCGCGGCCGCCGAATGGTGAACTGGGATCCGGTCGCGCTCACCGCACTTTCCGATGAGGAAGTGATCCCGACTCCGCAAAAAAGCACGCTCTATTATGTGCGCTACGAGTTGGTCGATGAGCCGGGCCGTTTCCTCGAAGTCGCCACTACGCGTCCGGAAACCATTATGGCCGACGTCGGCCTGGCGGTTCACCCTAACGATGAGCGTTATCGCTCATTGTTAGGCAAAAAGGCCTGGCGCCCGCTCGATCGCGCACCGCTCCCGATCATCGGCGACGACGCGATCGACCCTGAGTTCGGCACCGGCGTTTTGAAAGTCACGCCGGCGCACGACAAAACAGATTTCGAGATCGGCCAGCGCCACAACCTGCCGGTTATCGACGTGCTGTATCCGAACGGTAAAATCAATTGTCCTGCCGTGCCGGAGCTGGATGGCCTCGACCGCTTCGTCGCCCGCAAAAAATCCGCCGAGCTGCTGAGCGAGCGCGGACTTCTCGTTAGGGAAGAACCGCACGAAAGCACAGTCGGCTTCAGCGAACGCGCCGGCGTCCCGATCGAGCCGCGCCTGAGCGAGCAATGGTTCCTCAAATATCCGAAAGTTTCCGAAGCGCTCGCCGCGGTTGGGCCTAACGAGTCGATCCGTTTCCGTCCTGAGCGCTGGGAAACTGTTTACCAGCATTGGCTCGAAAATATCCAGGACTGGTGCATCAGTCGCCAGCTCTGGTGGGGCCATCGCATCCCGGTTTGGTATCCCACGGAGGAGAAAGGCGCGGCAAAGACTATCACCGTCCTACAGCAAGCGTGGAATGAGATCGACGGCGCGAACGTCCGGGAGTTGCGCGTCAATGCGTTCGACTTCGCGCGACGTCGCGGTTGGCTCAACCAAGAATTCCCTAACGAAGACACGGGCTGGTTTATCGAGCTGGTCACCGCCAGTTTGCGCCATGCTTTTTCAAACGTCGGGGTGATCAACATCAAGCTCGTGCCGTCATTGCCGCGGCTTTTGCGGAACGCGCGACTTCTCGCCACGGTGCCGCACAATCCGCCCGCCGCTGAAATAAAATGCGTCCACATTTTTGGCGCGGCCCTTCTCTGCGGTCATGGCTTTTACCGGATCAAATTTACCGTCAAAGAATTTCACACGAAGCGAAAGCTTTATGATCACCAGAGCGTCCAGCTAAAAAAAGAGGAGCCCGGCGGTGAAAAGTCTCCAGAGGAGGCCCGCCTCGCGGCGAGCTTTGCCCTCTGGCCTGCACCAGGCTCCGCAGTGAAAATCGGTGATCTTTTTCCTGAGGTCAAGAGCGATTCCGGGATGCTTCTGGTTCAGATCGATTCCCCCGGCGAAGGCTGGGCACAGGACCCTGATGTGCTCGACACCTGGTTCTCGAGCTGGCTCTGGCCGTTCAAGACGATGGACGCGAAGACGCGCGCGAAATTTTACCCGACGAGCGATCTCGTGACTGCGCCGGACATCATTTTCTTCTGGGTCGCGCGCATGATTATGGCCGGCCTCGAGTGGACGGGCAAAGCGCCTTTCCGCGATGTATTTTTCACCGGACTCATCCGCGACGGGCAGGGCCGCAAGATGAGCAAGTCGTTAGGCAACTCTCCCGACCCGCTCGATCTCATCGGCAAGTACGGCGCCGACGGCTTGCGTTTCGGATTGATGCGCATCGCACCCGCCGGCCTCGACATCCGCTTCGACGAGAAACAAATCGAAGAGGGCCGCAACTTCGCGAACAAGCTTTGGAACGCGGCGCGTCTCCGCCAATTGCACGGCGGCGAGACTGAAACGGAAATAAATCCCGCGCTCCTCGCGAATGACGACAAATGGATTTTGCTTCGGCTCGACGGCGCGATTCGCGCCGTCACCAAAGCTCTGACGGAATATAATTTCAGCGAAGCCGCGCAGGCGCTTTACCGCTTCTTCTGGAGTGAATATTGCGATTGGTATCTGGAGGCGAGCAAAGCCGCGCTCGGATTTCCCGGCGAAGGCGAACCGACGCCACGCAAAACCAACACGCTGGCGGTGATTGATTTCGTCCTTGGGCAGACGCTGCGTTTGTTTCATCCGTTCATGCCTTTTATCACGGAGGAGCTTTGGCAGAGTCTGGGCTTCAACCAGGATCTGCCGGCCGATCAAGGCGGAGCGACAATTCAATTCTCGCCCTGGCCGCAACCGCTGGACGACGATTTTAAAAAGCACTACGGCCTTTCGCCTAACGACGAGGAACAAACGCGCGCCAAGCATGAAACCGTCCTCGCCGGTCGCGGTTTGCGCCGTGATTTTAAGATTGCTTCCAACAAGCGCGTTGCCTTTGTCCTCGTGCCAAAAAATCCGCTCCCGGAAGAGGAGGCAGCGGTCTTACGAATCCTGCTGCATGCCGAACGCCTCGATCTTCCGGATGAATATGAGCCCGTCAAAGGCACACCTGCCGCCCTCACTCCTTTGGGAGAGCTTTACCTACCCCTCGAAGGGTTGATCGACCTCACGGCGGAACGCCAGCGGCTTGGCAAAGAGATCGCTAAAGTTGAAGCAGAGCTCGTGACTGTGCGAAAAAAACTGGCAAACGAAAACTTCTCCGTGAACGCTCCGGCACCGGTCGTCGCCGAGCATCGTCTGCGCGAGACAGACTTTGCCGAGCAACTGACGCAGCTTCAGCAACTGTTAGACTCGTTAGGCTAAGTCGCCTCCCTGGCTTCGCGTGGCCAAGATTGATCCCCAGACTGTAAGCGTAGAACAAGAAAATCAACCCGGCCGGACGACGCCAAGGCCGCAAACCCAGCGTATATCTTGCGTGCACCACAGGAGCATCGCGATGAACGCTGGGTAGAGATAGCACTGACCCAGGGTATGTCTGAAGCCATGACTAAGAAGCTGACTAAGTCCAGGGCTGAGATAGGTCGATGTATTTGGATTTGAGAAAGGCGTGAGCGGCAGACGAAACCGCTCATAGGTCGCCGCGACTAAGATCAAAGAGAGGAGCGCCCAGGCCCATCTCTCCTCGTCGGACAGTCGTATTGTCGATCGCAAAGGGAGGCAGTTTCCGTTGCAAACGTTAGCATGGCAAAGCACTCTGCCGGATGAGGTTTTCTAGCGTGTGTAGGAAGGAGCGTTGCCATCCATTAGCAGTAGCGCCGAGCCAGACGGCTAACTCTCTTATCCTATCGGCCTAACTAAGGCGATGCGATCTTCCTCTTATCGCTCTTAGCAAAGCTATCCACCCAGCTTGATAAGCGAAAGCGTATTGCTTGGAACGATGCTTCACCTAAATCTCGCTAACCGTGGCGGCTATCCAAGTGACGCGCAATTGGCAACCCACCTGAGCGACTGCATATTCGCAGGTGCAAAAGGAGCATCCGGCAATTGTGTTGATCGGCTTCATGGGCTGCGGGAAGTCCTCGGTCGGACGTCTCCTCGCGCGTGACCTCCGCTGGCCGCGCTACGATACGGATGAGCTCGTGGCGAAGGAGTTAGCCTTGTCCATCCCAGAGATTTTTGCACTGGGCGAAGAATATTTTCGCGAAGCGGAGAGCGCTGCCCTAACGAGTATAGGTGGCACAAATCCGGCAGTGATCGTGACCGGCGGTGGAATTGTCCTGCGGCCAGAGAACGTGCGCCGCCTGCACGAACTCGGCACCGTGATTTGGTTGCAGGCGACACACGCAGTTTTGCAGGAGCGGCTGGCGCGCGGGAAATATCGGCCGTTACTCGATACCGCCGATCCCGCAGCGACTATTGCGGCGTTGTTCGCGCAACGGCACGCCCTTTACCAGGAAGCTGCCGACCTTGCGATCGATACCTCGGCCATGAGTCATCAGGAAGTGGCGCAGGCGATACGACATGAGTTACGAATCAGCTGCTGACCTAAAGGAAGCACTCGTTAGGCAGGCGCGCCTCCTGGGTTTCGACGACTGCCGTATTGCCGCCGCCGCGGCGCCCACCCATGCCACGGAGTTTCGCGCCTGGCTCGAGGCCGGAGGCCAGGCAGAGATGAGTTGGCTCGAGCGCGGGGCGGTAAAACGAGGCGACCCGCAACTCGTGCTCGCCGGCGCGCGTTCGGTCATCGTGCTGGCGCTGAATTATTGGCAGGGTGAAAATAGTTTGCCTAACGAGTATAAGACTCGGGTCGCACGCTACGCCTGGGGCGATGATTATCACCAGGTCATCGAGAAAAAGTTAGAACAACTCGACAAGTTTCTCATGACCGCGGGAGGAAGCCAGCGTTGCTACGTCGATACTGGACCCATCCTGGAACGCGACTTCGCCGCCACCGCTGGTCTCGGCTGGCAGGGCAAGAGTACGATGTTGCTCAACCGCAGCCTCGGTACTTGGTTTTTCCTGGCGGAAATTCTCACCACGCTTGAGTTACCGCCCGATTCGCCGCAGCCCGATCGTTGCGGCAAGTGCACCCGCTGCATCGACGCCTGCCCGACCGGCGCCATCACCGCGCCGCATCGGCTCGACGCGCGCCGCTGCATTTCCTATCTCACGATCGAGTTAAAAGGCAGCATCCCACTCGAGCTGCGACCGCTCATCGGCGATCGCATTTACGGCTGCGACGATTGCCTCGAGGCTTGTCCGTGGAATCGCTTCGCCCAAGTCTCGCGCGAGAGTGCTTTCGCCGCACGCAGCGCGGTCGCTCGCATGGAGCTGCGCGATTTCCTCGCGCTCGATGATGAGCGTTTTCGCGAACTCTTCCGCGGCTCGCCGATCCAGCGCGTGAAACGGCGCGGTTTCCTCCGCAATGTCTGCGTCGCGCTCGGGAATGTGGGCCATGAAAGCGACCTGCCGGCACTCCGCCTCGCCGCGCGCGACCGCGAGCCGCTGATCGCGGAACACGCCCTCTGGGCCATCGAGCAGATCACGCTCCGGCTCGCGGCACTGAACGGGAAAGCCGTTGCAAAGGTCTAAAAGACCTCGTTATATCCATATTCCTTATCCGTTAGACCGATGCATCAAGCCGCTACGCCAGCTCCTACCGTTCGTCGCAAGCGCAAATCGCGGCGCAAGCTTTATATCATTCTCGGCATCGTCGGGTTCTTTTTGCTTCTCATCATCGTCTCGGTCATTCGCGGCAAGCGCGAGAAACCAATCGAAGTCACGACGGAGAAAGCGGTGCGGCGCACCATCATCGAAACCGTCTCGGCCACGGGAAAAGTGCAGCCGGAGACGGAGGTAAAAATCTCCCCGGAGGTCGCGGGTGAGATCATCGAGCTGCCGGTGATTGATGGCCAGGAAGTAAAAAAGGGCGACCTCCTCATGAAGATTCGGCCGGATTCCTACAAGGCACAGCTAGAACAACAACAAGCCGCAATTAGTACCGCGGAAGCAATCAGCGGCCAGCAAAAAGCTTCGATGGATAAGTCTTCCCAGGACCTCAAACAAGCGATCGATCTTTACAATAAAAAACTCATCTCACTCACAGAGATGGTAACGGCACAGACAACCTTCGATGCCGCGCAATCCATGTACCAATCGGGTCTTCATAGCATCGAAGGCGCGAAAGCCAGCTCGAGTCAGGCGCGCGATCAACTTTCTAAAACGACCATCTATTCGCCGCTCGATGGCATTGTCACGGTCCTCAATAGCAAGCTAGGCGAGCGCGTGGTCGCGACGAATCAATTTGCCGGCACCGAAGTGATGCGCGTGGCCGACCTTAACCACATGCAAGCCAGAGTGGACGTAAACGAAAACGACGTTGTGCATGTAAAGCTGGGCGATACCGCCAAAGTCTCGATCGATGCCTATGGCACTCGTACTTTTCCCGGCACGGTAGAAGAGATCGCCAACACTGGGACTACCACCGGCACCGGCACGCAGGAAGAGGTGACTAATTTCCAAGTCAAAATCCGTATCGACAAACCGGATCTGCGCCTGCGTCCCGGGCTTAGCTGCACTTCCGATATCCAAACTCAGATGGTGAAAGATGTCGTCGCGGTGCCGATCCAGAGCGTCACCATTCGCAGCGGCGACAGCAATCTAAGTCCCGAGGAAATCGAGAAGAAGAAAGAGACCGCGAGCGCGAAAGACCAGGGCGATAACAACGCCGAGGTGCAGAACGACCGTCTTGCAAAACAGACGGCGAAAGAAGAGCGCGAGAAGTTAAAAAAAGTCGTCTTCCTCAAAGATGGCGGCACAGCGAAAATAGCTGAGGTCACAACTGGCATAGCAGACGATACCAACATCGAAATCAAAACCGGAATCAAGCCCGGCGACGAAGTCATTTCCGGCAGCTACAGCGCAATTAGCCGCAAGCTCAAGAACGGCGCCAAAGTCGAGTTCGAGAAGCCGGGGACGACCAGTAAGTAAGGTGTCGGCAGCGATGACCGTTTCCAAGTCCCTTCGCTTCCTGCCGTCTAATTGTAGTTAGAAATGAAAACTTCCGCAGGAATCCGGCCGCCGGGTCCGCTCGTCATCGACATTGAGAACATAACCAAGAAATACGTCATGGGTGAGGAGACCATCCATGCCTTGCGTGGAGTGACTCTGCAGATTCACCGCAACGAATATCTCGCCATCATGGGTCCGAGCGGCAGCGGCAAATCCACCTTGATGAACATGCTTGGCTGCCTCGATACACCGAGCTCCGGCCGCTACGAATTCAACGGCAAAAGCGTCTCCGACATGGATGGTGACGAGCTGGCCGATATCCGTAATCGCGAGATAGGATTCGTCTTTCAAACCTTCAACCTCCTCCCGCGCTCGACCAGTCTGCGCAACGTCGAGCTACCGCTCATCTATGCCGGGATCGACCCCGAAGAACGGACCGAGCGCGCCACCCAGGTCCTGAGTGATGTCGGTCTGGGCGATCGCCTAACCCATAAGCCTAACGAACTCTCCGGCGGCCAGCGCCAGCGCGTCGCGGTCGCGCGCGCGCTCGTGAACAACCCTTCCATCATCCTGGCCGACGAACCGACCGGTAACCTTGACTCCAAGACCGGCGAAGAGATCATGGCCTTGTTCGAAAGCCTCTACCAGCAAGGCAACACCGTCATCCTCGTCACGCACGAGGCCGACATCGCGCGTCACGCGCGTCGGAGCATCCATCTGCGCGATGGCGTGGTCGAGAGTGACACTTTTAATCAGGATGTCGCCGCCGCAGTCGCGGTCCATTAACCAAAGGCCCGCCAAAGTGGGCACACTTATACTCGTTAGGCAACAACGCTGCGTCGGACGAGCAAGGGCCACTGTTCGCGCACGACAGATGCCCTTAGCGAGATTTCACTGTCAGGATCGCGCTGTCACTGACAACGCTTCCCGCGCCCGCACCGATGACAACTGCATAAAGCGCGCCGTTGTCCGCAATCGTTGTGGGCGGAGTTTTATAGGAAGACTGGATCGCGCCGGGGATAGCGGAGCCATTCTTCTCCCACTGATAATACACAGGATACATTCCCGCAGCCGTGGCACTGAAACGCGCCTGTTTACCTACGATGACGCTGGCGTTCGCTGGCTGCTGCGTAATGGTCGGTAAGACAGGCGGACGCGCGTTAAACGGTCCGTTAATCGCCAGAGTTAGCTCGTCGATCATCGCAGACGTTGTATAACCCGAAAGGTCGCTCGTGGAAGTAACAATGGTATAGAAGACCGCAATGTTCGCTGGCTGCGGCGGGATAGTCGCGGTGTAACTCTTCCCCACCCCTGTGGCTGCGACTAACTGTGACGTAATGAACCCGTCGTTCGACCATCTGACATAGATACGCTCCTCCGGCGACTTCGCCCGGCTCGTGGCAAGGCGGATCACGATAGGATCGGTCGCAGTAGGTTGCGCGGGCTCCTGCGATCTGCGGCTAACCGTTATAGGAGGCGCGCTGGTCTTCATTACTGCCAGTTGCATACCTGCGCCCCGCCGCAGTTGGTCGTTCGTATCGATAACTCGTATCGAGTAATAGAAGCCGTCGTCGAGCGTTATACTATTGAGCGGCCCCAGTCCTGCCGCTGACTGACTCGGCATGTTAGTGACAGAGTCGATCGCGATCGTCGCGCCGCCCCACTGTGTCGAGTAATCATGATCCGCCACGGTGGCGAAAGAATGCGTACCCGGCGTCGTATCTCCGCCCGTCGTCGCGACATGAATTGTCGCCGTCCACCAATTATAGGAGTCCGGTGTTCCTATCGGATCGGGCGCAAAGATATCCTTCAGGTTCCACGGCGCGGTCGTATCCTGAATGTTAAAGGCATTCCAGTCGCCCGCGATAACGAGTTGGCGAATATCCGAGTCCTTCTCGAAAATGTCGTTCACGGTATTCTGTTTCCATTGGCCGTAGAGATTCTGCAAAGTAGCGACCTCAGTCGGCTTCTTCGCGGCAAGGTCTTTCGTCTCTCCAATATCTGTCACCAGATTATAGAGAGCCGGCGGCTCGGTTTCCGTATCGCGTTCCAGGACTAACTTGTAAGGTCCATTCCGCACCGCCCAGATTGTCGTGAGCGCATCCAGAGGTCCAGTAGGTCCCAGCCCAAACCATTGCCAGAATAAGGTCCGCACGGGGCTGGCTTGCTCGCCCGAGAGATAGGGCAGGATATTTAAGCCATCGAAAACTCGATCGAGCGGCAGAGTCACTCCCACGGCCGCGGCTACGGTAGGAAAAAGGTCCAGCGACGAGACGACATCGTTGTCAATCACTCCCGCTGGGAGGCTAGCCGGCCACTGCACCGCGAAAGGCACGCGAATGCCACCTTCCAGCATATTGAGCTTATAACCGCGCAGCGGAAGGTTGCTCTTAACCGTGCCGTCGAAGTTATCCATCGACGGCGCGCCGTTATCACTTAGGAAGATAAGGAGAGTGTTATCGAAAACGCCTTTATCCTTTAAGGCTTGCACGACCTTCCCCACGCCGTCGTCCAGCGCGACAATCATGGCCGCATAAATCTTACGATCCGGATCGGTGATATAGGATACGCGATCGAGATATTCCTGCGGCGGCACATCGTAGGGATCATGCGGAGCGTTGTAGGCCAGGTAGAGAAAGAAAGGCTGGGCCGCATGATTATTAACGAATGACACCGCATCCGCAGTAAAGACATCGGTGAGATAGTTCGGCTCGTTATAGATGGTATTGCCGTTAAGCAAATTCGCGTTGTAGTAGTCCGACTTACCGAAAAGAAAGCCGACATACTCATCAAAGCCGCGCTGCAAAGGGTAGAGGTCGAGGTCGGCAAAACCAAGGTGCCACTTGCCAAAGGCTCCGCAGACATAGCCTGCCGGTTTTAGCAGTTGGGGCAGGAGCGACTCAGTCAGCGGCAAAGCTTGCTGAGGGTTATCGCTATCCGTGTTAGGTCCGGAAGGAAAGCCGTAACGCTGTTGGTAGCGGCCAGTAAGCAGAGCAGCGCGTGAGGGGGCACAGTAGGGCTCGGTGACATAGCCATTCGTGCAAAGGATACCGCTGGCGGCGATGGCATCGATGTTAGGGGTTGGTATATCCTGGACCCCGTTGAAACCCACGTCACCATAACCCAGGTCATCCGCGAGAATGATAACGATGTTCGGCTTTGTCTGTGCAAAGGCCTGGCCGCAAAGCAGCAGAGTCAGGAGAAGCGACGCGATGACAGTCTTAGCACGACAAGCCGACGCAAAAGTACGCGTTGTCATCCTGAGCCGGCGGAGCCCGGCGAAGGACCTCGCAAGCGTCCGACGACGACCAACTTGAAATACGTGCCGAGTGACGCTTGAGGGGTCCCTCGCTTCGCTCGGGATGACAACTTGCCTCCTCTTGATAAAAGAGCGTCCAGAGAAACTCTTCGAGAGATTCAGCGTATTCATAAGGTTATTGTTTTGCTGCAAGGCAGTGTGAATGAATGGTGTCCCTAAGTGTCAAGCCTAAGTTTTATCACTAGTCAGTTATCCCTCTTGCTTGCTGGCGCACTTATCGCTTCCGGCGCGGCGCCGGCTTCTCCTCATATCCCATTATCGCCGACGGCTGCCGCGCGGCCCGCGCCATCTCCCGCAGGAATGGTCTGGATAAGCGGCGGAGAGTTCGCCATGGGCGCGGCAGACTTACCCCCCGCACTTTGCGGCGGGATGGGCAACCATCCTTCGCACGACGCACAACCGGTTCATCCGGTCCAAGTGAGCGGCTTCTGGATGGATGTCACGGAAGTAACTAACTCTGACTTTGCCCGCTTTGTTAAGGCAACAAGATATGTCACGCTCGCGGAGCGCGCGCCTTCGCCGCGGGATTTCCCGAATGTCCCCAAGGATCAGCTTGTAGCCGGTTCGTTAGTCTTCACGCCTCCGACTCATCCGGTATCACTGCAGGACTTTCGGCAATGGTGGCGCTATCAACCCGGAGCCGATTGGCGGCATCCGACCGGACCCGGAAGCAACCTAAGTGGGAAGGAACAGTATCCGGTTGTCCATGTGGCCTATCCGGACGCCTTCGCGTTTGCGACCTGGGCAGCCAAACGCTTGCCCACGGAAGCGGAATGGGAATTTGCCGCCCGCGGCGGTCTCCCCAGCAAACTCTATCCCTGGGGCGATGAGTTCCGTCCTAACGGGAAATGGATGGCTAATACTTATCAGGGACATTTCCCTAACGAGGATAAGGCCGAGGATGGCGTTGCCGGCATTGCGCCGGTGAAGTCTTATCCGCCCAATGGCTCTGGCCTTTACGACATGGCGGGGAACGTCTGGGAATGGTGCGCGGATTGGTATCGCGCCGATACCTATCGCCAGTTAGCGGCGCAAGGCGCGATCACGCGCAATCCGCAAGGCCCGAATGATTCCTTCGACCCGGATGAGCCAAAGGCGCAAAAGCGCGTGCAACGCGGCGGCTCCTATCTTTGCACGGATCAGTATTGCACGCGCTACATGGTCGGCGCGCGCGGCCGGGGCGAGGTGAACACCAGCAGCAATCACGTCGGATTCCGCTGCGTCCGAGACGGGGCGCGCTGATCTTGCCCCGCCCCCCGACTGCCTTCTGGAACGGCGGCTGATTTAGACTAAGGCTGGTAGCGTTTCTCGCCGGCGCTGATCGCGACTTGTAACTCATTACCCGGCGGAGCGAGAGGACAAGTAGCAAACGGGGTGAAGGCGCACGGAGGATTCTCCGCTTTGTTGAAGTCGAGCACCGTCTTGCCATTCACCGCCTTCTCCGCGTAAAGGAAGCGCCCAGTTTCGTCCGTCGCAGTAGAGTTAGAAGCGTCGCGGAAGATAAGGAAAAGGGAGCCATCGTCCTCGTTCACTGGCTGCAAAGAGTAATCCTTACCTTTAAGAGAAAATTTCAGGATGCCAGGGCTCTTCATCTTGAAATGCCCACCTAGGACATTTGGAACCATCACTTCTTTTGGTTCCGGATAAGCGTCCAGAGTAGCATCCACCTTGTAACTCTCATCGATCGGAAACCATTGCTGTCCTTTGAAGGTAACTCTCGCTTTACTCTGGCTATCCTTTAGGCGAATGCCAAAGCGATCGTCGCGCTGAATGAGATAGAAGCGCTGACTCCCAGTCTGAATTTCCGTCGGCTTCCCCTTATCATCAGAGTGAAGAGCGATGGTCGAGACTGGCTGGCCCTCACTCAATGCTTCGATACCCTTCTCGACCCTTAAAGTTGCTACTCCATTCTTAAACTCGATCTCGCCAAATTTTCCTTCTTTGAAGTTATCCGTCAGCCGCACATCGAACGTAGAGCCGGCCCCGATGGTGTTCACTCCATCTTTCAGCCAAAACAATCCCACGAGAGTTAGCCAGCCGTTTTCTTTCTTCAGATCGGCTTCCTCATCGCTCCGCCATTTCACGATCGATTGCACATAGTCTGACTCAGACTTCACGGAAGCGACCAGGACGAGCGCGAAGAGAAGGAAAATGATGGAACGTATCTTCATATAATCGGCTATATGCCCCAATAAGTTTCGTTCTGCCAGCGGTACGACTCTTGCAGTCAGAGCGAAACAAGGGAAAATCCACGCACTATGCTCTGGCGTTATCTACAAAACCTAAACAAAGGACGACTTATTCTTTGGTGTTACTTCATTTGGTATATGGTGGTGGTCGTTCGCTACTTCGATCCGAGTCCCCGGTTATGGATTACTTCCCTGGGATTGAGCGCGATTATTGGCTTCGCGCTTTATCTGAGCGCAACCGCTGGCAAAACCAAAACGCGGCTGGATCGCTGGACACTCTTCCGCTTGTTTCTCATGCCTTTCTGCGTTTCGAGTTTTGCGGCTCTGGTCAAAAGCAAAGGGTTCATTCTTATCTTCTCGCGAGACCCGAGAGAGTTGTTCGTCGCACTCGCCTTTTGCGTGCTACTCGCCGGAGTGACTTGGCTCGCGAGGCGAACGAATCCCCTGGCCCGAGATCGTGTAATCACATAGCTACGCTGTCATCCCGAGTGGAGCGAGGGACCCCGCAAGCGTTGTTTGAGTAGTCACGTCCTCACTAGTTTGCGAGATCCCTCGACTACGGTGCACTACGCTCGGGATGACAAATGAATTTGCGCTAGAGAGATAGCTCCTCCGGATAAGCAATCATTCACCTCGGCTGAGTGACTTAGCTATCTAAGTCTCCTGCCGTTCTTACCAAACCGAAAAGCTAGATCTCATCATCAAGCCTGGCCGGTCGGTAAAGGACCGCATGGATGCGGCTTCCCACTTCTCCCGGAGGCTCCGCTAACAGCATCGCCGCCGCGTTATAAGGAAGCTCGTAATCGAATGAGACAATCATGCGCTGACTTTGCGCGTTTGATGAATCCATTTACGGACCCCGTGCGGAGAACCGGACGCATGCACTCTTTGCAAACGCCTCGCACGCCGGCTTCTCATCGCACGCGCGAAGTCGTGGTCGTCGGCGCCGGTCCGGGCGGACTGGCTGCCTCCATCCTTCTGGCGGCGGCTGGGATGCGCGTGCGTGTCATCGAGCGGTTGCCGATCGTGGGCGGCCGCACCTCCTCGATCGAGGCCGGTGGTTTTAAGTTCGATCTTGGCCCGACCTTTTTCCTTTACCCGCGCGTGCTCGAAGAAATTCTGCAGGCGGCCGGGACATCTCTCGCCGCGGAGGTCGAGCTCGTTAGGCTGGATCCGCACTACCGGCTGACCTTTGGCAGCGGCGGATCGCTCGACTGCACACCCGCGCGCGCGGAAATGGAGCGCCAGATTTGCGCCCTCGCGCCTAACGATGCCGCAGGTTTCGGGCGATTCCTCGAAGACAACCGGCGCAAGCTCGCGCTCATGCAGCCGTGCCTCGAAAACGCCTTTCCGGGCTGGGGCTCAGTGCTGAATACGCGCCTGCTCAAGCTCCTTCCGATGCTCCGTCCGCACCAGTCGATCGACAGTTATCTGAAGCGATTTTTCACCGACGAACGCATCCGGCTCGCCTTTTCCTTTCAGTCGAAATACCTCGGGATGTCGCCCTTCCGTTGCCCGAGTCTCTTCTCGATTCTCTCTTTTTTGGAGTACGAATACGGAGTCTTCCATCCGTTAGGCGGCTGTGGCGCGATCACTGCCGCGCTCGCGCGCGTGGCCCGGCGGATTGGGGTTGAGATTCAACTTGATGAGCCGGTCGAGGAAGTGCTCATGGAAAATCGACGCGCCACCGGCGTGCGCACCAGTCGCGGCGTTTACGAAGCCGATGCAGTCGTTTTGAACGCGGACTTCGCGCGCGCCATGACACGGCTTTTCCCTAACGACAAGCTGCGGCGCTGGAACCGGCAAAGAATGGCGAAGAAGAAATTCTCCTGCTCGACCTTCATGCTCTATCTCGGGATTGAGGGCCGCTACGAATTGCCGCACCACAACGTCTATGTCTCGGCTGATTACGAACGGAATCTGGACGAAATCGAAAACCGGCATGTGCTCTCGAGCGATCCTTCGTTTTATTTGCAGAACGCCTCTGTCACCGATGCGTCGCTCGCGCCTGACGGGATGAGCACGATCTATCTGCTCGTGCCCGTCACGCATCAGCACGCGAATGTCGATTGGATGCGCGAGAAAGAGCGGTTTCGCGCCGTCGTTCTGGGACAGGCGGCGAAAGCCGGCTTCCACGATCTGGAACGGCGTATTCGCTTCGAGCGCGTGCTCACGCCTAACGAATGGGATCAGCAGCACGAGATCCATTTGGGCGCGACTTTTAACCTCGCGCACAATCTCAGACAGCTTCTGCATTTGCGACCGCACAACCGCTTCGAAGACGTCGATGGCGTTTATCTGGTGGGCGGTGGGACGCACCCAGGGAGTGGTTTGCCGGTGATTTTTGAGTCGGCGCGGATCAGCTCGCGGCTGCTGTTAGAGGATTTGGGCGTCTCATCCGCGCTCCGCGCGCAGCCGGCGCTGGAGGAAGTACTCGCTTGATCGCGGAGATCGCGGCCGCGCGCCAGGCGCAGCGAAAATGGGAAGCGGAACCGCTGCGGCGACGACTCGAAGTCGTTAGGCGATTGCGTCTCGCCATTGCTGTGGAAGCGACCGCGCTCGCGCGCCTCGCGGCCGCGCCTAACGATCGACCGGTAGCGGAAAAACTCGTCTCGGAAGTGATTCCGCTACTCGATGCCTGCCGCTTTTTGGAGAAGAACGCGAGCTGGATTCTGCGCGAAAAACGGCACGGCGCGCGCGGACGGCCGCTTTGGTTACGCGGTTCTTCCTTCGTCGTTAGGCGGAAACCGTTCGGCGTCGTGCTCGTGGTCGGGCCGGGAAATTATCCCCTCTTCCTGCCGGCAGTGCAGTTGCTCCAGGCCCTCGTCGCGGGCAACGCCGTGCTCGTGAAACCGGCGGAGAACTGCAGCGCGTCGTTAGGCTGGCTCCGCGCCCACATGTCGATCGCCCCCAACTTGGTTCAGTTGCTCCCGGAACCGCCGGAGTCGGCGCGAGCCGCGGTCCGCGCCGGGGTTGATAAGGTCGTCTTTACCGGCTCTTCCGAGAACGGCCGCAGCCTGCTCGCAATCATGGCGGAACGAAACACGCCCGGCGTCTTCGAGCTTTCCGGCGCTGATTCTGTATTCGTTAGGCAAGATGCGGACCTCCTGCGGGCCGCGAAGGCGATTGATTTTGGACGACGCCTTAACGCCGGCAACACCTGCATGGCGCCGCAATTCGTCTTCGCTCATGCAAACGTAGTAAAGCGCTTGCGCGAAATGCTGGAGGCCGACATCGAAGTCCGTTCTTTTTCCTCCGACGCCGAGGCGCTGGAATCGGCTCGCGCGGCAGAGTTTGGCCTGGGCGCGTCGATCTTTTCGGCCGACGAAATGGCGGCTCGTGCTTTTGCTCAGCAGTTGCCCACCGGCTTCGTCACCATCAACGACATGATCGTAGCAACGGCCGATCCGCGTTTCCCATTCGGTGGCGTGCGCGCCAGCGGTTTCGGCACGACGCGCGGAGCCGAAGGTTTGCTCGAGATGACTTATCCGCACGTAGTCGCGACGAGACGCGGTCGCTCGCTGCCGCACCTCGGCAAATCGCATCCGGCCGACGCCGCACTTTTCGCAGCGTATATCAGGAACGCTTACGGCCGCCGGAGCTGGAGTTCCGCCCGCGAATTGATCCGGGTCGCACGGAAGCGCCGCGCCTAACAATGGCTCGCGTCGGCATTATTGGCGGTGGTTTGGGCGGCCTCGCGGCGGCTTGCACGCTCGCCGCGCGCGGTCACGCGGTGGTTCTTTTCGAGCGCAACGAATGGCTCGGCGGCAAGGCCGCGGTGCTGGAGCAGGACGGCTTTCGCTTCGACATGGGGCCGACAATTCTCACCCTCCCCTCGGTCTTGCGCCGGATTTTTTCGGAGGCAGGACGCGACCTCGACGACTCGTTAGGCCTCGTTAGGCTGGATCCGCAATGGCGCTCTTTTTTCGATGACGGAAGCGTGCTCGATCTGCATTCCTATCCGGCGGCGATGCGAAAAGCGCTCGCAGAATTTTCTCCACGAACAGATGTGGCGCGGGGTTACGAGCGGTTTCTGCAACTCTCCGAGCGGCTCCATCGCATCTCGCGCAATTGGTTTTTCTACCGGCCCGTCGGCGGTCTGCGCGACATGTTCGACGCCGGAAACATGGTCCAGGCGGGAACGTTAGGCGACGTCCTTGCCATGCGTATGGGCCGGAGTGTGGCCGGGACGGTGCGCAGCTTTATCAGCGACCAGCGGGTCGCGCAGATGGTCGATCATTTTACCCAGTACGTCGGCTCTGCGCCCGACCAGTCGCCCGCCGTGCTCTGTGGGATCGCGCACATGCAGACGAGCGAAGGCATCTGGTATCCGCGCGGCGGGACGGGCGAGGTTGCAAAAACGCTCGTTAGGCTGGCGACGGAATTAGGAGTGGAGATAACGACCGATTGTTGCGTTCGCCGAATCACAACGGACCGCGGAGCGGTGAGCGGAGTCGAATTGGAAAACGGCGAGTTCGTTAGGCTGGACGCGGTCGTGGCCAACTCCGACGCGGTGCGGACGCATCGGGAATTGCTAGGAGGAGTGAAGGCTTTCGAGCGGCGTCGGCGTTACGAACCGGCGTGCTCTGGCGTGGTGCTATATCTCGGGTTAAAGCGGCGCGCGCCGCAGCTATTGCATCACAACTTCGTTTTCTCGCGCGACCCACACGAGGAATTCGATTTCATTTACCGGAAGGGCGAACCGGCGCCCGATCCGACCTGCTACGTTTGCGCGCCGGCGCAAACCGATCCGACGGTCGCGCCTAACGACGGTGAGGCGCTCTACGTTTTGGTGCACGCGCCGTATCTGCGAAAAGGCCAGGACTGGCGCAAAATGTTTCCTGCTTATCGCCGAGTCATTCTGGAGAAATTACGCCGGACCGCCGGTCTGGAAATCGAAGCGGATATCGTGACCGAGAGCGCGCTCACGCCGCAGGATATTCACGATCGTTACGCGGTGTTGGACGGCGCGATTTATGGGCTGGCGAGTCACGGAAAATTTTTCGGCGCGTTCAAGCCTAACAATCGCAGTCCCGACCTGCGCGGTTTGTATTTGGCCGGCGGCGCGGCCCATCCTGGCCCGGGCATGCCGATGGTTTTGATGTCGGGCTGGATCGCAGCGGATGCGCTTGACCAGGACATCGGCGGTGTGGCCGGACGATCGCCCGCGACGCTGGCGGAGCGCGTGTGAAGGAGTCGGTTCAACCGCCGAAGATCTCGCAGTTCCTGCTGCGTTTTTTTCACCGTTACAGCACTGCGTATCTGCGCCGGCATTTTCATTCGGTGCGGTTGCTGCGCGGCAATTCCCCGCCTAACGAGTCTGGCACGCCGCTGGTGATTTACCTGAATCATTCCTCCTGGTGGGACCCGCTCGTTTGCCTTTTGCTCGCCGGGAAATTCTTTGGTCAACGACAGTCCTACGGACCGATGGAGGAGAGGGCGCTCGGTCGCTACGGCTTTTTCAAACGGCTGGGGTTTTTCCCAGTCGAATCCGGCACGCCGCGGGGCGCGGCGCAATTTCTCCGCACCTCCGAAGCGATTCTGGCTCGGCCGGAGACGGCGCTTTTCGTCACGCCGCAAGGCCGATTCGCCGACGTGCGTTCGCCACTTCTTTTCTCCGGCGGCCTGGAACATCTCGCAGAGCGCGCGCCGCAAATTTTGTTTGTGCCGCTGGCTTTGGAATACACTTTTTGGGAGGAACGGAAGCCGGAAGTGCTGCTCGCTTTTGGAAAACCAAGGCGCAGCGACTTGCTTGCACGTCTGGCCGAAACTCAGGCCCAACTTTCCGCCGCGGCGCAACGTCGTTTGCCTAACGAGTGGCAGATTCTGTTGCAGGGGAAGAGCGGCGTGAACTGGCCTTACGATCTCTGGCGCTGGAGTCGCGCGCGCTGGCGCGGGGAGCGGTTCGAGCGGGAGCACTCGCGGCTGTGATCTGGCTGGTTTCGCTCGCCTTTCTTTGCGCGCTCGGTCCGGCTTTGCTTTTTGTCCGCAATCTCGGCGAGCTCAAGCCGCCGCCGCCATCGGCCGCAAACGCCTCGGCGGCGGTTTTGATTCCGGCGCGAGACGAAGAGCGAAATATCGCCACCGCTGTAAAAGCGGCGCTGGAAAGCGGAGCTGCGGAGGTGATCGTGCTCGACGACCACTCGAGCGACGGCACGGCTGAGATCGTTAGGCAAATTGCGCGGAGCGACGCGCGCGCCCGGCTCATCTCAGGCCAGGCACTGCCCGCGGATTGGCGCGGAAAAAATTTCGCCTGTGCGCAGCTCGCGGACTCCACCGCGCAGCCGGTGCTCATTTTCCTCGACGCGGATGTGCAGTTGGCGCCGGGTGCAGCGGCGCGCCTGGAAGCATTTCTTCAGGAATCTGGCGCTGAATTGGCGAGCGGTGTCCCGCGCCAAATCACCGTCACTTTTTCGGAGCAGTTGCTGGTGCCGCTGATTCATTTCGTACTGCTCGGCTTTCTGCCGTTAACACGAATGCGCGCCTCGCAAGACCCGGCGTACGGGACCGGTTGCGGCCAACTTTTCGTGGCGCAACGCGCGGCCTATCGCGCAGGCGGAGGACACGCCGCGATCCGCGGAAGCGTGCACGACGGACTCGCGTTGCCGCGAAATTTTCGCCGCCGCGGTTTTCGCACCGATCTCTTCGACGCGACCGACGTGGCCACCTGCCGGATGTATCGCAGTAACCGCGAGGTTTGGGCCGGCCTAACGAAAAACACGCATGAAGGCCTGGGCGCGCCGAAGGTCATTGGACCGATGACGCTGCTCCTCCTGCTCGGTCAGGTGGCGCCTTTCATCTTTTTTTTCACCAGTAATTCAAACGCGGTCAGAGTAGTGAGCGCGCTCGGGATCGCTTTCGCTTTTCTGCCGCGCCTGCTTGCGTGGCGGCGTTTTCGGCAGCCGCTCGTCGCCGCGGTTCTGCATCCTCTCGGCATTTCGGCGCTCGTCGGCCTGCAATGGTTCGGATTGATTCGTCACCTCCTCGGCCGCCCCGCGATCTGGAAGGGCCGCGCTATTTTCAGCAGCAGCAAGGCGTGAGGCGCTCTCTTTTTTCTCGCTCTGTCGTGGCGGAGGCCGATCCTCTACCATGAACAAATTCGCGTTGATTTTTGCCTTCATCCTGCCGGCGCTCGCCCTCGCTCAGGGTCCGAAATCCGGACTCACCGGCTCAATCGTCATCGGCCCCGTCACGGGCGGTCCGATGAAGAAAAGCACGTCCGAGACGAAGCCGCTGCCGAATACGGCTTTCGAGGTGAAGCAGGGCGAAAAGGTCGTCGCCACTTTTCAGACGGACGAAGCCGGACATTTTCAGGTTTCGTTAGGCGCCGGGCACTACGAGGTGGCGAAGAAAGAGAAAAGCGCGATGGGCTTTTTCGGGCCGTTCCAGGTGGATATAGCCGACGGGAAGATGGAGAACGTGGAGTGGAAATGCGACAGCGGCCTTCGTTAGGCATGGATCATCTCACGGCCGGCGGTTGTCTCTGCGGCGCAGTCCGCTACGAAGCGAGCGGCGAACTGCGCAACGTGACCCATTGCCATTGCGCAGATTGTCGCCGGAGCGCGGGCGCGGCTTTCGTGACCTGGGCTTCGTTTTGGCAGAAAGATTTTCACTTCATGAAAGGCGAGACGCGCGAGCTGGAATTCGCCGGACGGCTGCGCGGATTTTGCCCGAACTGCGGCACGACTCTCACCTTTCGCTCGTCGCCCGCGACCGACGAAATCGACGTGACCGTCGCGAGCTTCGACGAGCCAGCGAAGGTTTGGCCGGGGGATCATATCTGGGTCGAGGATCGTCTGCCTTGGATCGCGCTGGCGGATGGTTTAACGGTGTATCGACGAAACCGATCGGAAGCTGTCGCGGGAAATTCGTGAACCTTATCGGCGGTTACAAACCGCCGCTCCGTCACCTACGGTTTCGTCGCAGACTTCTTCAGTTGGGCGATGACTTCCGCGGTAAAATCGTCGATCTCGCGCGCAAAAAGCACCGGCGAAAAGCCGTTGAAACTCGCGCCGGATTTGTCGAAAACGAGATCCATCTTTTTCTCCTTCACGATCTCGAAGACGACGGTCGTGATGTCCTGCACGAGCTGTTCTTTCGTACGCTGGATTTGCTGCTGAATCTGCTCTTCGCGGGTTCGACGGAACTCGGCGATCTCACGCTCCATCGTTCTGATCTGTGCGATTTTTCCATTCCGTTCTTCGGTCTTCGCAGCCTTCCCTTCCTCGCTCAACGCGGGACCTTCGAGTCGGGTGTCGAGGAGTTTGACCTCTGCCACTGCTTTCTTGTAGGCGTCCGCGCGGTCGTTGAGTTCCCTGGTCGCTGCTTCTTTCGCAGCGGCAATTTTTTTCTCGGCCTCCGCGGTTTTGCTGTAGCTCTGGAAGACGCGATTCATGTCAACGGTGCCGATCTTCAGTTGTGCCTGTGCCTTTCCAGTGGCGGGCAGGCACGACGCGAGAAGACAGAGAAGCAACCCTTGTCGCATGCGGTTCATGGCGTGTGGGCGATCGCGTTCTCGCCGAGGAGAGCCTGAACCGGAAGATCGATTCGCAAGCGGGTTGGCGCGCTGGCATCGTCGCGCTCAGAAACCGGATTAACCGCGAGAGAAGTCGCGCGCCAGGAGGCCAGTTCCGCCGCGCTCAAACGCAAAGTGAGTTGCTGAAGCACGACATCATCACGCCGCGACACCGCCGGCAAACGAGCGGAAGTCGCTTCCCATTTTCCCAAAAAAGCAGCCCCCAGACCGATGAGAAAACAAGCCGCGAGGGGCAGAAGACGCCCCCATCTCATCGTCGCGTGTCGGTCACGACGCAATTGGAGATTCGTTAGGCAAAGATGCAGTTGGCCGGTCACGCGGTGTGGAATTTCGCGCGCATATTCCGCGAGCAAGCGATCGCGCCGCGCCGCCACTTCGCACAAAGCGGCCTCCACCGGAAAGGCGCTCGTCAGCACCGCGCGCAAAGCGGCACGCCGCGCCCGGCCGAGGGCGGGAACACCGTCGAGGAGCCAATCGCGCTCCGCCGCCGCGCGCTGGAAGGCGCCGTTCCACTCGTCGTTAGGCGCGCGCTCAACCATCGGAGTTCGTGAGGTTGAAGCGGCCGAGGATAACGAGCAGTCTCTCTTTCGCTCTGGTCAGCCGGGTGCAGACCGTCTTTGGATTCAGGGCGCGAATCGCGGCGATTTCCTTGAAAGTGAGATCTCCGAAAAAGTGGAGATGGACGAGGTCCCGATCGGTTTCGTCGAGCTGATCGAGCGCCCGGTGCAACACCTCCGCGCGATCGCTCGCGGCGGAAATTTCGGCGGGCGATCTGGCTTCATCGCACGCTTCATCGGCATCGCGCAGAGCCACGATGACACCAGCGCCGCGTTTTCGTGCGGAGCGCAACCGGTGCCAGGAGGCCGCTTGTTTCGCCGCGATCCCGAAGAGCCATCCGCGAAAGGAACCTTTGCCCGTAAAGGAACTGACGCCTGCGATCGCCGCCTCCAGCGCTGCCTGCGCAATGTCTTCCGCGTCCTGCAGATCGAACGAACGATAGAGACGATGCACGAACGTCACCAAAATTGGCCACGCGATCGTGAACAAAGTGTCCCACGCCAGGACATCACCTTCACGGCAAGCTGCGCCGAGTGTCTCCATCTCTTCCCAGCGCGACCGCTCCGTCGTCGGGTCGCGCAGGAACTCCGCTTGCGTCTCCGACGCGCGCTCCACGCCCTGCATTCCCGCGGATAACGCGACCGGTAGATAAGAAATCATCGACTCCAAAGCCTGGTAAACTTTCGCCTCCCACCAGACTGGTCGCGAACGCGCGCGCGATTACTTCAAAAATTTTGGCAAATCTGCCGTCTTAACTTTTCTTCGGGCGCGGATATTTCAGCCGGTATTCCGCGAAGCATTCATCACCGACCACGCGCATTCCGCCTAACGAGCAATGGACGCTCGCGGGGAGAAATGTCGAGCCGCGTCCGGTCAGGGTCGGCGCGCCTTTCCCGCCGAAGACGTAAGGCGCGATGGTGAGGTTGAGTTGATCGACCAATTGTAACTCGAGCAGGCCGCGAAAAAGTTCCGCCCCGCCTTCGCAGGCGACGCGGCGCACGCCGTACTCGCTGCGCAGTTGTTGCAGCATGCGCGGCAGGTCCACCGTGCGCGTTTCACTGAGACGCAGCGTCGCTTTTTCGCGCAAGGCCACCTGGAATTTTCGCGGCATGCGCGTGGTGGAAAAAATGACAATGCGCGAAAAATCGGTCTGGAAAATATTCAGCGCGGGATCGATCCGGCCTTCGTTAGAAACGATCACGCGCAACGGGTAGGCGGCCTGGCCACGGGCTTCGCGTTCCGCGCGCATGGCCGGGTCGGGCAGGCCGAGGCGGACGTTGTCGCGGGTGAGCGTGCTCCGGCCGATGAGGACGGCGTCGCCTAACGACCGCTGCCGCAGGAGGTGACGCTTGTCTTCGCGCGAAGTGAAATCGACCGGCGAAAAAGCGCGGGTCGTGATTTTGCCATCGACGGTCATGGCAAAGGTGGCGGCGACGAAGGGGCGACGGGCGCGGGTCATAGGTCTCATATGACCTATGGGTCCTATAGGACCTATCTCACTCGTTCTCCGCGATTTCATGTTCGAGCGTGGCCACTTTTCCGCGGATCTCGCTCAGCTTCACGTGTCCTTTTTGGCCGCTCGGTTTGTAAAAGAAATAAACGATCCCGCCGGGCGAACACGAGATGAGCATGACCAGAAAACTCATCGAGCCGATGAGGACCGCGACCGCCTCAGGCACACCACACAAGCCGTGGAGCATGATCTGGAAAATCTTCTCGCGCAGACCGACGCCAGCGAAGCTGATTGGCAGTGATGAGATTGTGCGCTCGACCGGCAGGATGGCGAAAAAATCGATCACGCCCACGCGCACACCGAAGCCGCGGGCGACGCAAAGGAAGGTCGCGAACGTCGCCAAATGCGCGATGATCGACGCTCCGAAAGCGAGGAGCGTCGCGCGCCAATGATGCGCATAAAGATGATAGGAAGCGGAGAGCTCAATCAATTTTTCGCGACCGGGAAAACGCGCCGGCAGCGAATGCGCGAGGTTAAAGCCGCTGACGACAAACGAAGTCACGAGCATGAGCACAGCACCGCCGAGAATGGCGATGAGCAACCAGACCAAATGGCGCGTTTCCTGAAGCTGGGTGAGCCATTGATAACGCAGCGCGATCAGAGTGCCGGTGATGCTAATGAGCGCGACCAGCCCGACCATGCGATCGAAGACCACGGCGAGGAGTGCGCCGGTCGCTTTGCCCGGAGTTTCTTTGAGCAGGAGGTAGCTCTTCATGATGTCGCCACCCGTGCCACCAGGCAGGAATTGATTGTAAAACATCCCGATCAAAAAAAGGCCGGACACGCGCGGGATGGTGAGGCGGATATTTTGCACCTGCAAAAGAATGTGCCAGCGAATGGCGGCGACGAATTCCACCACGCAATAAGCGAGGATCGCCGCGATGACCCAGCGATAGTCCGCGGTGCGCAACGCGATCGCCATCTGCGCACGCTTTTGCGGGTCGTGAAAAACCCAGAACAAAACCGCGATCGTGACCGCGATCTGGACTAACGAGATCAGGACTTTTTTCATGAACGGCAGCGCAGCTTAGTTTAAGAGGCAGCGTCGGCAATCGGCATGTCGCGCGTGCAGCGCGCGCCGCCGCACACCTGTCGCCGCTTCGCTGTGCGTAGCGCGGGTATCGACGCCAGGTTGCCTAACGCCTAACGAAACCGATACCCACGCCTCCCACCGGGAGGCGGCTACATCGCGCCGAAGCGCTCTCTCCAGAGAGTGACAGAGCGGCGAATTTCGTCCGCAGTTTTGCGCGGGCTCATTTCCCAGACGTAAAGACAATCGGGCGGAAGAAGCGGAACCAGTTTTTCCAAATCCACGTCACCGGCGAACGGCGGCTGATGATCCTGCGCCGGCCAAATGCAATCCTGCAAATGACAGCCTAACGTTCGCGGACCGATCGTCCGCAGCCATGCCGCGTGATCAACAAAGCCGAGATTTTCCTTGATCTGGATGTGTCCCATGTCGTGCCAGTAGCCAACGTTAGGCGCGGCCAATTCGTCGAGGAGCGCGGGCAGTTCGCGCTCACTCGGAATTTCTTCGTAGCCACGCCGGCCTTCGATTCCGAGCCGGATATTTTTCGCCGCGGCATGCTCGATGATCGGCTTTAGACATTCCTTCACGCGGGCAAGATAAACGTCGGCGTGGGCCTCGCGCTTTGCGACCGCGGTAACTTTTCGTTTTACGTACCCGCGCGAATACATCTTCCCGGCTTTGGCGAGATCGATCAGCGGATCGGTCACCGCCGAAATCGGGACGCGACCACAATGCAAAACCACAAAAGGCGCTTCCAGTCGCGCCGCAAAATCGATCGTCTGGAGTGTCTGCTTCACCGCCCGCGCGCGCTCCTGCGCGGTGCGCGCGGAGAAAGTGTAACAATCGGGTGACGCGCCCATAACCTCGACCGGCAGCGGGCAAAAATTATGCAGGCTGCTGAAGCGCACTTCGCCAGCCTCGAACATTTTCTGAATCCCCGGCATGAGGGAAATGCGAATGCCGTGACCGAGCTCGATCACGTCGAAGCCGAGTTTCTCTTTGATCTCGCCCAGCATGGCGTCGCCGGCAGTGTGGCGGCTCGAATTCCAGCAGGTGGAAAAAGAAATCATCTCGTTGCCTAACGAGTGTTAGACGGGAGCAACTTCCGGCGCGACCACGGCAAATGCGGCGGCCGGTTCCGGCGCCTGATTCAAACGGGCGCCAATCCAGATGAGGATCGCGAGAGAACCGATCCCATAAAATACCGCGGAGGCGGCAAGCGCGGTCCGCATTCCGATCGCGTCCGCCAGACTCGTCACGCCCAAACCGGAAACGGGCAAAAGGCCAAAAAAACTCAAGCCCATAACCGCGGAGACGCGGCCGCGCAGATGCGAGGGCGCGCGTTCCTGCACGATCGTGTTCGAGAGCCCGAAGATGAGGGACAAGCCTAACGAGGTCACCACCAGCGCGGCTGCCGCCGGGGGGAATCCATTCACCCGGCTCAACGCGACCACCGAGCAAGTCACCGCCGCAGTCGCCAGCATCATCGAAGCGCCACGTCGCGCGCGCGGAATCATAATCAAGAAAATCGCACCGATGACTGAGCCGACCGCCGAAGCCGCCATGATGAAACCGAGTTTGTCCGGCCCGAGTTTCAGCACGTCGCGCACGTAAAGCGGCATCATGACCGAGACCGTGGGAAAAATGCAGAGCGTCATGACCGCGATCATGCCGACCATGGCCAGGCTCGGCTTATCCGAGCGGACGTAGCGAAAACCATCCTTGAACCCGCTCGCGCGCATCGCTTCTTCTTCTTTGCTCCCGGGAACGCGCGCGGGCAGCGACAGAAGCGCGATGATCAAAGCGACAAAGGAAAACGCGTTGATAAAAAATGCCATGGCCGCGCCGAAAGCCGCCACGACCAGACCTGCGACCGACGGGCCGACGAGACGCGAACAATGAAAAACCGCGCGATCGAGCGCGACGGCGCTCGCGATTTCCTCGCGCCTAACGAGTTCAGGGACGAGCGCGGAAAGCGACGGATGTTCGAAGGCAAAAGCGACGCCCAGCAATCCCGCGACGACGATGATGTGCCAGATTTGGACGCGCCCAGAGAGGATGAGGAAGCCGAGAATAGCCGCGAGGATGATCTGCGCGATCTGCGTCCCGACGAGGATGCGGCGCTTATCGAAGCGATCGGCCGCGGAGCCGCCGAACATCGTGAGAAAAATCATCGGCACCCCGGCGGCGAATTGAACCAGGCCAAGCATGATTGCTTTATTCGTTAGGGTGCTCATCACCCAGCCCTGAGCCATGATTTGCATCCAGGTCCCGGAGTCGGAGATGGAAGAGCCGATGATGTAGCGGCGGAATGGGCCCGCGCGCAGCAATGCGAAGGTCTCGCGTCCCCAGGATGAGTTGCCTGTTTTCATCGGAGGCAACAAATACGCGGTGAAGGATGGAGCCGCAATCGGGCCGCTCATTGCCAGTTAATTAAATGTGGGATGATCTCATCCCGCGCGATGCCGAAGGCGGAGGCCTGCGGATAGACTCTCGTCGCGACCGATTTAAAAAGGTTCGAAATTCGCGGCGCACCATGCTTTCCCAGCACGGCGCTCCAAAACTGCGGGCTGGAAGCCCGCTCGACGGATCAGGCAGGATGCCTGAGTTACCGTTCGTCGAGCGGGACGACTTTTTTCCCGACCGGCTCGCCGACGTACTCGCTCAGCGGACGATAGAGGCGGTTGTCCTCGAGCTGCTCGAGGACGTGCGCGCACCAACCCGAGCAGCGCGCGATCGCGAAAACGGGCGTAAAGAGATCGGTCGGAATGCCTAACGAATAGTAAACCGTCGCGGAATAGAAATCGACGTTCGCGTTCAGGTTCTTCTTTTCCTTCATCAACTTCGCGATCCGCTCCGACATGTTGATCCATTTCGGATCGCCCAACTGCGCACTGAGCTTCATCGCCATCTTCTGCAAATGCGGCGCGCGCGGGTCGAGCGTTTTGTAAACGCGATGGCCGATGCCCATGATCTTTTTCTTCTGGGCGAGCGCATCTTCGATGTAGGCATCGACTTTGTCTTCGCTGCCGATTTCCTCCAGCATTTGAATGACGCCTTCATTAGCGCCGCCGTGGAGCGGACCTTTTAACGTTCCGATCGCGGAAGTGATTGCGGAATAAATATCACTCAGAGTCGCAATCGTAACACGCGCGCTAAAGGTCGAGGCGTTGGTCCCGTGGTCAGCGTGGAGGACGAAAGCGACGTCGAGGGTGTCGGCCGCTTCCTGCGCCGGCGCTTCGCCGTTCATGAGATAAAGAAAGTGCGCCGCTTCGCCGAGATCTTCGCGCACCGGCGGCAACTCTTTCCCCTGCCGCGCGCGATGAAAATAAGCGGCGATGACCCCGATCTTCGCGGTGATGCTGCGCGCGCGATCCTTGTTCCGCTCCGGCGAGGAGTCGTCGAGATTCTCATCGTAAAGCCCGAGCATGGAAACCGCGGTGCGGATCACATCCATCGGGCCGGCGTTTTTGGGCGCGCTCTTTAGAAAATCGAGGACGCCCTGCGGCAGTTGACGCTGCGAGCGCAAAGTGTCGCGACAATCTTCCAGCTCGCGGCGGTTAGGCAGTTTGTTGTTCCAAAGAAGATAAACGACTTCCTCGTAACTCACCTTTCCCGCGAGCTCGTTGATGTCGTAGCCGGCATAAATGAGCTGGCCCTTATCGCCGATGACCTCGCTCAAACGCGAGCTGTTGGCGACGATTCCTTCGAGTCCTCTGGCGACAGGCATACTTAGCGGGGTTGAGAGGAGGCGGAAAACACGGCGGAGATTAGGCGCGTTCCTTCATCCGCGCAATGAGCGTGTCCGCCATCGTCGCCGGTGTGTCGGCGACCGCGATGCCGGCGGCTTTGAGCGCGGCGATTTTGCCTTCGGCCGTGCCTTTGCCGCCGGAGACAATCGCGCCCGCGTGGCCCATGCGACGACCAGGAGGCGCGGTCACCCCGGCGATGAAAGCGGCCACCGGTTTTTCGCAATTATCCTTGATCCAAGCGGCCGCTTCTTCTTCCGCGGTGCCGCCGATTTCGCCGATGAGGATGAGCGCTTCGGTCTTGGGATCGTCGTTGAAAAGTTTCACGGCATCGAGGTGCGACATGCCGTTGATCGGATCGCCACCGATGCCGATGCAGGTCGATTGGCCGTAACCGCGCGACGTGAGTTGCCAGACTGCTTCGTAGGTGAGTGTGCCGCTGCGCGAGATGACGCCGACGTTGCCGGGTTTGTGAATGTATCCCGGCATAATGCCGATTTTGCATTCACCCGGCGTGATGATACCCGGGCAATTCGGACCGATGAGCCACGATTTTTTTCCAGCCATCTCGGCTTTCACGCGCATCATGTCGATGACCGGAATGCCCTCGGTAATGCAGATGACCAACTCGACGCCCGCGTTGACCGCTTCGAGAATTCCATCTGCCGCGCCCGCCGCCGGGACGAAAATAACAGACACGTTACAACCCGTTTCCTGGCGCGCTTCCCAGACTGTGTCGAAGACCGGCACTGTGTTGTCGAACTTCTGCCCGCCTTTTCCGGGCGTAACGCCAGCGACGACATTCGTTCCATACTCCATGCACTGGCGCGCGTGAAACCCGCCGGCACTACCGGTGATTCCCTGAACGCAGAGGCGCGTGTTCTTATCAACAAGGACAGACATAATCGAATGAGGACCGCAGCAAAGCGGGAAGGAATTTGGAAACCAGGAAACCAGGAAAAGGATCGAAATACATTCCTGCCCTGCTGCTTCCCTGACTCATTCCTGGTTTCCTGGCTTCCAAATCTTCCCTTTTTCGTTAGGCGGATTTGCGTTTGTGCACGAGAAGTTTGTTTCCGTCGGGATCACGAAACTGCGCCATGAAACAGACGGGCGTTTCCGTTTTTTCCATGTCGAATTTTACGCCACGCTCTTTCAATTTCGTGATCGCCGCGTCGATATCGTCCACCTCAAACGCGATCGTGGTTCCATCGCGCGACGGCTGCCAGTTCTCATGCTGACCGACGCCGATCGTGACGTCGCCAACTTCGAATTCCACCCAGGGATAATTCTCCGGCGAAGACCCAGCCTTCAATTCCAGCGTCTCCTCGTAAAATTTCCGCGCCCGCTTGAAATCGGAAACGGCCACCGCCACGAAAGCAACTTCCTTGATCATATCGTTAGGCATCTTTCAATTTGTGAATCCCAATTCGGTTTCCATCCGGATCCAGCACCAGCGCCATGCGGCAGACCGGCGATTCGAAAACTTCCCAGAAAAATTCTACCCCCGCTTTTTTCAGCTCTGCGACCGCCTCGTCGAGATTCTCCATCTCGAGCGCGACGCCGATGCCGTTCGCGGCCGGTTTCCAATCGTCACTCGCCGGCACGAGCGCGAGCGTGGTGGAACCGAGATCGTACTCGACCCATTTTCCATCCATGAAATCGCGCGATTTCGTTAGGCCGATAATGCCCTCATAGAATTTTCGCGAACGATCCATCTCTGTGACCGGCACCGCGACAAAACTAACATTGGCGACCTTCATTTTCCCTCCGCGGCTTTGACAACTTTCTGCGCGGCATCGCCCAGGTCGTCCGCCGTAATCACAGGCAGTCCGGAGTCAGCGATGATTTTCTTCCCGGCCTCGACGTTCGTCCCTTCCAGCCTAACGACTAAAGGAACCGGCAGCTTCACCGCTTTGACTGCATTGATGATGCCCTGCGCGATGACATCACACTTCATGATCCCGCCAAAAATGTTCACCAGGATCGCCTTTACCCGTTTATCGGAGACGAGGAGTTTGAAGGCTTCGGTGACCTGCTCCTCCGTCGCACCGCCGCCGACGTCGAGGAAATTGGCCGGGCTGCCGCCGTAGAATTTAATGATGTCCATCGTCGCCATGGCGAGGCCGGCGCCGTTGACGAGACAGGCGATATTGCCGTCGAGGCCGATGTAATTGAGCCCGTGCTTCGAGGCTTCGACTTCGCGCGGATCTTCCTCGGCGGTGTCGCGCATCTGCGCGATTTCGGGATGCCGATAAAGCGCGTTGTCGTCGAAGTTAAATTTCGCATCGAGCGCAAGGACTTCGCCGGTCTTCGTGACGACGAGCGGATTTACTTCCACCATCGAACAATCCGACTCGATGAAAGTCCGATAAAGCGCGCTGAAAAGCTTCGCCGCCGGTTTGATTTGCTCCGAGGTAAAGCCGAGTTGCTTCGCCAGTTTACGCGTCTGAAAAGGTTGCAAACCAGCGAGCGGATCGATCGGCTCGCGCATAATTTTCTCGGGGGATTTTTCGGCCACTGTTTCAATTTCCACGCCGCCTTCCGTGCTCGCGACGATCAGCGGCGCGGCCGTCGCGCGATCGAGCAGCACCGCAAAATAAATCTCCCGCTCGATGTCGGCCGATTCGGCGACGAGCACCTGATTGACGACGCGCCCTTCCGCACCGGTCTGATGCGTGACGAGCGTTTGCCCAAGCATCTTGCGCGCGACTTCTCGCGCCTCGTTAGGCGATTTCACGATGTGGACACCGCCTTTAAAGCCATTCTGGAAAGTCCCCTTCCCTCGTCCGCCGGCATGCACCTGCGCTTTCACGACGATTTCCTTATCGCCAATTTCGCGCGCGATTTTTTCCGCCTCCTCCGGCGTCGAAGCGATCTTCCCACGGGTCGTCGCAGCGCCGAATTTTTGCAGCAACTCCTTCGCCTGATATTCGTGGATGTTCATGCGCGTATCGCGAGCACCATTAAGCCCGCGAACCGCGCGCGGGGCAAATCGATTTCTGAACAGATACCCTAATCGCGGGCGTCCTCGATCAGGCGCGCGAAGTCGGCGAAGAAATAGCTGGCGTCGTGCGGGCCGGGAGCGGCTTCGGGATGGTATTGCACACTGAAAATCGGCAGCTCACGGTGACGCATTCCTTCCACGGTGCCGTCGTTCAGGTTGATGTGAGTCACTTCAATCTCGTTAGGCAACGAAGCGGCATCGACGGCGAAGCCGTGGTTCTGCGCGGTGATTGCAACTTTTCCAGTCGTGAGGTCTTTCACCGGCTGATTGCCGCCGCGATGGCCGAACTTCAATTTGAAAGTCCGCCCGCCGAACGCGAACCCCAGCACCTGATGCCCAAGGCAAATTCCAAAAATAGGAGTTTGGCCCATCAATCCTTGGACCGCTTCGTGTGCATAATCGAGCGCGGAAGGATCGCCAGGACCATTCGAGAGAAATACTCCGTCCGGTTTCAGCGCGAGAACTTCCGCAGCCGTCGTAGCCGCAGGAACGACGGTGACGCCGAAGCCATTTTGGCGCAGCCGGCGCAGGATGTTTTCTTTTATCCCGTAATCGTAGGCGACTACACGATGCCGAATCGGCGGAGCGTTTTGTTCCGCCGCTTCCCATTCGTAAGTGGACGGCGTGGTCACCTCGCGCACGTAATCCATCCCGATCACTCCCTCACCTTCGACGGCGCGCTGGATGGCTTCTTCGCCGGAAAGTCCTTCACTCGTTAGGCAGGCCTTCATCGCGCCGCGGGTGCGCAGGTGGCGAGTGAGCGCGCGGGTGTCGATGCCTTGCGCGCCGGGAATCTTCCAGTGCCGCAGATAATCTTGGAGCGAACTTTCCGAACGCCAGTTGCTCGCAATCTCACTCACTTCCTCGACGACAAAGCCACGCACATGCGGCGATCGGCTTTCGGCATCGGCGTCGTTCGTTCCGTAGTTGCCGATGAGCGGGTAAGTCATGGCCACGATCTGGCCGCGATAGGAAGGATCGGTCAGCACTTCCTGGTAGCCAGTCATGGAAGTGTTGAAGCAAATTTCGCCGACGCACGTGCCGGCTGCGCCAAAAGATTCGCCCTCGAAAATCCGTCCATCTTCGAGAGCGAGGAGCGCGTGCATGTTGGCGCACTCTGGGCGCTCGCCAAAAAATTTCAATCCGCTAGATTCTCGGAGTGAGCGAACCGGAAATCGATCCCGCCAGCATTCCGCTTTTGTTCCCCGATCCGGTGATCGAATTCTACTTGGCGAAAATTGATCGCGCGACTATTCGCGAGCGACTCAAGATGAGTGTCGACGAACGGCTCGAGGCGCTGCAAAAGCAGGGGAACGCCGATGCGGCTGCGCAAAAGGCCCTCGTTAGGGAAGAGTCACCCCCCTGGCCTCCGAAAAAAGGCACGATCAACATGGGCGTTGATCCAGCGTGGTTTGCCGAAGCGAGAGCGGTGCCGTTGCTCGTCCCCGATCCGGTGATTGAAGCGTATCTGGAGGATGTTGACCGCAGCCTGATTCGACAGGCCTTGCGGCTTTCTGTACCCGAACGATTCGAGAGATTCAATCGCCTCGTTCGCGGAGCCCACGCCCTGCGGCGCGCCAGCAAGAACGACAGGCGATGAGCACGGAGACCGATTTTCCGTTGGTCTTGCGCACACTCGTCGAAGCTCGCATCGATTTTATCGCGGTCGGAGCGATCGCCGCCATCGCCCAGGGGATTATTTGTACGACGGACGACGTCGACGTCGTTTACGCGCGGTCGCCCGAAAATATGCAGCGTATCGTGGCGGCGCTCGCCCCTTTCGATCCTTATCTGCGTGGCGCGCCTCCCGGTCTGCCCTTTCGCCTCGACGAGCGGGCGCTGAGTCACGGCCTGAACTTCACCTTTGAGACCAGTATCGGAAATGTCGATCTCCTGGGCGAAATCAGCGGCGGCGGGAGCTTCGAGCAGTTGCTGCCGTTCGCAGAAACCAAGACAGCTTTTGGCGTTCAATTCCTGAGTGTGGGACTCGACAAATTAATCCTCCTGAAGCGCGCCGCCGGCCGGGCAAAAGATTTCGAGATGGTCGCGCGCTTGGAAGCGGCGCGTCAGGAAAAAATTGCCGGCCAAAAACCCGCTTCGGCAGAAGGCTCGGCTCGTTAGGCACAAAACAAAAAAACGCCCGGACCATTTCTGATCCGGGCGCTTGAGAGTATTACCCCGCCAGTGCCGTTTAGGCGGACGACCCGTTCCCTTCTGGTAACGGGCGGGTGACCGTCGCCGGAGCGTCTGACTTCCAATGAAGGCCTGCCATCTTCCCCTAACGACCTAGCCCCCTGTGCTAACAACATCGGTCCGGGCATCACACCTGTAATCTCGAACACCGCAGGGTAAAATTTGTCCCGCCACTCGGGCGTCGAAAGCCGTCGATTGAGAGCTGAAAGTAGACGCAAATAGGTCTTTGAACCTTCAACCCTCAAGCGGCGTCTCTCGACTTATCAAAGAACCGTCATTCCCGCAGTTCCACTCCCAGCTCGCTCCGCAAACGCTCGCGAATCCGGTCGTGGGCCGCGTTCACTTCGTCGCTGGTGAGTGTCCGGTTTTTGTCCCGGTATGTCAACGAATACGCCAGAGATTTTCGGTCGCCGCCGGAATCCGCGGAGCCTTTTCCGCTGAACAAATCAAAGAGCTCTACCTCCACGAGAAGCGGCTCGGAGCCACTCGTTAGGCTGGAAAGGATCGCGGCGTGCGTGATCGACTCCGGCGCGAAGAGCGCGATGTCGCGCGTGATGGAAGGGAACCGTTGCAGGTCTTGAAAACGGCGAGTCTGCGTGGTGATCTCGAAATCGTTAGGCAAATTTAATTCCGCCAGAAAAACTGGCGCCGTCGCGCCCGCCGGCGCCGCATGCGCGGACGAAACCTGACCAGCCACTCCAATTTGGCGCTTCTCGGAAAAAACATTTGTCACGAGCGCAAAATTTGGACTTTCGGACCGCTCCAGGCGCAACGATCCCAGCCCGAGCGCTTCCAGCGCGCCTTTCAGGTCGAACAAATCAAGCGGCCGCGCGCGACCACCGCGCCAGTTCGCCTGACTCTCCGCCTGACCCGAAAGAAGGAGCGCAACGCGACGCGCCTCCGCGCCATCCGGAGGGAAAAAGGCGCGGCCGATTTCGAACAGCCGCACGCTCTTCGCGCCGGCGCGCACGTTGCGTTCGAGCGCGCCCAGCAATCCCGGCACGAGACTCGGCCGCAACGCGACATGATCTTCGCTGAGCGGATTGCGCAACTCGACCGCCCCTTCCCCAAAACCGCCGCCTAACGACTCACGGCCGACGAGCGCGGACGTGCGCGCTTCGCAGAAACCGCGGGCTGCGAGTCGCTGCCGCAACTTGCTCTCGAAATCATAACGGCGATCCGCGGACGAAACCGCGCTGAAGCAACTCCGGTTCGAGCCCTCGATCCGATTGATCCCGAAGACTCGCACCACCTCTTCGATCAGATCGACTTCGCGACGCAGATCGGCGCGGTAACTGGGAATTTTCCACGTCGCCTGCTCGATAGTCCCGCCCAGTTTTTCAAGGCCGAAACCTTCGAGAATTCGATCCGCTTCCGATGGTAAAACCGCGGTACCAAGGAGCTGACTGCAACGCGCGTAACGCAACGAAAAGCCGGTCGGGGGCGCTGGTAAAATTCCCGCGACGACCGTTTCGTTGGCGGGCGCGCCGCCAGCGATTTCCTGCAGCAACTGCGTCGCGCGCGCAGAAGCGCGCAGGATCATTCCCGGATCGACGCCGCGCTCGAAGCGATAGCTCGCGTCGCTCGGCAAGTTCAGTTCGCGCGCCGTCCGTCGAATATTCGAGGGTTGGAAATAAGCGCTCTCCAAGACGATGGCGCGCGTCGCTTCCGTCACTCCGCTCTCGTCGCCACCCATCACTCCGCCAATCCCCACAGCGCGCTCGGCATCGGCGATCAGGAGCATTTTCTCATCGAGTTGATAAGTGCGGCCGTCGAGCGCAAGGAACTTCTCGTTAGGCCGAGCGAGTCGCACGTTGATCCCGCCGGTTAATTTAGCGGCATCAAAAGCGTGCAACGGCTGGCCGAGTTCGAGCATCACAAAATTCGTGATGTCCACGACGTTGTTGACCGAGCGGAGACCGACCGCTTCGAGCTTCGCGCGCAGCCAGGCGGGACTCGAACCGACGGTCACATTCTCGATCCGTCGCGCGGAGTAAAACGGGCACTCGTTAGGCGCACTGATTTGCACCTCCGCGCGTTCGCGCGTCGCCGGCTCGGCGATCTCCAATTTGCGCAAAGGCTTTTGCGTGAGCGCGGCGATCTCACGTGCGAGTCCGTAATGGCTCAGGAGGTCGGCGCGGTTCGGCGTGATTTCGACATCGAGGATGGTGTCGTTAGGAAAAAGTTCGCCGATTGGCGCACCTATTTTTGCTTCCGGCGAAAGGATCAACAGACCGGCGGAGTCTTCCGCGAGGGCGAGTTCTTTGGCGCTGCAAAGCATGCCCTGTGACTCGACGCCGCGCAGTTTGCTCGCTTTGATTTTGAAGTCGTTAGGCAAAACTGCACCGGGCAGTGCGAGCGGAACCTTGTCGCCGACTTTGTAATTTTTCGCGCCGCAAACGATCTGGCGCGGCTGGCCGCTGCCGTCATCCACCTGGCAGACGCTGAGGCGGTCAGCGTTTGGGTGTTCCGTCGAGGCGTTAATCTGCGCGACGACGACATGCTCAAAATTCGCGCCGCGTTTTTCGATCCCTTCGATCTCGACGCCGGCGAGCGTGAGCAATTCCGCGAGCGTGGCGGTGTCGTTAGGCAACTCGACAAATTCGCCGAGCCAGTTCAGGGAAAATTTCATAACGCCGCTTCGCGTTTTATTCCGGGGAGCGCACGCGCCCTCGCGTGCCGTTTGCGGCGCCTCGCCGCAAACTTCTTGGAAAGGCCGCTGCCAAAAAAGTTCGTGATGGCGGGGGCGCCATCACCAGCACGCGAGGCGCGTGCGCTCCCCAGAAATCGTGCGCGCGGGCTCATGACGCGAATTGGCGCAGGAAACGCAGATCGTTTTGCGCGAAGAAACGGATGTCGGGGATGTCGAACAGGATCATGGCGAGACGATCCATTCCGAGACCGAAGGCGAAGCCGGTCCATTTCTCCGGGTCGTAAGCCGCATCGTGACGCGCGCGATTTACTTCTTCGAAAACCGCCGGATGCACCATCCCGCAGCCCGCGACTTCGATCCATTTCTCGCCGCTCTTGAGCGCTTTCGATTTCACGTCGATCTCGAAACTCGGCTCCGTGAACGGAAAATAGTGTGGGCGAAACCGCACCGCCGTGTCGCTCCCAAAAAGCTCGCGCAGAAAATATTCCAGCGTGCCTTTCAGGTCCGCGACACTGACGCCTTCATCGACATAGAGACCTTCGATCTGGTGAAACTGCGCGCTATGGGTCGCGTCCACTTCGTCGCGCCGAAAAGCTGCGCCGGGCGCGATCACGCGGATGGGCGGTCCGGCGCTTTCCATGGTACGGATTTGAACGGTGGAAGTGTGCGTCCGCAGCAAGCGGCCGTCCGGTAAATAAAAAGTGTCGGCTTCGTTTCGCGCCGGGTGATCGGGCGCGGTGTTGAGCGCGTCGAAGCAATGCCATTCGTCCTCGACATCCGGGCCTTCCGCGAGTGCGAAACCCATCCGCCGAAAAAGCCCGATGGCGCGGTCGAGCATTTGCGTGAGCGGATGGAGCGCGCCGAGTTCGTTAGGCGTGCCCGGCAGCGAAATATCGATCTCGGCGAGCGCACCGGATTCACTCGCGGCGCGAAGCTTTTCACTGGCCTGCTCGAGCGCCGCGGCGACCGCAGTTCGAGATTGGTTCAGCAATTTCCCGACGACCGGACGCTCTTCTTTCGAGAGCGTTTTCATCTGCTCGCTCCACGCGGAAATGCTGCCGCTCTTTCCGAGATAACGCACGCGCGCGGCCTCGAGCGCCTGTTCGTTAGGCGCGCCTGCGATCTCGGCGAGCGCGGCGTCGCGGAGTTCCTCGAGCGGGTGCATCATCGTGAACACTGTAGATGCTTCGCTGTGCGAAGCACGGGACGGGCGAGCAACGGAATTTAGCGCGCGAGATTTCGCGCGCCTCGCGGTCGCATCTCCTGCGCCTCCCACAGGAAGGCGGCTACAAATCAGGCCGCGCTTTTGTTTTTTGACTCGCTCGACTTTTTCTCGAGCGCGTTCTTCACCGTCGCGACGATGTTCTTGAAGGCTGCTTCGTCCGTGATGGCGAGATCGGAAAGAATCTTGCGATCGAGCTCGATCCCCGAGGCTTTCAAGCCTTCGGCGAACCGGCTGTAGGTCATCCCTTCCGCGCGGACGGCGGCGTTGAGCCGCTGAATCCAGAGCATGCGGAAGTTGCGCTTCCTGGTTTTGCGATCGCGATAGGCCCAATACTTTCCCTTCATCGTCGCGTCTTTCGCGTAGCGGAAAAGTTTCGATCGGCGGCCGCGAAAACCTTTGGCGGAATCGACGACGCGTTTGCGGCGCTCGCGGCTGGCGGGCGCGTTAGTGGCTCTTGGCATGTTGTTTTTCCTCCGAAATCATTCGGAGAATCTCCTGCGAGCGAGTTGTTGATTCGTTAGGCTCTCTCCGACCTCACTCGCTCGTTAGGCGCAAAATGCGCCAGGTGGACAGATCCGCCGACGCTTCTTCTGGGAAACGTCGGGCTGGGAAAATAGGCGGAGGCGCCGGGATGACAACCGAAAATGACGTTGGCCGTGCGGCCCAAGATTTTCTACAATGCGCCTGTGCATTGGTTGGGCCGGAATCGACTTCTTATCCTCGCGGCGATCTGTCTTTTCTTTACCGGGCTCATTCTGCTTTTCCACTACACCCCGGGCGTGCCTTTTTTCTCCGTCGTCTGGTCGGGGGAAACTCGCTTCGAAGATTTCCTGCAAAGGGAAGGACGGAAAACACCGACGCGGGCTGATTTCGTCCTTCTCGGAATCGACCAGAGCACGATGGAGTTGCCGCCTTTCGAGCCGAGCGAGCTGGCGAACAACCGCGCCTTCCAATTGATGACCGCGCGGCCTTTTCCGTGGTCACGCGAAGTCTGGGCGCTCCTCCTCGACCGGCTTTTTTCCTCGGGCGCGCGGCTGGTGATGTTTGATTTGGCTTTCAATCCGCCTAACGAAGGCGACGCACAATTTCATGCCGCGCTCGATCGTTACCGCGGCAAAGTCGTGCTCTCCGCGAATATCGACGTGGCCCACGCCATGCAGATGATCGTGCCTAACGACAAGCTGATTCCGCCGCCACAGATGGCGGACCCGCGCGTCGGTTTCGTTAACTTCTTCCCCAATCTGCTCGACGGACGAACGCGCTCGATTTACTTCACCCTGACCGATCGGCAGCTCGCCGGCCTGCCCCCAAATCCCGGCGCGGAGATTTATCATTCGCTCGCCGCGCGCGGGCTGGAGCAGATGGGCCGCGGCGCCGATGTCCCGCGCGATCACGATGCGCACATGATCCGCTTCTGCGACGACGATGCCTATCAGCCGCTGCCGTTATACGAAGTTTTCGATCCAAAATTCTGGCACGCGAACTACCACGACGGCGCTTTTTTCAAAGGCAAAATCGTGCTCATCGGCGGGACCGCGCAGATCTGGCACGACGTCGTAGAAACGCCGCTCGGGCCCGGCCTGCTCGGACCGAAGGTGCATATGGAAGCGATGACCGCGGCGATGGCCCACCAGTATTTGCGCATGACGCCGCTGCCGATCGATTTCGCCCTTGTCATCGGCGCTGGGGCGCTGGCCTGGGCACTCATCGGATTCGTTAGGCGCCCGGTTATTGTGCTCCTCCTCCTCGCCGGCGTGACCCTCGCTTACCTGGCCGCGGCTCGGATCAGTTATGATCACGCCGGCCTCCTACTCGTGACCGTTCCCGTCCTCGGTAATTTCCTCCTCAGCGGCGCGAGCTCGTTAGGCTTCGAGTTCGTCCTCGAAACAATCGAGAAGAATCGCACGCGGCGCACGCTCGAGCGCTATGTCTCGAAAAATCTGGTGAAGGAAATTCTCGATAACCCCGGCGGGTTTTACAGCAGCCTGAAAGGGGTGCGCATTCCGGCGACGATTCTGTTTTCCGACATTGTCGGCTTCACCAGCCTGACGGAAAACGCCGATCCCGAAGCGCTCGTCGCACAGCTCAACGAATATCTCAGTCGCATGACAACGGCCGTTTTCGAGAATGGCGGGACGCTCGATAAATTCATCGGCGACGCGGTTATGGCAGTGTGGGGAAATGTGCGCAGTCAGGGGCCGGCAAGCGATTCGAAGATGGCGGCGCGCGCCGCGCTGGCGATGCGGCGCGAGTTAAATATTCTCAACAAAAGCTGGTTCGCGCGCGGCATCGCGCCATTCGCGATCGGGATTGGGATCAACCAGGGCGATGTCCTCGGCGCCAACATCGGCTCGCAGGAAAAAGCCGACCCAACCGTGATCGGCGACGCGGTTAATCTCGCCTCCCGGCTCGAGAGCCTAACGAGAACTTATGGGACCGATATCCTGCTCGGGCCGACCGCGACCGAGTTCGTGAGGGACGAATTTCACGTGCGCAGCGTCGCGCGCGTGCAGGTGAAAGGAAAAACCGAGCCGGTCGAGATCGCGACGCTCATCGGCGTGCGCGACGACGCGACGCTCGATCCCGAGTTGCTGCGCCATTTGGAAACGTACGAGAGCGGCTTCAAAAAATTCCGGCAACGCGAATTTCAGCAGGCGAAAATTTTGCTCTCGCAGTTCCTGGAATTTTACCCTAACGACTTCCTCGCGCAGATGTATTTGGAGCGCGTGCAGCAATACGAAGAGTCACCGCCGGGCGAAACCTGGAATGCGGTGGAGGTGTTTCAGAAGAAGTGATAAGCAAAAGCCGTTATGCCCAAACTTTCGATCGCGCTGCACGATAACAAGATCACGCACGAGCTGACCGAGGAGAAAATCACCGTCGGCCGCGCGCCCGATAATCTGATCCAGATCGATGATCCGTCCGTCTCCAGTCGTCACGCGCAACTCATCCAGGATGGCGAGCGCTATGAACTGAAGGATCTCGATTCGACCAACGGCACGCGAGTCAACGGCCAGGTTGTTACGCAGGTCTTCCTGCACGTGGGCGATCGGGTGCGTTTCGGAAAAGTCGAGGCGCGCTATGAGTCTGAAGTAACCGGCGAAGCGCAGGCTCTGCCCGACACCGCGCAGATCAAAGCGCGTCCCGCCGCGACGAGCGAGAAGCCGGCGGATTTTACAAATGCGTCGCCTTTCCCGAATCGGAAAAAAGAAAAAGACACGGTCGGTCTGGCCATCATGGCGGCAGGCGCGTTTGCGATTCTCGCGATGATCCTAAGCCTGTTGAATCTGCTGCGGCTGCACGCGCCGCTGTAGGAACGGTATTCGCTGGGCGAAGCGGCTGAGCGCATCGTGGCGTTGTCATCCTGAGCCAGCGTAGCGCGAATGCGGAGGTCCTCACTCTGCTCAGGATGACAACGGGTGGCGCTCACCGAAAAGTTGCTGCGCGCACGAAGCGAGAATAAGCGCACTGCGCCATGACACCCAGAAGACTCTTACTTTTCGATATCGACGGCACCCTCGTGAACACCGCCGGCGCCGGTGTGCAGGCTCTGAAGGATATCCTGCTCGATCGGTTTGGGATCGACGATGATCTCGAAGGAATTGAAATCGCCGGGCGGACCGATAGCGGAATCGTGCAGCAGATTCTGCAAAAACAAAAAATCGCGCCGACTGAAGAAACAATCGCCGCCTACCTCGATGACTACGTCGAACGTCTCGCGTGCGATTTGCCTAAACGCGCTGGTCGTGTGCTGCGCGGCATCACGGAGTTGCTGCCGCGCCTGAAAGCCAATCCGCAAAATGTGCTCGCGCTTCTCACCGGCAACATCGAGCGCGGCGCGAAACTGAAGCTCGAGCACTACGGGCTCTGGGATTTTTTTGAATTTGGCGCCTTTGCCGATGATCACCACGATCGCAATCAGTTGGGGCCTTTCGCACAGCGGCGGGCGCGCGAGAAATACGCGACCGATTTCGCGGCCGAGAACATCGACGTCATCGGCGATACGCCGCACGACATTGCGTGTGGCAAGGCCATCGGCGCGCGCACGATCGCGGTCGCGACGGGAAACTTTTCGCGCAAAGAATTGGCGGAATGCGAACCCGACGAAGTACTCGACAGCTTTGCCGACGTCGAGGGCAGCATCGTTAGGCTGGGCTGGTAGGTTCCGCGCCTACGTCTCCTGCCCACCGCAACAGATTGACGGCTGACGCGCAAGTGACATCATTCCTTCGGTTATGATGGATCTTTCGCCTAACGTGGTGCCGCTGGAAGGCGAAATCGATCTTCACGTTTCGCCGCAAATCGGCGCCCGGCTGGCGACTCTCATTAAGCAGAAGCCGGCGAAACTCGTGGTCGATCTTTCGCAGGTGACTTACATCGACAGCTCCGGTCTCGCGGTGCTGATCGAGGCGATGCAAAACGTCGGCGCTTACGGGGGAAGCTTTGCGCTCTCTGGTTTGCAGGAAAGCGTGCGGCCGATTTTCGAGATCGCGCGCCTCGATCAGGTCTTCAGGATATTTTCCGATAGCGCGGCTGCTCTCGCGGCGTGATGCAGAAGCGCGAGCGTTTGCTCGACGTTAGTGGAAATATCGAAGCGGCTGGCGCGCTGAAGGATTCCAGGTTGCGCCGCACGACGACGCTCCGGGCTCGACCAATATTGCAGCGCCGCGCTGATTTCCGCGATGTCCCCAGGCTCCTGCACGATCGAGCCGTGCACGCCGTTCTCGATAATTTCGCTGAAGCCATTCGCTCCTGTGGTGATCACCGGCAGACCGGTCGAGAGCGCTTCGAGGCAAGCATTCGAGAACGGATCGTAGAGAGTCGGCAGCAGAAAAATATCCGCGGCGGCGTAGAGCGCCTGCAAGTCGCGCACGGCGCCGAGCATCCGCACGAAACGACTCGAGCGCGGACGGCTTCGCCCGCGTCCGGCGATGAGGAGACGGAAATTTCCGCCTAACGACTCCACCGCTTCGCGCGCGAAGCGCAAACCTTTGCGCTCCCACCCGGAGCCGACAAAGAGAACCGCAACGTCGTTGTCCTCCAGGCCGAGACTTTTTCTCGCCTGGGCGCGTCGCTCTTCGCCACCGCGGAACGCTTCCAGTGGAACGCCGTTCCGCACGACGTCGATCCGATCCGCGGGATAGCCGTAAACTTCCTGCACCTCCCGTTTAACCATCTCGGAATTCGAGATGACACGACCCGCGCCACCGCGAAAGAGCGCCGCTTCCAGCTCCAACGTATCGCGATGACTGCGTCCCATTTGACGAACAAACCTTTGCCAAAATGAGGATGCGGCGTTGCGCCGGCTGAGCCAGACCTGATGAACGCCATCGCCCGCGCGATAGACATCGCATTTCCAAACCCGCTCCAGGCTGAAGAGCAGATCGCACTGGTCACGAGGCCGAACTTTTTCCAGCTCATCCGCAAAACGTCGCGGAGTTTCGCCGCGCAACCGCGTAATCGGTCCCCACGACCACTCCGTCGCCGGCCAGCTCGCGTCGGTGAAGAGCCGCATCTCCTGGCCGGCACGATTCAAGCCGCCGGCGAGACGTTTCAAGTAAGCCTCGGCCCCGCCTGTCTCCGAGTGTCCGCGACGCACGAGGCCGATCGTTAGGCGCGCGGGATTTACCGGCATGGGAGCGAGGGCCTTTGACCTTTACTTGGGAACATTACAAACAATAGTGGGTGGTCATGGTGGGTGAAACCCTTAACGCCCCGCCGCGTCGCGTGTCGAGCGCTTCCGCTTCGCGCCTTCTGCCGGAGCATTTGCTGTATTCGATCTTCGCGCGCATCGGGGGCTCTGGCTTGGACACGGATGCTTTCGAAACGTTGCGCGCTTCGAGCCGTGGCGGCTTTCTTGGCAAGGCGATCGCGTACGATAATCGCCAGGAAGAAATCCCGTCCGCACGGATCGAATCGCTGCGCTGGCATCCCGTGCGGCTCCTTTCGTTTCTCGACAGCCCTTATTACTACGGCGCGAAAAAAAAGTATCTCGACTGGATTGCGTCACGACATCTCGCGAGCGGCCGCTACGATTTGTTTCACTCGTGGTCGGGCGATTGTTTGCTCTCGCTCCGGACGGCGCATAAGCTCGGGATTCCTTCGGTGCTCGAGATTCCAACCTGGCATCGCGATCGAGGAAAAATCAAACGCGGCCAGGCCGGCGTCGCGCCGGATTCGCGCCTTCCCTGGCACAAGCGTTGGAAGGAGAGTTTGCTCCTGCAGCGGGAACGCTTCATCGAGGAATACGATCTGGCCGATTTGATTCTCGTCCTCTCAGAACGCGCGGCCGAGACCTTCCGCGTGCAGGGTTTTCCAGAGGAGAAGCTTTTTTACCTGCCGCGTGGGGTCGATGTGGAACGCTTCACGCCGGGCCAACCGCCACCGCATTTTCGCGCTGTTTTTTCCGGCGCGTTGATCGAGCGCAAGGGCGTGCATCATCTGCTCGAAGCTTGGGCTCAGCTCGATCTCAAGGACGCGGAGCTTTGGCTCGTCGGCTCGGTGCACGATGAGATCAAACCGTACTTGGAAAAATACGCGCGACCGAATGTGAAGGTCATGGGCTTCGCCAAACATCCCGAGACTTACCTCAGACAGTCCACCATCCACATTTTCCCCTCACAGTGCGAAGGCAGCGCCAAAGTAACCTATGAAGCCGCGGCCTGCGGCTTGCCCCAAATAACAACGCGCGAAGCGGGCGATGTGGTCGAAGACGGCGTGCAGGGAATCATTGTGCCGCCCGCCAGCGTCGATGTTCTCGCGGCCGCCATTCAACATCTCTACGATCACCCGGAGATCGTCGCGCGCATGAGCGTGGCCGCGCGGCAGCGCGTCGTGGAAAATTTCACCTGGGACCACTTCCGCGCGCGGCTGCTCGAAGCCTACCGCGTCGCGATGCAGAGGGTTCGTTAGGCGGTTGAAGATCCTTTTCATTCAACTGAAACGGATCGGCGATCTGATCCTGACCGTCCCCGCGATTGCCGCCGCGCGGCATCATTTTCCGGCGGCGGAAATTTCTCTTATCGTCACCCACGGCTCGCGAGAATTGCTGCCGGCGATTCCGTGGGTCGATCGCACGTTCGTGGCGCGCGGACGTGTTTCCGACGTCTTACTTTGGTCCCGCATCGGGATGTCGAAGTTCGATTACTGCCTGGATTTTTCACGCACAGATCGCTCGGCATTTCTCACTTTGCTCTCCGGCGCGAAGAATCGGATCACCTATGACACCGTGCGCCGGGAACCGATTCGGCAACTGAGTTATAACCAGTTCATCCCATCCAAAGTGCAGTCCACGCATACGGTCGATTATCACCTCGCTTTGCTCGCGCCACTGGGAGTGCACGACGCTTCAGGAGAAATTCATCTCGCTCTGCCGGCGGCGGCTCAAGCACGAGCCACCGAGATTATTTCCGCGCAGCAATTGGGCGATAGCTTCATCGTCCTCCACCCTGGCTCCGCGCGTCCGGAAAAATTCTGGGAAGCAAACCGATGGGCGGAAGTGATCGACGCCTTTCCCAAAAACAACGCACCGCACTTTGTGATCACGGGAAGCTCCTCCGCGATGGAGCAAACTCACATCGCGCTGATCAAGTCGCATCTTCGCCATCCTATCATCGATCTTTCCGGCCAAATCGATCTGCTTACTCTCGCCGCGCTGATTCAGCGTGCGCGAATGCTGGTGACGATCGACTCCGCGCCGATGCATCTCGCCGCCGCGCTCGGAACGCCGCAAGTCGCCCTCTTTGGCCCAACGAATCCATTTCACTGGCGGCCGCGCAGCTCACCCGCGATCGTTTTGCAGGGTGACAACCCCGAGCCGTTGCGTGATTTCACTCCGCGCCAGACGCCCGCCGCAATGAAGGACATCTCGACGGCACGAGTGATCGATGCTATGCAGTCGCTGCTTTCGGCGCCATCCGCGCCTGTGTCATGAGCGCTCCGCCACTTCGCAAGCAGACTCTCTTAGAAACCATCCGCCTCGGCTGGCGGCCGTACCGACGTCTCTACGGCTTTGTCATGCCTTACAAGATCCGCTTCATCGTCGGGCTAGGGTTTGGTTTTCTCTACGGCGCAGTCACATCGCTCCTGCCCCTCGTGATGGCGACCGTGACCGGCATTGTCTTTCAAGGTCATCAGGTCGCTCCGAGCTCACTCGCAGCCCACCCGGAATTGATAACCGCCGGCCCGAAGATTGGCAGCTTGCTCGGCACTTCATCGGCGTTTTATAACAATCTCATCGTTCTTTGCCTCGCCATTCCCGCAGTCATGACCGTGCGCAGCCTCTGCTCCTACGCGAACACCTATTACACCTCGTGGGTGAGCGCCAAGGTCCTAACGGATATTCGCACTCAGCTTTTCGGGAAAATGCTGAGTCACTCGATGGACTTCTTTAATAAAGCCCAATCAGGCTTTCTCATGTCGCGTATAACTAACGACACTAACATGATGCAGGCCGCGCTCTCGAGTGTGAGCAGCGACCTCTTCAAACAACCAGTCACAGTTATCGGTGGGATTGCTGTCCTTCTCTACATGGATTGGAAGTTCACCATTGTGACTCTGGTCTTATTCCCGAGCTGCATCATTCCGCTCAACCTCTACGGCAAACGCGCGCGCAAAGCGGTAAAGAACGAACAGTTCGGCCTCGCTCAGATGGTTGTGACGATGCAGGAGAGTTTCGCCGGAATCCGCGTCATCAAATCCTTCGCGCGGGAAAGCCTTCAGGAGAAACTCTTCCGTAAGAGTAACGAGGCGCAGTTCTCCGCTTCGATGAGACTTATCCGTTCTACGGAAGCGGTAGGTCCAATGGTAGAAACTATCGCCGCCATCGGTGTAGGTCTGGCGCTTCTCTATGTCTATGTCGCCGAACTTCCCGCCGCGAAATTCATAGCTCTTATCGGCGGTATTTTCATTCTCTACGATCCGATTAAGGCACTCAGTCGCATCCACATCATCATGCAGCGTTCCATCCAGGCGACGGTAGAGATCTTTCGTATTCTCGATTCCACTCCTTCCATCCTGGATAAACCAAACGCGCGCGCCTTACCACCCGCTGCGGGACAGATAGATTTCGATGAGGTGAGCTTCCGCTACGAAGGCGGAATCACTGACGCTCTGCACCAATTCACTCTGAGTGTCGAACCCGGCAAAAGTTACGCGCTGGTCGGCGCGAGTGGCGCGGGGAAAAGCACCATCCTATCCCTTATCCTCCGCCTCTACGATCCTACCGCTGGCAATGTCCGCATCGACGGCCACGATCTGCGCAATGTCAAACAGGTTTCCCTGCGCGAACAGATAGGTCTCGTTTCCCAGGACACCTTTCTCTTTCACGACACTATCTTTAGTAATATCCAATTCGGCCGGCTCGATGCGACTAAGGAAGAAATCTACGCCGCCGCTCAGACCGCCTACGCGCACGACTTCATCATGGCCCAACCCAAAGGTTATGACACAGTCATCGGCGACAAAGGCTGCCTTCTCTCCGGTGGCCAGCAGCAACGTCTCGCCATCGCGCGCGCGCTCCTAAAGAACGCGCCTATTCTCCTGCTCGATGAGGCTACCTCAGCCCTCGACTCGGAGAGCGAGCAACAAATCCAAATCGCGCTCGAACGCCTGGCTCAAGGACGCACAGTGATAGCAATTGCGCACCGTCTTTCCACCATCCTTTCCGCTGATCAAATTGTAGTTATGGAAAAAGGTCATATCAAAGAGATTGGCACCCACAGTGAGCTTCTGGACAAAAGCGGCTACTATCGCCGGCTCTACGACCTGCAATTCAATCGCAATCCGGAAGAACCGGGCGCTCAAGTAGAACTCTTCGCTGTCGCCGACGCCTGAGTTTCAGGCGAAGGACGAGAGCGTCGTTCAAATCCAGCGCGCCGGTTCCCCGAATCGCTCTTTGCCTAACGAGTATAGGTCTCGTTCGGCCCTTGCTTCCTAAAACGTGTAACTCACCGTCCCATAGAATCCCCGGCGCTGCCCATACTGCGGCGCGCCGACGCCGATACCGCTGCCATCGCGCAGCTCATAGATTTTATCTAACAGGTTAACCACGTCGAAACGCACTTTGAGCGCGCGCACTCCCCCAAGCGGAATATCTCGTTCCACTCCCAGGTTGAGAGTCTCATAAGGGTGAAGCTTTTGCGTGTTGGCAAATCCGCTGCGCAGACCATTCCCATACAACGCGTCGGCCGAGAAGGTCCACTTCTGCCAGTAATAGGACGCGCCCGCCGAAGCACTCACCCTTTGATCGTGGTCAAGGAAGACCGAATGATCGCTGATATAAGCCAATTCATCCGGATCAAAAAGGAACTGCGCGGAGCTGACATGCTCTCCCGTGGCGTGTTCCACCCCAACATTGAGGTAACTCGAGAAGCCACCGTGCGAATAACTCGCGCTCAGTTCGCCGCCATAGATTTCACCTTCGCGATAATTAAAGGATGAAAGGATCAGAGCCGTCCCAAATTGACCTTCATCAAGAACGTTGCGGGAATGCTTATAGTACCCGTCCAACCCTATCTGGAAATCGCTCCCGATCTTTTGTGTAAATCCCGCATCGAAGTAATTCGCGCGCTCCGCTTTCACCGGAGAATTAGTGGTTATCGCAGATTCGTTCGTTGTGCCCGCAAACCTCGCAATCGTACTCTGGTTCACATTCTCCAAAGGCGGCGGCGTAAAGTAACGAGCGTAGCCCGCATGAATTGAAGTATCTTTCCACGGTGTATAAACGACGTTTACCCGCGGGCTAAATTGACTCTCCGTGATGACTTCATCCGATAAGTCAAAGCGGCCGCCGAAGTTGATAGTCAGTTGCTCGAACGGCTTCCACTCATCCTGCAAGTAAGAGCCGTAAAAGTAACCGTTCTGATTCGAGTTATCGGCAATGCTAAGAGGCACGTCACTGGTCTGGCTGCCTGCCGCATCCACTGGAAACACAGACGTCAGCGTCCCCGCGCTCGCGAACGACGCATTGAAGAACAGCCCCCCGCGGACGGTATTCTGGTCATTCAGGTTGTAACTCATGTCCAACTCCGCCCCGTGAGTATAAATCTGCCGATCGACGCGCGACGCTACTCCGTTGAAGAAGAGGTCGCCGACGTTGTCTGGCCGGAACAGGACCCCGCTGTAACGAGTGAAGATCGAAGCCTGCACATTAAAGACCTCGGACTTCTTCTGGTAGGCCAGGATGGCATAGGATGAGTTTTCCGCCTGATTTTCGTTTAGTTTCGCCGAGTCGAAGTTAGTCTCTCCATTAACTACGAAGGCCGGTGTCTGCCCGGGATTGTTTGGAATCTCGAAGTTACTTTCATTCCCACTCAGGAGAAGAGTCAAACGACTCGAATCATCGATGATATAGGAAAGATAAGCGAACTGCTTGAACTGATCCGTATCGTCATGGATGGGAGAGCTACTGCGGGTAGGATTCTCGATTCCTATACCGCTGTGCAGATAGCTCGCGGTTCCGTAGTAAGTCAGTTGGCCGATGACTCCGCCATATTCGACGCTCGGCATGAAAGTGTCGAAACTCCCTACCTCGAGCGAAACGTCAGCGCCCGTAAAAGCGGCGCCGCTCTTGGTGTGAATATCGATCACGCCAGTTGTCCGAAAACCAAATTGCGCCGGCAATGCCCCGGTGATCAGTGATATGTTATCGACGAACCTGGTCGATAACTCCTGCCCGAAGCCGGTGATGCCTTCCGGCAAAAGCACATCGTCGATCCGGTATTGCAGGTTAGCGTGTTCCCCACGGACGTGCAGCTGCCCGAAGGAATCCTGCGTGACTCCGGGGAAGCGCAGGATAGTTTGGTTAAAGGGTGCATCTTCGCCCTGTGCTTGCTGACTTATGCGGTCAGGTCCTACAGTATAGCGAGTCGCGCCAAGACTAGGCACGATCTGTTCTCGTGAAAGATCGAGTTCCTGACTGGTCACGACGATGTTGTTAGCGGTCGCGGCGGCGGGTGGGGCGCTCGGTGCGGGCGACGGACTGGCGGAAGCAGCCGCGACTTGCGCGGAGGCGAAGGTAGCGCTGCTGATGAGCGCGAAAATAAAAGCGATAAAGTTTTTCAAGGTATAATTCTCTCGGGTTGTTCTTGGATAAAGCGGACAGGACGAGGCGCTCCACGACAGGTGGAGAACCTAACGAACAAAGGTGTGCGCCAGTCGCGCCCTTAATGGCAGGACGCCGGGAACGGAGCTAACCGCTCCAAACGAAACGGCCGGGAGTGACTAGGCGCTAGGAGAGCGCGGGCGGCGCGTGCTCGAAGATAGCCGCACCAAGGAAAGGCGCCGCGACCCAGACGGGAGCGAACGCCGGAATTTTCTCGAAGAGGACAGCCGGCTGCGGCGCGATCAGTGTCGGCGCCGCATCGACGTGCTCATACTTACCCGTGGCGATAAGAGTCACCGCGCACTCGTGTTCGGGAGAGCCCGCATCCGGGTGAAAACGCGCATGCAGTTGCGGCGAGGCCGCGAGACTCAGCGCCAGGAGAAACGCAGCGAACAAACTACTCGCGATCAGGGCGCGGAATTTTTCGCTGCGACTCATAACGGTGGCGAGTGTGTAACCATGTGGACGCTTGCGCAAGGCCTTTTTCCCAAGCCGCGGGATTGTCGCAAAGGCCCTCGAAACATCTTGCCCTAGCGGAGCGCGATCTCCCACACTTATCGAATGCGCAAAAAGTGTCTTACACACATCTTATAAATACGGAGGACATGTCATCCCGAGCGGAGCGAGGGACCTCGCAAGCGTTGCACGGCGCGGATATAACCCGACGGCGTCGAGGGTCGCTTGCGAGATCCTTCGCCGCGCTTCGCCGGCTCAGGATGACACGCTTGTCTATGAAATGGCTTCAAAAGCTGAGAGTGACTGGGTCGTCCGCGGCCTTACTCTTCCTCTTCTGCGCACCGGCCGTTTTAGCCCAGGAAGCTGTCTCGACCGCACACGGCAGCAGTCGCGACTCACCCGATGAGACGGTGCAGTCCGTTCCTCCTACTCGCGGGATCGAATTCCCGGTCGCGATAACTACCGAGGTGCTAGGCAACCTCGCCGGCGGTTCTTCGCGGCATGTTATCTGGGAAAGTCTCGTCAATGTTGGTCTCGCGCTCGACTTGGAAAAGTTCGCGGGTTGGAAAGGAGGCAACATCAGTGTCCGCGCCATTTATCCGCAAGGCACCGGCCTAACGAGTATAGCTGTGCACGATTTCAATACGCTGAGCAACATCGATGGCTACGACAGTCTTCGGCTTTATGATGCCTGGTTCCAACAAGAATTCGCCGATGGGAAGGTTTCCCTCCGGATAGGACAACTTCTGGCCGACGCCGAGTTCTTCGACTCTGACAACGCGGCACTTTTCCTGAATAGCTCCTTTGGCGCGATCCCGCTGGTAAGTCAGAATCTAAATCCACCGATTTTTCCTACCGCCGCGCCCGGGATACGTCTGCTCGCACGGCCGCTCGACTCTTTCTATGCGGAGACAGCTATCTTTAGCGGGGATACCGGCAATCCTACACTGACTAACAAGCATAACACCCGCCTTTCATTTCGTAGTAGTGACGGCGTGCTCATTTTCGCCGAGATGGGTTATGAGTGGAATATGAAGCGAGAAGCGGAGACGGCCGGGCTACCTCCTCTTGCCGGCAGTCTTAAGGTAAGTGGCTACTATGACTCCAAGGAGTTTTCAGATAGCGGCGGAGGGTCGCGACATCGGGGGGACTACTCAGTCTATGGTGTCTTCGACCAGGAGTTATGGCACATTCAAGGGAACAAGGATCGCGTTCTCTCCTGTTTTTCTCGGGCAGGCGGCGCACCTGCGGATAGGAATACGGTGACTTGGTATTGCGATGCGGGATTCAATTTGAAAGGACTGCTCGCGGCGCGCGCTCAGGACACACTAGGTATTGCGTTTAGTCATACGGAACTAAGTCATGACTTAGTGGATTACTCTGGCCGATTGCTCCGCTCTCATCATGAAGAGGTCTTGGAACTGACTTATCAGGCGGTGTGTAACAGTCATCTTTCCATCCAGCCGGATTTGCAGATTATCTTTAATCCCGGAGCGACCATGCCGGCGAATACCGCGGTGGTTTCTGGTATTCGGTTGGATGTTCAGTTTTAGGGCGGGTCGTCACTTATACTTATTCTTAGGTGTATATGCCGGGCTAAAACAATACCGCGGATTTTTCGCCACGGATGGACACAGATGAAACACGGATAAGAAAGAATGGCGTCAGCCTGCTCATTTATCCGTGGGAATCCGTGTTCATCCGTGGCTCCTCTTCTTTTCCGACGCCACCAGGGTCATCACGAGTGTATTTGCAATTGCAGCCCGAGTATTGTTTGTGAGATTCCTCGCTCTGTTCGAGATGGCAATATTTGGCGCAGCGCCTCGTTCATTCACCAACTCATGACACCACCCAAGGTCCTCATTGCAGATCCTATTTCCGAGCGCGGAGTGGAAGAACTCGCTGCCGGCGGCGCGCTCGACGTCGTCGTTCAAACCGGGTTAAAGGAAGCCGAAATCGTCAGATTGATTCCCGATTTTAGCGCGATCGTGGTGCGCAGCCAAACCAAGGTCAGCGCATTGATTTTGCAGGCCGCCACCCGTTTGAAAGTCATCGGCCGTGCCGGCGTTGGCGTCGATAACGTCGATGTTGAAGCGGCCACGCGGCGCGGCGTGATTGTGATGAATACGCCCGGCGGCAATACGATCTCGACCGCGGAGCATGCCTTCTCGCTCCTCGTCTCCGTCGCGCGCAAAATCCCGCAGGCGCACGCGAATTTGCAAGCCGGTAAATGGGACCGGAAAAAATTTGAAGGGACGGAACTTTACGGCAAGTCGTTAGGCATCATCGGCATGGGCCGGATCGGCTCGGAGTTGAGCCGGCGCGCCATCGCCTTCGGCATGCGCGTGCTGGCCTACGATCCGTTTCTTTCCGCGGCACGCGCGCGAGCCTTGCAGGTCGAGTTGATCGAAGAGATCGATGAACTTCTTCCGCTTTGCGATTTTCTCACGCTGCATACTCCGCTCACGCCGGAGACGCATCATCTCCTCAACGCTCAACGCCTAACGAAGACTAGACGCGGCGTCCGTATCATTAACTGCGCCCGCGGAGGCTTGATCGACGAGGCGGCACTCCTGGACTCGTTAGGCAACGGCCAGGTCGCCGGTGCGGCGCTGGATGTTTTCGAGACGGAGCCACTGCCTAACGACTCCCCTTTGCGCGGCGTCGCGAATCTCATTCTCACCCCCCATCTCGGTGCCTCCACCGCGGAAGCGCAGGAAAGCGTCGGTATCGAGATCGCGCAGGCCATTCGCGCGGCTTTGCTCGAAGGCACGATCCGAAATGCCGTGAACATGCCGAATCTCGATGCGAAAACTCTCGCCATCGTCGGTCCGCATCTGCGTTTCGGCGAAAAGCTCGGACTCTTCCTTTCGCAGGTCTCGCCGCGCCGGGTCGAGAGTTTGCACATCAACTACAGCGGAAAAGTGAATGAGGTTGATACCACTGCGATCACCCGCTCGATTTTGAAAGGCTTCCTTCATCTCGCCGGCGGTGATGATGTGAATGAGGTCAACGCGCCCGCTTTCGCCGAAGCGCACGGCATTAAGGTGACGGAATCGCGTCTGAGTGCGCCCGGCGATTATACGGACCTGCTCGAGCTGACCGCGAACGCAGAAGGCAAAACCGTCTCGGTTGCCGGCGCGTTTTTCGGCGCTACGCCGCGCATCGTTAACATCAACGGCCGTCCACTGGAAGCGCGTCCGCAGGGCGTCGTCCTCGTGCTCGAAAACACCGATCGCCCCGGCATGGTCGGGCGCATCGGAACATTGTTAGGCGCGCACGGCGTTAACATCGCGACGATGTCGTTGAGCCGGAACGAAGCGGGCGGCCGCGCGCTGACCGTGCTCAATCTCGACACCACGCCGCCGGCCGAGCTGCTCGCGGAGATCAGCGCGAGCGATGACATTCACACGGCGCAAGTGGTGCAATTGTGAGCGCGAGAAGACCGCGACGAGGTCAATACTCGATTATTTAAAACATATGGGCGCACTTCTTGGGACACTGATCATCGGCCTCGTCATCGGCGTCATCGCGAAACTGCTGATGCCGGGCAGAGACCCCGGCGGCTGCATCATCACGATGCTCATCGGCATCGCGGGCGCTTTTGTGGCGGGATATTTAGGGCGGGTCGTGGGTTGGTATCAGCCGGGACAGCCGGCTGGGTTTATCGCATCTATTATCGGCGCGATGCTGCTGCTACTCATCTACCGGATGATCGCCGGGAAGAGGAGTTAGGTTCGAAAACGCCGCACGCGGAAATCGCGCGCGTTCGGAATCCCCCGAACTGTCATCCTGAGCGGAGCGCAGCGGAGTCGAAAGATCCCGTCGGGCTTCCGTGAAGTTCTCGCGGCGGAGACTCGAACATCCGCTTCAAGGAAACCCCGCGGGATCCCTCGACTCCGTTTCGCTGCGCTCCACTCCGCTCGGGATGACAACGCGCGGACGCCTCTCCGTCTCCGGAGCCGGTTATTCTACGGTCACGCTTTTCGCGAGATTCCGCGGTTTATCGACATCACGGCCTAACGACACCGCGAGATGATAAGCGAACAACTGCAATGGAATCACCGTCAGCACCGGCATCGCGATGCCTTCCGCGTCGGGCACGGTGATGATGTCGTCGGCGATCCCCTTGAGCTTGACCGCGCCGCTCTTCGTGGTGACCGCGATGATCGGGCCTTTGCGCGCGCGCACTTGCTCGATGTTGTTCAGATTTTTAGAAAAAACCGCATCGTCCGGCACGATGAAGACCGAAGGCAATTCCGGCCTAACGAGTGCGATGATGCCGTGTTTCAGCTCCGCGCTCGGATGACCTTCGGCATAAAGATAAGTGATCTCTTTCACCTTCAGCGCCGCCTCCAGCGCGATCGGAAAATTCAATTGCCGCCCGAAGAAAAGCACGCCGGTCGCTTCCGCATATTTCGCGGCAATGCTCTTGATCTCGTCGCTCATCTCAAGCACGCGCTCGATTTTTTTCGGGAGCGATTGCAACGCTTCGATCAGCCGCGTTCCCTCGGAAGTCGAGAGATGGCGCATTCTGCCTAACAATAAGCCGATAAGCGTGAGGATCACGACCTGCGACGTGAACGACTTCGTCGCCGCAACGCCGATCTCCGGGCCGGCGTGCATGTAAACGCCGCCGTCGCTCTCGCGCGCGATCGTGCTCGCGACGTTGTTGCAGATGCCGAGCGTGCGGTAGCCTTTGCGCTGGCTCTCACGCAGCGCGCCTAACGTGTCCGCGGTCTCACCGCTCTGGCTAATCGCGAAGACGAGCGTGTCGCGCGTCATCGGCGCATTGCGATGGCGAAATTCGCTCGCGAATTCCACTTCGGTCGGGATTTGCGCGATATGCTCGATCGCATATTCGCCTACCATTCCGGCGTGCAAGGCGGTGCCGCAGCCGGTTAAAACCACGCGACCAACGTCGCGCAATTCCGCCGTGGTCATGTTGAGCCCGCCGAGTTTGGCGGTGCATTCTTCGATGCTCAGCCGCCCGCGCAAAGCATCGCGCACCGACCCGGGCTGCTCGAAGATTTCCTTGAGCATGTAATGCGGGTAGTCGCCCTTTTTGATGTCCTCGGCCGTGAACTCGACTTTGCTGATCGCGCGGTCGCCGCGTTCGCCCGCGAGCGAGCTGATCTCAAATTTGTCGCGCTCGACGGCAACGAGATCGAAGTCGTTCAGGTAAACAGCGTCGCGGGTATGCGCGACGATCGCGCTCACATCGCTCGCGAGAAAATTTTCGTCCTTGCCCACGCCGAGCACGAGCGGGCTCCCGCGTCGCGCGCCGACGATGAAATCGGGAATATCCGCATGACAAAGCGCGATGCCGTACGTGCCGATGACTTGCCGCAAAGCGAGGCGGAGCGCTTCCACGAGGAGCGCTTTATGACGGCGCGGATCGGTCACGCCGGCGGCGGAGTCATCGTAAATTTTCCCGACCAAATGCGCGAGCACTTCGCTGTCGGTTTCAGAGGAAAAATGATGTTCGCCCTCTTGCAGCAACGTTTCCCTGATCAGCTGATAATTTTCGATCACGCCGTTGTGCACGAGCGCGAGTTTGCCGCTCTCGTCGAAATGCGGGTGGGCATTTTGGTCGGTCGGTTTGCCGTGAGTGGCCCAACGCGTGTGGCTTATTCCGTAATGACCCGCGACGGGATTTTCCGACATCATCTGCGAGAGTTCCGCGATGCGGCCGGCGCATTTGCGGGTCTCGACCTGGTCGCCGTCGACGATCGCGACCCCGGCTGAATCGTAGCCGCGATACTCGAGCCGGCGCAATCCATCCAGCAGAATGGGAGCGGCTTCCGCGCGACCAACATATCCGACGATGCCACACATACGTTAGGCGCATCGTGCCACCTGCGTTCGGGCAAAGCAAGGAATCGACCGGGCCGCTAAGTGTGCGGAAGACAACGCAGACACTTGTCATCCTGAACCGAAGCGAAGCGGAGGTGAAGGACCCCGCAAGCTACTTGCGGTTTCCCCGCCCACTGACGCTTGCGGGGTCCTTCGCTTCGCTCAGGATGACAAGTGCGAAGATCGAATTTTCATTTTGCCCTAACGAACATCTCACTAAACGACCGCCTCGACGAAATGGACGCTGCGGAAAAGTGAGGCATCTTGCCGGACTTCCCCATGCCGCAATCTCCGTCGCTGCCGCCCGGCACCACTCAGCGCACGCTCGCTATCATCATGGGCGGCGGTGCCGGCACACGTCTTTTTCCCCTAACGAAAGATCGCTCGAAACCTGCGGTGCCGTTAGGCGGAAAATATCGCATCGTCGATATCCCGATCAGCAACTGCCTCAACTCCGGCCTGCGCTCAATTTATCTCCTCACCCAGTTCAACAGCATGTCGCTCCATCGCCACATCCAGGCGAGTTACAAGTTCGATCATTTCTCGCGCAGCTTTGTCGATATTCTCGCCGCGCAGCAAACGCCGGAAGGCTCGCAGTGGTACCAGGGAACGGCCGACGCCGTCAGGCAAAATCTCCGCTACTTCCTCGAGCAACCCTACGAATATTTCCTCATCCTGAGCGGCGATCAGCTTTATCGGATGGATTTTCGTGTGCTTCTGCATCAACACATTCGGTCGGGTGCGGAGATCACGCTCGCGACCACGCCGGTGCGACGCGAAGCCGCGGCCGATTTCGGCATCATGCTCAGCGGACCCGATCGGCGCATCACCCGCTTCGTCGAAAAACCGAAGGAGCGGGAAGTGCAGGACGAGCTCAAGCTCGATCAGCAGTTGCTCGAATCGATCGGGAGCGATTCTAACGAAGAGCTCTTCCAGGCTTCGATGGGCATTTACGTTTTCAATCGACAGGTGCTGATCGATTGCCTGGCCAGCGATCTCGATGATTTCGGAAAGCACGTCATCCCGAAAGCGATCGGTGAACGCCAGGTCAACGTTTTCATTTTCAAAGGCTACTGGGAAGACATCGGCACGATCCGCGCTTTTTACGAAGCCAATCTCGGCCTCACGGATCTCGAACCGCAGTACAGTTTTTTTGAGGCGAACGCGCCGATTTACACGCACCCTCGTTTCCTGCCCGGGAGCAAAATCAATGGCGCGATATTGCGCCAGGCGATCATCTCCGATGGCTGCATCATCTCCGATGCGCATATCGAGCGCAGCGTTATCGGCGTCCGCAGTATCATCAGGAGCGGCTCCACCGTTCGCAACAGCGTAATCATGGGCGGCGATTATTTCGAGGCGAGCGCGCCCGTGCGCTCGGGGGATGCGCCACCGATCGGTATCGGGCGCAACTGCGTGATCGACCGCGCAATCATCGATAAGAATGCGCGCATCGGCGACGGCGTTGTCATCACGCCGGAAGGAAAGCTGGAGAACGTGGACACGGAAAATTACTACATTCGCGACGGGATCGTCGTCGTGCCAAAAGACGCCGTTATTCCTGCCGGCTTTTGGATTTAACGCGCGAAGAAACAGCGGCCGTTAATAGCCGCCCGTGCCGCCGTACCCGCTCTGACCGAACGGATCGTTCTGTCCGTTGCCCAACCCTCCGGGAAGATTGCCGCGGCCTTCCCAGTTCGCAGGCTTATTCCACGGAATCGAAGTCCCGGCGCGCGCGTCGGGGTCGGAGACGAGCGCTGTTTGCTTTGGCTTCTCCGTCGCGCAGGAGGAGAGCACGGTCGCAACGCCAAAAAGGGCGCTCGTTAGGCAAAGCGCCGAGCAAAATTTACGAATTCGTGCTTCCAGCATAAACAACGGTGTCTCCAGGTAGGACCTGCACTCCGCGCGGCAGGCTGCTGGTGACAATGTCGCCGATAGAAGTGGTTGGTTCAACTGACGAAATGCGGACCTTGCCAATGAGCGAACCGGCGCGCATCACCAGCATTTCGGAATTCGGCACCACGCCCTGGTGTTCGCCGATCCCGAGCACGACGAAGTTGTAGGCCTGATTGACCGCCAGGACCGTGCCATGCACGCCCGGTGTTCCCGTCCCGGATTCGCGCCGCTTCTTTTCTTCTTCGAGATTCGCCACCTGGTCCTGCGCCGCCTTGACCTTATCGCCAAGGACGGCCTTTTCCTGCTCGGCGGCGTCCAACTGTTTCTTTGTCTCCGCGAGCGCCGCGGCGTCGTTAGGCGCGCCTTCTCCCCCCCCCGCACCCGCGCCTGCAGTCGCATCGGCCACGCGTTTTTGCAGATCGGCGATTTGGGTTTCCCCGGCCTGGACTTTCGCTTCCGCCTCGGCCTGGGCAGTCTGGGCTTTACTTAAATCAGCCTGCGCGCTCTGTAATTTCGCGTCGGTGTCGGCGGCGTTGCTTTTCGCTTCGCTCAGCGCTTTCTCTTCTTCTTTGAGCTTTTTGTCGCTCGTCGCCCGACTATGAGTGGCGACATCCCGCGCGGAAGTCGTGGTGACCAACTCATTGCGCAGGCCCTTAACTTTGTTCGTATTCAGGTATCCGAAAACGAGCGAAAGCGTCATCAGCAAGATGGAAATCCCGATTAAGATTTTGGCCATGTCTATGTAAGTGAATGCAGCAAGGCGCGGCGATTTTTCACGAGGCGCATCTTGTAGACGATGTCGCACTCGCTTGGCAACATCAATTACGTGAAATTGCTGCAATCGCGAGATTATTGTGATCTACGCGAAGTGAATTGAAATTGCGCCGCGCGTTCTCCCGGCCTATAGCAGCACCCGCATGGGCCAACAACATCGAGTTATCGTCAAACGGAAACGCCGCAAAGCTTACATCGAACGCAAGCGCGTTGCCGCGGCGGTGAAGACGCCGCGTCGCCCGGCAGCGAAGACGCGGGCGAAGAAAACGACCGAAGCTGCGTCCTAGCCCCCGCCGGTTGCCTTTCGACCCGCCGCCGCTTTACCGTGGCGGGTGCGACCTCAATATTTGTTAGTTGATGGTCACAGCATCATTTTTGCGTGGCCCGAATTGCGCGCCCTCCATAACCGCCGCACCTCGCTTGCGCGGGACGATCTCGTGCGACGTCTGCGCGACTACCAGGATTGGACCGGGATTCACGTCGTTGTAGTTTTCGATGGCAGCGGTAGCGCCGTTTCGCAGGAGTCGGCACCCGGAGAAATTCAGATTTTTTATTCGCGCACGGGCCAAACCGCGGACTCGATCATCGAGCGGCTGGCGAGCAAGTACGCGGAACGCTTCCAACTCACAGTCGCGACCGGAGATTATCTCGAACAGGAAACCGCTTCGGCCTGTGGCGCGGAAACGGTTTCGCCGGATGGCCTGCGTGATTTGCTTCTGGAAGCGCGCCCGCGCTAATCCATTCGTTAGGCGACCTTTCCTCGGAATTTGCGACTGAAGAAACTGGTGACGGACGCATAGGATTCGCTTGCCGAAATTTGTGCCTAACGAAAAGCAGACGCGGGAAGTCCCTCGCGGAAGAATTTTCTATCGCGGGCTCATTCGCGAATTATCCTGGAAGGCGCGCCCTCCCGAGTCTCTCACGAGCCTGCGCGCTAAGCCGCCCCGAGCAGCGGCGGTCGCGCGCGGCTCAACGCTGCGCTGCGAGCGCGTTGGCGACAGGTCGCGAGCACGCGCGAGAGGACGCAATAGAGCTGCTCCACCGGCAGATTTTTGCTGACGTAGCCATTCGCGCCGGCACGCAACGCACTGTGCATCTTGTCCTCTTCGTACCCCACGCCAGTGAAGACAATAATGGGAAGCTCAGCGCGAATCTCACGAATGTAGGTAATAAGCGAAATGCCATCCACCTTGGGCATGTTGAGGTCGACGACGACCACTTCGCAATCGTGATTTTCCAGCCAGGTGGCAGTTTGGAAACCTTCGGTCAGGGTCGCGCAGGCGTGACCCTTCATCTTTAAATAGGTGGCAAGAAAGCGGGTGATGGCCGGGTCGTCATCGATGACGAGGAAGTCGGCGCGGTCGCGAGCGAGAATTTTCATAAAACAAAAAGCGGAGCGGTGGAATTCAGGCTGTTATAATTTCCAGAATGATTAAAGCAGCATCCTTGCCAACCCGGACGGCGAATTCTTTGTGCCTCGAGAATCGGCTCGCACTTGCCTAACGATTGCCTCTTTTCGCAGAGCGAGAGACGGAGACTTTCTCTGATCGATTCGTTAGGGTAACGGCCTCGCGCCGCCCAAAAATTTTCGTTGGACAGGGTCCGCTGCCCATCCAGCGTACCATCCCGATGGCCCGCGAATATACCCTCCAGCGCGCACCGGCCGCGACGGCTATCAACATCGATTACGCCGCCGAGCTAAACGAACAGCAATACGCTGCCGTTACGGCCACACCTGGCCCGCTCCTCGTCATCGCCGGCGCGGGTTCGGGCAAGACGCGCACACTTACTTATCGCGTCGCTTACCTGCTCGAAAACGGTGTCGATCCGCGCAACATTCTGCTTCTCACTTTCACGAATAAAGCCGCGCGCCAGATGCTCGATCGCGTCGCTAATCTCCTGCCGGTCGATGCCAGCGGACTTTGGGGCGGCACCTTCCACTCCATCGGCAATCGCATGCTCCGGCGGCACGGCAGCGCGCTCGGTTTCTCCAGCGGCTTCACCATCATGGATCGCGAAGACCAGAAGGATTTGCTCAACTCGGTCGTCGCCGGCGCTGGGATCGACCCAAAAGAAATCCGTTTCCCGAAAGGCGACGTCCTCGCGGATATTTTCAGTTTCGTGGTCAACACCGAGCGCTCGATGGAGGAGTTGCTCGCGGAAAAATTTCCTTATTTTCTCCCGCTCCTCGAACAGATCAAAGACATCCACGCGCGCTACGAGCGGCGCAAAAAATCGACCAACTCGATGGACTTCGACGACCTCCTGGAGAAGACGCTGCGCATGCTCCGCGAGCACGAGGAAGTCGCGGAGTTTTATCGGCGACAATTCCAATTCATCCTGGTGGACGAATACCAGGACACGAACAAAATCCAAGCCGACCTCATCGATCTTCTCGCCGCCGAACATCAGAACGTCATGGTCGTCGGCGACGATGCGCAATCGATCTATTCCTGGCGCGGCGCGAATTTCCAAAACATCCTCGCTTTCCCGCGGCGCTATCCAAACGCGCAGGTCTTCAAGATCGAAATCAACTACCGCAGCGTGCCGGAGATTTTGCACGTCGCGAACGCCGCCATCGCGCCCAACACGCAGCAGTTCCGCAAAAACCTGAGCGCCGCGCGCCTAACGAATCACGCCCGCCCGGCCATGGTCGCGCTAAACGACGGCGGCGAGCAGGCCCTTTTCATCGCGCAACGCATCCTCGAATTGCGCGACGAAGGCGTCGAGCTGAACGAGATCGCCGTTCTCTACCGCGCGCATTATCACGCGGTCGAATTGCAGCTCGAACTCTCGCGCCGCGGCATTCCTTATCAGATCACAAGTGGCGTTCGATTTTTCGAACAGGCTCACATCAAAGACGTGGCCGCCTTCATCCGCTTCGTCGCTAACCCGCGTGACGAAGTCGGCTTCAAACGCATGATTCGTCTCCTTCCGGGCATCGGCGGCAAGAGCGCGGAGAGCCTCTGGCAAGGTTGGGAACGTTCGTTAGGCGAAGCAGCCGCGGGCGTCGGCCCGGTTGTAGCCGGGGCCGCTGACTCAGTTGTAGCCGGGGGCGTTGACCCCGGCCGTGAGGACGGTGCCGCAACCCTCGCCGGGGTCACCGCCCCCGGCTACAACATCGCCTTCGGCGACCGTCTGCGTGCCCTGCCGGTCCCCGCCCGCTCGAAAAAATCGTGGGAACAACTCGCTTACACCCTCGATGAAATCGCGCCCGACGGACAACCAAAGCAGCCGACCGAGATGATCATGTCGATCGTCGAAGCGATCTACGATGACTATGCCAAAGCCAATTTCGCCAACTACGAATTGCGCAAGGAAGATCTGACCCAGCTCGCCGCCTTCGCGCGCCAGTTCAAAGACATCCACGAATTTCTCTCGCAGCTCGCGCTCATCAGCAACGTCGATGCCGAGCCCGCCGTGAATCAGGCGGGCGAAAAAGAAGCCGTAAATTTATCCTCCGTGCACCAGGCGAAAGGCCTGGAGTTTCACGCGGTCTTCGTCATTTGGCTGACCGACGGCATGTTCCCCAGCTCGCGCTCGCTCGAGACGCGCGAGGCCATTGAAGAAGAACGCCGCCTCTTCTATGTCGCCGTCACGCGGGCGAAGGACGAACTCTATCTCACCTATCCGCACATGCGTTTGAACGCGGGCTATGGCGACATGTTTCAGCGGCCCTCGCGTTTCCTAAAAGAAATCCCGACGCAACTAGTCGAGGATTGGAACGTTAGGCGGCACTGAGTTAAGATCAAAATTATGGCCTCATCTGTAGCGGAACTCGTAAGCAAAGCCCTTGCTCTCCCCAAGCCATCGCGCGCATTTCTCGCAGAGAAGTTGCTCGAAAGCCTCGACCGCGAAGATGATTTTCCGGTCTCACAGGAATGGCTCGAAGAAATTCGGAGACGCTGTGACGACATCGATTCCGGCAAAACAGACCTGATTGCGGCCGAGGAAGTTTTTGCCCAAATCCGCGCGCGACTAAAATGATCCGAGTCCGGTTTGACCCGCGAGCGCGGGAGGAGCTGGACGCCGCTATCGCCTACTACGAAGCCGCGCAGCCGGGACTGGGACGACGGTTTGCCGAAGCCATGGAGGTTGTTGTCTGGCGCGTGCAAAAAAATCCAGAGACATACCGGGTGATCGAGGGAGAAATACGCCAGGGCCGAGTCAGACGGTTCCCGTACGGCGTTGTTTTCAGGATTCATGGCGTGGATTTGGAAATCATCGCCGTGATGCACCTTCATCGGCGGCCGGGTTACTGGCGCTCGCGGATCGGCCGATGAATCTCACGCCTAACGAAAAGCTGGCCGGCGTCCTCGCGCCCCTTTTCGCGCTCCGCACCGAGACCGATCTCGGCATCGGCGATGTCGCGGCTCTGCGCGAATTCATCATTTGGTCACGCGCGCTCGGCTTCCGGCTCGTGCAGCTTCTTCCCATCAACGAAACCGGCGGTGATAACAGTCCCTACAACGCCATCAGCTCACGCGCGCTCGATCCTACTACCATCCATTTGGCTCCGGGTTCGCCCATCGACCTGAGCGACGCCGCGATCAATGAAGTTCTCCTCGCGGTTGACCTGCCGGCTTTGCGCCGTGGCCCCGTCCACTACGACATCGTTAAGTCGATCAAGAAAAAACTCCTCGAGCGCGCCTTTGCGAGTTTCCAAACAAAATCCCCTAACGACAACTTCAACGCCTTCTGCAGCGCGGAGCAATCCTGGCTCGAGAGCTACACGCTCTTTCGCGTTCTGATGGAACAAAACGGCGAACGGGAGACCTGGGACGAGTGGCCACAAAGCAGCATTAACGCCGCGCACCAATGGCTACACTCGTTAGGCAAGGATGAGCGCGAACGTTTCGAAGAGCGCCGTCAATTTTTTCGCTATGTCCAATGGGTCGCTTACGAACAGTGGCGCGAGGTAAAAAGATTCGCCGCAGAGCACGACGTTGCACTCATGGGCGACATCCCTTTCGGCGTTAGCTATTACAGCGCGGATGTCTTCGCCCATCCGGAAAGCTTCGCCCTCGACTGGTCCGGCGGGGCGCCACCCGAGCCTTACTTCAAAGACGACGAGTTCACCCAAAAGTGGGGCCAGAACTGGGGCATCCCCCTTTATCACTGGAGCGAGATGCGGACGAATAACTTCGCTTGGTGGCGTCAGCGCGTCCGCGGAGTGAAAGAAATCTTTCACATTTTCCGCATCGATCACGTCCTTGGCTTCTACCGCATTTACGCGTTCCCCTGGCGTCCCAGTCGGAATGTCGAAATCCTACCTCTCACCTGGGAAGAAATGCTCGCGCGTACCGGCGGCCGCTTCCCGCATTTCACTCCGCGCGACGACCAGAGCTGGGAAAACTGTGAGCAGAACCGCCGCGAAGGCGAGGAATATCTGCGTGTCGTGCTCGAGGAAGCCGGCGCCACTTGCGTCGTGGGCGAAGACCTGGGCACGGTCCCAAATTACGTCCGGCCAAACCTACACTCGTTAGGCATCGCCGGTTTTAAAATTCCGCAATGGGAAACCTTTCCCGACCAGCAGCCGGTCCCGGGCAGCGCTTATGAGCGACTCTCGGTCGCCACTTTTGCCACCCACGATCACAAACCTCTGCGCGCCCTGTGGGAAGATGCCTTCGAGAGAAAGACCGAAAGCTCCGCGCAGGCCCGGCACGACTTGGAGCAGATTGCCCGTTTCGCGAACGTACCTTTGCCTAACGAGTATAAGAGCTACGCTCACGATTTTTATCCGGTCATCTTCGAAGTATTATTCCGCAGTGACTCCTGGCTTGCCATCGTCATGATCACCGACTTGTTAGGCCGGAAGGATCGCTTCAACGTTCCCGGCACCGCAACGGATTCCAACTGGAGCCGCCGTCTGCACACCACCGTGCGCAAGTTAGGCGGTGGTCATGCCCTCCGGGAACAACTCCGCCTCGTGCGCGATCTCCTGCAGCGCAGCGGGCGAACGCTCTAAGAACAGCGCGTCGATCCCGTCCTCAGCGCACACATTGTCATCCCGATCCGGCGAAGCGCGGAGAGGGACCCCGCAACTGCAATCCACGCCTTTTCGTTAGGCGAAGCGCCGATTTGCATTGAGAGGTCCGTCGCCGTCTGCGCGACTCGGGATGACAACTCGTCTATCTGTGGCTAAAGAACACTCATGAATTCACCTATCAAAGTCGCCGTCACCGGCGCGGCCGGCCAGATCGGCTACTCACTCCTCTTCCGCATCGCCTCGGGCTCGATGTTTGGCCCGGAGCAACCGGTCCACTTATCGCTCATCGAAATCCCACCGGCGCTCGGCGCGCTCGAAGGCGTCGTCATGGAACTGAACGATTGCGCTTTTCCCCTTCTCAAAGGCATCACTCCAACAGCCGACCTCGCGGAAGGCTTTCGCGACGTTAACTGGGCGCTTCTCGTCGGTAGCATCCCGCGCAAAGCCGGTATGGAACGCGGCGATTTGTTAGGCATCAACGGCAAGATCTTTATCGGCCAGGGCCAGGCGATCGAGAAAAACGCCGCCTCCGATGTGCGCGTGCTCGTTGTCGGCAACCCGTGTAACACCAATTGCCTCATCGCGATGAACAACGCGAAATCAGTGCCTAACGATCGCTGGTTTGCCATGACTCGTCTCGATGAAAACCGCGCCAAAGCTCAGCTCGCGCAAAAAGCTGGCGTCGCTATGACCGACATCTCCAACATGACTATCTGGGGCAACCATTCCGCGACTCAATATCCCGATTTCTACAATGCGAAAATAAAAGGTAAGAACGCCGACCAGGTCATAGCTGACGAGAGCTGGTTGCAGGAGACTTTCATTCCTACCGTGCAGCAACGCGGCGCAGCCATCATTAAAGCTCGCGGCTCCTCGTCTGCCGCTTCCGCCGCCAACGCGATCGTCGATACCGTGCGCAGCCTAACGAGTAAAACACCCGCGGACGATTGGTTCAGCGTCGCGGTCTGTTCTGATGGCAGTTATGGCGTGGAGCAAGGCCTGATCAGTTCTTTCCCCATCCGCACTGACGGGGATACGTGGAAAATCGTCCAGGATGTTCCAGTAAACGATTTCAGTCGCGGGAAAATCGACGCGTCTGTTAATGAGCTAAGCGAAGAAAAGGCGCTCGTGAAAGACCTACTCAGTCCTTGACTCGTTAGGCACGAGAACTTTGCGATGGAACAGTGTCGTTCCCGGCGGCAGACATTCCAGCCGGAGCGGTTCAAACTGCGCTGCTAGATAATCCCAAAGCAATCGATGAGTCGCGGAAAAGCGCAGATCGTCCCGGCGATCGAGCGAGGCCGTGGAGAGGAGAGCCCAGTTTACTTGCTTGCTGCCCAGTTCCTGAATTTCTCTCGTCTGCTGCGCAGCGGTCGCCGGGAGAAGGAAGTATAGTTCCTGCAAGGGCGAAGGCCGCCGCAAAATCGAGTAAAGCCCGGGCGTGAACGGAGCGATAAGAAGAGTGTCCTGTTGAGTAAAATTAATCTCCGCAAACTGCCGCAGACAGTTATAGAAACGCGCTTCCGCCGCCGGCAACAACACTTCGCCGCCGGCATCGAATTCGATCCACGGCTCGCGGGAAATGAACCGCTGATAAAATGGATTCTGCCATAGACCGAGCGTGACCCCGGCCAATGCCAGAATGGGAACCAACGCCCAGAGTCTCCGCGCGGAGAATCCAACTGCCATCGTCCCCGCGCAGAGGCCGAGGATGAATGGATGAATTGCCTGTGCAAGGTGACTACTATCCGCGCGCGAGAAAGCGTGATGCATATAGAGCAGCCCGATAAAACTGCAGGCACCAAAGAGAGAATGCTTCTGCAAACGTTCTAGACTCATCCTCAGAAGCACCATGACGGCGCCGAGATAGAAAACTGGAAGAGCGAGAAAGAAGCATCCAAGCACTACGGAAGTTATCTTTGCCACTGCGTCGCCCGTATAGAAGACTCGCCAGAGCCACGGGATAGGTATTCCGAGGTTTGTTCCATTGTGGAAGATGGATGCGAAGGAGTCGTAATAGGCTGCGGAAAAGCCCGGCACCAACAACAGCATAACGAACAAAGGAATCGCTCCAACGACGATACCACCGCCGAACCAGAGAATCCTTGTCAACGGAGTTTCATTTCGCTTTTTCCAGGATAACAAGAGGAGCAGTGCCCCGATCGCGATCAAGTTATAGACCGCATGATTACGGCCGAAGAATAGACATAAGCCTACAAAACATCCGGCCCCGAAAATACGATTGCGCGATGGCTCCTCGATCATGCGCGTCGCCACCAAAACAGCCCCGAGAAGAAGAGTGTGGTCAAAGATTTTATGGGACGGAAACATCCAGACCGTCAGCATGAGCCCAACCAGAAAAAGTAGTTTCCAGTCAGCAGTTAGCCGACGCGCCGCAAACAACCCGCAGCAGAGACCCACCACCTGGCAAATAGTCTCCGAAAGCCGCAGGCCGACCAGGCCTTTGCCAAAGACAAAGCTGCCGATCGCGCACCAATAATACCGGCCCGGGTCATAGGCCTGAAAATCCCGCAATGGCACTTCGCCCGCGGCTGTCCGCTGCGCGCCATACCAAAGGAACCCTTCGTCGGCGAGATTAAGTCCCAGCCGTCCTTGAAGGAGATAAGAACTACCCGCGAGAGTCAGTGCTATAAGTAAAACGAACCACCTCGAGAGATTTAACCGTGAGTTAGTCCCACTCACGAAAAGCGAAATTCACGGAGTGCTGCTATTACTTCTTCCTGCTCCGCTTCGGTCATGCCGGTATAGAAAGGCAGGCGCAACAGCCGATCACTTGTGTCCTCTGTCACCGGACAGTCTCCCTCTTTCCCGCCAAATTCTCTACCCATCGCAGAAAGGTGCAGCGGCAGATAATGAAAGACGCTGTAAATGCCACGCGACGTCAGGTGCGCCATTAAAGCCTCGCGCGTTTCTAACGAGGGCAAGACGAGAAAATACATATGATAGGGTTGCGCGCAGTGCGGGGGAACGAACGGCACCTGGATACCATGCTCCGCGGCCCAATTTTTGAGCTGCGCATCGTAGGATTCCCAGACCCGTTTCCGGTTCGCTTGAATCGTTTCGCGATCCTCTAGTTGAGCGCAGAGGAAGGCGGCCAGGATATCGGACGGCAGATAGCTGGAGCCGACATCCACCCAGGTATATTTATCCACCTGACCGCGAAAGAAGCGGCTGCGATTCGTTCCCTTCTCTCGGATGATTTCGGCCCGTTCGATGTACTGCCGATCATTGATCAAGAGAGCGCCGCCTTCACCGCAGATGAAATTCTTCGTCTCATGAAAGCTAAGCGACGCCAGCGCGCCGAAAGTCCCGAGATAGCGACCGCGATAACTGCCGAAAAGACCATGAGCATTATCTTCCACCACCGGCACATTATATTTGCGACTTAATTCAAGGATGGCATCCATCTCACAACCGACCCCGGCATAGTGCACGACGACGATCGCCTTTGTTTTACTCGTTAGGCTTCTCTCTATCTGTGTTTCGTCGATATTCAGCGTATCCGGCCTGATATCGACAAAGACCGGCCGCGCCCCGCGCAGAACAAAAGCATTGGCGGTTGAGACAAAGGTAAAGGACGGAAGAATGACTTCATCGCCGGGCTCAATGCGCAGAAGGAGGGCCGTCATCTCCAACGCGTGAGTGCATGAGGTCGTCAGTAAAGCCTTGGGAAGACCTAACTCTTTTTCAAGCAAGCCATGGCACTTTTGCGTGAAAACGCCGTCGCCCGAGATACGCCAATGACCGATCGCTTCCTGGATGAACTCCAACTCCTTTCCAGAAACGAAGGGGCGATTAAATGGAATGTGCAAGAAAGGGCACCTTTCCCGTAAACAAGTTAGGCGCTGCGCTCAGCCACGGCTGCCGACAACGATACCCACCATCACCAAGGCTACTCCGACAACCTTCGGAATCGTCAGCGCTTCATGAAAAAAAACCGAACTCAGAATTAGCACGAGCAGGAATGACGAACTCATGAAGGGATAGGCATAACTTAACTCAAACTTTGTCAGGGCGGCCATCCAGCAGAGGAAGGCGAGAAAACCCGCGCCCACTCCGCTTAAAATCCAGGGATTCCAAATTTGACCAACAAGGAAAAGGATCTTGGGTGCGAATCCAGCAGGAAGGACGCCTGCCTTAGCGATTTGCCATTTAAGTACGATTTGCCCAAAGACAGTGAGTAACACCGTCCCAAGGATGGCGGCGTAGCCTGTGAGGGCGTCTGGCGATGGCTGGTTCCATTTCGTCATGGTCTTGTGGCATTACAACACCACGCCGCGGAAATCAATTCAGGTTCTTTTCGAGAAGAAAGCTATCGCGCCGTAGAGCATGTCATCCTGAGCGGGCGAAGCGCGGCGAAGGACCCCGCAGGCGTCCTTCGGAGTCACTTACCATAGGCAACGTCGATTTACGCTTGTGGGGTCCCTCGCTTCGCTCGGGATGACACGCTCTTTCTCTTTCCAAGATCGCCTCTATCCTACCGCAGATCCCCTGGAGAGGCGCCTCTCTCTCTAACCTGTCTTGGTCACCTTGCATACGGTGAAAGTCTTCCCCTTAAAGATAGTCTTCACTTCCACTTCCGTGTGATAGTGCTCTCGAATGTATTGCGCTAACATCTCCTTCTTCATCTCTACACAAATAAGAAAGATATCGTCCCGTTGGTAAAAGGCCTGGTAGAGATCTTTAATCCCAAAAGAACGTAGACGATTTTGCACGACCGGCTCGTGGTTCCCTACTCCTAACCCGAGAAACTGCATTTCATTCGATGCCGGTTCCGCATCGCACGGAGCTTGGAACGCCTGGTAGGGGAAATCGCCGCCCCAGGTAACAAAGAGCTGATCCGTTCGCGGTTTTAATTCCGCCAGGTCTTCGCGGAATTCCTTCTCATAGAATAGATGGTCGCCATTTAGTCTCCGTATGACTTCGATCTGATTCCAGCAGCAAAAGATCAGAGCGGAGGCAATCACAACTGGAAGCAACCACTCCGGAGTCTTTCTCGTCACAGACCTTTCGACAGACTCTTCATTCGCGCGGCACCAAAAGATCAGCTCCATGACATAGAGGCTGCAAAGCATCACCATCCAGACCCGCAACGGAAGATGACGTTCCACAATCGTAACTCCGGTGAACAGAATCCCATACCAAAGTAAGGCGAGAAGACCAAAGACCCTTGTCGTCCCGCGACTCCTTATGAAGACAAAAGCACATAGAAACAGCGTCGCCAGCCCGCCATAGGACATCAAAGAAGCACCTAAGTCTGGAAAGAGCTTATCCCAGTCGATCTTCGGCTTGGGCAAAAGTGCAGTGTAACGCGAGATGAAGACCAAATGTTTGAAGCTATAAAGTTTGGGTTCGAGATAGAACCACGACGTGAGCATCCTCAGATCGTTTTGGCTCCATCCTATTCGCCGGAACAATGGCGCCGTGTTTTCATCCCAGGCTATCTTATGGCGATCGATGAATTCCGCGCGGACGTCATTGTAACTGTAAAAGTGTGTCCATCCCGGCGAATGCCGGTAATAGACGAGTTGCGTCCAATTCAGAAAAAATGAGAGCAGAACGACGCCGCCAAGTAATGGCAACAGACGACGCCACGTGTCAGCACGACGAGTAAAAAAGAGGTAGCCATATAAGGGCGCCATCGCCAATAGGACCAGGAGCAAGCTATAAAAGCGGACCAGGCACGATAAGATAAGAAGACCTACGCCAAGAATCAGCAACCATCTATTTGCATTCTGAGACTCATAAGGTTGGTAAATGACCAGGTAGACAAGAAGAAGTCCCGCAATCGCCAGGTAACCGGCACAGATGGTGAACTGAGGACCTAGAATAACCTGTAAGTAGAATAACAGGAACAAGACTACCCAGAAACCTACTACGCTGCGACCGTGCGAAAGCCGCGAAATCACATATCCTATGATCACGCTGCTCAAGAAGAGATAGAGATAGAGTAGCCCGCCATACCAGGCTACCTGCGGAAGATGAGTATAAAGAAACTTGAGCGTGAGGCCGATGACGAAGTGTTGGAACAAGATGAATTCGCTGGGCAACTGGCCCAGGTTTGTCCCGGCCGCGTATAAGTTCATCGCGGCATCGTCATTCGTTTCGTAAAGCGGTAGAAGTAACGTGAGTGCGCCGGCGAATAGGGCCAGGCTCAGGAGGACGATGATGAAAAAGCTGCGGGGCGCTTTTGCCGCAAAACGACGTAACCCCCTTTTCATAACTTAGCAGCAAGCTTGCAAGCTATCCGGGCTGCTCTTGCTATGACGAGGTCTCTTTGAGAAGGTCGCATTCTTTGAACTTACAGATGAAAGAAGGCCACATTGCTTTTTCAGCGGAGGGAATTCAATAACAATACGCATTTGCGTGTCGAACGGTGCTTGACGAACTTCGCCCAACGCGCGCCGGGGCGAAACGACCTTAGCCTACCCGCGCCGAGACGGAATCTTAGGATGAATGAACTAAACGAAATATTGGCGGGCATCCTCATGTGCGAGCCTGGAAACTTGCCGCCCGACGCGACGCCCCTGCGTGAGATCAAAGGATGGGATTCGCTCAAGCACGTCCTCTTGGTTGTTGGGCTGGAAAAGCAATTGAAGGTGAAACTAACGGCCGCAGAGATTCGGCACCTGGTCACTTTGGCCGATGTTCGCCACATCATGACACGGAAATCTGGAGATGCCTGAGCAGCGGACAATCCTCATCACCGGCGCGGCGGGAGAAATCGGCGGCTATCTCGTTACTCATTTTCTGCAGGATCAATGGCTCGTCTGCGGACTTGATCGCAGATCTCCTGCTGACGTTAACCGGGTTGGCTTTTCTTTTCAGGAATGTGATCTCTCCGACGGTTTGGAAACCGAAGCGAGGATCGGCCTGTTGCACGAGCGGCATGGCGCCTTCGATGCCGTGATCAATTGCGCCGGACTTATCGCCAATTCTCCGTTAGTTTCTTTTGTCGACGGGCGCCTCACGCATCATGATTTCGGACTTTGGGAACGCGTCCTTTCGTCTTGTCTTACCTCGGCTTTTCATGTTACGGCTTGTACGGTCCCGTCTATGGTTAGTTCGGGAAAGAAGGGTGTTATCGTCAACATCAGTTCTATCTGTAGCCGCGGTAACCGTGGACAGGCAGCCTAC
>JACDGS010000004.1:126808-136471 GCA_013821455.1 Chthoniobacterales bacterium
TGAATAGTCTTACTCTGGCCCTGGCCAAAGAACTCGGTTCCTTTGGTATAAGAGTGGTGGCCTTGGCGCCGGGTTACTTCGATACTACCTCGACGAACGACAATGTGGCCGCCGACCAACTGAAGGAGATTACAAGCTCCGTTCCGCTCAAACGCCTCGGCAAACTCGAAGAAGTATTTTCCGCCGTGCAATTCATTCTCAGCAATGCCTACGTAAATGGGACCGTTATTGAGCTGGACGGAGGCTTGACGCTTTGAGCGTCTATCCGCATAACGTTTACGATCTTTTCCGGAAGGTAATCGAAGCCGGTCCCGATCACGCCGCGCTCGTCTGGTCGGAGCGCGAAGTGGTAACCTTTGGCGAGCTGGATCGACTCTCTAGTAAGATAGCATCCTATCTTCAGCAAGAAGGCATCCATAAGGGCGATCGTATCTGTCTTCGCCTGGAAAAATGCACCCTTACCTATGCTCTCATTGTGGCCTGCCTGAAACTCGGCGCGCCTTACTTTGTGGTCGATCCTTCTAACCCTGTCGCGCGTGTTTTCCACATGCTTGGAAAGTGCAAACCGAGCCTGGTTTTCTCTGCCATGGAAACGCCTCTCGATCTGCCGGGTTATCGTGTGGTCGTAGTCGATCAGAAGGACCAATTCGGCGCGATCCAAGATTTTCGTGATGACTCACTGGAAGCCAACACTGAGGTCGTGGGAACCGATGCGGCCTACATTATGTTTACCTCTGGCTCGACAGGTTTTCCGAAGGGCGCGGTGATGTCGCACGCGAATCTCCTGAATTTTGTCCAATGGGCCAAGGCTGAGTTCTCAGTTACCACTAACGACATCTTTACCAACGTTAACCCTCTTTTCTTCGATAACTCTGTTTTCGATTTTTATGCCAGTATTATGAATGGAGCGTCCCTCGTTCCTTTCGATGCTGCGACCATGCGCGATCCTTACGCCGTGCTGCAACGCATCGACGAACTTCGCTGCACCATTTACTTTTCGGTGCCGTCACTGCTGATCTACTTTCAAACCTTGAAAACGATTACGCCGACATCGTTCGCTCATGTCCGTAGCATTATTTTCGGGGGGGAAGGATATCCTAAAGTCAAACTGAAAGACTTATTCGACTCTCTCTCCCCGCGGGTCGAGTTAGTTAACGTTTACGGTCCGACCGAGTGCACCTGTATCTGTTCGGCTTACAGAATAAGTGCAGCAGATTTCAAGACTCTTGCAGGTTATCCCCCACTGGGCGGACCGATTGCTAACTTTTCTTTTACCATCCTGAACGAAGCAGGTGAGCCAGCCGCGCCAGACGAAGCCGGAGAGCTACTCCTGGGCGGGCCGTGTGTGGGATTGGGTTACTTTGACGAGACCGAGCTAACAGAGAACGCGTTTCGGCAAAACCCTCTGCGCAAAAAGTATCACGAACGCGTCTATGCCACCGGCGACCTTGTCCTGCGCGCAAAGGACGATGGCAAGGTCCATTTTGTCGGGCGGAAGGATAGTCAGATAAAGCATCAGGGTTATCGCATCGAGCTGGAGGAAATCGAACATGCTCTTCGTCGTATCGCTGGGATCGATGAGGCCGTTGCACTCCATTATCAGAAAGACGGCTTTAGTACGATTGTAGCGATTGTCGCCTCGCAGCGTGGGCTCGAAACCGGAGCCGTTCGTCAGGAGGTCTCGGCAACGCTTCCTGCATATATGGTGCCGTCGCGGATCGAACTCCTCGAGCGGTTACCGAAGAACGCTAACGGGAAGATCGATCGCACACTTCTCAAGAGCACTTATAGCTAAGATGCAATTATCCGTCGTTGCCACTCTTTATAACTCTGCACCTTACATTAAGGAATTTGTCGAGCGCTCCTGCGCAGCCGCGGCGACACTGACCGACGACTTCGAAATCATCCTCGTCGATGATGGCTCGCCCGACGATTCCCTTAGGATCGCGCTCTCTCTCCTGCCGCAATATCCTTCTCTTAAGATCATCGAGCTTTCGAGAAATTTTGGTCATCACAAAGCCATGATGACCGGTCTCGAACACTCCTCTGGTGATTTGATTTTCCTCATCGACGTGGACTTGGAAGAGCCGCCGGAACTCCTGGGCGACTTTTTTGCGGCGCTCAAGAAAGATGAATGGGATGTCGTGTTTGGATTTCAACGACAGAGAAAAGGCGCCTTACTCGAACGCGTCGGAGGCGATATCGCGTGGCGTTTCCTTAACCTCTTTCTTCCGGTGAAAATTCCGCATAGTCATAGCACCGTGCGGCTCATGACGCGCGACTACGTGAACGCTCTCCTTCGTCACAAAGAGCAAATGACTGCAATTGGCGGGCTTTGGGTTATCACCGGATTCAAGCAGAGAGGCCTTGAATTCGAAAAGCGCTCACGAGGTCAGACCAGTTACAGTCTCGGCCACCGCCTGGTGGCTTTGCTCGATAGCATCACTTCCTTCAGCGAGCTGCCACTCTATCTCATCTTTTACATTGGATGCATTGTCATGCTTGGCTCTTTTGCCATGGCCGTGTGGCTGATTCTGCGCCGGCTCTTCGGCTATCTTCTTCCCGGCTGGGCTTCTACCATCCTTCTGATCACTTTCTTCGGCGGTTTGACTGTTTTTTCGATTGGTGTGGTGGGTCTCTATGTTTCGAGAATCTTTATCGAAACCAAAGGTCGTCCTTACACAGTCATTCGTAAGGTTCACGGCCGATCATAGGAATTCGAACAGATGCCTGATAAGAACCAGAATCAGAACGGAGAATCTTCGATCCGGGAACACTACGCGGATTTCTACGCGGAAAGGAACTTCGTGAAAGTCTATCCCGTAGAGTTTGTCGTTAGGACTCTCTTAGGCACTTATCCCCAGCTCAAACTTGATCGGCGAACGTTCGCAGGCGGGAAGGCGCTCGACCTCGGCTTCGGCGACGGTCGCAACATGCCACTGCTGGACGACCTTGGTTTTAAGGTGCACGGCGTCGAAATCTCGGAAGACATTTGCCACTTAACTCGCGCGCGCATGGAGAAGCTCGGTGTCGCGGCCGAGTTAGCGGTCGGTTCTAATTCGCAGATACCTTATCCAGATCAATCGTTCGACTTGGTCCTCGCCTGCCATTCCTGCTACTACGTCTTACCGGGACAGACTTTCGACGACAACCTGTGCGAGATAACGCGCATCCTGCGCGCCGGCGGTCGCTTTATTTTCTCTCTGGCGAAAACGGACAGTTACATTTTGAGCGACGCGGAAAATCTCGGGAAAGGGCTTTATCGTATTACGCACGATCCTTACCGCCTTCGCAACGGCGGCCTCTTTCGCGCGTTTGGCTCGAAGGAGGAAATCGTGGATGAGTTAGGGGAAAGTTTTAGCGATTTTGCTCTCGGCCTTTGTGAAAACGATTACTATGGAATCTACGAGAAGGTGTGGATTGGGACGTGCTTGAAAAAGTAGCATGGCCGGAAGCTAGTTAACGATGTCAAGGATTATCATTTTCGGAATAGGCCGCGGCGCAAATGTCGCGAGTCGCTATTTTGCCGACGATAGTCCGCACGAGCTCGTGGCCTACACCGCGGATGACGAATATGTGGAGCCCGGAGCTAAGTTCATGGGACGGACGGTTATTCCTTTCTCGAGAATCACAGAAGAGATCCCGCCGGCCGAGGCGGAGATGTTTGTGCCATTAGGATTCCAAAGAATGAATGCACTGCGCGCGGAAAAATTCGCGGCCGCCAGGAAGAAAGGCTACACCCTGGCGAGTTACGTTAGCTCTCGAATTCTGGTCTCCGGAACGCCAAGCTTCGGCGAGAATTGCTTCATTCTGGAAGGAAACGTTTTCAACTATGATGTGACGATCGGTCATAATGTTGTCATGTGGTCGAGCAACCATGTCGGCGATCTTTCTACGATTGAGGACAACGTTTTCATTTCTTCGCACGTGGTCTTATCTGGAGAAGTCACGGTTGGCGCGAACTCGTTTGTGGGCGTAAACGCCACGGTCTCTAACTACGTTCGAATCGGCGAGCGATCCTATATCGGCGCTAATACTCTCGTAGCTCATGATACTTCACCAGACAGCGTGCTCGTCACAAAAGGGACTTCGGTTTTGGAAGGCATCGATAGCCTTCGATTTCTCGAGCTGATCAAATCGTAGGTTACACTCAAGCTATGAACCAAAGGCTGCTCGATGTCTATGTGTGCCCGGTGAATAATGACACCTTGCGGACTTCCGAGGCTAAGTCGGAAGAAATAACCCACGGAGAGTTAGTCAGTGCTCAGGGCGCGCGCTATCCCGTGCGTGAAGGAATACCCTCTTTTTTGCCCGTAAGTCTCCTCAGCGAAACAGAGCGCGCGACACAAGCCGAATACGACGAGACCGCAGAGCAGAAATACGACGCGGCGGTGGACTGGCTCTTCCGCAGCTTCTATGAAGATGAAGACAAGGTGCGCGAGCACATGCTTGACCTCTTGCATCTGAAGCCTGACTCACGAATCCTTGAAATCGGTTCGGGCACAGGACGCGATTCCTTCCGCATTGCCCGGAGACTTGGGGAGAAGGGCGAATTCTTCGTCCAGGACTTATCCGAGCAAATGGTCCGACAAACGAGAAATAGACTGGAAGCGGAAAAGGAAACGCGCGAGCTCAAACCGGCGCTTAACTATTTCGCCTCGACCGCACGTTTCCTTCCTTTTCGGGATGAATTCTTTGACGCGGTCTTTCACTTCGGTGGGTTCAATAACTTCAGCGAGCCGAAAGCGACTTTGGCTGAAATGACCAGAGTGGTAAAACGCGGTGGCCGCGTCGTCTTCGGCGACGAGTCGCTTCCACCATGGCTCGCTGGAACTGAGTTCGGCGAGATGATTGTCACGAACAATCCTCTGTTTAAGCATAAGGTGCCGCTGGACTACTTACCGTCCAAGGCGCGCGACGTGACGGTGCGTTGGGTCTTAGGCGGATGCTTCTATCTGATTGATTTTACCGTAGGCGACGGTCCGCCTCCGATCGATATCGACCTTCCGCACGAAGGGTGGCGTGGCGGCACACTCCGCACTCGTTATCACGGCCGACTTGAAGGTGTCACTCCGGAAGCTCGCGAGATGGCCCTGGCAGCAGCGAAGAAGGAAGGTGTAAGTCTTCACGCGTGGCTGGACGCTTTAGTTCGCCGTGCAACCCAGAATTCGGACAGCGCGAAATGAGCTGGCGGAAACTCGGCCGCGTCTTCTCTCCCTCCGGCGAACTGGTATGGGCGCGCTCTCATGCCGCAAATCCTACCCCGGAGCACTTAGAAGGTGATATCTTCCGTATCTACTTCAGTGCACGTGATGACAAGAACCGTTCGAGCGTTGGGTCTGTCGTCGTCGAACTCAAGGACACCATGCGGGTCTTGGAAGTACCTAACGAACCCGTCCTACCTCCGGGAGAGCTTGCCATGTTTGACGATTCCGGAGCTTCGATTGGCTGCATTATCCGCGTCGGTCAGGCTCGCTATCTCTATTACATGGGTTGGAATTTGTCCGTCACTGTACCTTGGAAAAATGCTCTGGGGCTGGCGGTCAGCGAGTCGCTTGACGGCCCTTTTCGGCGTTGGTCTCGCTTCCCGATTGTGCCGCTCGACGAGACAGATCCCTATACCATTTCCTATCCCTGGGTGATGCATGATGGCGGTCGATATAGAATGTGGTATGGATCGAATCTTCGCTGGGGCGCCGAGAAGAAGGATATGTTGCATGTCATCAAATATGCGGAGTCTGCCGACGCCATACATTGGGCGAAGACCGGCCAAGTTGTCATCGATTCCACATCCGACATCGAAAATGCCATCTGCAAACCGTGCGTGGTAAAAGATGCTAATAAGTATCGGATGTGGTTTTGCAGTCGAGGAAACAAGTATCGTATCCAGCACGCTATTTCCGAGGATGGGACTAACTGGAAACGGCTGGGAAAAGATGAAGGTATCGATGTTTCGCCCGGAGATTGGGATTCGGATATGATCGAATACCCAAGCGTTTTCGATCACAACGGAAGGCGCTATCTTTTGTATTGTGGGAATGACTTTGGCGCGACCGGGTTTGGTCTGGCCGTTCAGGAACTGTAACCCACATGGACGTATTACTAGAGAAGACCGAACCGCTGACCGATGAGGAAAAGAAACTCTTCGGCCGCTTCGGGGCTGGCTCTAAAATTCGTCCTCCCTTCCGGATTCTTAATCCTCATCGTATCTTTATCGGCGACAACGTCAGCATTCGTGAAGAATGCTACCTGCACGCCTATGAGAACCTAACAAAGCTGCACGATTTCATCGAGGAGCGATACAAAGGCGACTTTGATCCGTCTCAGTATAAGTATGACTCCCGGATTGAAATTGGGCGCGAAGTTCAGATAGGCAGGAACTTTTTTATCTCGTGCACCAACCTCGTCGAGATAGGAAGAAACGTAACGATTTCTGAACGTGTCTTTATCGGAGACAATAATCATTCCTTCTCGCATCCCGATGTTCCGATTATGCAGCAGCCGAATAAAGTAGGGATACCAGTTCTGGTAGGTCAGGGCTCATGGATTGGCGCCGGGGCTTCTCTCTTGGGCGGCACGCGCTTGGGGAAGAATAGCGTCGTGGGGACGCTATCCGTCGTGAAGGGAGAGTTCCCCGATTACGCGGTGGTCGGCCCGGAACCGGCGAAGCTCCTGTTCGTCAAGGAACACCGTCCGGAATGACCTGTAACCTAACGAGGACGCGGCAGGACGATGAGTGTCATCGGGAGCGGAGCGAGGGACCCCGCAAGCGTCGTACGGCTTTCTTTTCAGAGAGAACCGAATCACGCTTGTGAGGTCCTTCGCCGCGCTTCGCCGGCTCAGGATGACAGGCCCCTCGGTATTCATGAGGGGACGGCCTAATCGAAGCCGAAAAGCTAGTGACAGCTTTTGAGATATCTCCTGGCGTTCGGCCCCTCGTTAAAGATCAGATCTATAACACTCACACTTGGTTCGAAGGGTGGATACAGTTGGCTATATTCAGGGTAACCGGAGTAATCCATATACGACACACTAATCTCCTCCCGAAGAAAGAGTCCTTCGTCGAGATAGACCTTCGCTGCCGGTCCCGACAAGTAAGAGGTGGCGCCCGCCTGGCGACACAGACTAACTAGACGTTCAGTCTTATCGCCAGACAGTTCATAATCCATCGACCAAGTGAGAGGCGTGCTGATTCCCAGCACTTCGCAAAGGGCGCGCAGGAAATGGAAATTGATCTGCGACAACATCGTCTCTTCCATTCCGAGGTATAACTTCTCGAACGATTCGCGATAAGTGGAAAAGTAGGGTGCCCGCGCATAGCTATGAACAATCGTCGCCCAATGTTTTCGCGCCCAGCCCGTGTCACTCACAGCGGCGTCCTTGATTTTTTGGTGATACTTCCCCTTTACCTCGATCGGAATACTGAGCCACTTCGGGCCGTGGGGTGTCTTGATGATATTCCTATTTCGCCAATCTCGGATCGTATATTGGGCGTCATCGTATAAGATGAATTCATCGACTGAATTGATCAGGTCGAAATAACCCCGCCAGGGGATATAGTTGGACTGAACGATGGCGACAGACTTACTCACCGCGAAATTGAATTCAACCGCCCGGGGAACACCAGCCCTGTAGAATGGCAAGACACAGTCTAGGGCGCCGCTTGCTCTCGTAGTTTTTGACCAAGATGTTTGCCGGTGAGCTGGTGGAAAGCTTCCAGGTATTTGGCAGAAGTCCTGGCGATTACTTCGGCCGGAAGTAGCGGCCCCGGATAGGTCTTATCCCAGGCAAGAGTCTCGAGATAGTCGCGCACGAATTGCTTGTCGTAGCTGGGCGGGCTTTTCCCGGGCTCATAACTGTCGGCCGGCCAAAAGCGCGAGGAATCGGGCGTCAGACATTCGTCGATCAGGATCAGTCCTTTACTCGTTAGGCCGAATTCGAATTTCGTGTCGGCGACGATAATCCCGCGGGAGGCCGCGTGTTTCTTCCCGGCGAGGTAGATTTCCAGACTTAGCTCTCGCGCCTGGCGGGCGACGCTTTCTCCGAGCAGCTCGCAGCATTGCGCCCAGTCGATGTTCAGGTCGTGGCCGGCATCGTTTTTCGTCGAAGGCGTGAAGATCGGCTCGGGCAATTCCGAGGCGAGGCGTAAGCCGGGCGGGAGTCTGTGTCCGCACACTTCTCCGGTGGCCTGATAGTCCTTCCACCCGGACCCGGCGAGATAACCGCGCACGACGCATTCGACCGGCAGGGGCTGGGCTTTGCTTACGATCATTGAGCGGCCCGACAGCTCGTCCCGAAAAGGCTGCAGTTGCGGCGGAAAGTTTTCGAAATCCGCGGTCAGCAAATGACTCTGCACGGCTGACAGCCGCTGAAACCAAAACGCTGAAATTTGATTCAAGACCGCGCCTTTCTCGGGAATGGGATCGGGCAGAATGACGTCGAAGGCCGACAACCGATCGGTCGCGACAAAGAGCAGAGTCTCGCCGAGATCGAAAACTTCGCGCACTTTTCCGCTGCGCAATTTCGTTACGCCGGGAAGATCGAGAGAGGTGATGGTCGGCATCGCGGAAGTAGCATCATAGCCCGCGCCGCCTGCCCGCAACAGCTTTGCGGATGGAGGATTTGATGACTGCGGGGTTCGCCTTCACCATGGAGGATGTGCGCTCTCCGCCGTCCAACGCTGACTGCTTTTGTTCTCTTACTTTCTATCACACTCAGCGAAGCGGAGGACGCGACACCAAGTCCGGCACCGACTCCGGAACTTTATTCGGCACAGACACTCGCGGAGATGCGAAAGCTGGAGCAAGCGGCCCTAACGAGTGACTACGCATATCGTCAGGTCGCTCATCTCGCGAACAACATTGGCCCGCGCCTGAGTGGTTCCGCCCAGGCGCAGAAAGCCGTCGAATATGTAGCGGACGAATTGAAGAAGCTCGGCCTCGAAGTACAGCTCGAAAAAATCATGGTGCCGCATTGGGTTCGCGGGGAAGAGACGGCGGAGCTGGTCGCCTTTCCCGGTCAGGCCGAGGGCACTAAACAAAAAATCGTTCTTACTGCGCTCGGCGGCAGCGTGGCGACGCCGCCCGAAGGTCTCACCGCCGAGGTGGTCGTCGTGCGTGACTACGATGAGTTAAACTCGTTAGGCAAAGAAAAGGTGCAGGGCAAAGTCGTTGTCTTCAATCATCCCTTCGATCGAAAAATGGCCGCGACCGGACACGGTGGGTCGGCCTACGGCGAGGCGGTGGCCTATCGCGGATCGGGCGCGAGCGCGGCCGCTCGGCTGGGCGCGGTTGCGGCGTTGGTGCGTTCCGTTGGCGGCGCGGCCAATCGTCTGCCGCACACGGGCGCGATGCACTATGCGGCGGACGCGCCGAAAATTCCCACCGCCGCCGTCAGCGAAGAAGATGCCGAACTCATGGCCGCGCTCGCGCCGCAAGGTCCGGTGAAAATTCATCTCGTCCTCACGCCGCAAACGCTGCCGGACGCGCCGAGCTTTAACGTCATCGGCGACTTGAAAGGAAGCGAGCACCCGGACCAGGTCGTCATCGTTTCCGGACATCTTGACTCCTGGGATCTCGGCACGGGCGCGATCGATGATGGTGCCGGCGTCGCGGTCGCGATGCAGACAGCTAATCTCGTTAGGCAACTCGGTCTCCATACGCG
>JACDGS010000005.1 GCA_013821455.1 Chthoniobacterales bacterium
ACCCCGCAAGCGTCACTCGACGCCCCACTCTCAGTTCACGCCGAGTGACGCTTGCGAGGTCCCTCTCCGCGCTGCGCCGAATCGGGATGACACATGTCGTGCGCGATCGTTAGGGCTTGGCAATGCCAATAACCCCGCAAGCCACGCGACCACCCGCGTCACCTGTCGGCTGCGTTTTCAAATCATCGGCTTTTTCATGCACGATGAGCCCGTGGCCGATAATCGATTCGTCGCCGCTCATCTTCATCATTTTATCGGTCAACTCGAGATGTGCTTTGCCTGAGCTATCCGCTTCAATGTTCCCCAGATCGCCCGCATGACGCATGGCCGCATCAGGTCCCGCGTGCGGATGTTTCTCGGGATTAAAATGACCGCCGGCCGCCTTGCCATCAGGCGACGAGCAATCGCCGAATTCGTGAATATGAAAACCATGTTTGCCCGGAGTGAGACCGGTGACATCAGCGACGACTTTCACGCCCTCGTCGCTTTTGGTGAAGGTCACGACGCCTTCGACCGAGCTGCCTGTGGTCGGATGAAGAACGGCGATGGCTTTGGTCGGCTCCTCGGCAAAAGTCGAAGCGGTGGAGACGGCGAAGGCTGCGAAAAGGCCCAGCCCTATTTGCAGAAGTCGGATTGGTTTCATCCGCCAAACTACACGCATGCAGGGTGATGTCAGATGGCCGCGCCAGCGCGCGCACAGGGGAAGAGGCTATAGGAGCGGCGAGCTTTCGCTCTCGACCTGTTTCAGCTTGCCACCGGCTTGTTCGATGAGTCGGAGCAGATCTTCCTTTTTCGTCCGCGTCGGATCGTAGGAAAACGAGATTTTCCTGGGGCCGATATCGCAGGAGTCGAACGCTTCCGAGTCGATTTTCTCCAGAGCATCGCGCAGATTTTTTTCCTGCTCGGGACCGAGCGGGTCTGCCAGCTCGATCTCGGCGGCCACGAATTCCTCGGCGCCAGAGGATTTTTTCTCGTCGTCCGCCATACTTTCAAAACGTCTCCCGTCGCTAAACTGGATGGATCAAGTTCGTTAGGCGATCGTCAAATGATTGGAAAGCGGCGACCCGCCAGAAGGAAAGCCAGCGCGGATCGAAGACGAAGAAGTGCGCGAGCAGCATGGCGAACGTGAGATCGGCGAAGTTGACGAAACCGAGTATGACAAGCTGCAAAACCGTGAGTGCGAACCAGATCGCGGAGCGCGTCGTTAGGCAAAAACTCAGCGGCAAAAAGGCCAGCTCCGGCGCGAGCGAGAGCCAGCTCGCAACCCGCAGGGTCAGCGGCGGCGCGAGCAAGAGCGCTCCGCGCAGCGGGCCTGGGCGGGCAAGCGGATTTTCGAGAATGTGAAGCAGAGCGCTGCCGTCGATCCAGCTCGGGCTGCTCAGTTTAACCCAGCCGCTGTAGCTGTAACCGGCGGCGAGTAGCAGCCACGCGACCCAGTAAACGCTGGCCGGAAATCGCCAGTCGCTCCGCGACCTCGTGAAAGTCCAGCCTTCGCCTAACGGAACCACCGCGCTCAGGAGCAGGAGCAACCCAACGTAGGGAATCGATGGGTTGGTGATCAGGTTATTGCGATTGAAAAGACAAGCCCAACCGAACCAGAGGAAAATCGCGGCGCTTCGGCGGCAAATTCCACCCGCGAAAGCCAGGGCCGCGAGCAGCAGCAGCACGAGAAAAACCGTCACGACCGCAGGTGAATCCCAGAGCGCGAGCGGATTCGGGAAGAGGCCGAAAGTCAGGTTGAGCCGCGCGTCCGGCAGCATTCCCTGGTTGCTGAAAGCTCGGCGCCATACGGGAGCAGTTGCGCAAAATGAATCGTTAGGTAAACGCCGAGCGCGATGCGGAAGAGGGCAAATTGTTCACGCGAGATCGCGCTCATTTTGCGTCCTCCGGCGCAGTTAATCTCCAGACATCCGCACGGCCGCGGGTCTGCGTGCGGACGACAGTGGTGATCGATTCGATGTCGTTAGGCAAATTGATTTCGCGGCGCAGCGGACCACCGCGCGACCAGCCGTAGCGATAAACCGGTTGCCACAAACGCGGCGGCAACTTGGGCGCAAACGAAAGCACCGCGCCGTAGGCATTGCGGCGATTGTACGGTCCGCGGAGCCGGCCGTATAATTCCGGCGTAATCCGAATTTCGCTCCTGGTTCCCGCGCGGCTTTCGAGTTCCAGCGTGAAGGTCGAAGCAAATCCTTCGAGCCCATTGACGTCGCAAAAAACTTTTGGGCACGGCGCCAGCGCGCTCGCCGCGCCAATTCCTTTGAGCGCGCGAATGCCTAACGAGTCGCCTGCCATTTGCGTCAAACCGAGAAGACCGATCGCCACTGCTGCCGATACGCGCCACGTCATCGCGCGCTCTCCATTTGTGTGCCGGCGCAAGCCCACCGCTTCCGGCAACCAAAGCACGTCGGTAGGAAGACAGGCGTGCGCGCTTTCTCGTTCGCGGCCGCGTGCACATCGCGGAAGAGCAGCATTTCCTCGATGCGCTCTTCACGTTCCGGCTCGAAACCGCAGCGCGCCGGATTGCGCCGCGCGTTATCGAGCGTGCCGAAAATCGCATCCCAAATCGGCAGATCCGCAAAGTTACTCGTGTGATGCCGGAACTGATGATGAATGCGATGCGACTCCGGCCGCTGCACGACGAACCCGAGCCAGCGCGGCGTGCGGATATTCCAGTGATAGAAAAATTCCGCACCCACGCTGAGCAAAGTGCAAATCGCCGCTGCGCGCGGAGTGCAGCCGAGAAGCAGATAAGTAAGGCCGCAGCCGAGCAGGGCATTGAGGAAAATCTCGACCGGATGTTTGTAGAAACTGGTCACGATTTCGAGCCGGCGCGCGGAGTGATGCAGTTGATGACAAGTGCGCCAGAAGAACTGCGACTCGTGCCGGCAGCGATGCCACCAGTAATAAAAAAATGTCGCCACGAGATAAGCGATTGCGCCGCTCGCGAGGTCGCCGCAGTGCGCGGAAAGATGCAGCAGCGAGAAGCGCGCGAGCCAGCGATCCCAGCCCGCGCCGACCACGACGACGATGCCTAACTGAAGCGCATTAACGAGCGCGACCCGCGCCCACCAGCCGCGCACGCTGGGCAATTCATTCGCTGGCCAGAAGCGCTCCACCGCGATCCCGCCAGCCGCGATCCCACAGATGATCCACCACATGCGCCGAGCGTAAAACCGAGCGCGGCGGCATTGTTAATTGATAAGAATTTCGACAGCATCGAGTGAAACGATGAACGCCCGATGAACATTCACTACCTCGAGCTTTTCTATCACGTCGCGAAAAATCGCGGGATTAGCTCGGCCGTGCGCAAGATGCCCTACAGCATTCAGCAGCCGGCAGTCAGCGCGCAAATTCTCCGCCTTGAAGAAGACCTTGGCACCGTCCTCTTCCAGCGCCGTCCCTTTCGCCTAACGACTGCGGGCGCGGAACTTTTTCGTTTCATCGAGCGGTTCTTCGCCCAGCTCGACGAAGTCGCGTCGCGGATTCGCGGTACGGCGGACCAGCGCCTGCGCCTCGCTGCTTCCGGACCGATCCTGCGCAAATATTTCCCGGGACTGCTCGCGGCCTTGCGGCGCAAATATCCGGCTCTGCGCCTGGCCTTGCGCGAGACGAATCAACTCGAAGCCGAAACGCTATTGCAAGCCGGCGAAATCGATCTCGCGATCACCGAGTTGGAAGGCAAATCGCCGCCTGGGATCAAGTCGTGCGTCATCGTTAGGCTACACTGGCGTTGTTAGTGGCGCGGGATTCGAAATGCCGCAGCGCGGAGCAGTTCCTCCGGCAACAGGAGGGCGCGCCCGAGCCGCTCATCTCGCTCCCCGAAGAGGAAGCGCTGACGCGGTTGTTCAAGAAGGGATTCGCGACCCGCGGCCTCCGCTTCGCGATCGGCGTCGAAGTGGCGTCGCTCGAATCCCTCAGAACTTATGCGGCCGCGGGATTCGGCGTCGGGCTTTCGGTGGCCAATCCAGAAGCCAGCGACGATCCGGCGCTGCGCGTCCTGCCGCTGGCGAAATTTCCGAAGCTCGTGCTCGGTGCGCTGTGGACTGGAAAACTCTCAGAGATCGCCCGCTCTTTCCTGGATGAAATCCAGCGGCATGCCAAAGAGTTGACGTCATCCCGAGCGGAATGAAGCGAAGCGCAATGGAGTCGAGGGATCCCGTCGCCTAACGAGAAGCGTCGAACGCAAGAACGAAGTTTGGACACGCAGTCGGAACTTCACGGCGACTCCGCTGCGCTTCGCTCAGGATGACGAAGCGGGCGAGCGAACGATCCTCTCGCAGCGGGAGCGCCGTCCGGTTCCGGACAATCGCTTTTCGTTAGGCGAGGTTGTTCGCCTAACGATTGCCGATGTGGATGGCATGCTTCCCCACCGCGAGGGCGGCTTCCTTGACGGCTTCGCTCAGGGTCGGATGCGCGTGGACGGTGCGGCCGAGGTCTTCGCTGCTGCCACCGAATTCCATCACGGCGACGATCTCGGCGATTAATTCGGAAGCGGCGTGCGAGAGGATCGACGCGCCGAGGATGCGGTCGGTCTCGGCGTCGGCGATGAATTTTACCCAGCCTTCGGCGTCGGCATTTGCGAGCGCGCGACCGTTGGCGCGGAAGGGAAATTTTCCCACCCGGACATTCATTCCTTTTTCTTTGGCGAAGTCTTCCGTGAGGCCGACTCCAGCCAGCTCCGGATTCGTGTAGATGATTCCGGGGATGACGCCGTAGTTCACGTGCCCGGCTTTGCCCGCGATCAATTCGACGCAGGCGATTCCTTCTTCTTCGGCTTTGTGCGCGAGCATCGGGCCGGCGATGACATCGCCGATCGCGTAAACTCCTTCGATGTTGGTGCGGAAAAGTTCGTCCACTTTTATCCGCCCGCGCTCGTCCATGGCGACGCCGATCTTGTCCGCGCCAACTCCTTCGGCGAAGGCGCGACGGCCGACGGAGACGAGAACTTTGTCGGCTTCGAAGTTTAGTTCTTCGCCGCCTTTCGTGGCGGCTGCGATCGCGCGGCCGTTGTTCACCTTCACGGAGCCGACTTTGGTTTCGAGATGAAACGTCATGCCCTGTGCGGTGAGCGCGCGCTGCAGCAGGTTCGCCATTTCGAGATCGAAACCGATGGCGATGCGCGGGAGGAATTCGAGCACGGTGACCTCGGAGCCGAGGCGGCTCCATACTGAGCCGAGCTCGAGCCCGATCGCGCCCGCGCCGATGACGAGGAATTTTTCCGGCGGTTTGTCGAAGCAAAGGGCTTCGGTGCTGCTCACCACGGTTTCGCCGTCGAAAGGCATACTCGGGAGATTGATCGGCACGCTGCCGGTCGCGATGACGATGTGATCAGCCGCGATTTCGTTAGGCTCGCCGTCGTTAGGCTGGATGCGGACCTTGCCCGGCTCGATGATGGTGGCGAGACCGCTAAAGGTCGTGACTTTGTTGCCCTTCATGAGGGCGCGCACGCCGCCGGTGAGGGTTTTTACGACCTTGTCTTTGCGCGCGAGCATCGTTGGAAGATCGAGCTGCACGCCGTCGATTTTGATGCCGTGTTTGGCGGCTTCCTTTTTAGCGAAAACGAAATGGTCGCTCGAGGCGAGGAGAGCTTTGCTCGGGATGCAGCCGATGTTCAGGCAGGTGCCGCCGAGCTCGGTGTGCTTTTCGATGATGGCGGTTTTGAGTCCGAGCTGTGCGGCGCGGATGGCCGCGACGTAGCCGCCCGGACCGGAGCCGATGATGATGACGTCGAATTTTTCCATGGAAATTTGGGCGTGTTTCTTAATTTGGGCGCGGCGACACAGGTTGTCATCCCGAGCGGAGCGAGGGACCTCGCAAGCGTTGCTTGGGGCGACTTGGAAGAGGGACGTCTGAGCCGGCTTGCGGGGTCCTTCGCCGCGCTTCGCCGGCTCAGGATGACAAACTGCGGGGCGCTCGCCTAACGAATACTCAGAGATCCAGCAGCAACCCGGTCGGGTTTTCGATCGCTTCTTTTACTTTGATCAGGAACGTAACCGCTTCTTTTCCGTCCACCGCGCGGTGATCGTAACTGAGCGCGAGGTACATCATCGGCCTAACGACGACTTCACCTTTCACCGCGACCGGCCGTTGCTGGATGGCGTGCATGCCAAGGATACCGCTCTGCGGCGGATTGAGGATGGGCGTGCCCATGAGTGAGCCGTAAACCCCGCCGTTCGAAATGGTGAAAACGCCGCCCTGAAGATCTTCAATTTTGATTTTGCCGTCGCGTGCTCGCGCGGCGAAATCGGCAATGTCGCGTTCGAGATCGGCGAAGCTTTTCTGATCGGCGTCGCGCACGACCGGGACGACGAGCCCTCGCTCGGTACCAACGGCGACGCCGATATCGAAGTAGTGGTTCAGAATAAAATCGTCGCCTTCGATGCGGCTGTTGATGGATGGAACGGCGCGAAGCGCTTCCACCGTCGCTTTGAGGAAGAAAGACATGAAGCCGAGCTTGAGTCCGTGATCGGCCTGGAATTTTTCCTGCGCTTTTTTGCGAAAGGCCATGACCTCGCTCATGTCGCATTCGTTGAAAGTGGTGAGAATGGCGGCGGTCTGTTGCGACATGACGAGCTGCGCCGCGATCTTGCGGCGGAGCGGCGACATTTTTTTGCGGGTGAAGCGCTCGCTGCTCGCCGCCGGTTGTTGCTCAACATCCGACTTCTTTTGGGCGCGCGGCTTTTCCTGATCGTCCGTAGCCGGTCCCGAATCCTTCTTTTGCAGGTGGCCGAGGACATCGCTTTTCGTTAGGCGACCGCCTTTGCCGGTGCCGGTGATTTCGGAGGGTGTGAGCTTTTCTTCGGTCGTTAGGCGTTTGACCGCGGGTGAAAGGACATCGGCGTTAGGCGAACGCTTTTCCGTCGTGTGTTTGGCCGCGGGCGCCGGCTCGTTAGGCGCCGCCGTGCTTTTCTCTTTGCTTGGAGCGGTGGCATTGTCGTCGATGGTCGCCACCACTTCGCCGATTTTCACTTCCTGGCCTTCCTCAACTTTGGTCTCGAGCACACCAGCTTTTTCGGCGGTGATTTCGCTGGAAACTTTATCGGTCTCGAGGGTGAGGAGCGCTTCACCCGCCGCGACGTAATCGCCGGACTTTTTGTGCCAGACGGAGACAACGCCGCTGGTGATGGACTCGCCGACCGGCGGGATTTTGACTTCGATGCTCATGCTGAGGGAAAGTTAAGCCGAAGAGCGCGGCGAGGTCGAATCTTTGCGTGCCGTAACCGCTTTCGCTGTGCGAAGCGCTGATGCGTGGCTAAGGCCAAGCCGCCGCCCGCGTCGCCCACAGGACGACGGCTACAGTGCTTGCTTCTTCACTGCGGCTTGGACGTATTTGCCCCAGCTCAGGTTGTCGCGGCCGGCGACGTGTTCACGCGCTTTGCGGATGGCCATGTCGGAGACGGCTTCGACCACCCAGTTGAAGTTTTCCTGGCCAACGGACGTCACTTCCGCATCCGGTGCGGGATTGCAAAAATCAATAGCGAGCGGCACGCCATCGCGGATCGCGAACTCCACCGTGTTCAAGTCGTAGCCGAGATATTCATTCAACTTGAGCACGCCTTGTTCGACCTTTTCGAGAATGTCCCGCGGCGCCTGCCAATCGGTCACGTAGCGCAGGTGATAGGGATGGCGCGGTTCGTAATTCATCACCTTTACGTGGCGCTGGTCGATGCAGTAACAGCGGAAATATTTCTCAAAAATCACTTCCTCCTGCAGCATCATGACGAGCTGTCCGGTCTCGCTGTAGGCGCGGAAAAATTCATCCGCGTCGTTGAGCTTGTAGACATTTTTCCAACCGCCGCCGGCGAATGGCTTGAAGTACGCGGGCCAACCGACATAGGCGAAAATCGCTTCCCAGTTGAGAGGGTAGGCGAGGTTGCGGAAGGAGTTGTCGTTCGTGTCGGGTGGCGGCTGATGAGAGGGCAGAAGGACCGTTTTGGGAACGGCGACGCCGATTTTGGTCGCGAGAGCGTTGTTGAAAAATTTCTCGTCCGCGCTCCACCAGAACGGATTGTTCACCACCGCGCAGCCGGTGAGCGCTTCGTTCTTGAGCCAGCCGCGATAGAAGGGAACGTCCTGCGAAATACGGTCGATGACGACGTCGTAACTGGTGGCCTCGCCCTGGATGACTTTGTCGATCCGGACCGGCTCGGCCATGATGTCTTTGCCGCCGGTTTTCTGGTTTACGCGCTCGACGAACGCGGGTGGAAAGCTGTTTTCCTGGCCGTAAAGGATTCCGATTTTTTTCATAAAGACGAAGCGAAGGGCGACAGTCTGGCATCGGCGGCGAGAAGTGGCAATCGCCGACTTCGAGCCGAAAAGGAACTGGACAGATAACTTGACTTACACTTGACCAAAGAGCTTCGATCTGACAAATATGGACTTGACTAAAAACTGGACTTACGCTTGACTAATCGTTGTGAGTTTCCAGCCGATTTTTACGATTACGCCCCTGTTGCTCACGCGCGTCGAGGAGATTGCGGCCTTGCGCGAACGCATTTTGGCCGCGGCCGTTCAGGTCGCGTGGGTTCCGGCTTTGCAAAAAGACGCCCGGATTCGCAACGCGCATTCCTCGACGGCGATCGAGGGGAATCCGCTGACCCTCGAGCAGGTGCGCGCGATCGAGGAAGGCCGGGAAATTCCCGCCACCGGAATGCGCCCGCGCCGCGAAGTAGCGAATTATTTTGCCGGCCTGCGCTTTGTGGAAAAGAACGCGAGTCGCCGCACGATCACCGACACTGAAGTGCTGAAGCTGCATCGCATCATGGCGGGCCAGGTGATGGACCAGGGCGAGGCGGGCAAGTACCGCGTCATTCGGGTGCGGGTGGGTGATTACGTTGCGCCGCCGCCGGAACGGGTGCGACCGCTCATGTCGGACCTGCTGAGTTGGTGGAACAAGGAGGCAGCCGATCTCTCGCCGATCCTCAGCTCCGCGATCGTGCATCATCAATTCGAGACCATTCATCCCTTTGCCGATGGCAATGGGCGCGCCGGCCGCATGCTCAGCCTCTGGGAGCTGTATCGGCGCGGGTTCGATAATCATCACCTCTTTTCGGTGGACGAATTTTACTGGGAAGATCGTCCCCGCTATTACGCCGCGCTCAAGACTGTGCGCGAGGAAGAAGGCGACCTCACCAGTTGGCTGGAGTATTGCGCGGAAGGATTGCGCGGAACGCTGGAGCGCGTCTGGACCCGCACGCAAAAGCTGAGCGCGCACGCCGGAAAAGCGAAGCTGGTCCTGCGGCCGAAGCAGGAGCAGTTGTTGCATCTGCTCCGCGAACACAAGGCCATGACGCCGCGCGAGATTTGGGATGGTGTTGGAATGTCGAAGCAGGGCGCGCTCGATTTGCTTCGGCCGCTGATGAAGGCGGGCCTGGTGCGACGGATCGGGACAAAGAAGAGCGGCCGTTATGTGCTGCGCTGAAAAATTGCGCGACCACAGCATGACTTCCGTCGCGCAAACCCTGGCTGGTTGCACGGGCGATTCTCCTCAGCGATAAAAGCGCGCCGATGGATGAAACGCACACGCTCACTGGAAATATCCAGGCGCATCCGCAGTTTGAATCGCGCATTCTGCGCAAACAGCGGGATGTGCTGGTTTACTTGCCTCCGGGCTATCGGCGTTCGCCGCGGCGGCGTTATCCCGTTCTCTATATGAACGACGGCCAGAATGTTTTCGACGCCGCGACTTCTTTCGCCGGGGTGGAATGGGGCGCGGACGAATCCGCCCAACGGCTCATTGGCATGCGCTGGATCGAGCCGTTAATTATCGTGGCAGTTGCGAACACGGGCGAGAATCGGATTCACGAATATGCGCCGACCAGAGGCATCATCGACGCCGGGGGAAAACGGAAACGGCGGAGCCGCGGCGCACTGCGCAAATACGGGCGTTTTCTGCTCGAAGAATTAAAGCCGATGATCGACCGCACCTATCGAACGCGGACCGAGGCGGAATTTACCGGACTGGCTGGCTCATCGTTAGGCGGGCTGGCGACACTGGCTTTGGGTTTATGGTTTCCGCAGGCTTTCAGTCGGCTCGCGGTGATGTCGCCTTCGATCTGGTGGGACAACTGCGCGATCTACGACATCGTGGACAAAATCGAGGAGAAGCCGCCGCTGAAAATCTGGCTCGATACCGGGACGCAGGAGGAGGGTTGGGAACGCGCGGCCGTCCTGCGCGATCGGTTGGTTGGGAAGGGCTGGCGACTTTACGACGATCTGCAATACACCGAAGTGAGTGGTGGCAACCATAGCGAAGGTGCGTGGGCGGCACGCTTCGAAGCGGTGCTGCGATTTCTCTATCCGCCGCTGCCAGCAGGGGCGAAAGACCCCTTGCCGCCGCCGCTGGTCTCGACGGCGACTCGTTAGGCGCTAGGCGCCATTTTTTATTTTCGCTTCGGCGAAGTTGCCGAGCTTCCGGAACTTTGCATAGCGCTCTTTCCGGAGCTCCTCGATCGGCGTTTCCAGGGCGCGTTTTAGATTGCGGCGCAAGGTCGATCCCAGATTCGCCGCCGCCAGATCGTGATCGCGATGCGCGCCACCTTCCGGTTCCGCGACAACTTCATCGACCACGCCGAGGCGCATGAGATCGTCCGCCGTCAGTTTGAGCGCGTCCGCAGCTTCCGGCGCGTGCTTGCGGTCTTTCCAGAGAATGGCCGAACACGCTTCCGGGCTGATGACGGAATAATAAGCGTTCTCTAAAATTAAAACGCGATCCGCCACGCCGATCCCGAGCGCGCCGCCGGAGCCGCCTTCGCCGATAACGCAGGCGATGATCGGCACTTTGAGCGTCATCATCTCGCGCAGGTTCACCGCGATCGCTTCGGCGATGTGGCGTTCCTCCGATCCAATTCCAGGATAGGCGCCGGGCGTGTCGATCAAGGCGATCACCGGCAGATTAAATTTTTCGCCGAGCCGCATTACGCGCAACGCTTTGCGATAGCCCTCCGGATAAGCGCAGCCGAAGTTGCGCATCACGTTTTCCTTCGTGTCGCGCCCTTTTTGTTGCGAGACGACCACACAACGTTGCGTGCCGAGTTTCGCGAGGCCGCATGGCATGGCGCGGTCGTCGCCGAAGACGCGGTCGCCACGCAGTTCCACCCATTCCGTAAAACAGCGGCCGATGTAATCGAGCGCGAACGGACGTTGCACATGCCGCGCGATTTGCACCCGCTGCCAGGCGGTGAGGTTGTCGTAAATCATGCGGCGCGTTTCGCGGATCTTCAGCTCCATCGAGTCCACTTCGGAGTCGAAATCGATGTCGTGTTTATCCGAGTGCGCCTTGAGGTCATTGAGCCGGCGCTGCAATTCGAGGATCGGCTTTTCGAAATCGAGCGGGTGCGAATCCATGATCGATCAGGGTGCGTTTGCGGAAATGGCCGGCCGAAGAAGTTGGCTTCCCGGCTTTTTCTAGGGAGTAATTGTGACAGCGGTCTTCGTATTAACAAGGCTGCTCAACTCTTCCACGTCGGTCGCACTCAAGCCGATGCCTTCGTTAGGCGGAGGAACGTCGAGGACCGGATGGGAATCGTCCGGCTCCGAGTAGAGCACGTAGCCGGGCGCAGCGAGGCGAATCCAGCGCGTGCTGTTGAGGAAATCGCGGCTGCCCATGCCGATACGTTTGCCGTTTTTCCAAGCCAGGATTTCCGCGACGCGCGTGACGATTTTTGGCGGCGGACGCACCGGTAATTTTTGATGAAGAAAATGATAGCGCTTAAAAAAAAGATCGTGATCAAGCAGATAAATCAGCCCCTTGTCGCGCTGGATAAGGGCCGTGAAAACCGGATGCGAGATGAGCAGCCTGTCGCCGATCCGCAGCATCGTGCCGCTGAGATTGTTCGTGCGCATGATCAGCTCCGGGGTCGATTTCATCCGGGCCGCGATGCGCGCGAGCACGTCGCCGCTCCGCACGGTGTATTCCTCCTTTTCCGGCGACGGATAATTCGAAAGCAGGATGCTGGTGTTGACGTCGCCGAGCAGATCCTGCGCTTCGCCGACGTGCGCGCCGCTCGGATATTTTTGGATGAACGCGGTCAGCGCAGCGCGGGCTTCGGCGAGTTTTCCGTCAGTCTTTAGTTTCGCCGCAGCTTCAAATTCCGGCAGCCCCAAGTCCGGCGACTCCCGCGTTGGCCCGCCACCCTTCAATTCGTCGCGCACCGCGATTTCCGGGCGCAAAAAAACTTTGTAACCAACAAGCGCGGCTCCGCCGAAAACGACGGTGGCGAGGAGGAGAGCGAAAAGCCATTTCATGAATGAACGCGGCGGATGCGATGGAAGTGCCGCTCATCGCCAGCAGCCCACGAGCCACTACGCGCGAGCTTAACCCTGGCGTTCAGGCCCGGAGAAAAAGCGATTCCAGAAACGATAACGCGGCTGCGCGTCGTCGTTCGCCCAGGTAAACTGGCAATCCTGGCAATAAAATTCCTTCGGGAAAATCTTGAGCGCGAAAAGAATTCCAGCGAGAGCCGGCGTGAGAAATTTGCGCGTGAGCTGCGGGTATTCGACGCGAGGCGAGTTGCACTGCGGGCAACGAATTGCACCGATGTCGGGATCGGCCGCTTCCCAATCCACCATCAATGCTTGAGCGCGATCGAAGTCGGCCTCTTCGACTTTCACTTTCACATTCGCCTGCGGCTTCGACATGAAGGCGTAGGTCTGCAGATTCGACTCGTTATTGACGTCAGCCTTGACCCCGGCGGCCTTGAATTTTTCCTTCAGATTTTTTGCCTTGGCCGGCTCGTTGTAGGTCGCAATCGTCACCATAAAATGCCCGGACTTTTCCGGTGTTTCTGATCAAACATCAACTACCGAGCCAGCGCAAGACCGCTCGGCGGGAACCAGCGATAGAGCATCAAATAAACGAGCACGCCCGTGACCGAAACGTAGAGCCAGATCGGCATCGTCCAGCGCGCAACGTGCCGGTGTTTATCCCAGCGCCGCCGAAACACCGGCACCAGCGTGATGATGACAAGCGGCAGCGTGGCAAACGCGAGGAGGATGTGCGAGGCGAGCATCGGGAAATAAAACCACGCGATGAGGCCGTGATAGCCGGATGATTTTTCGCCCACGTGCACGTGGTAGATGATGTAGCTCGTCAAAAAAACCGTCGAAGAGGAAAGCGCGGAAATCATGCAGACCATGTGCGGCCGCCATTTTCCGCGCCGGATAAAAAACCAGCCTAACGAAAGGAAAATCGTGCTGATAAAATTGAGCGACGCGTTCAACGCCGGGAGATCGGAAATGCTCATGCTTAACTCTTAATCCTTCTCTTGCTCCTGCTCCTGCTCTTAATCCCCTGTCTCCCCTGAGAGAGCAGGAGTAGGAGCAGGATTAAGAGCGGAAGCAGGAGAGTTGAAATAAAAATCGCTGCTCGTAGGAATCAGGATGCCCGACACCCTCACGCGCGAAGCCCCGCCGCCGCGCTTGCATCGCGGTCGCCTCCGCGTTTCCGCCGCGCGCCGAGCGCTGCGTGCGTGCGTTCGCCTAACGATCGTCCTCGTCATGGCCGGATTCGCCTTCGGCGCGTGGTATCTGGCACGCAAAGGATTCAGCCGAAACTGGCGCAACCTCGTCGTGGAAGAACTGCACAAGCGCGGCGTCGAGGCATCGGTGAAACGTCTCACGCTCGATCCGTTTCGCGGGCTAATCGCGCGCGACGTGCGCATCTTCGATTACAAAAAACGCGATCAAACGCTCGCCGTCGTGAGCGAGATTTCGCTCGATATCAATTACGCGGCGCTCTTTCATCATGAGCCCTTTCTTAACGCCATCGACATTCGGAACGGCGATCTCACCATCCCGCTTCCGCACGTCCCAGGCCAGGTCACCCATGCCGATCTGCGTCGCTTTCGTGCGCACGTTTATTTTCTGCCGGAGCGAATCGAGGTCAGCCAGGCGGAAGGAATCTTTTGCGGAATTCGAATTTCGGCTACGGGCCAGTTGATCAAGCGCGGAAACTTCGCCACTTCCAAAACCAACACCGCGGCAGATGCCGCCCGTCGTCTTCGTCTGCTGCAAACCGTCGTAACGATGTTGCAGCGTTTCCAATATCCCGGCTCACCTCCGGAATTGCAGGTGAAGTTTTCCGGCGATCTGGCCGAACTCGAAAGCGCGCGCCTCGAGGCCACTTTGCGCGCGAGCAAGATTGTGCGCGATCGCTACGAAGCGCGGGATCTCAGCCTAACGACGGAATGGAAAGACCAAACGTTAACCGTCCCACAACTGGAATGGAGCGACGCGGGGGGGCGTTTTTCCGGCACTGGGAATTGGAGCCGGCCTAATGGCGCCGCGACCTACCAGGCACGGTCGAGCATCGATCTCGCTTCATTGTTAGGCAGTTTCGGGCTGAGCGAACTCCTGCACGATTTCACCTACAGCACGCCGCCGCTGATCGAGGCTTCCGGCTCGGCCACGATCAGCGACGCGGCGGCGAAAATCGAAGTCATCGGAAAAATCGCGCTCGATAAATTCACCTACAAGACCGTCGCGTTTGATGGACTAACCGCGGACTTCGCCTGGGATCGCGACCGTACCATGTTGCGCGATCTTCGGCTCCGCCATCGCAGCGGACAGATCGATGCCGACTTGCTCGACGCGCCTAACGACTTTCGTCTCAACCTCGAAAGCTCGCTCGCGCCAGCGGCGCTGACTCCGCTGGTCTCGCCGGAAGTCGGCCGTTTCCTGGGCTTCTGGGAATGGCAGCATTCGCCGAAACTTCATCTCAGCGTCCGCGGCGTTTCGCGCGATCCGGATACGTGGCATGGCGACGGGACGATCGCGCTGGGGCCGGCGCGTTTTCGCGGCGTGAGCCTGAACAGCGCGAGCGGCGATCTGCATTTCGGCGACGGCGTTTACGGCGTGGAAAATTTCAAAATCACCCGCGACGAAGGCAAAGGCACGGGCGCGTTTTCCTACAATACGAAGCGGCACGAAATCAAAATCGACCACGCCGAGACCACGCTCACTCCGAGCGAAGTGATCATGTGGATCGACCCGAAATTTTGGGAACATGTGAAGCCGTATCGCTTCCACCACACCCCGCATGTGGACGTAAACGGCATCGTCCAGTTAGGCGGCGGAAAACAAACCCATCTCCAGCTCGATGTCTCCGCGCCCGGCGGGATGGACTACACTTTTATCGACAAGGTTCTGCCCTTCGATCGCATCGCCGGGCAATTGCTTTTCACCGACGACCGACTGCAAATCTTCGACCTCAAGGGCGGCCTTTTCTCCGGCGATCTCAGCGGCAGCGCGGACATCTCGCTCGCGCGCAACGACCATCACTACACGGCGAAACTCGCGGTCGAGAAAGTCGATTTCCCGACCGTGACCGATCTCTATTTCAAATACAAAACATCGCAGGGCGAGCTCGGCGGCGACTTCGATTTTGGGGGCGACGGTGGGGAGCGTGCGGCGTTATACGGCACGGGCAAAGTCGAAGTGCGCAACGGCAACGTCTTCGCGATCCCTGTTTTCGGACCGCTCTCGGAATTGATGAATAAGTTCTTCAGCGGCGCCGGCTACAGCGTCGCGCACGAGGCGACAGCGCCCTTCACGATCCGCAACGGAGTGATTCACACCGAGAAACTCAAAGTCGCGGGCACACTTTTTGCCATGGTGGGCCACGGCGACATCGACTTCATCAAGAACGATCTCGACTTCGACATCCGCATTGACGCGAACGGCCCGGGCGCGCTCCTCACACCGCTCTACCAACTCTTTGAATATCACGGCTCGGGCAGCCTAACGAAACCAGTCTGGCGGCCGAAACATCTCTAGGATGGCGGCTGGGGAAAGGGCTGCGCCGCTATTGTTAGGCGCGCACATGTCGATCGCCGGCGGCACGCAGCGCGCGATCGAACGCGCGCGCTCGATCGAGAGCAATGCGATGCAGATTTTTGTGAAGAACAACATGCAATGGTTCGCGCGGCCGTTTTTGCCTAACGAGATCAAAGCCTTCCGCGAACACACGCAGCGGCACGAGCTGGCCGCGGTCTTTGCGCACGCGAATTACCTCATCAATCTCGCGGCGACGAATCCGCAGTTTTACGCCAACTCCCTGCGCGCTTTGGCGGAGGAGCTGGTGCGCGCCGATCAGCTTGGATTGCCTTTCATCGTTCTCCATCCGGGCGCGCATTTGGGCGCGGGCGAGGAAGCCGGCTTGGAAAAAGTCGTGTCGTCAATCGACAAGATTTTCGCGAAAATTCCAAAGGTGAAAAGCCGCATCGCGCTCGAAACCACTGCCGGCCAGGGCTCGTGTCTCGGCCACACCTTTGCCCATCTCGCCTATATCATCGCGAACGTGCATGAGCCGGAGCGGCTCTGCGTTTGCCTCGACACGGCGCACGTTTTCGCGGCCGGCTACGACCTCACGAGTGAGGCCGGAACAAAGAAAACTTTGCGCGAATTTGAGCACGTCGTCGGCTTGCCATATCTCGCCGCCCTGCACTTGAACGACTCAAAAACGGCGCGCGGCTCGCGCGTGGATCGCCACCATCACATCGGCAAGGGGCAGATCGGCCTCGATGCGTTTCGCGTCATCATGCGCGACCGTCGTTTCCACAAAATCCCCAAAGTCCTGGAAACGCCAAAAGGCAAAGATCTTCGCGAAGATGTGGAGAACATGACAACCCTCCGCGGCCTGGCGGCAGGAAAACCCCACCAGTTCACAGCGGTGGAGCGGAGGACCCCGCCCCTGTAGCGTGCGCTGTCCTCAGCGCATTTCCCGAACGTCGAAAACGCCGAATCCGCCGAGGACAGCAGACGCTCGAGGCGTTAGCGCCTAACGATAAGAAGCTACTTGCGCCTAACGAACTACAAAAAGCGGATCGTTAGGGGATAACGATAAAATTTTCCTTCGCTCGCTCTGATCGAGGCGATGACGACCAGGATCGTGTTCGCCAGCCAAAGCAGGATCAGGATCGGGATGCCGATGAGGAAGAAGCAGAGAACAAAGGCGACCGCGTCGTAGATCAGCATCGTGAGTTGGAAGTTGAGCGACTCTTTGCCGTGAGCATCGATCTCGGCGCCATCGCCGCGCTTCGCCAGCCAGATGATGAGCGGCCCCAAGATGTGGCCGAGGAAGTGAAAGAAGAGTCCGAGTAAAGCAGCAGCGTGACAGAGGACGCACCAGGTCGGCGTGTTCGACGAGCTGGCGGGAACCGGGATCGGCGGGATCGTTTCCATGCCGTTATTCTTTCACGCGTTCGATGTGCGCGCCAAGCTCGCTCAGCTTTTCGTCGAGGTGTTCGTAGCCGCGATCGATGTGGTAAACGCGATGCACTTCGGTCACGCCTTCCGCTTTCAAACCGGCCAGCACAAGCGCGGCGGAAGCGCGCAAATCGCTGGCCATAACGGGCGCGCCTAACAATCGCTCGACTCCCTGGATGATTGCCGTTGCGCCCTCGAGCTGCACTTGCGCGCCCATCCGTTTCAGTTCCGCGACGTGCATGTAACGCTGCGGAAAAATATTCTCCGTGATCACGCTGATCCCTTTGGTAGTGGAAAGGAGCGCGCACATTTGCGCCTGCATGTCCGTCGGAAAACCCGGGTAGGGCTCGGTGATCAATTCCATCGGCCTGGTGACGGCGCCGTTAGGCGAAACGGAGATGGAGTTCTTCGTCGTCTCGACTTTGAATCCGGCACCCGTTAGGGCATTTGTCACCGAAACCACATGCGCCGGTTCCACCCGTTGCAAGGTGATGCCTTTGCCACAGATCGCGCCCGCGACCATGAAGGTGCCCGTCTCGATGCGATCCGGAATGACGTCGTGTTCCGCGCCGTGCAATTCTTTCACGCCTTCGATGATGATGCGGCGGGTGCCGGCGCCTTCGATTTTCGCGCCCATCTTGTTTAGGAAATCGGCGAGGTCGCAGACTTCGGGCTCGGCCGCGGCGCCTTCGATTACGGTCACGCCGTCAGCGAGGACCGCGGCCATCATGACGTTATCGGTGCCGAGAACGGTGGGACCAAACTTGCCGCGCAGGTTAATGATCGCGCCGGTTAATTTCGGAGCGAAGACTTTGACGTTGCCGTTCTCGACGCGCACCGCCGCGCCTAACGACTCAAAACCTTTGAGGTGCAAATCGATCGGGCGATCGCCAATGACGCAGCCGCCGGGCAGCGAAACGGTCGCCTCTTTGCAACGGCCTAACAATGGACCAAGAACGCAAACGGAGGCGCGCATTTTGCGCACGACTTCGTAAGGCGCGACCGATTCCACCTTCTCGGCCTTCACCGTCACGGTGCCGCTGGCGCGCTCCACTTCCGCGCCGAGATGATGCAGGATTTGCAGCATGTAGTTCGTGTCGCTCAAATCCGGCACGCGATGAAGGACGCACGGGTCGCGCGTGAGGAGCGTGGCGGCGATGATCGGCAGCGCGGAATTTTTCGAGCCGCTGATCTTGATCGAGCCCGAGAGCGGATGGCCGCCGTGAACGAGAATTTTATCCATGCCGCGCAAAGAGGAATCGCAGGGTCCCTGCATAGTCTTTTTTAGCAGCGATGTCGTGGTAATTCTGCTGGGCGAAAAAGGCCATCAAACCGGTGGATTGATCGTGGCCGATCTCAAGCGCGAGCAATCCGGCAGGGCGCAGGTGCGCGGGCGCGGTGACGATGAGTTGGCGGATCAATTCATCGCCGCTCGATCCGCCGAAAAGGGCGATGGGCGGATCGTGACGAACCTCCGGAGCGAGCTGCGAGGCGTCGCTCGTGGCGACGTAGGGAAGGTTGGCGACGATGAGATCAAATTCGCCTTCCACGCTGGCGAGGAGATTGCCTAACGAAAAGCGAATCCGCTCCGCTGCTCCGAGCCGCTCGGCGTTTTCACGCGCGAGCGCGAGCGCTTCCTCAGAAATATCGACGGCGTGCAACTCTGCCTCCGGAAAGCGCGCGGCCAGCGCGAGCACGATGACGCCGCTGCCCGTGCCAACATCGAGCATGCGCGTCCCGGCCGGCCAGGAGAAATCGCAGAGATACTCAACCAGTTGCTCGGTTTCCGGCCGCGGGATGAGCGCGCGGCGGTCGCTCGCGAAAATCTGTTCGGCGAATTCCACCGTGCCCAAGAGATGCTGCAACGGTTCTCCCTGGCCGCGCCGCCTAACGAGTTCGCGCAGAGGCGCCAGCTCCGGTTCGCCTAACGAACGCGCGAAATCGAGGTAAAGCTCGATTCGTTTTTTGCCTAACGAATGAGCGATCAGGTGCTCAGCGTTGAGGCGCGGACTTTCGATCGCGTGTTTTTGAAAATAAGCCGTTGTCGATTGCACGACTTCGAGAACGGTCATGACGCGGGTCGGAGATGACGCCCGAGGCGCTGAAAAGGACGTTCGATTAAACACCAGGAAAGCCAGGAAACGAGAAACACGGCCGGAATGCTGGCGCCCGTCGTCCAGAAGAAGAGCTGGCTGGTGGAGGACGGATTGATCCAACGCCAAATAGCGGCCTGCAGCAAAATGATCACCGGGGAATGGAAAAGATAAGTGCTGTAGGAGATGCGGCCGAGCAACTGGAATGGGCCGGAATTGAAGCAGGCACGCAACCAACCGAAGCGACCGAAGCGGACGGCGACCACGACTATTGCCCAAACAATCGGCGCGAGAAGCGCTTCGTTGCGGCGGCCTGCCTCTAGCCAGAGCAACGAAAGAATGATAGGCGGCGCGAGCGATAGAAGCCACGCTTTCCACTTTGGGCCCGGCTGCGTGACCGCAAAAAAACTTAAACCGCCGACGAGGAAAAAGGCGGCTTTCGCGGGAAGGAACGCGTTGGAAAACACGCCGATAATTTTCCCGGCGCAGAGGGTGATCGTTGTTACCACGACGATGATCGTGATGAGTGCGACTCGCGTTCTCCGGCACCAGGCGACGATCGCCGGCGCGACGAGATAAAATTGCGCTTCGAGTGAGAGACTCCAACCCACACCGAGCAGCGTGTAGGGCAGGGCCGGAAGGATCGCCGCCGTAAACACGCCGTGCAGGAAAAGAAAATGCAACGGCGCGTCGAGCGCGAGACGTTCGCTCCCGATGGCGCAAATCTGAAAATAAACCGGCGCGATAGTGTCCGCCGGGAGGTGGCGCATGTTCTCCGCAAGCTGGCCATTGAGGAGAATTCCAGCGAGCAAAGCGACATAGTAAGCGGGCACAATCCGCAACGCGCGGCGCGCAAAGTAATGCGCAGTCCGCGGCCGCAGCATGAGCACGTGGGTGATGGCGAAACCGCTCAGAAGCATGAAAACATCCACCGCCGATTCGCCGAAGTCCTGGATGATGGGAACGCGCCTAACGACCTCAGGAAAACAGCCGGAGACGATGAGCAGATGACTGAACACTACGGTCCAGGCGAGGAATCCGCGCAGGCCGTCGAACTCGGTGATGCGCTCGTTAGGCAACCGCGGCGTTCGGGCCGCGGCCTGATGGCTCGAGCTCACCGTGGAGTGGCCGATTAGCTCGAGGGAACGGCGGCGAGCAAACGCGCTTCCAAGTCGGCGCGTTGCAGAGTCGAGATCATTTCCTCGAGAGCGCCTTCCATCACGCGATCGAGATTATAAAGCGTGAGCCCGACGCGGTGATCGGTGATCCGGTTCTGCGGGAAATTGTAGGTGCGAATTTTTTCCTCACGGCCACCGGAGCCGATCTGGCTTTTGCGCGCGGCGGAATATTTCGCCTCTTCTTCGCGCTGTTTATCCTCGAGGAGCCGCGCGCGCAGAATGCTGAGCGCTTTTTCCTTGTTCTTCTGCTGGCTGCGGCCGTCCTGGCACCTCACGATGCGGCCAGTCGGAATGTACATCACCTGCACCGCGGAGTCGGTCGTGTTAACGCCTTGGCCGCCCGGGCCGCCCGAGCGGCAAACTTCGATGCGGAGGTCTTCGGGCTTAATCTCGAAATCGACTTCTTCTGCTTCGGGCAAAACGGCGACCGTGGCGGTGGAAGTGTGGATGCGGCCCTGCGCTTCCGTCGCCGGCACGCGTTGCACGCGATGGACGCCGCTCTCGTAACGCAACTTCCGAAAAACCGATTCGCCCGAAATTTTGAAAATCGTTTCCTTCAGACCGCCGAGCTCCGATGAACTCGATTCGAGATCCTCGATCTTTAAGCCGGCGCTTTCCGCATAGCGATTATACATCCGGTAAAGATCGGCCGCGAAAATCGCCGCTTCACTGCCACCAGTGCCGGCGCGGATCTCGACGATCGCATCGCGCTCATCATTTTCATCCGGCGGCAGGAGCGCGACCTGGAGCGCGAATTCAAGATCGGCGACGCGCTTTTCCAACGCCGGAATTTCCTCCTGCGCCATCTGCGCCAGATCGGCGTCGGCGGCGTGCGAGAGTTCGCGATTGTCCTCGAGTTGACGTTGCGTGGTCTCGAATTGCTGCCACTTCGCGAGCAGATCTTTCGTCCCGGCGTGCTCGCGCATCGTGTCGCTGGCGCGCTTGCGATTGTCGAAAAGACGCGGATCGGCAATCTCGCTTTCGAGTTCTCGAAAGCGCCCGCGTTTGCGATCGATAAGCGTCTGGAAGTCCATAAATAAAAACGGCGACCTCGAAGACGTCCGAGGTCACCGTTCGTTAGGCGGAAGTCGTTAGGCTTTTTTGGCGACGCCGGCGCGGGAGGCTTTGGTGCTGCCGTAGCGGCGGGCAAATTTCTCGACGCGTCCGGCGGTATCGACGAATTTCTGTTCGCCCGTAAAAAAGGGATGGCAGGCGGCGCAGATGCCGATCTTAATGTCTTTGCGGGTCGAGCGGGTGTGGTAGACGGCGCCGCAGGCGCAGCTAATCTCGGTCTCGTTATAGTCAGGATGAATGTCCGTTTTCATAGGTCAAAAAGAGCCAGCAAAGTAGCCGCGAACCGGGCACGCCGCAAGTGACGCTGCCTAACGACGCGCTCCTCGCGGCCTGGAACGAAACGCTCGCGCGGCGCGGGCGCGATCCGGCGATTTTCGACACGCAGCGGCGCGTGCTGCAGCTGTTTTGCGAGGTCGAGGAGGTGAGCCGCGCTTATGAGACGGAAAGCGGCCTAACGAGTTTTAAGTCAGGCGAAATTGTCGCGCTGCAGATTGGGAACCACGCGCATTGGCCGGCGATCCTGCTCGCCTGTCTGCGGCGGGGGATCGTGGTTCTGCCACTCGAACGCACGATGAGCGCGCACGAGCGGGCGTCGGCGTTGCAGGCTTGTCACGCGTCCGGACTGATCGTTGCGCCGGAGCGCGCGATCGAGCGCTGCGAGGCCGGCGGTGAAATCGCCTGGGGAGACGAGACACCGGTGCTGCTCAAGCTCACTTCCGGAACGACGGCGGCACCCCGGGCGATACGGTTTCGGAGTGCGCAACTCGTCGCCGATGCGCGGCAGATTTGCACCACAATGGAAATTACTGAGGCCGATTTGAACTTCGCGGTCATCCCGCTTTCGCATTCCTACGGGTTGAGCAATCTGGTCACTTCATTGTTAGTCTGCGGAGTTCCGTTCGCGATCAGTGGCGATCGGATGCCGCGCGCGGTGCTCGACGATCTCGCGCGAACGGAAGCGACGGTGTTTCCGGGGATGCCCCTCTTCTACCAGGCATTTTGCGAAATGCCGAACGTACCTTCCTTGCCGAAATTGCGTCTCTGCATCTCGGCCGGCGCGCCGCTCACGCGCAAAATCGCACGTAATTTCAAAAAGAAATTCGGACGCGCCATTCATTCGTTTTACGGCGCTTCGGAGTGCGGCGGGATTTGCTACGATCGTGCAGTGACGGACGAGCGCGAAGGTTTCGTCGGTCCGGCGATGGATGGAGCTAAAATTTCGCCTAACGAACGCGGTGACGGTCCGACGCAAATCGAGGTGCGAAGCGCCGCGGTGGGTGACGGTTATTTTCCGGAGCCGGAACCCGCGAAGCTGAGCGCGGGCGTTTTCCGGCCAGACGATCTCGTGGAAATAAGCGCCGCGGGTTTCCGTCTCGCAGGCCGGCTTTCGGATGTAATCAATGTCGCCGGAAAAAAAGTGAATCCCGCGGAAGTCGAGGCGCAGCTTCTCAGCTACGAAGGCGTGCGACAGGCGGTGGTTTTTGGCCGCGCCTCCGCGTCGCGCAACGAGGAAGTGGCAGCTTGCGTGGTGGCGGACGAGCGAACTAACGAAACGGCGCTGCTCGAATTTTGCCGGGCGAGGCTGAGCGGATGGCAGGTGCCGAAACGCGTCTTTCTTGTCGCCGAGTTACCCGTGAGCGAACGAGGGAAAATCAGCCGGCGAGAGATTGCTGCGCACTTTGCCGCTTAAGAATGCTGAACGAAAGCAACGGAAGTTTCGTGGGCGGCAAATTGGCGACACTCACTTGACCGCTCGCTAACGAATGTAAAAATGAACCATTAACACTATGCGAACCATCCTTTTTTCCTCATTCGCCGCCATCATCCTGCTCGCAGCTTTCTCCAGCTGCTCTACCACGGTGAGAACGGATAATGGCCACGCCGTCACTACCGGCGTGCACACAAACTAAGCGTCGTTAGGCGACGCCCGACGAGGTTCCGGCGATAAACGTGGATCTGCGGGAGGCTGTGATCACCTTCCAGAGGCGCAGCATACCTTTTTGCTAAAAAGCGTATGTCTTAAGGCATGACTTGCGAAACGTCGTTTCGTTAGTTACTCCTCAAGGCCATGGTGAAAGAAGCCATCTCCCCTGCAGCATCGGTGCGGCCGTTTCAGGTTTTGATTTTGGAGCCGGATCATAAGCTCGGCGCCGAAATTGTTTCCACTTTGCAGGAGGCGGTTCCCGGCACGATCAGCGCCATGGCGCGATCTGTAGGCGAAGCACAAAAGCTGGCGGTTGCGCAAAAGCCGGAGCTGTTTGTCCTGGACGTCGATGCGGGTTACGAGGCCGCGCAGGAATTCATTTACGACTTGCGTACCAGCCATCCGAACGCGCGCGCCATCATTCTTACCGCGACGCATTTTACCGCGCAACGCGATCCCGTCGCCGGTCTGGGCGCGATGCATTTTTTAGAAAAACCATTTCCGCGCAGCGACTTCATGGTCCTGGTCGAAGCTCTCCTCGCCCCGGCCAGCAGCAAAAAGGAAGACCATTTTCAAGGCACGCTCAGCGATCTTCACATCGCAGATATCATTCAGTTGAAATGCATCAGCGGCGCGACCTCGCTGCTCGAGTTCACCGGCCCGCGCGGAGAAAAGGCGCGTGTCTATTTCGAAAACGGACAGGTGCGGCACGCGACGGCTCCGGGGAAGGAAGGACGCGAAGCCTTTAATCAAATCGTCGATTGGAAGGGCGGGAAAATCTCCGAAGTACCGGTGCCTGCCGGCACACCGCACACGATCACGCTCGATTGGCAGGTTCTCTTGATGGAGGCTGTGCGCCACCTCGACGAAGCGCGCGAGACTAAAGCGGCGGACAAGACAGGAGCGACCAAGCCGAAACAAGCCGCGCAGACCATCATCGTCATCGACGACAGTCTGATGCTGCTGAGTTTCGTGAAGGAAATTTTAGAAGAACAGCACTATCACGTCGTCACCGCAGCGACGGCGCAGGAAGGGCTCAAGGCCTGTCACAACAGTTCGCCGGGCTTGATCCTGCTCGATTACGTGCTGCCCGATATGAAGGGCGACGAAGTCTGTCGCAAGCTGGTGGCGAATCCGGTGACCTCGAAGATTCCGGTCGTTTACATGTCGGGTTATGGCAGCGATTTGCAGCCGGATCGCTCTCAGATTCCCAACGTGATCGGCTCACTCAGCAAACCGTTTACCTCCGAATCGCTGATCAAGGCGGTGCGAGATTATCTCACGGGTGGCGCGACGCCGGCGTCGGCATCGTTAGGCAAAAAAGAAGAGGAAAGAGCGAGGACAACACCGGCGCCGGCGACGCAACTCCCAGTCGTTACCGGTGGAAAAATCGTGGCGCGAGAAAATCAGCCCGCATCAGGGGAGAAATCGAAGCCGACGAATATTCCTGTCGCACCTCTCGTGAAATCCAATTCTGGTCAGACACTCAGCGGACCGATCGTGGCGCGCGAATCTGGAGTGAACGTGTCGCCCACCACACCAGCACCAGCACCAGCACCCGCACCGACTTCCAGCGGCCCGATCGTCGCACGCGAGACAACGGCAAAAATCATTGGAAAGCCTGCGGCCGCGATGGCACCAAGCGGGCCGATCGTGGCGCGCGAGTCGGCCTCGACCGAGGCGGCCCAGAATCCAGCGCCCCCGGCATCTGACATGCGCGATGCCGCGAAAAGCAAGCCGGTAATTCTTGCCGCTTCCTCGCCTTCTACCCAGTCGGCAGCGACAGCTCCCAGGAGTTTGCCTAACGATCCCGACAAAGCGTATTTCTGCGGCGACTCCAGTTTCTTTTCCCTGCACTGGGCTTTGCAAACGATCGCGCGCGAGAAACTCACCGGCACTTTGCGCACTTTTTGGTCGCAGGATTCCGTCGAGTTGCTCGCACACAATGGCAAAGTGCTTTTCGTCACAACTCGCGCAGCGAAACTCTATTGCGACGAGGCGCCCGTCACGCTGCTCAATGTGGACACGGGAAAAATCGAAGCGGCGCGTGCGCAGCAGGCTCGCGACGGTTGTCCGTTTTTTCTCACCCTCGCAAAAGAGGGACTGATTCTGCGCGATCCGGGGTTACAACTTGTGCAGCATTACGGCCAGAAATTGTTCGCGCAATTATGGGCGGCGGAACGCGTTCGTTTCGTTTTCGAACAGGAATCATTGCCGGCCTATGCGCGCGACTATCCCCCGGGCGAAGACGATATGGATCAATGGGCGCTGAGCACGCTGCGTGTCGTCCAATATCAGGAGTTGGGCAAAGGGGCGACCGTCGATTCCACCTGTGTGCCCGCCTACACGCGCGATGGCTACGACCGTGTGCAACAATTGCGGCTGACCGTGGCTGAGGCGCAGTTCGCTTCGCAGTTCAACGGCAGCCGGTCCATCGCGCAAATTTCCAAAAACCTGCGGCTCGACATTAAGTTTGCGCGCGTCACGCTTTTTCGTTTTCTCGCGCTCGAGATCGTGGAGTGCTGGCCGGCGCAGCTCGCGCAAAGACCGGAAGGCCGCGGCAGATTGCGCGGCATCTTCGGTCGTTAGGCTACGGGCGAACCGCGCGGAACGCGACCGCGCTGGCGGAACTGCCTAACGAGAAGTAGATGGAAGCACAGCGTCCCCTGGCGCTGCGGTGACCGTGATCGTTCTCGTGGGCGGACTGGGATCGTTCACCCCTAAATCATCGATCACCGTCAGCGAAACCACATGGGTGCCCGCTTCCGCAAAAGTAATTACCCCAGGATTCCGCAGCGAGCTGGTCGCGGGCGTCCCTCCGGGAAAATTCCATGAGTAAGCCGCGACTGTGCCGTCGGTATCTCGCGCGCTCCCCGCGAAGCGAACCGCCAGGCCCGCGGCAATCGTTAGGTCAGTACCGGGTAAAGTGATCGTACCTTCGGGCGCAAGATCCCGCGGCGTCGCGGAGAGATGCACGAACCTCGCCACCGAGGGAACGCCGGCTTGGTCGATCAGGAAGAGCATGTAGTAGCCGGGCGGCGCGATGAAACCGTTAGGCGGCGCGACCGCCCGCACCGTGCTGCCACTCGGGGTGAAAGTGAGGCCGATGAGGCGTTGCTCGAAATCAAAGGCATGGCTGACCGAGCTTGGCCTAACGAGCACGACCTGACTGATCAGCAGCGCATCGGGCGTTGTAACCTTGAAACTCGCTCCGTAACCGATTTCCGCCGGCGCACTCGTGATCGTCGGGCGGGCGGCTGGGATGACGTTACCGTTCGGATCGACGGCGAAGAGATAGGGAGGGGTATAAATTTCCATGTGCTCTTCATAGGTGCCGCGCATCGGATTACCGCCCGCCACCCACACCGTCCCGTCGGGCAAAAGAAGCGAAACGGAGTGATATAAGCGCGCGAATGCTTCCCTCCCGGCCGGCGACCAAGTGCCGCTCGCAGGATCGTAGAGGTCAGCATCCAGGCTGGCGTTGTAGATGTCCTCGTTAATCTCCGAGCCGCCTAGCGCAATCACTTTCCCGGTGGGCAAAAGGGTTGCGTTCATCTGCGTGCGCGGCTCGGACATCGGCCCGGTGTAGACCCACGCCGGCGTCGCCGCCATTGGCTCGATGATTTCCACGGAAGTTGTCGCGGGCGAATATCCACCCATGGTCATGACACGCGCGGTGTAGCCTTCCTCCGGTCGCAGGGGCAGGAGGACCACCGAGCCGTAGGTCCTGCTCTGTTTGAAATTCGTCTTCGCGATATTCAGCGTCCACGTCTGATCGGCCGGATGGAAAAGATGGGAGTCGATCGTTTCCCCAGCATAGAAAATATCGCCGTCGGGCATTAGGACGAGCCGCGGATAGAGCGGCGGATCCCAGGGCGCGAGATATTCCGGACTCCAGCCGGAGCCGACTTTGTAAATCTCCACGGTATTATTGGTCCCGCCGTCTTCGTTCGTGCCCGAGAAGGTCATGAGGCGGCCATCGCCGAGCGCGGTCACGGTGGCGTACCACCGGCCGTGCGCCATGCTTTCGACCTCGTTGAATTTCTCCGTCGCGGGATCATAGATCGTCGCCCGTGGATCGCCGTAGAATGGATCATATTCAGCGGTCCCACCGACGATGACAAAACGCCCATCACTCAATGCGGCCATCCCGTTGCAGAACACATCCCAAAGCAAATCCTGCTCGACAATGCTACCCGTCGTCGGGTCCCAGACCGCTGCTTTGGAAATATTGTCACCATGCTCGTCATCGTCGTTCTCAGAACCGGCGACGACGACCACTTTGCCTGTGTGCGTGACGCCGCAATGAATTGGATTGATCGGCATCAAATAATCCAGCGTCTCCCACGATCCAGTGAGGACCGGAGACTGCGCCCGCGCGGAAGTCGCCGTTGCCAGCAGCACCAGCAAGGCGCACTTGCCTAACGAACAACCGAACCTCCTGCGCCATCCAAAAATTGAAACCTGCATGGATTCCTTCCGTGCCTGGAAGTGTTTCAACCCTCGGGGCCAGCCGGAAGGGAAGGAGTTCCAGGCCCGCCCGCATCCGCACCAACTGCCGGTGCGAAAATGCGCGACCAGGCTACCGGCTGTCGAGATCAAATTTCACGGTGGAAAGACGTTTGGCGGTGGAAAGGCAAACCGGCGGCGGCGGTCGCCTAACGAGAAGGCCGGCAGTTATCGTCTGTAGGCGCGTCGATAACTTGTCCGTTTTTTCTTGTCCCGTGTCCAAGTGGCCGGGGCATAGCTCAGGCGTTCGCTCGTTCAGTCCCTCAAAACGCTTTCGCGGCGTTCGTGAAACTGATCGGCTAAGCGCCCGTCAATTCGGACGCGCGAGCGCGCCGCAAGGCGGGATTCGTCGAAACAACCGACGAATTTCTGGACATCTGTTGGTTTCCTGAGGGGGCAAAATTACGGGTACCTGGCTGATCGATCGACGGGTCGACCGCCGGATCTGGCGCGTGTTCCTTAGCTATGTGAGGGAGCTTCGCGGAGTGATGGTGCTTTTTTGGAAGCGGGCTGAATGCTTTGCGCATCGCGATGTCCGACTCGGTCTGAGCGGTTAGAGCTTCCGCGACATCGCGCAAGCCTACGATGTCGCGGCCGTTGCCATTCTGAGCTAGGAAGCGCGCTTCCTCGACTATCGATCTCACGGAGGGCAACGGGAGAAAGCTTGACCCGGCATAGCCGACAATCGCTTTCACGGCCGCTGTAGACACGGGAGCGCTCCGGGCTGAATTGATCCAGGATCGCGCGTCTTCTGACCATCTCATCGAAAGCAAATGAGTCGTGACGGCCTCCAGATCGGTGCGTGACGGACGTTCTTGCAGCTTCGTATAGCGAAACGTTCGGTGCATGAACTGAGCACTCGTCCAACCGGTTTGCTTTTCGACGCGCGCCTTCAGCGTCGCGAACTGATCGGTCGCGATTAGGGCGACTGGGACGCCGCTATTGACAAGGGCGGTATCGACCCAATCGACGAGCTCAGGGCTCGAATGATTCCGACGATGTTGCGGCCACAAAAAATGCGCCTCGTCAATGACGAGCATTAGCTTCGTCGAGGCGAGAACGCCTTCGATTTTGGCTTGCAGTTTGGAGCTAGCCTGTTGGCAAATTCCGATTCCAAGGGCCGCACCGATCTTCTGAAAAAAGCCGGTCCGATTCGTGATTCCTGTTAAATCAATGAAACGCGCTTCCCCTAGATGCTCCTCGCACCATGCTCGCGCTTCAAACGTTTTACCGCTTCCTGATTCGCCTTCGATCACGACCATTCGGCGGGTAGCTAACCCTTTATCGAGACAGCCATGTACAACCTTGCCTAACGAAGTGATAACGCGATTCGCACGGAGATCCGTGACCTGAGCAAGACGGTAGGTTTCGAGAACCTCAAGAATACCTGCACGGGGAATCCCTCGTAACGAGTCCAAGTCCACCGCGGGATTGATACAAAGTCGAATCAGCGATTTCTGTACGAGTCCAACAAAGTCGAAGTCCGCGCTGCAAACGTCCGAGCCGGCGAGATAGGCCGAAAAGGACTCCTCCAACATGACTGTGTCAGGAAGGATATTAGAGGCGAACTGCCCACTAGACGGAAAGGCCGCGAGCAGCTTCCCCGCGAACTCGAACAGGCCGCCGGGCCTCATGGACATGGCTTGGAGCCAAAAGAGCAGGCGTCGATCGGCGGGAGACGAATAGCCGGCCGCTTTCTCTGCCACGACGTTGAACGGGATCGGGCGTCGCTCCGTATATGTCCCACTGCTCATGTAGCGCTCGAAGGCAATCGGCTCGTCTTCCTGGCGGCGTCGTGTCGGCATTTCTTACAAGCTCTGGCGATAACTATCGTACAACTCCGGAGATTGCCGGGCCGCGATCCCAAAGGCGGCAGTGATGTCGATTTTGCGCTGCGTCGCGATGCTTTTTGCTAGCAGGAAAAACGGGGAGGCTTCCGCGCGAGCGTGGACCGCTAGAACTCGTTCGTTGTAGTGTCGAGAGTCACCTAGGCCCAACTTGTCTCGATAGCGCTCATAGAGCGCCGGTTGCGAGCGCGCTAGCTGATTCGCGGCCGCGTCAAGGGTCAAATCCAGCGCATCGGATAATGCTTTCGCCTGAGTTACAAATTCGTCGTGCTCTGCGAGCTGCCACCGGGCGAGATAGGTTGTCTCTTGCGGAGACTCAGGTTTCCGGCCGCCGAGTCCTAGCACTTCCCAGCGATAGCAATCGTAGAGATACGGCTCTGCGTGCGCGAGGACTTGGTAGGAATCCCAATCGCTAAGATTGCGCGACCTCGCCAACACCTTCGCCTTTGAAAGGAAATCAGGCGCACTCGTTAGGGCGTTCGCTTCCGCCAGCTTCGACATGATAGGCGCGATCCGCTGGAAGGCCGCGCGATTGACCAAGCCGCCGCAGTTGACTGGCATTCCGCGGATCTCGCCTTTGCCATCGACATAGAAGGAAGGCGAGAACCGCCGAAAATCGCGGCCTAGGACGGCGCGCTTGCCAGCGCCGGTCCAGTCCAGATTCGCCCGGATACCGCCCTTCTGCGGATCGTCCCCACCCCAAAAAAATCCCTTCGGATGCGCGCTCGCTTCCTTGTCGTCATGATTGAAATCGAAGTAAGCGCGATCACCTTCGCCGCTATCGGCCGCTGCGGTATAGCGCGCGTGCATCTCCGCGACTCGCTGCGCACCGGCCGGAGTCACGTTGACATCGAGTTCGACTGGCTTGCCCCCTCTGGAAGCGTGGATCGAATGGCTTCCAGGGGGAGCCCATTGAATATCGTTAGGCATCGCGCCAGCGTCCGCCATCCCTGGTAAGTCCAGCGCGATCCGCGCTTCGATCGCGTTAGGGTCCTTCGTCAATTCGTTCATAAGTCTTCCCTCTCTAGTGCCAGCGCTTCGTTGATCTCCGAAAGGCCCGCGTTGTAGTCGTCGAGATAGCCAAGTGATTCCTCGTCACGATGAACCAAGGCGGATGGGAGTTGGGCCGCGCGCGCACGCCGATTCAGTGAAGCATCGAGCTGGGTCTTTTCCTTCTGCCTGGCTGTGACCTCACGATTTTGGAGCGCCATTTTCTCGCCCGTCTCCCGGGTCCAGCGATCGACGATGACTGGTCGATAATGCTTTTGAGAAAGGGAATTTTTGAGCGTGCGGTAACGCTCCACCGCATAGCGATCGTGAGCTGCGGTCTTCGCATTCTCTTCGGCGAAATTCGAGGCGTCGATTCGATCGTCTAACTCATTGTAGCGCGGGACGGTAAAGACATCCTTCTTGTCGAGCGTCGTGCAGCATAGGACATCCGGGCGTCGCGCGTTTACCCACGCTAAGACGCTTTCACCAGCCCTGGCCCCCGTCTCGTCGCCGATGTAGCGCACTTTCCCGACGCCCGGAATGGTTAGCATGATGCCATTACGCTGACTGATCTTAACCTTCTGCGGGTTGTTAGAGAGAAGCCAAAGTGACTTATCGTCGAAACGCGCGAGAGGCGTTGTCTGGAGTCGCTCCCACCCCTGACGTGGCGTTAGTCCCTTGAGCTTCCTTCCCTCTTGTGGCGTGTCGTTATACCGCTCGAAGATTTTGGTGTAAGCACTGACTAACTGATCTTCGCTGAGGAGATGTTGAGCGGGGTCGGCATGTCCGCTTTCGATGTCGCGCTTCAGCTTTTCAAAGCGCTCATTCCGAATCTGCCGTTCATTCCGGGAACTCCAGCCAGGGAGAGCAACCATCTCCGACTGCACCAGTCCGAAAACTCTTTCGATGCTCTTCCCGCGCGGTTGCTTCGCGTGAATAATGCGGCCGGCCACGCGCATCAGTCCCTGATCTCCTAGGCCAGTCCGGTCAGCGTCGCGGCGCCCTTTGATCCAACTGGAACGACGCCAGAGACCATTCTCAAGGACTAGTGCCCTACGAGGGATGCCAAAGTCCGAAAATGCGTCAGTAAAGACATTGTAAATTTGCGCTGAGTTATAGACGGGCTCAGAGATGAAAACGAAGGCCAGGATAAAAGTCGTTCTCTCATCGATCACCATAAGAAGCTGACCGCGGATGAGTGAGAGCCGACCTTCGGAATCCCATCGGTAAGTATAAACAGGACTCGTTAGGTCATCCGCGCTAAAAAGGTCTCCGGCGGCAACATTATCCCAGTTAACTTGATGGTACGCCCCAAGCCGCTTGTGCTCACGCGGGCCGCGATGGATCGCTTCCAACCGCTTCGCCTCCGGTATGCATAGCTTTCTGACTTCGTTAGGCACATAGGACTTTGCGCGCGGGTTAGAAAGGTAGTTACTCACAAAAGAGTCACTTAGTTCACCGCTGCCTCGCAAAGCACGAATAGCCGGCGCGATCTCTCCCTCCCGGTTGATCACCGCTTCGCCGACAATCTTGTCAAAGTCGCCAGTTCTTACGAGGTCAGGCTTTCGAAACCAGCCTGAGTTAGTGGACCGCTTATCTTCTAAGACCGAGAAGGTTTGCCCATTTTCCAACCATGATCCGTACTTACGATTGATCTGCCTCCTAAGAGCCTCTTCGGTGCGAGCTACCTGCACGCCACAATCCCGGAGTAACTCTAAGAGTCTCCGCTTTGCGAAGATCTCTCTCGCTCCCACCGCCCCGACTAAGTAGGCGATGAACTCACAGGCTCGCGCCCAGATTGAAGCTAGCTCTGCCAGGGTCGGCTCCGTCGGTTTCTTGACCGCAGCAGTAGCGTCTAAAAGCGTTCGCTCGGCGGCCGTGTCCGCGATCGCGATCGTCGCCCGCGCCCCAGCCCGGAGAGTAACTGTCTTATCGAAATAGAGCGCCAGATCTTCGAAACGGTCTTCGCCGGCATCGCGCTGAATCGTGCGATCGAGCATTCGATTCCACGTCTTCTTATCGCAGTCTCCCCAAGTAGCAGTGAAGCTCGCAAAGGCCGCTTGCTTGGTTTCTGCTGTCGTTAGGCTGTCGCGCTTCTCCAAGCTAAACACGAGCGCCTGGCGCAAACGATGCGCGCGCGCGACATGATGCGCAGAGATGTCTGCGATAGGGATTTTATTTCCCTTCCGATCGATCGGCGCGAATCGCGCCGGCGGATCGCTCACCAGGTGTTCAGCGTTACGATAACCAATAGTGGGGGCGCGAGCGTCGAGTTGCTGAACGAAGTGGTAGGGAAGGCTCGTGAGTAACCAGCCATCGGCCTGCTGTCCGCGCACGAAGACGACTCCATTCGGGGTAGTATCGGCGAGCGCGAGCTGCACCGCGCGCTTCGACTTAGCCAACAAGCCGGCAAGACGTGAGGCCGTGGCCAGTGGCGTACTCATCCGCGAAGATTTCCTCCAGCTTCGTTAACCACACGGACGATTTTCTTTACTGCGGCAGTTGATTCCAGGACGCGCCGCTGCATCTCGCGCTCGTCCATGAGAATGAAAATGTGCGTCTCGCCGCCGAGCTTGCCTGACGAACCACTTGAAGCGGATGATCCGCCGCCGGTATAACCTCCGAGCGCAAAACCGCCTCCCTGCCGACCGACCGTGTGAATATTCTCCAGGAAGGCAAGCCCGAGATTGCCAACCGCCGGGGCGCTGACCACGAACTCATTTCGGTGCACGAGCCCAGCGACTTCGCTTGAGCTGCCAAGGCCCGTGAAACCTCCACTTTGAAAGCCTCCGGCGCTGGATGCGGCAACCGCAGCCCCAGTCCCTACAGCTAGGGCTGCGATGAACGCGGCCGTCCCGAAACCGGCAGCGGCTCCGTAGCTCGCGATCGAGGCCGCAGTAGCAGCGGGAGCCCATGCTGCCGCCGCAGACTCAGCCTGCTTGTTGGCGATGGACCCTGCCGCCTTACCGAAGATGGCATTGAGAGCGAGAATCACCGCCTGCTGCGCGATCCACTGCAACACGATGTTGATGAGATTGCCGATGATCGCCTGCGCGGCCTGCGCAAACGCCTGCTGCCAGGTCTGAGTCTTGAAGATAAGTCCCGTGATGGCATTCGAGAGCCCGCTCACGGCCGACCCGATGGTGCTCGTGATCGCGGTGGCAATCTGATGGGACGTGCTGCCGAACTGGTTCGCGAACGAAGTTAGATCAGCTCTCAGAGCGCCCGTGAAACCACTCTTCGCGATCGAAAATTGCAGCTCCTGGAATGTCGTGCCTAACGAGGATAACCTGCCTTGCAACTGAGTGACTTCTGCCTGGCTAGGTGGACCAAAGGCACCATTCAGCGCATCGCTCGTGCGCTTGATTTCAGCGGTTACCTCAGCCTGTTGCTGAAGATCGATTTGATGAAGCTGGGATTGCTTGGCGTCGGCGGAGATAAACGGGTTGTCGTTTACCGACTTCTCTTGCGCCTTCAACTGCGTGAGAAGCTGGGATTCCTCCCGCTGTAGATCGGTAATTTGCTGATGCGTTTCCTTCTCTGCTTCTGCTTCCGCCCGATTGCCGGCGGCCGCGCTCTTCTTCGCAAACAATGCGAGCGTTTGATTACTCACCGACTCTTCAATCTTATGTCCGGCATCGATTTCCGCGTTCGTGATCGGCCCCAGCTTCGCCGCTTCCTCGATGAACTTCTCAAAGGCCGCCCGCCCCTTCTCCGCCGCGACCGTGGGGCCATCCCCAGAGAGTGTCGCCTGCAGGATGCGCGCTTCCTGATTTGCCTTGTAAATCAAGTCGGCCTGCTTCTGCGCTGCCTCGTTTAGTTTCTGGGCTCCCGGTTCGACCGTTTGCTGGTAGGTCGCGCCGAGTTGCTGCCCATTCTGGATCGCCTGCTTCGTCGCGACATTTTGCTGCTCCACTGCCGCCTTCGATTTATCGAACGCGTCGGCAACGGCATCATTGACGCCGTGGAACAAGAGGCCGCCGGGAGTGCTATTCGAAATCGCGAGCAGAACGCCCGCGAGAACGTGATACTTCTTGCCTACCTCCTCGATCGCTGTGCCCAGGCTAACGATCTTCCCTACGGCACCCAAGGCTTCAGCGCCCAGTTCCCCGATGGTGTGCGCCAGAATTTTAAACTGCTCGATCTTCGCCGGATCGATCGCTCCATCGATCCCGCTCTTGAGCGGCTCCATGATGGGCTTGGCCGCTTCGCCCTCGATATCAAGAATCGCGTTCTTAAGACGATTGCTGTCGGCATTGAAATTGTTCGACGAGTCCTGGATCGCCGCCGCGAATCCGCTGAACTTCGTCTGCAGGAAGGTAAGTAAATCACCTTCTTGAATGTGAGATTGCAGCAGCTTATCGAAACTCTCCTTCGTCTCATTGATGGCAGCGGCGAGCCGGCCGCCGCCTAACGTTCTCGCCGCGTTACCCTGCAGAATGTCGCCGATGTCGCGCGAAGCTTGACTGGCGGACACGCCCACTGATTGCATGGCCTGCACCAGCAACTGCGTGGCCTGGATGACTTGCGAGATGTCGGTAATGCCAGCGCTGGCGAGCTGCGTTTGGGTGTGAGTGACCGCCTCAAACATGTCCTCGTAGGCAATACCAACCTTATTGGCCGAGGCCTTGATGACCTCGATGTAGTCAACCGCGGCCTTCTTCGCTTCGGTAAAATCAGCAAAGCGGCCGGGCTGCGTTTGCGTCAGGACAGCCGCGATCCCGGTGGCGACATCCTGCAATTTCGCTTGGAACTCGACGCCGGCCGAGATGGCTTCATAGAGCTTTGCGGGGATTTCTGCGATCCCGTCCGCGATGCGATGCACGATGTCGATCGCGCCGGCAAATTGGAAAGCCTGACCCGCGCTCTCGGCCACGGAATGCAAATTCTGTATTTGCTGGACGGCGGTATCGATCGCGGAAATCTTCGCGTCGATGGAAATTAGAATGTCGTAGCTTTTATCTGCCATACTCGTTAGGCACGGTTAAGGTCACGACGCAGCGTTGCATCCGCTTCGTCCAGAATTGCAGCGTTGAATTGGGCGCGCGGCGGGAGAGCGTTCGGATCGGCATCTTGGTTGACCCCTTTGGAGAGCACGTAGAAAACCTTCACCTGGCCGTCGCCGAGCTTGCCCGCTAAGAGGTTTGTGAGCGTCCCGCCTTTCTTTCGCAGAAGGAAAAGTTTGATGCCGGTGTCGTGCTCAAAGGTGAAGACGCTGACACCATAGGATTCAGGCGCGACTGGGATCGTTAGGCTCTTTTTTTGCTTCGGAGTAATCCGCCCGCCATAGACCTTCTGATTGAAGCGAAAGTCGGTGACAGAGATTCGCGCAGTGCTGTTGTCCACGACGGAAGAACTAACGGAGCTGGCAAACGTGTTCCAAAGGTTCGCTCGCCGCCCGCCGAGTTTGTTAGGCGCGCTGTTGCGGCTGCGAAACCAGGCGCGCAATTCTGTGTTTCCCCGTAAGCCGACCTGGACGAGAAGGGGCCGCTTGTTTTTTAGCTGCGCAGCGATGCCCTGGAGCCCGGCAATCGTGCCGCCGTCAATGAACTCAATCATTTTCTCCGCCTCCAGCATCGGTCGCGCGGAGCGAATGAATGTCATTCGCTACCGCCGCCGGTTTGCCGTGGTGGGGCTGCTTTGTCGTCCGAACATGGCGAATGCTTTTCAAATCAAAAAAAACATCGAGAGGGCAGAGGTCGGGGCCGCCAGCGGCATCGACGCGATTGGCCCAGCGCCGGAGTTGCCGTTCCGATATGAGGGGTTGACCGCGCCTAACGAGAGCCTTCCGAGCAGCGCGGTTCGCACTCACCTCCGTCATCCCGCAATCCAAGGCACAAAAGTAGCGATTCATCGCCTCTCGCCTAACGAACGCAGAATGTGGTGGCGACAGGCGCTGCTCCGCGAAAGTGAGGAAACACGCGCGCCGACTGCGCTGTAATGAAAGCCTAACGAGATGCTCTACAGAGTGGCACTCTTCTTCGATGCGAAGAGCTAGCAACACTGCCTTGATCGGGAGTGGTAGCAGATTGGGATGAAAGACCGGCACATGGCCGTAACTCCTCGCCACCCGCGCCGTGGGCTCCGGGTGAAATCCCAAAAAGACCGTGCGGGTCCAGCCGATCGTCAGTGCTAGCTCGCCACAAGTAAACATGGCGGCCGATGAGCCCGTGGCGATCGCCCTCATGCGATTTGCGGCTCTGCGCGCCGTAGGAAATTGGTGATTTTGCGAATCAATGGCGCGGCCTTTTCATAGACCTGATTGAGGGACGCCCCGGCCTTAGGTAAGGCTTTATGATGGCCTAAGTAACGATCGCCTCCGGCGACGTGGATCATTTCGCGCAAACGCTCATACTCATCCATGACTTCGCTGGTAGCGCGCACTACGTCGGGGGTTGGATTCCTACTCGGCCCGTTGTTGCGCGCGTCCGTGAAATCAAGCACCACGGCCTCGTGCAAACGGTCAATCAGGCGATCCGTTTCCTGGCTTAAGACTTCGTATAATTTTGCGGAGACCTTCATTCGTTAGGCAACACAATTCCCGCTTCGTTAGGCACGCCGGCCGCGATCTGATCAACGGCGAAGCTGAATCGACCCCATATCACCGTCGCCGCCGAGAGATGCGCTTTCGCGGTGAACAGCTCCTTCGCGAAGTGACTCACGCGCAGTCCGGCAGTCCACTCACCCCCCGCTTCTTTTTCCAGACAATCGACGGCCTCTTGTAAATCCAGGCGGATTTCCGCGAGACCTTCCGCTAAGGCGAAGGCAACCAACCCAGCACGCGATCGGCGCCATTCGGGCAGAATGGAGAAAGTTTTCATTCGTCGTCAGGACATCAACGACTGCTACTCAGCAAAACCTCGTCGAGGTCCTGCGCGATCCTGGCATTGTTAGGATGGGGCAATTTCGGAGGCCCCTGCCGAAGAGGCACGATCGGTTGCGCGAGAATCTCCTCAGCGATAGCAACCACGACTGCCGTGGAATCCTTCTGTGCATCGGCGCCCCTAATTTGTCGCACGCGCTTTTCGTAAACCGCGTAGGCCCTGGTATGAGAGAAAATTCTGTCTGAAGTCCCCTCGGTGAGAACGGGAAGATGGTGGCCCTCCCATTCAATCATCGAACCGAGCTCAGCTAAAAATTCCGCTTCCCCAAAAATGAGACTGCGATAACTCAGGTCGGGAAGAATCCTTTTGATCTCCAGGAAGTCATCGGTCCTTTGCGATTCAAGCTGCGACCTTTCTTCTGTCGCTTTGCTCTCATCCCCCCGGGCCGCTTCCTCCGCGATTTTTTCCTCATCCGCCAGCGCCGCCGCCGCTTCAGGACTGAGCTTGCGACGGTGCAACCCAACCGCGCTGAGGCTCTCTATTTCGACGCGACTCTGCGCGTGTTTCTCACGATCAGATTGCGCGGCTTGCAACGTTTGCTGATTCGCCGCCAGGGCTGTTTCGTTCTTGCGATAGCGCGAAACGGCGACTTGCAGCGAGGCGACCATAGCCATGATCATCGCGCGCAACTTCGCAACTTTCGGTTCCTGATTTTCTGTTTCTGTCTTCATAGATTCGTTAGGCATTGTTAGGCGTTCGATAAGTTTGAATGATTCTTTATTCGTTAGGCTTTGAGCGCGCCTTCGATGGCGCGCTGGGTGACGCTCTCGGCTTGCTTGACGAAGCCGGGATTCAGCAGCTCCAACCGCTGCAAGCGGCGGCGATACCAAGGCTCGAAGGCCTCTCGATTGATCTCCTCGCCTTTTCCAATTAGCGCGTTGTGACTCGCTGCCGTGAGTTGGCTCGACCAGCTTTCATCCTTGCCGGCGAAAAGCGCGGCGAGACTCACCTCGTCATCGAAGGCCGCGAGATACGCTGGCATTTCCCGGATCGAAAGCGGTTTTAGCGAGATGATTTCAGTCGGCCCGTCGAGCAAAGAGAGTTCAATTTGTGCTGCGTTATCGTTCATTTTCGTATTCGTTAGGCTGATTTTCGCCGTCGTTAGGCGGGTGCTGGGGTCGGATGTTTCCCGCGCGCATGATGCCGGAAAAAACGAGGGTGAGACCGGATCGCAGACAGGCATACGGCCAGCGCGTCGGCGCGCGCTTTACTGCCAGAAGGCGCATCGAAAAATGTTTCACGCGTCTCCTTCGGCACGAGGAGCCAGCAAGCCCTGCAAGTCGCGGCCCAAGCCGACTTCGGCCCCCCGCATAAACAAGTTTCAAGAGACATTCCGCCCCCTTGTTTTCGTTAGGATGCAACCGCGCAGTGAGCCGCGCATCTGCTCGTGAAATTCTTCGAGGGTGATCTCCTCCTCCTGCTCGCCGCAGGTGATGGGAGTGGCTTTAATCACCTGCTCAATCTTTTCGAGATGGCAGGGATGGTCACGGCGACCGGAAAGGATATGGCTCGCCGCCGTGTAGTTAACGCCAGCGTCCCTTGCTACAGAGAGCAGAGTCAGCCCGCGCCGAGCCATAGCAACCCGAAGATGGGTAAGGGGCCGAAGCTCAGCAGATGCCACGGGGGCAAAACTCTTAGTCGTCGTCAAAGTGTTGACGGAGTATCTGGGAACTAAGTTCCCGTGCAAGTCAAATTTTCTTACCCACGTCCGCTTTGTAAAGTAAAGCCAACTTGAGCGCCCAAAACTCTTTTGCGGACCGACTGAAGAAGGTTATGGAGGGAAAAGGGATTAGCAGGCGGGAGTTAGCCAGACGAGTTGGTGTTACACCGGCTGCAGTGCGGAAATGGTTGAAGCACACCCGCCCGCGTGATCATGTCATTATCGTCCTTGGCTTAGAGCTAGAAACGTCCATTCCGTGGCTTGCTGAGGGGGTGGGGCAGCCATCCGACAGGGATAATCTTCCGCCTTCTTTGGTTGCTGCTCACTTCATTGCGGATCGAGAAGAGATTCGGCGTGAGCAGCGAGAGTTGCGCCGACGATATGAAGAATTGATCGCGCGCACAGAACGCCTCGCCAAGCGAACACGCCCCCAGATGATTTTTGTAAATAAGGATCAGTCGCTCATAAGAAAGCGTTTGATACTTTCAGATAAAGCAGTAATAAACTCCCTCATGCCACTCCCGGCAAACATAGGCGACCTGCTTGATCGATTGCGGCGTGCAACTGCGATTCGCGGAGAGAAGAAGGCCCTTGCCGACCATCTCGGTGTCTCGCAGCAGCAGCTAAGCGACTGGCTAACGACGACTGAGAAACGGAAAACTTCAATTCCGAAGCCGGGTGGCGAAATAACGCTTCGGATGCTTGCCTGGGTCCAGGCAAAAGAGGCGCACCAAAACGAAAGCCCTGCCACGGCGGTAACCGCGACAGGGCGAGTGACCCAACCTCAAGAATCGTATGCACAACCACAAAAAGTCAGGTCAAAATCACGGTCGAACGACCGCACGAAACGGTCAACTAAAACCAAGCAGAGCAGTCGTTAGGCGAGAAATGAAAAAGTTATCGCCGACCGCAAGATTGCTGCCCGACCTCGCCGTCGAGATCGAGGAAAAAGAAAGCCGTAAAAAGGTAAGAGTGTCGATGCCGCTCGCCCTCGCGGACGCGATCGACGCGAAAGCAAAAGAAATGGGGATCGATCCCGACGAATGGTGCGAGCTCGCGGTGCGCACCTACTTTCGCGATCGCTCGCCTAACGACAAGGGCCATCGGCGGTCTAAACCGCCCGTGCCCTTCTCCTTCGTTGCGCCTGGCCTCCTTTCAAGCCTGGCTTTCGATTCATCCCGGCTCCTCGCGTTTCTCGCCAAGGAAATCCACGAGAGCGACCGCCGTATCGAGCAAGCGATGATGCGGGAGACTGCTAAAAAAACGGAGGATGAAAAACTTTTCTCCTTCATCGTCTGGCGCGAGGTGGCCTTGCTTGCGCATGAATTTCACACTCAGAACCCGGAATTCCGCGTCGGCGTGGGCGGAATGTTCAACTCGCCGTTCGGTGGGATTACGGCGGAGCATCTCTTTTGCGAAGAGGATTTGCTCGATTTGTTCTGCGAATTCCTCTTTGAGAATCGCGATGCGCTGGCGACGATGATCCGAGAGGAAAATGCGGCTGGCCGCTATTCGTTAGGCTTGGCGGAAGCGCTTGTTATCGCGGAAGAAGTGATGCGGCGCGATGGCTACGCGCCGGGCTCTGACTCCGTCGCGGGCAGCCCGGCGAAATTGGTGCGCCTCATGTGGGCGACGCGAATTGCTTCGATCGAGGAGCGTTACATGCCGAAAGCCGTCACAGGCGGTGCGAAATGAAGCTCCTAACGCCTAACGAGACGACAGCGCGCGATGCGCGCGAACAACTTGAAAACGCCATCATGACTTCGGCTGCGCTTCTCGAAGCGCTCGCCGAATTGATGATGAAGGGCTTGACGGGAGATTGCCTAACATTGAGCGCAGAGACTATTCGTGGCCTGCATTTATTAGCAGAAGAACAGGGGCAACATTTGCGAGGCCGGTTCAATGAACTGGTTGCCGCAACGCGAGCTAAGGCATGAATGGGGCGTTCGACAGTGTCCCACCAATCAAGACCGCAAACAAAACGTCCGACCCGTTTCGTTTGCCTAACGAATCTGCATGAAAAAAATCGCCAAACTAGCTGACGGCCGCAAGCTCTATCGCATCGAATGGCAGGTGCGCCCGAGCGAGGATCATCCGCTCTTTGGTAAGTCTGCGGCCGGCGCGCTTTCCATCTGGGTTTTCGAGCGCTCGCCCGGCGCGGCCGGCGTGCGCGCCATGAGCTTGTTGGAAGTCATGCCCTTCCTCACCACGAGCAAGGTTGCGGAATCTGTCACGAACATCGTTCCGCCCCACGAAGCTTATCGAATTCTAGTGGACATGGTGGAGCTGACCGGATTCTCCGCTTACTACGATTCCCGAGAGGAGACGGCCCGGCGAGAGGTGTCGCCAGTGGTCGCCTAACGAATGGAATTAGTCGCCGGCATCACATTTGACGAGGCTCTGCAAAAGCTCGGCGAGAGATCTCCAGTTGGGTCAATTCTTAACAGCGCAGAATGGTCGCGCGTACCGGTCGCGCTACGCGAACGCGCCTTTTTTTCTGCCTCCGTTGAATCAACACGCTGGCTGCAATCGCGACTCGATTTCCTGAATGATAATCTCGCGAATACCACCGCCCTGAACGACAACGGCGAGCGTTATTTCGTCGCGGGCGGACGGGCGCAATTTATAAAAGATGCGCAGCTTGACGCAGTTCGCTCCGGTCTCGGTCCTCTCGACCCTAACGATGCCGGAAGCTTGAAAGACATACGCTCCGGGACCCGGTTAGCCTTGATTTTCGACACCAGTATCGAGAGCGCGTATGGGTTTGGCCACTGGAAGCAAGGCCAAGACCCGGACGCGCTTGACGCGTACCCCGCCCAGAGGCTGATCCGCGTGCGCGCAGTACGCAAACCTCGCCCATATCACCAAGCGGCGCTGAAGGACGGGCCGCGACTCAAGAGTGATATAGCGTATTGGGTAAGCCTCAACCCAGACTTCGGTGTACCTTGGCCGCCGTACGGTTGGAATTCCGGGTGCGACGTAGAGGGTGTCCGCCGCGCGGAGAGCGATCGGCTTGGCCTAACGAAGCCTAACGAGGTGATCAAGCCGGTAGAAAAAGATTTTAACGATAATCTTAAGGCGAGTACGCAAGGGCTCAGCTCGCGCCTGCTTGATTTTCTGCGCGCGGCCTTTGGCCAGCAGGCGACATTTGAGGGCGACAGCGTGCGGTGGAATTCAGAAGACGACGACACGCCTTCGGAAGAATAACGAAGAGGCGAAAATCGACGAGATGGAAACCGAACTTCTACAGAGCTATCGCGCGATGCTGCTTCAACAATTCGACGTTGTTGGAATGTATCGACATGCGATCCGCAATGATCCAGACGTAACCCTCTTTGAGCAGATGATCGTCGAGGAGACTTTGCTGCGCGACACGCTCGACAATGCGGTGGAACACTTCATCGCGCGTCGCGCCTGGCCGAAATTGAGGGACGAAGAAAAGTTCTACATCGGTCAGCGTTTCTTCATCGGGATGATGGCGATCGACGAACTGCTTGGTCAACCGACGCCGCCCCTAACCAACGAACAGGAATCAGCGATACAAGCCTGCGCGCATGAGTTCGGTGATGTGCCTGTGATCGTGCATGAGCCATCGCCCCACGGGGCGCCGGTCACATTCAATCCGCCGGCGCCGAGCCCGTGCGACGGGGCCGCCTTCATCCGGTGGATGCTTATCTCGCTCTGGAAACCGCTTGGCCCGCTCTGGATAAAAATTTCTAGCGATTCCTGGCAGAGGCAACACCCGTTGACGCCGGTACGTTCAGGACAAGAAACGCGATGAAAACGCTTATGAAATCGTGTCTTCTTTTAGGGTTGGTGGACTGGCTGTTTTAGTTGGAATCCTGGTTCTCGGCTTAATGGCGATCTAATCTTCTTAGGGAAGACTCCGGTGAAGAGAGGCATAATTCCAATGGAAGAAAGTTTGGACGAGCTCTTAGACAGAGAAATTACTGACTCAGATCTCCCCGAGTCTTTCAAACAGCTTTGACGCGGCCCCCTAGGGAAGTTCGGATTTGTCAGCTAACGAAAACTAGCCTAACGATTACAGAGTGCTCGTCTTCAACACCCTCACCAAAGTCGACACCGACTTTAAAGCTGCAGGATGGGCTACGATCGCGACTCCCTCTTTAGGTCAGTGGGCTCGAGAAGTTCTGATGTCCGGACTAATGGCGCATACCGGAACAATTCTCATCGAGCCTAATTACGTTTGTAAAGATCACCGAAATCTGTTCAGCAATTTTTACTCAAAAAAGTTCATCGTCCGATCAGCCGATTGCGCGCGTCTTCATTTTTTTTCCCGCGGGAATCTTAACGTTGATGATTTCCAAAATGAACCTGAGGGGTTCCAAAATGAGTATATAGGCTATAGCGTACTGCGCCCGGTCGCCGGGAGGAGTTTGGGCCGCACTGTGATCGATCTTCGCTGACGCCGCAGAGTCACTTAATCGCCAAAAGAAAGAGATAGAGGACGGAGATTTTGCTCGACTAAATGAGACTTGGGCGCTTTTGGCCCATCAAGTCGTTGGTCGCGAGCAGTTCTAAGGCTTGCGGTAAGTTTTGTCGGCTGGGATTTTGTCGCAGGCAAAGTCTTGGACATTTGTTCCGATCAGGTGGGAAGCGAGGCCGGTGCGGAGCGCTGTAATTTCGGAGCGAAAAGCAGTTGGGAAAAACTCGCTTCTTCGCCTAACGGGTCGGTGAAATCGCAGAAGTCTAGTCGACAACGGAGACTCGCAAAGGGTCCGCCGGTAGAAAAAGTCCTTCGCACTTCGCACCTTTTGTGACGCGCTGATAACTTGTCCAATTTTAGACGACAGTTTGTCCAAGCTTGGGAGCTTTTCCCTCGTAGGCAGCGCTAAAAACTTCGCACCTTTTCTTGCCCAGGCTCGGACAAATGATTCGGACAACTTCTCCCAAGCTGGACAACTTGTCGTTTCTCGACGCCCCTGTTAAGCATGCGTAAGTAACATGCTTAACCACTCTTAACGCCTCTTCGCGGCTATTAACGCACTCCGCAGTTTAGGACAACTTCACGACGCGTTGACACGTCACTGCGCGTGCCGTGCTCACGAGAGGAGTCGAACCTCCACGGGTTTCCCCATACGGTCCTGAGCCGTACGCGTCTGCCATTCCGCCACGTGAGCGTCGCGCCGAGGGCCTGTAAGTTGCCCGTGCGCGCAGCCCGCGCAAGGAGAAGTCAGCCTCGCCTAACGACGCCGCTTTTTCCGCGCGCGCGCTTCGAGCGACGCGGCTTTGCGCGCTTTGCCTAACGAACGCAGGAGATCAGCGTAATTCGAGGTCACGATTTCGTAGTCCTCCGGCGGGTCGCCCGCGAGGTTTTCCCATTTGCCTAACGACTCGCGGTAAAGTTCGCTCGCCCGCGCGAGGTCGCCCCGCGAGTGATAAACGACCGCGAGGTTGGAATTCGACTGCGCGACATCGGCGTGGCCATCGGGATGAGCCTGGGTGCGGATGGCGAGGGCGCGCCGGTGCATCTGTTCCGCTTCGGGATAGCGGCGCTCACTCGTGTAGAAGACGCCAAGGTTATTCAGGACCGCCGCGACATCGGGGTGGTTCGGACCGAGGTGCTTTTCGTAGAGTTCGAGCGCGTGGAGATAGTAAGGTTCCGCGGCTTTCTCCCGACCGCTCTTGCGATAAATCAACGCGACGTTGTTCAGCAGTGTGCCGAGTTCGGTATGCGAAATCGAATCGAGCTGACCACCGGCGCGGATCGCCGTTTCGTAACACGCTATCGCCGCTTCCTGTTCCCCGAGAGAATCGCAAAGATTCGCCAGCCGGCGCGAGCGGCGATAAATGACGCGCTGATCCGTCGGGACGCTCTGCTCCGCGAGCGCAAGCGCTTTCGCGAGATACGGTTTTGCGAGATCGCTTCGGCCCTGTTCCTCGAGTAATTGCGCAAGGCGCTCATTGCTCATGCCTAACGACGGATCGCCTGCTGGGAAGGCACGCCCCGCCACTTCAAGAGCTGTCTCGGCGATGCGGATCGCTTCCGTCCGACGCCCACCAGCGCGGAGCGTTTCCATCTTATCATTAAGAATGCGCCAGAGTTGCGCCTCGCCCTTCACGAATCACCAACCCTCGCTTAACTGGCTAACGAGATGCACGGCCAACTCTTCGGCAGCGAGCGGGATCGCCTGCCGCTCGTCCGTTGTCACGTCATTCCCGACGAAGAAACTGGTGCTGCCGTAAACGATGGACGAGGCGAGTTCCTTGCCGGTGGAACGCTCGATAAGTTTGTAGCGCACCTGCAAAGCAAGGTTGAACTCGACTGTGGAGAGGACGTTGCCGCGCAGGGAGCGCGCGGGCGAGCGGGTGATGCGATCGATTTTCCCCATGAGGACGGCGTCCGCATCGTCCCGGTTCGCAATGCGATAGGTTCCGTCCTGCTGGAACTGTTTGATCACGGTATCGCTGACCAACACCGATATCCGCGGGATCAGAGTGCTATTTTTGAAGGTGGGCACGGCGATGGAATGGATCGCGCGCAAGTAATAAGGCTGCACCGGTCCGATGTGATAACCGGCGCACCCGCCTAACGAAAAGGCGAGCAGGACCGCGGCGCCGAGCTTTCTCACCTAGGGGGTGCCGCTTGGCTCGGGAGTCGGCGTCGGCTCGGGCGTAGCCGAGGCATCGGGGAATGCCGAAGCGCCGGAGGCCGCGGGCGGGGGAAGCGAATCGGCCGACGGTGGCAAAGGTGCAAGCTCGTTCGGATCGGCGCGCATTTCCGGCCGGGCCGGTTCGCGTTCCTCGTGTGGCGGCAGAGCCGCGGGCGAGGCAGCGGCGATTGGTTTTTTCGGATTTTTCCTTGCCTGCGCTTCGGCAACGGTCGCAGCCGATTGCAGGCGCGCGTCACCATATTTGGCGCGCAATTGATCAATCCGTTTTTTCGCCAGCGCGCTCGAAGCCGAGCCTGGTTGCTGGCGGATGACTTCGTTGTAGTAGATCACGGCCGCCCGATATTCTTTTTTCCTATCATAGAACTGCGCGACCGAAAGCGAGCTGCCGACCTGGCGCTGATCGAGACGGCGCAGGTTCTCCTGCGCCTGGGGCGCTTTCTCGCTTTTCGGGAAACGGAAAAGGAAATCCTGAAAAGCAGTGCGCGCCTGTTCGGTCGCGTTCGGATCGTAGCTGCCACCACTGGCCGCTTTCAGCCAGATGTAGCCGATCTGGTATTGCGCATCAACGGCCAGCGGATCGTTAGGGAATTTCTCCACCACGGCCTGAAAGGCGGTGATCGCGAGATCGCCCGCGCCCTGTTTTTCCCGCGCGCGACCGATGTCGAACTGCGCCCGCGCAGTGTAACTGCCATAAGGCGCGCTGCGCACGATCGCGGCGAAGATCTCGACCGCGTCGTCCATCGAGGTGGCCAGCGGCACGCCGAGAAACTTCACCTTCTTACCGTTGACGTAGAGTTCGCCGATGCGGAACTGAGCTTCAATCGCCTCCGTAAAATGCTCGGTCTTTGGATAAAATTCCATGAGAGCGCGGTAGGACTGGGCGGCTTTGATGAGGTCGCCGCGAGACTCCAAGACTTTCGCGTAGCGAAAAAGCGCGCCAGCGGCGAGAGTCGATTGCGGATGTTTTTTCACCAGCGTGCGATAGGCCTTGAGTGCGCGCCCCGTGTTACCATCCCGCTCAGCCTGCTGCCCCTTCTGGAAAAGCTGTTCGGCGTTCCCGCTAATTTCCTCTTCCCCCGGCGAGTGATATTTCACATTCTCGCCCGGCTTGAAAACGACCGGGGCGGGGCTTCGCTGCGGAAACGCGACGCCGGCCGCAGCGAGCAAACAGAGCAGGCGAAAGCGATAGCTCATTGGGATTCGCAGGTTAATGAACGTTGTCTGAGCCGTCAAGCTGGCCACCCGGTTGCAACAGCCGGCAGAGACCTTCGAAAAAGACGCGGCGGTTCGGCGACCTCCGATAGGTTGAAAGAAGCACGGAGTCGTTAGGCATTTTGAATCTCACCGACCAGCAAAAAATTCGCATCGGCACCTGCGCCTGGAGTTTTGAGGAATGGAGCGGCCCGCTTTATCCTGCGCAGTGGCCGTCGAACCGCTGGCTGGAATTTTACGCGCGCTATTTTCCGGCAGTCGAGATCGACTCCACCTTTTACAGCGCGCCCGCGGAGGCAACCGCGCGGCGATGGATGGAGATGACGCCGGCAAACTTCCGCTTCGCCTGCAAGCTCCCGCGCGAACTCACGCACGAACGACGCCTCCGCGATTGCCGCAATGAGCTGCTCGCGTTTCTCCGCGCGCTCGAGCCGCTCGCCGCGAAGCTGCAGGTCGTTCTCATTCAATTGCCGGCATCCTACGGCCCGGAGGAAGAGCAGACTGCATTTCGAGATTTCGTCGCGCAACTGCCGGGCGATTTCCGTTTCGCGGTCGAGTTTCGGCATCCCGGCTGGCATCGCCCCCGCTTCATCCGTCTTTTTGAAAAACACCGGCTCTGCTGGGTTTGGTCCGACATGAGCCCGCTTAACGAACGCAATCTCGCGCCCTTCGAATTCCAGCCGGTCACGACCGACTTCCTTTATCTGCGCCTCCTCGGCCAGACCGAAACGAAGTACGACAGCGATGGGAAACGCCTGCATCGCTACCAAAAGCTTCTCTGGAAACGCGAAGCCGCGCTTGACAGCTGGGCCCTGCGGCTTCAGCGGCACCTGGATGAAACTCGGAGCGTGTGGACTTTTGTGAACAACCATTACGAAGGCTTCGCGCCCGCCACCTGCCAGCGATTCGCGGACCGGCTCGGCTTCGAACTGCCCTTGCCTGCGAACGAAACTGTTTCGCCTAACGAGTCCGGCCAGCTCGATCTTTTCACGGAAACTCCACCCTTGGACTAGCAAACTTTGATCAACCCAATGCCTGTCGTTGCCGTATCAGAAATCCGGAAGCTTTTCCCCGCGCTGGAACGCGTTTGCCATGACAGACCCGTCGCCTATTTCGACGGTCCGGGCGGAACGCAGGTGCCGCGCGCGGTCGTCGAGGCCATGACCGACTACCTCTATCGCCACAATGCGAACACGCACTGGGCGTTTCCGACGAGCGAAGAAACCGACGCGATCATTAGCGACGCGCGCCAGACGCTCGCGGATTTTCTCGGCGCCGCGCCTAACGAAATCGCCTTCGGTGCGAACATGACCACGCTTACTTTCCACCTCGCGCGCTCCCTCGGTCGTGGCCTCAAGCCCGGCGATGAAATCGTCCTCACCGAACTGGATCATCATGCCAACATCGCGCCTTGGCGCGCGCTCGAGCAGGAGCGCGGCGTGACTGTGCGCGTGGCGAGGATGTTAACGGAAACCGGTCAGCTCGATTGGCAACACTTGGAGGAGCAAGTGAATTCGCGCACGAAACTCGTCGCGATCGGTGCGGCCTCGAATGCGCTTGGCACCATCACTGATATCGGTCGCGCGGTGAAGTTGGGGCACGCGGTGGGCGCGAAGGTGTTCGTCGATGCCGTGCATTACGCGCCGCACCAGCTCGTCGATGTGCGAGCCTGGGATTGCGATTTCCTCGGGTGTTCGGCCTACAAGTTTTACGGTCCGCATGTCGGCATCCTGTTTGGCCGGAACGATCTACTCGCCGAGATCGATTTCCCAAAACTCCTGCCTGCGCCTAACGATGCGCCGGAGCGCGCGGAAACCGGCACGCAGAATCACGAAGGCATTGCCGGTGCGGCCGCCGCAGTCGATTTTCTTGCTTCACTCGCGCGCGGAGAAACGCGGCGCGCACGTCTTCTCGCTGCCTTCGCGGAGTTGCACGAGAGCGGCGCGCTTCTCGTTAGGCAATTATGGGAAGGCCTCGCCAGAATCGATGGTGTCCAGCTCTGCGGCCCATCGCCCGAGCAGCCTCGCACACCGACCGTCGCCTTCATTGTCACGAGCGTTTCTTCCTCTGCAGTCGCGATGCATTTGGCGAAGAAAGGCGTGTTCGTTTCGCACGGCGACTTCTACGCCACGACTGTGGTCGAGCGCCTCGGCCAAAGCGACGGAGGCCTCGTCCGCGCGGGTTGCGCCTGTTACACCACGCACGAAGAAATCGCCCGCCTCATCGAAGGCGTCCGCGAGATCGCCCGCGCCACCTGACCGTCATCCCGAGCGCAGCCGTGGGATCCCGTGGAGTTTCCGGGAAGGTTTGCAGCAGGAACAATTCGAGCTTCCCGAAACCCATCGGGATCCCTCGACTCCGCTGCGCTCCACTCGGGATGACAACTGGGCACACGAGGAAGAGCTTGCGTCGTTCCCCGACGCTCTGGTATAAACCAACTGCCTAACCACTCCGAATCTTTATGAACGCTGAACCCACACCCGATCCCGCCATTCGAGTCGATTTCCAACAACAGAATCGCCCTGACCAAGTCGAGGAAGCCGGCAAAGTCGATCGCATTCGTGACATTCTCTTCGGCTCGCAGATGCGCGATTACGACGGGCGTTTTCAACGTCTCGATGAGCGTCTCGCGCGCGAAGCGGCTGAAGCTCGCACCGAGGTGCAACGCCGAATCGAAGGGCTGGAAAATTTCCTCAAAGGCGAAGTCCAATCCCTTACCCATCGCCTCACCGCCGAGCAATCCGACCGCAACGGGGCGATCGGAAAACTGGCGCACGACCTTGCTGAAACCGCGCGCAGCTTGGAAACAAAAATCAAAAACCTCGACGAACACACCGCGCGCGAGATTCACGATTTGCGCGAGCAACTCCTCGAACAATCCAAAGCTCTGGGCGCCGAGATCAAAGACAAACACGACCAGATGAAAGCCGGCCTCGACCACGAAGCGGCGCAAATCCGCCACGCCATGACCGGGCGCGAATCGCTCGCCGAGATGTTGAGCGAAGTAGCGCTCCGTTTAAAAAACGAGTTCCGCGTGCCCGGCGCCTAACGATCGCCGCAGATGCGCCGATCGCCTGGTGACGCGGTGAAAGAGTTCGAGGAGCTCCGTCGCCTCCTCCTCAGCCAGGAGCGCCGCGAGATCGACGACCTGCGCGATCAGCTCACGAACAAGGAGCGCCGCTCGCAGGACGTCGCCGCCATTCTCCCCGAAGCGGTGAAAATGAGCCGCGCGCGTGGCGACGAGTTGGCCGGTGCTCTCCGACCGGCGGTCGAAACTTCCGTCCGCGAGTCGATCGAAAAACGCCCCGAGACTTTCGTTAACGCGCTGCATCCGATCATCGGGCCCATCGTTAGGCGCTCGCTCGCCGAGAGCATGCGGCGGCTCCTCCAGTCGCTCAATCAATCGCTCGAACACACCTTTTCCTGGCGCGGCTTGAAGTGGCGTTTTGAAGCGCTGCGCACCGGGAAAAGTTTCGCCGAGGTGGTCATGCTGCGCAGCCTCGTCTATCGCGTCGAACAAGTTTTTCTCATCCATCGCGAGACCAGTCTCGCCCTGCTTCACGTTTCGGCTGATCCCGGCCTCAGTCGCGATTCCGACATGGTCGCGGGCATGCTCAGCGCCATTCAGGATTTTGCCCGCGACTCCTTTCACACCGGCGACGATTCCAGCCTCGACGAATTTCGCATGGGCCAATTGCAGGTCTGGATCGCGTCCGGTCCCTCCGCTTATCTGGCCGCGGTCATCCGTGGAAATCCTTCGCGCGAATTGCGCAACACCCTCGAGGAAACGATCGACAGCATCCACACCTTGAAAGGCTCGGCGCTCGCCAATTTCGGCGGCGATCCCGCAGTCTTCGAATCGCTCCGTCCCGAACTCGAAGCCTGTTTACGCGCGCAGTACGCCGACAAAAAAGGAAGCCGTCGTCCGATTCGCGCGTGGTTTATTATCGTCGCGGCCGCGGCCGTGGTCGCTGCCGGTGTCATCGCGCTCGCTCAGAGTGGAGCGCGCTGGAACAGATTCGTTAGGCAACTGGAGTCGCATCCCGGAATCGTGGTTACTGATGCGCAGCACCACTGGTTCGGAAAATCGGAAGTGAGCGGTTTGCGCGACGCCGCCGCGACCGATCCCGCCAGCGTCGCGCGCGCCGCCGGCCTCGATCCCGCCGGCATCAAATTCGATTGGAAAGAATATCTCGCGCTCGACGACGCCAGCGTGCAGCGACGTTTTGAGCGGCGCTTTGGCGTTCCTCCCGGGGCCGTCATTCATCTGCAAAACGGGGTGCTCGCTCTTTCTGGCAACCCGCCCTACGAATGGCTCGATCGCGTGCGCCACGAAGCGACGCTCGTCCCTGGCGTCAACTCAATTGCCGATCAAGCCGCGAAGGTTTCCTTCGATCGCAACCTCGCCCAGGAACGCTTCGAGACGCGCTTCGGCCAGCCGGATGGCATCTATGCGCATGTCGAAAATGGCGTGCTCGCGCTGAACGGCGAAGCGTCGCATCGCTGGCTCACGCGCGTGCGCGCGGAAGCGACCAAGCTGCCGGGCATCAGCTCGGTGGACTCTGGCTCGGTGGTCGATCTCGACGAGCGCGCTTTCGCGCAATCGAAATCGATCATCGAAAGCGCGTTCGTTTATTTCCTCACCAACAAAGACAACATCGCCACGGAAGGTTTCACCGCGCTCTCGCGCCTGCCCGACGAACTGCGTCGTTGCGATACCGCCGGGCGCCGCACCGGGCGCGAGATCTCCTTGGAAATCGATGGTCACGCGGACGTCGTCGGGAGCGAAGCAAAGAACGCAGATCTCAGCCTCCGCCGCGCGGAAAAGGTGAGTGAGTTCCTAGTCTCATGCGGCTTCGATCCGGGGATGCTCCATTCGAAGGGCGTCACCCAACCCGCCCCGGCGTCGGGGGATAAACCGTTACCCGAGGAATCCGACCGCCGCGTCGGCTTCAAAGTCGTTAGTCGTCCCATTGTCGCCAAACCATGATCCAGAAAAAAGTCTGCATGATCGGAGCCTCCGGTGTGGGCAAGACCAGCCTCGTGGCCAAGTTTGTCCACAGCATGTTTTCCGATAAGTACCTAACGACTGTAGGTGTAAAGATCGATAAGAAGACCGTCACCGTCGATGGCACGGAAATGATGTTAATGATCTGGGATCTTTCTGGCGACGATGACTATCAGCGGCTGCAAACTTCCTATCTGCGCGGGACGAGCGGTTATCTCCTCGTATGCGATGGCACCCGCGCGATAACTCTCGACCAGGTGATCGAAATCCAGGAACGAATCACCACCACCGTAGGTCCCGCGCCTTTCCTGCTCGCGCTGAACAAAGCCGACCTCACCACGCAATGGGAAATCAATGATGCGCGCATGACCGATCTCTCCGCGCGCGGCTGGAAGAACTATAAGACGAGCGCGAAAGAAGGTGCCAGCGTGGAAGAAGTGTTCGTCGAGCTGGGGCGGATGATGCTCAAACCAGCCGCCTAACGAGTAAATGTCTACGCCCGACTCCCCGGCCAGCGCCGTGCTCGATGCTCTCGGCTACGCGCTTTTCTTGCGCGATGAGGCGGGCGAGCTGCGCCTGCACGGAAAACCTGCAACCTGGCTAAGTTCCCTCTGGCCCGGCCTAACGAGTATAGGTCTATCCATGACTGTGGCCGAGGCTTCACCCTTTTTGGAAAATTTCCTCGTTGATGCCGCGGATTGCTGGGCTTCCGGTGGCTCCGCCCGCGTCTTGTCCGGGCCGTGGATAGAACAAGCCCCCGATGGCTCTGAGATTTCTCTCGAAGCCACGGCACTAACACTTGATGGCCAAGCCGCCCTCCTGCTCGAAAAGCTCGGTGAAGTCTTCGAAGCGAAGAAGTCGATGCTGCAAAAGGCGCGCGAGACCGTCATCGCTTACCAGCGTTTAAATTCCGAGACCCAGAAAAAGGAGATTCTCCTCAGCTGCGTCGCCGAAGAGATGAATGCCGCGCTGGCTAATGCTATCACTGCGTTGCGCCTGATCGAGATGGAGAAACACTCCGCGCGCGCGCAACAACTGCTCGGCCTCGCTTTACGCGCGACCGAAGAGCAACAGGCACTCATTAACAAGGTGCTCAACGTCTTCGCCGCCGAGTTAAAGGAGCTCTATGGCAGCCCGGGCAGCAGTGATTCCGCGTCATCGTTAGGCGAAGCGCTGCACCAGGCCGGAGAGAATGTCGCGGGGAGTTTTGAGGAGAAACGAGTGCAGTTACATTGGCCTAACGAGTCTAAGACTGAAATTTATGCGGCGATGGATTCAGGTCATCTCGTCCGGGTTGTGACAAGCCTTCTGGAAAACGCCCTGGAAGATGCGCCATCGCGGGGAGAGGTCTCGGTCGAGATAAGCGACAAAGGAGAAAGTGTTCTTCTTAGAGTCATCGATAACGGTGCGGCTTTGCCCGGTAGCGTAGCCTATAATCTCTTTTCCAAAGACGTGAAAGCGACCGACAAAGCGTCCCCGGGCAGCTTGCGCCTGCAATTTTGCCGAATGGCGGTGGAGAAAGTTCAAGGTGAGTTTGGCTACGAGCCGCAAGGGCAACGCGGTAATTGTTTCTGGATTCGCCTTCGCCAGGTGACCAAGTCTGCCGCATGAAGACGCTGGTCCTGATCGAGAGCGACTCACTCACGCGGACACTTATCTCTGAGTGCCTGACGGGTGAGGATTGGTGTGTGCTCGAAGCCGAGGATGGTCAGGCTGGTCTCGACCTCGTCCTAAAACATCGCCCGACCGCAGTTATCTGCGATTTGCGCACCCCCAAGCGCAACGGTTTCCAAGTCTGTCGCACTATCCGTGAGCAAGCTTCGCTGAAACCTACCCGCGTCATCCTCATGACCGTAAGTCGTTTCGCGAACGATCGTGAGACAGCTTTCGCCACCGGCGCGGATGACTATCTGGTCAAGCCCATCGTGCCGGCAGAGTTACTCAAGATGCTCGCGGCCTCAGGTGAGAACGGCAATGCCGCCCCGGAAACACCACCTTCACAGCCTGTCATAACTGGTCCTACACTTGTCCGCTTTTGGGGCGTGCGCGGTTCCATTCCTTCCCCTGGTAATGAGACGGCGGGTTACGGCGGTAACACTTCTTGCGTCGAAGTGCGCGTGGGTGACCAGATCATTATCCTCGATGCCGGCTCGGGTATTCGGCGGCTGGGTCAGTCACTCATGAAAGAAGTAGGTGAGGAGGGTCTCAATGTGACCATGCTCATCACTCATACGCACTGGGATCATATCCAGGGCTTTCCCTTCTTTGTCCCCGCCTATCATCCAAAAGTTAACATTCGTATCCTGGGTTATGAAGGCGCCGTTCACGGCTTGCGTGGCGCGCTCTTTGAGCAAATGCAGACTGCCTTCTTTCCCGTAGGACTAAATCAAATGGCGACTCATCTGACTTTCGAAGAAATGGATGATATGCAGTTCGACCTCGGTGGTTCCGTCAAAGTGAGAACCATGTTCGCCAATCATCCGGGCATTTGTCTGGGTTACCGACTTACTACTCCGCACGGCGATATCGTTTATATGCCGGATCATGAAGCCTACGAACGCTGTGAGGTCGAGCGACAAAAAGCCGAGAAAGATAACTCTTCCACGGGCCTTGAGTATGCGCGTTTGCAGGATGACAAGGTTGTAGAGTTTTTGCGCGGGGCCGAAGTAGTTATTGCCGACTCGCAGTACGATGCCATCGAATACCCAACTCGCCGTGGCTGGGGTCATACCTGTGCCGATGACACTGCGCAGCTGGCCGCGCGCGCGGGTGCGAAACGCGTCTATCTCTTCCACCACGATCCCGACCATAACGACGAGAAAATGGCAAAGATGATTGCGAGTGCGCAAGAAGGTGTCAGGCAAAGCGGCAGCTCGATTCAAGTTTTTGCCGCGCGCGAAGGCGAAACCGTGATCCTAGGCGAGTAACTAACGGAGATTAGGCAGACGGTCTCGGAATTGGTTGCCGCGCAAGCACCGCCTTCCTGCGCCCGAGCCACAGACTTAACACACACCACGCCGCCGCCAGGGGCACTGCAACCCAGGAAATGCCGGTAAGTCCGAGCCCAAGCCAGCGCAGCGCCGGATAGGACCATGCGCCGATCTGATCGCCCGTGCGATAGACGAAGGTGTCCATAAAGCTCTTCGCCTTATACTTATCCTCCCGCCGCAAGACAGTGAACAGCACTTCCCGCGCAGGCCGAGACACAGCGTAATTCATGGCCCGTCGTAGCACTTGGAAGAAAGCCAGTAGAGAAAGGACGGGCATTATCGCCAGAGCAGCGAATCCGACCAAGCTAATGAGCGGTAACATAGCCAGGGTGAGACCTACACCTAGCCATTTTAGCAGCCTTCCGGTGAGAAAGATCTGCACTAACACTGTGAGGATGTTTACCGATAGATCGAGCTGTGCGAAGAAAGCAGTGCGCGCGGCGCGATCGTGAAACTCATGCGCAGTAATATCGGCCTGTTGGAAGTAAACCAGCGTCGCGGTGATCGCGTGCAAGAGCATGAAGGCACAAATACCGAGTAAGTAGGGTGAGCTGAAGACGTGCGAGATACCCGACCAAAGATTACCGCCAATCGGTCGCTCTGCATCCTTGCGCTCTTTCGCATCTTCGCGTCGAAATCCAGTAGGAAAGAAGCGCACGCACCATGCGCCGGCCTCGAGCAGGATGGCTGAAAGAATGAGCAGGTTAGCCGTTCCGATTTTCTGCACGAGAGAGGCAGTCAGTGTTCCACCGAGGATACCGCCGAGTGTCCCTCCGACACTGATAAAGCCAAAGAGTCTCTTTCCCTGATCGCTATTGAAGATATCAGTCATAAAAGCCCAAAAGACAGTTACGACAAAGAGATTGAAAACACTTACCCAGACATAGAAGCCGCGACCTACCCAAATCGCCTGAGTAGAACTAGCTGTCCGCATGAGAAGGTAAAACGCCGCGAGGTTGAGGATGAAGAAGCGATAGGACAGCGGAATGAATTTCCGTCGCGACATTCGCGCGACGATGGCGGAGAAGAGCGCGTTGGCGATGAGCATACCCGCCAGCGTCGCGCTGAACATCCAGGAGAGATTTTCCACGCCGCCCGCCGCGCCAATATCATCACGGATCGGCCGGATTACATAGTAGCTTGCGAGGACAATGAAGTTGAAGAGGAAAGCGAACCAAAGCGCGCGCACTTCCTCCGGCCGGACATCAACGATCCTGCGCTGCCAGCTAGCGAGAAGTCCGCGCATCACGCCTCTAACCTCTTGGCCTGTAAGAAGGACTAAGTCTACTTAGTCTCCGTGGCCATCGTGATGACCACTTTCCCTCTGGCGTGACCCTTCTCCAGGTAGCGCAGCGCTTCGGCGATCTGACTTAGTGGATATGTGCGATCGATCACGGCTTTTACCTTCCCGGACTGCATCAGGTCCGCCACGGTCGTCAGGTCGTTTTTCGTTAGGTCTGCCATCATCATACTCATCTTCTGGCTGATGAAGGGCGAGAGGAGAAGCGCTTTGAGCGGACGAGCCATCGGACCTATCAAGCCATTGTCGCCAGGGCCGCCGCCCCCGATCATGACGCAGATACCTTTCGGTTTAAGCACTTGTTTGAAGCCTGACAACGGCTGGTTTCCTACATTGTCGAGAATGAGGTCGTAGCGTTCGCTTCCTTTGGTGAAATCTTCCTTCGTGTAATCGATGACGTGATCTGCACCGAGCGAACGCACTAAGTCCAGGTTCTTAGTGCTACATACTCCGGTTACGTCCGCGCCGAAAGACTTAGCGATCTGCACCGCGAAAGTACCAACACCACCGGACGCGCCGTTGATCAGGACCTTTTGCCCAGCCTGAATCCTTCCCGTGTCCCGCAGCCCCTGCAAAGCGGTAACTCCTGCGGTAGGAATCGAAGCGGCCTGCTCGAAGGTCAGACTCGCCGGCTTCAAGACGATGGCGCGATCGGCGCGCGCACACACATACTCCGCGAATGCGCCCTGCTTCCCACCGAAGACCTCATCGCCGGGTTTAAACTGCGTGACATTTTTGCCAATGGCCTCGACCACCCCGGCTAGGTTTATACCCAGGCGCGGCTGCTCTGGTTTGCGCAAACCTACTCCCATCGCACGCATAACGTAGGGAGTTCCTTCCAGGTAATGCCAATCAAGCGGATTGACGGAAGCGGCGTGGACTTTGATCAGGATCTGATCGTCGTTAGGAACAGGCTTCTTAATGTCTCTAACTTCGATTACATCCGGCGATCCATAGTTAGTATAGATCGCTGCCTTCATATGTGGCTCTCCAGTTTCGATAGCTTCCTGGCGGGCGCCAGTAGCCCACGCATAGATGGCTAGGACTCCTACCAGTCCGATGATGAAATAGAAGATCCACCGAATCTTGAATTTACGGCGTCGTGGCGATGTCTTTGTCGTGGATTGAGTCATATCGGATGTTGTTAGAGGTGTCGTGTAATGGTCGTTAAGATCTGGAATGAAGTCGATGACTCATAGCGGGCCGTGGTATCGGCGCAACCGCACCGTCACAGCGAGGAACGCGACGGCAACAATAAGTCCCAGCCATAATCCTGGGCTGCTTAGGAACTTCATCGGAGCAAGGTGAGCGATGCGAATCGAACATCGGAATTAGCGCACCCTTTGGCTGCGGGACAATGTCAAAAGCGACCTCTTCGCTGCCAAAGAGTCGGCTTCCGAGTAGCTGGGCAAAATGCGCGGTATTGAATGCCAGCTTCTCCACGATGCAGATAGCGAGCCATGGCAGCACGGCCCAAAGGAAGGTAGCGCGCCGCGCCCAGCTCGAGACGAGCAGGAGCCAGCCATAGATAGGTATCGACCATAACACCGAGGTAATAATTCCGTAGAGTTGGATCACTGACATTTGAAAGAACGGCAGTCGGGCAAAAGTGGTCGCAGCTAATCCGCTCGGTAGCAGAACGACCGTAGAAATAAGGAGAATGACTAACTGAGTCATCTCGATAGCTGCGAAGGCAATCAGGGGCAGAATGGCCAGCGGAAGAAGGAGCTTGCTGAGCACAGTCGTGAGGTCGGAGACCGGGAGGGACTTCCAGAAAAGAATGCTGCGATCGCGGCGTTCGCCGTGGAGCGCGTCGAGGCAGTAAAAGATGCCAACGAGAAACGCTGTCAGTAGTAAGGCGATCGCAGCGGCATCATACGGCTGCTCGATAGTCGCTTGTTGCTGGTTGAGGTCGAGAAGGAGAAGCGCGCGCCGGCGATGCGGCAATCCTATCGCGCTGATCATAAAGCCCAAGATTGTAAGGGCACTAACCAGGAGTGGCGCTATGTAGATAGAACGGTTTTCCCATAACTCGCGACGCACCGACCAATAAAGTGGTCGAGTAGGAGCTGTGTGAGTAGTCGCTGGATCTGAGTTATGACTCATTTCTTAGCTCCTTCTGGTTGGGCCGTCTTATGACTCATCATCGCGACAAACAAATCTGCGATGCCCGGCTTCCGCACTTCGCCGAGCGCGGCGAGTTGCTCGCGTTCTATTTGATCGAACAACAGGACACTGCGGCCAAAGACGGGACGTTCGTGGAGAGGATGAAGCGCGCGGGCCGCGTCGAGCTGCTCAGGGTTCACCATCACCTCGAGGTAGCGTGTCTCGAATTCTTCCATGCTACACGCGAGGACGATGCGGCCGCGGTCGATGAACATAAGATCTGTCAGGACGTCCTGGATCTCTTCGACCTGATGAGTGGTCACAACGATGGTGCGACCGCGATCAAAGTAATCGTTGAGCAAGGAATCGTAGAACTGTTTGCGATAGAGAAGGTCGAGACCCAGCGTCGGTTCGTCCAGGATGAGTAACTTCGCATCGATGGCCATCACAAGAGCCAGGTGTAACTGAGTAACCATGCCCTTAGATAACTGTCTTACTTTGCTCTTAAGCTTGATCTCGGTCCTGGCGAGAAAGCCTTCGGCCTTGGCGCGATCAAAGCGCGGATGCACACCCGCGACATAGTCGAGAGCTTGGGAAACGCGCAGCCATCTTGGCAATACCGCGACGTCCGCGATAAAAGAGACATCGCGCATGAGTTGGTCGCGATCAGTCCAGGGATCGCGTCCCAACACTCTTAGCTGTCCTTCGTAAGGAGTGAGACCGAGAATCGCATCGAGCGCGGTCGTCTTACCAGCGCCGTTAGGACCGATTAACCCAAGGATGCGACCTTCCGCCACCTCTAGGTCGATGCCATCGAGCGCGATGGTTTCGCCAAAGGTCTTGCGCAGTCCACGTGCTTCTATACAAGCCATGACTCTAGCCTTTCTCCTTTGAGCCTTTCACGGGACGGCTTTTGGCTGCTTTGATCAGTTCTTTTGTCGTTAGGCCAAGGCGCTGAATGGTCGCGGCGATGCGCGGCCATTGTTCGGCGAGAAACTTCTGACGCTCTCCCTTCAGCAGGAGGTTGCGCGCGCCGGCGTTGATGAACATGCCCAGCCCGCGCCGGCTCTCGACTAAGTCTTCGTCCACCAGTTGCTGGTAGGCTTTGAGGACAGTGAGCGGATTCACCCGATACTCGGCCGCGACATTGCGCACCGATGGCAGCGGATCGCCTTCCCTGAGGAGGCCGTCGAGAATCATGGCAACAACGCGATGCCGCAGCTGGCGGTAAATTGGCTGAGTGTCGTGCCATTCCTTATCCATTCCGGGTGTCACCGTCGTCCTTCATTGGTGATATAGTCAACTATAACACCAAAGCTCTGGCAAGCTTTATTTCTGATTTCTTTTTGGCTTTGGGTCTCGGGCCGCAGGCCTGCAACGGTCGCGGCCACGTGCTAGAGTTAGCCGAGATCTTAAGGAGACGCAGAACGATGAAAGCAACCTGGCATGGAACCACCCTCGCAGAGAGCGACGACACGGTCGTCGTTGAAGGCAACCACTACTTTCCGGCCGACTCAATTCGGCACGAGTATTTCCGAGAGAGTGAGGAGCACAGCCATTGTCCCTGGAAAGGCGAAGCCAGTTACTACGATATCGCAGTTGAGGGCGAGGAGAACAAAGGCGCCGCCTGGTATTACCCAAAGCCGAAGGAAGCCGCGGCTAACATCAAGGGCCGCGTCGCCTTCTGGAAAGGCGTGACAGTTAGTTAAACGCCTGCGTCCGACGAGTAGTCTGCTCCGACAACGACGTCCTTCGACTTTCGCTGCGCGTCCGCTTAGGAGGACACGCGCGCGGCGGCCGTTTTGTGAGAAGCACCGTGGCCTTTCCGGCCCTCGTTTTCGTGGATGAATTTGCGCGTGGCGGCCGGCAGCTCGTTCCAAATCCGAGCTGCGATCAGGCTACCGATTAAGGCGAAGGGCATGAGGAATACTGGCCACCATTGCCAGCTATGATGAGTCACTAAGTAACCGACACCGAGTGACTGAATGCCGCTCCCGAGATAGACGCAACCATCGACAATCCCAGAAGAAGTCGCACTCGCTTTGCGTCCGCCGAAATCCGCCGCGGCCGTCCCGGACATGAGTGAGTGGACGCCCGTAACAGCCGCTACGATAAGAAGCGCGGCGACGCCGACGAGGAATGGCTCTTTGAAGAGGAACGCGGCCATGACTCCGGCAAGCCCTAGCATGATTCCGCAGAAGATCGCCGCCGGAGGCCCGCGCCGGGATTGAAAGAGCTTATCCGAGATAAGTCCGCCGGCGAAGCCACCAACTATGCCAAAAAGACAAAGGAGTAGTCCCCAGTTAGCAACGATTCCTTCCGCGCCGGCTTGCTTAATCTCATGACCGAAGATGGTATACCATTGCATAATGCCATTACGGAGGACTCCCGCAGTGAGCTCGATGCCGGCAAACATGAGCATGAGTGGGTTAAGGAAAACCTTCTTTAGTAAGTCGAGGGCCGAGTAACTCTCGTCCATATGTCCGGCGGAAGCGTCGTGCGTTTCGAGATAGGGAAAGCCGGCTTCTTCGGGGGTGTCTTTGATCAGGAAGATATCGATAAGTGCCCAGGTAGTGAGTATCGCTGCGGGGACAAAGAAGACTGCCCAGGTCGCGTCGCTAGTCGCGCCATCAGGCACAAAAACCCTTCGAAGTAGAGGCGTCGCCCAAGAGTCGTTAGCAGGCGCGGAAGCTTTGGTCAGGTTCACGATGGCCTGCCCCCAATCGAAGGCGAAATAAACACCGAAAGAAATGAGAGTGCCGAAAATCGCCCCAAAGATGCCGCGTTCCCGGACGTGAAACCAGTTAGCCTTGACCTTGATAATAGAAACCGCGCCATAACTCTGGAAGTACATGTTAAGCGCATAGATCACCGAGAAAATGCCGACGAGTCGCATATGCAGGCGACCACTTAGGACCAGCCAGGTGATAACTCCGAGAGCACAGTTAGCCGCGGCGGCGCCGAGCGCGGCGATAAGGATGCCGCTTTTGCCGCCTATCTTATCGACGAGCGGGCCATTAATCAGGAAGGAGAAGGCATAGGTGAGCGTGCCGGCGGCGAAGATGATCCCAAACTCTTCATTGGAAATGCCGCTGCCGAGCGCGGTCTTGGCGACGGTAAGATTATAGCGTCCCATGTAGAGGAATGAGTAAGTCATTCCCAAGGGAAACCAGTTAATGAAGCGGCGAGTAAGGAACCAAGAGCTATGCCCGAGCGGGTTGTTGTAGAAGTAGGCTCCGATGACCAGCGCGAGGCAGAGTAGGACGATGATGAGAGACATGGAGAATCGTGCTAGCTACGCGATACTTGTATTGCGCGGGCAGCGTCGGGTCGCATAACTCTTTTCACGGCCTCATCCCATGACGTGAATGCGATAAGGCGTCACGTTATTTTTAGCGCACCCACTGAAGCGCTAACCCGTATGTCATCCCGGGCGGAGTGAAGCGGAGTCGAGGGATCCGGTGGGACAACCGGAAACCCCGCGGGATCCTTCGGCTTCGCTCGGGATGACGAGCTGTAGGAGCGAAGGGGGAGCGCCTAACTCTCGCTTACCGGACGAGCCCATGCGCCCGTCCGCGCCTGCCTAACGAAAAGCCAAAGCTAGAACTTCAACTTCACCGGCTCGCCGTGCATTTCATTTGCGCAGGGCGCGTTGATGGGCACTCCGGCATCGGCATCGCTCGGCTCAGTCAGCTTCTTATCGATCAGGTAACGCTCGACGTCCTCACCACTCACATCGGCCAGCATCTCTCCGTCAATCTCGACGCAGGGCGAAAGCGGTTGACCGCTCTTGCTTTCCATCTCCCAGCGAAAGGCCGGGTTCTGAATGATGTCCTTTTCCGTGAAGGCAAGATTGTATTTCGCGAGCACGGCGCGCACGCCGCCGCTCCAGCCGCAATGAGTTTTGAGATAGGCGGTGATTTGTGGCTTTTCCATGCCGGCAAATTAGCACCGGCAAAAATTTCAGCCACCAGTTTCAGCAGCGGGTCAGAGTTGAGTGATCGCGTAACCGCGGGCGCGCAGGAGAGCGAGCACGCCGTTCGGCCCGCCCATGTGCCCGGCGCCGACGACCACGAAACAGGTGTGGCCGCTCTGCAGATCGCGCTCGATTCTCGGAATCCAATTGCGAGTGCGCGCGTCCAGCACCCGATCCTCGAACGCCGGGAAAATCGACAACTCTTTGTGCGCATCACGCGCGATGGTTTCGACATCGCCGCGGCGCCAGGCGGCGAGCAGGGGCGACGGTGCGGAGGGATCCTGCGCGCCGGGAACCAGCGAAATGAGGACCAGCACCTCGCCCTGATGATCGCTCAGTCCGGAAAAAACTTCGAGATGTTCCCGGGGCGATTCCAAGCCGGACATCGGTTTGTGATTCGCCCGCGCCCGGCGTTCGAGATAACTCTCCACGCCGAGATCCGACGAGAGACCATGCAACGCCGGATCCTCGAGAAGCAACGCGATGAACCACGGCCGGTAAACGGCGAACTTGCTTTCCGGCACTCTGAAGACCGCAAAGAGCCGTCGCAAATAATCGTAAGTCCGCGGGTCCACGTGATTTTTCAGGCTGTCGCCGCGCGGATAATGCGCCTCTTTCTCGACGCGCTGCGCGAAGGCCTTCAAGCCCGCGAGATCGACCTCGAAAACCAACCGGTCCGAAGCCTCGAACGCGAGGTTGTAGGCGGCGGGCAACGGGTAATCGATTCCGCGAAGCGCGTGCACGGAGCCGCCGAGATAGAGGATGTGATTGTTAGGCGAGGTGACTTTCCAGACGCAGGCGTGATTCTCCGCCGCCCCCGCCGAGGCGAGATTCAGACTAACGAAGGCTGCGCCGAGAATGAGAACCTGCCGCCGGGAAAACATCGGCTCGCTCTAGCAGCGGCCCGGGCCGCTGACAAGCTTGGGCGCAGATTCCGCTCGCAGAATTTTCGCGAAACGTGTAAAGCGTGCGCCGATGAAAATTCTCTGCCGCGCGCTCGGTTTCGGGTTGCTCTTTTTCGCCGGCGTCGCCCGCCTCGCCGCGCAGGAGCCGTCGATCGACAGCCTGCTCAAGAAGTTGCCGCCGCCCGAGAAGTTGATAAAAAATCCTGCCCAGAGCGCGCTACAGCAGGAAGACCCGGCCTTCCAAAGCCCGACGGGGAAAAACCTCATGGAGGCCATAAAGCGGAAAGATTACCGAGGAGCGATCGGTGCGTCCCATCACCTCACGCTCCTGTATCCCAAGAGCGCTTCCGTCCTCTCGGTCGATGCCGCCCTGCTCACGGTGACCCGGCAGATGAGCCTCGCGCAGAAGGAGCTCGAGCGCGCCGTCGTCCTGCAACCAAAATTCGGCTACGCCTGGTTCCTTCTTGGGGCAGTGCAAGCTGCGCAACAACAGGTCCCGGCGGCGCTTGGCAGCTATCAAAAATTCGCCGCGCTCGCCCCGAACAGCGCCGTGCCCTGGATCATGCTCAGCGCCTGTGAGGGGCGGCTGGGCCGGAAAGCCGAGTCGCTCGCTCACGCCGAGAAAGCGACCGTGCTGGCGCCAGCGCTTCTCTATTCGTGGGTGGAATTGGCGCGCGCGGAGAAAGCGCTCGGGCACCCGACGGAAAGCCTGCACGCGCTCGCCCGCGCGGCCGACCTCGCTCCCGATAACGCCGGCATGCTGGCCACGATCGGGTTCGCCTACATCAACCTGAACCGAATCCCCGACGCCGTCGGTCCGTTGCAACGCGCCGCGCATTTTTTGCCTAACAGCTACCTCGTGCAAACCCAGTTTGGTTTTTGTCTCGAGGAAACTGGGCAGACTGCTCCCGCGATCGAACATCTGCGCCGCGGCACCAAGCTCGCGCCAAAATTTGCGCCGGCCTGGGAATACCTCGGCCTGGCCTATGCCCGGGAGGGCCGGCATCGCGATGCGGTGGACTCGCTCGAGCGCGCGGCCAAGCTCGCGCCCGCGCACCAGCTGACCTGGATGCATCTGGCGGAGGAATATCGCGCCCTCGGCCGCGTTGGCGACGCCGAGCAGGCGGCCCGCCGGGCTGCGCAGTTGCCCTCGGTTTCGCCTAACGAGAAAAGGAAAAAAGCCTGATTAGCAACTGTCGTTAGGCCAGTCTTGGCAGGAGCGCGTCGATCTCCTGCCAGCGCTTCTTCCAACCGTTGGGACTTACTTCAGACGGTAGCTCACGCAGATGAGCAACAAGTTGGCCTAACGAACGCCGATTCTCCGGCAACTTGATCGCTCCGATATTGCCGGCCCCGATTTTCTTATCCGGCCAGGAGTCGAAGACATACTTCGCCCCAAACCGTGGCGTGTAAGCGTCACCGGCAAAATGTGGCAGGTCGATATCGTGCAGCAGAATCCAACCACTCGGCATCAATGATTGCAGTTGCAGGACATCGTGCAGGGGCCAGGGATGTTGATGATTGCCATCCACGAAAGCGAGGGTCAGCTCGTCGCCCCGCACCAGCTCGCGCGCATAAGTGGAATCACGCAGGGGGTGAACCACAATCTGGCTTTGTAACTCTGGAGTAACTTGCGCGATGGCATACCCAATGGGCTGAGTCGTCGCACGTTTATCTTCCGTCTTTAAGTCTATCGTATGCAACAAGGGCCCGGTAAGGGGACGGCCTGACTCGTGCGCGCGCATAGCAATAACCTTTCCCAAAACCGCGGCGGAAAAGCCAGACGCGGTTCCTATCTCGATTGCCAGTCTTGGCGCCAAGAGACTGGCGACGCCGCCGGCGAAAAACAGCTCGGCTCCGGTCATCATACTAAAAGGGAAACGTTCTCTTACTGTCACCTCACGCAGAAACTCGACCTCTCCCGGCGCCGGCGCGCGGTGCGGCACGCCTAACGAATCGGCCAGACGATCGTACTCGGCCAAATAAGTCTCAGCGTTCGGAAGATGAAACGTCGTCATGACACCACAACGCGCGCGCGTGTCACTCGCGCTTCGGCTTGAGGAGCGGGAAAAGAATGACGTCGCGAATCGATTCCGCGCCTGTCAGGAGCGTCGTTAGGCGATCGACCCCGAGCCCCCATCCACCCGCGGGCGGCATGCCGTGCTCGAGCGCGAGAAGGAAATCTTCATCCAGTTTTCGCGTCTCTTCGCCGGCTTGTTCGAGCAGACGGCGGCGTTGCACGAGCGGGTCGTTCAACCCGGAATAACCGGGCGCAATTTCCTGGCCGTTGATGATTAATTCAAAGACATCGACCAATGAGTCACCCTCCAGATTCTGTTTCGCCAATGGCACTAACTCTTTCGAACAATGAGTCACGAAGCAGGGATCGAAAGTCTTTTCTTCCACGAGGTTCTCGAAGACTTGCTGAGTTACTTCACCGGATTCGCTTCGAGGACGATCCGCTCGGAGGCGTCGAAAGCGCACCAAAAAACATAGAGCTTAGAACCGGCAGACTACGATCGGCATCTGATCGGAAACCGCTCTGATTTCGGTCCGTTCAGCGCACATCTCGCGCTCGACGTTTTCCTGCCAAAGGGGACGCCGACCCGCCGGGTCTGCGGAGAAAATCGCAAAGCGAACCGCGTTCGTGCGGCGCGCTTCTTCGCTCAGGGCGCGGGTTTGCTCGCGATCGAGAAACGCCCGGGAGATCGGAACGATTCGCAAATTCGGAAAGCGATCGCGGTAAACCTCGAGCGCGGTCCGCGGATTGCCCCACTGCCCGTCGGCGAAAATGATACCAGGACGCTTTTCCTTCTCGAGCATCTTCACGACATCCGGGATGCCGAAGCCGGTCGGCCAGCCGCGCAGGTAATTGGCCCGCGCCCACGAGGTGCTGCGTTCGATATAGCGGGCCGGCGCGATTTTCATGAGCACGAGCTGGTAACTCCAAAAGGCGAGCAGCATCCCGGCGCCCGCCAGAAATCCGGCCCGGGCAAGGCGAAGCGAACCGACGGGCGCGAGCTCCCACACGAGCACTCCCGTCCGCGCCAGGAGCGGGAGAAGGGTGGCGATGACCGCGGTGTTGAAAAGGTATTCGTTGAACCCGCGGAGAAGAAAAATAATTGCGCACGCACTCGTTAGGCAAATCGCCGCGAGCGCAATTTCCGGCAGATTTTTGCGACGCCAGGCAAGCCAGAGAAAGACACCGAAAAAGACCGGGACGAGCCAGGAATAGTAGGCGCCGCAATAATCCGCGACGAGCCGAAGGTTCGCGCCCCAGACCGCGGTGGGAAACTTCAACAATTCTCCCGCACTCATCACCCAATGGCTGTTGAAACGCGCCCGGGCGGCGCCGAACTCGGAAGGCAAAATCAGGCCGGCGGTTATCTTTGCCAGGACGATCACGACCGCGACGACCAGGAGGTTGAAAAGAAAATCCTTCCGCGCTCCGCGGCGAAATCGGGCGCAGGGAAGAAAAATTGCGACGACCAACAGGAGCGTCCCGGACTGTTTAAAAAGCAGGATCGCGCTCGAGCAAATCAACGCCGCGATCAACCAGAGCCAGCGGAATTTTTCCGGCCGCATCGCCTTGAGCAATGCCCAGTAAACAAAGGGGGCGGTCGAAAAGAGAAAGGTCTCGGCGATGAATTCGTTGTTATGAAAAAGGACCGGCGGACAGAGCGCGTAGAGCGCGGCGGCAAGCACGCCCTCGCGCTCACCGAAAAGTTCCTTCGCGAAAAGGTAGAACCCAAAAAATCCCCCGAGCGAAACGAGCAGAGCGACCGCGCGACCAGCGACGAGCGGATCGTTCCCCCAGCGAATGACCGGCGCAGCCAGCCAATATTGCAGCGGCGGTTTCCAATCACCGTAGGCGTTATCGATCGAGACGAATTTATTTTTCGCCCAGTCCGCATGGATGCGCTCCGCGTACTGCAGGTAGATCGCTTCGTCGTTGAAAATGGGGAAGGCCGTCAGGGTAAGGAGCCGGCTGAGAAGAAAAAAAGCGAGGGCGCAGAAAAACAGCCGCCGCCAGGACTTCTCGGCCGGAAGAAACGGCATGGAGTTTCTAGCTTCTCTTCGGCTTGAGGAGCGGGAAAAGAATGACGTCGCGAATCGACTCCGCGCCGGTCAGGAGCATCGTTAGGCGATCGACTCCCAGACCGAAGCCGCCGGCCGGCGGCATGCCGTGTTCCAGCGCGAGGAGAAAATCTTCATCGAGCTTTTGCGTCTCTTCGCCGGCCTGCTCGAGGAGCCGACGGCGCTGCACGAAGGGATCGTTCAACTCGGAGTAGCCGGGCGCGATCTCCTGGCCGTTGATGATTAGCTCGAAGACGTCGACTAGGGAATCGTCCTCCAGATTTTGCTTGGCCAGGGGGACCAGTTCCTTCGGGCAATGAGTGACGAAGAGCGGATCGAACGTTTTCTCCTCGACCATCTTTTCGAAAACCTGCTGGGTCACTTCATAGTCCGCCATGCGTGGATTGATCTCAACGCCTAACGAGGTCGCCTTTTCGCGGCGTCCTTCACTCGTTAGGCTAAACCAGTCGCCGCCCGCGGCGGTGGCAACAAGGTCGCGATAGCGCGCACGACGCCACGGGCGCGCGAGATTTAGAGTGCGGATGAGATTGCCGTCGCTGTCGTGATGTTCTACCTCGAGGCCTCCTCTAACTATCAGCGCCAGATGACAGATCAATTCTTCGACTAGCTCGGCCACCTTCTCGAAATCGGCATAAGCCCAATAGGCTTCGAGCATGGTGAACTCCGGGTTATGCCGGCGGGAGATTCCTTCATTGCGGAAATTACGGTTCACCTCAAAGACTTTGTTGAACCCGCCAATAAGTAGCCGCTTGAGATATAACTCCGGCGCGATGCGCAGATAAAGATCAAGACCCAGCGCGTTATGATGAGTGCGAAAAGGTTCCGCCGCGGCGCCGCCGGGCACCGCTTGGAGCATCGGCGTTTCTACTTCCTGAAAGCCGCGGGCTTCCAGGAACAGCCGCATCTCGCGCAGGATGGTAATGCGCTGGGCAAAGATTTCACGCGAGCGTTCGTTAGTTACCAAGTCGAGATAACGCTGCCGGTAGCGCGCTTCCACATCCGTCAGGCCATGCCATTTTTCGGGTAGCGGCCGAAGAGTTTTCGCGAGCACTTCGAAGCTCTGCACTTTCAAAGTCGGTTCGCCAGTCTTAGTTAGGAAACAGGTTCCTTCCATCCCAATAAAATCCCCCAGGTCGAGTAACCCAAAGACTTCCATCCTTGCGGGACCTAACTCCTTCGCCTGGACATAGACCTGCAACCGGCCCGTAGCATCGCGCAGGTCGAGAAAGTGACTCTTCCCCATGTCGCGATGCGCCGTGATGCGGCCGGCGATGCGGCGCGTCTCGCCTTCGGCAAAACCCGCGCGCACTTCACCGATGTCGCCGCTCGTTTCAAAGCCACGACCATAAGGCGCTTCGCCTAACGACCGCAGCGTCTCGAGTTTTCGACGCCGCAGAGCGATGAGTTCGTTTTCGTCGTCCATGAAAAATCCGACCTTTACTCGTTAGGCAGATTTGCCCCCGGCCGCGACCAGCTCTTCGCTGGAATAAAGGGCTGGGTCTTGCCGAAAGAAGTGTTGCAGCTCGCCGTATAGCTTGGGATGAAGCCGGCGCAGCGCATGCGGTCTTTCAAAGAATGCTTCTGTCGCTACGGCAAAGAACTCCGCGGGGTTGGTCGCGCCATAAGTATCGAGCAAAGTCGGGATACCAGTCTCGTCCGCCGAGCGCAGGAGCGAGAACTCAGTCCGCATCACCATCGCCCATGAGCGCTCGTCTTCGCGCGAGGCGAGAGCAGGCACGCCATCCGCGGCGTAATCCTCGAAGTCTAACTGATGCGCGAATTCGTGAATGACCAGATTCTTGCCATCGGCGGGATCGTCCGCACCTTCCCGCGCGGCGTCCCAGGCTAAAACAAGCGAGCCCATTTGCCGATGAGTCTCACCTAAACGTCCGGTCCGGCCCTCGGTCCAGACCCCATCCTGGATATGTCTATTCTCATGCACGATATAGCCCGAAGGATAGACCAGGATAGTTAGGAGCCGCGGAAAATAATCGGTCCGCCGATGCAGCAGCAACAGACAGGCTTGCGCCGCAATCGTGAGCCGAATCTCATCAGTGAGTTGTAAGCCGTCACAACCTTCGAAACGCTTCTCCGCGAGGAAGACCTGGAGGTGGCCGAGTAACTCTCGCTGATCGTTAGGCGGGAGGCGGTCGAAGAACTTGACGTTGCGTGAGATGATCGCGCGCCAGGACGCGGGCACAGGCTGGGCGCGGAGCTGTTTCCGCTTACGCTCTCGCCAAATTCCAAACATAGGTCGCAACTTAGCGGCGGAATCTCCGCGCGCCAAACCGGCGTGACGCTAACGTTGCGCGGGGACGTAGATAGCCAGGCCATGCGCGCCGGTCCGCACCAAAGGCGCGGCACCGCTCGCTTCGCCGTTGACGGCAGTATTCCGCGAGTAACCGCCGCCTCCGAAACCGAGGCCGATGGAGCCGCTCGGTTCGTCGCCCACCAGAGTGAGCAGGACGCCGTTGGCACCTACCTTGGCGGCCGCTTCTTTCAAGCGCTGAATGGCGTCGGCATCGGTCGCCTGACTCCCATGGAAAAAGCGCGCGCCACTGCTCGCGTCCAGAGTTGCGATGCGCTCAAAATGAGCCGGCGGAGTTCGATAAATCTGCACCTGCGCCGGATCGATCGGAGCCCGCGCCGTGCCGAGAAGATGAGATGAGCTACCCGCGCAACCAGACAAAAGAGAAACCGCGAGAAGAGTTAGGATAAAAGTAGGTCTCATGGGTGACGCAACGAGTTATGGCAGAGTTAGCGGCGAATAAAATAATGGGACAAACTTAGCAGAGCACTTTGAAAGGTTTAAGGCTGGCAGCAAGTAACTCATTACCCTTGTCGTCTTCCAATTGGACTAAGTGCACTTTCTTTTCTCTCGCCAAGGCTTTGGCGGCGCGCAGACCTCCGTGCTTCTCCACGGAGGAGAGCTTGCGCTGACTCATGGTGGCCGAGCCATCGACGACAGAGTCGAGCCACTTTTTGATCCAAAGCTCATCCGGTGTGTCACTCTTACTACAAGCCATCATACATCGCGTGTCATCCCGAGCGAAGCCGAAGGCGCAGTCGAGGGATCCCGTGGAGTTTCGGTGAAATTATCACCTGCGGGAAACGAAAGCTTCGCGGAAACCCATCGGGATCCTTCGACTCCGCTGCCCTTCGCTCAGGATGACAAGCGTGGTCATGAGATGGCTTCTAGTCATAGGAGTTAGAGTTAGTTGAAATGTTTCGCGATGAGTTTGCGGAGGCTGGTCATATTCCGCATCGACGAAGAAGGCAACTTGAGCGCACGCATTTCGCGTGAGCTCCAGACTTTGGATTGCGAGACGCGCACCCGGCAGAGCCAGTAGTAGTCTTTGCCATTAACTCGAAACTCATCCTCGTCTGTCTGCAGTGCGGTCAGCTTCCGGCCGATGTCTGCCGGGAGCTTATCGTGCAAGAAGCCGACATGGACAGTTATACCTTCATTACCTTCCTCGGAAAACGCCCTGGCTTTGCCGATCGCCACGACCTCCTTCGCGTGCCGAACAAAAGTATCGACACGATAACCAAGTGACTCTTCCAGACGACCCGCGATTCTCGTTTCCAGTTTGCTCACATCCTTTGCCTTACTGGAAAAGAGAACGTTCCCGCTCGCGATGAATGTCTCAACTTTAGCGAGTCCTATTTCTTCGAATAACTCTTTCAGCCGGGCCATCGCGACGCGCCGCTTGCCCAGGTTCATCCCGCGAAGAAAAGCGACGTAACGGTTCATCGAAGACTCTGCCATCTGGTGCGCTCTCGGTCGCCGGCGCGGCGTCCGACTCATCCGCCCGGAACGCCGCCGGCGCAAATAAGCCAAAACATGCGCGCACACTATTGATTTGCCTTGTCCTACCGGGTGACGGCATAGTCCCGGCTCGCGTCCTCGCGATTTTTTATGGCTCTGACAAATCCAGAAATCACCTCGAAGCTCGGCGGCTCGCTGGTGAAACAGTTTTCCGTTTTCCTCCCGAACAAGGTGGGTGCGATGCTCGACATCGTGAAGCTGCTCAGCACCCGCAACACCCACGTCGTCGCCCTCAGCATCGCGGAGCAGACCGATTCCGCCATCGCCCGCATCGTGGTGAGCGACCCCGAGACGGTGGAGAATATTTTCCACGAACACGACGTGCCCTACAGCGTCTGCGAGATGGTCGTAGTGGAGATGCAGGAAGTCGCGACGGAACTGGCGGAGCTGCTCGCGGCTTTGCTCATGGCGGAGGTGAATATGCATTTTAGTTATCCGCTGCTCACGCGACCGCACGGATTAGCCGCGCTCGCCATGCACGTGGATGACGCCGAATGCGCCTGCTCGGTGTTGCAGGGCGAAGGCTTTAAGATGCTGAGCCAGGCGGATATTTCTCGTTAGGCTGATAAGTCCCATAAGACCCATGGGACCTATAGGAGCTATCGGCGCCTCCACCCAACCCCGAAATCCGTTGCCGAGGCACGCCCCGGCGGCAATGTTAGTGGTCCGATGATCATCCAAGCGCCCGAAGCGTTTCAATTCGACGCCATCGATGACGTGCTCCGCGACCTCGCCGCGGGCAAAATGGTCATCGTGACCGACGATGCCGATCGCGAGAACGAAGGCGACCTCATCATGGCTGCACAGAAAGCCACGCCCCAGGCGATCAATTTCATGACGATGCATGGCCGCGGCCTCATCTGCGCGCCCGTGACCACGGAGCGCGCCGAGCAGCTCGGCCTCCAGCGCATGGTGGCGCAAAATCGAGAAATGTATCGCACCGATTTTACCGTCTCGGTGGACGCGGCGAAAGGAGTTACCACCGGCATCAGCGCGCACGATCGCGCCGCTACCATCCGCGTCATCGCGAACCCGAAATCAGTCCCCGAAGATCTGGTGCAGCCCGGTCATATCTTCCCTTTGCGCGCGCAGGAGGGCGGCGTTCTGCGGCGCGCGGGCCACACTGAAGCTGCGGTCGATCTCGCGCGTCTTGCCGGTCTGCAACCCGCTGGTGTCCTGTGCGAAATCCTGCACGACGACGGCACGATGGCGCGCTTGCCGGAGTTGATGGCGTTCAAGAAAAAACATCGGCTCCGGATTTGCACGATCCAGAGCTTGATCGCGCATCGGCGGGTGAGCGAAAAGCTGATCGAGCGCGAACAAGTGGTGAAGCTCCCAACCGATTACGGCGATTTCGATTTGCACATGTATCGCTCGACCGTCGATGGCGCACATCATCTCGCGCTCGTGAAAGGGAAGGTTTCCAAAACGAGACCTATACTCGTTAGGGTGCATAGTGAGTGTCTCACGGGTGATGTCTTTGGTTCGCGCCGCTGCGATTGCGGTAATCAGCTCCACGCCGCGCTCCAGCAGATCAGCGAAGCCGGCGGAGTCCTTGTTTACATGCGGCAGGAAGGTCGTGGCATCGGACTGGCGGCAAAAATTCACGCCTACAAATTGCAGGAGGAAGGTCTCGATACGGTCGAGGCCAATGCCCGGCTCGGCTTCGCCAGCGACCTGAGAGACTACGGCATCGGCGCGCAGATTTTGTACGATCTCGGCGTGCGCAAATTCCGTTTCCTCACTAACAATCCCAAGAAGGTTGTAGGTCTCGAAGGGTACGGCATTCAAATGGTCGAACAGGTCCCAATCCGCAGCGCGCCGAATCCGCATAACGCCAAATATCTCGAGACGAAGAAGCTCAAGATGGGACACTTACTTTAGCTGTCGGGTAGCCTAACGATGTCTACCATTGTCCCGCCAAGGCCGCGCGCCGCCATGGTTGTCAAGCGTGCCTTCACCCTCGTCGCGAGCCAGTTCAACCCTGAGTATGTCCAAGGGCTGGTTAATCATTGCACCGACGAGCTGCGCGCGCTCTCGCCGCAATCCACCGTCACTCTTCACCTCGTGCCCGGAGCTTTCGAAATCCCGCTCGTCGTCAAGGAAGTGGCCGCGAAGAAAAACGTGGACGCGATCATCGCGCTCGGAGTCATCATCGAAGGCGCGACCGATCACGCGCGTTTGCTGGGCGATGTCGTCACGCAGGCGCTGCAGCAGATCGCGCTCGAGTATGGCGTGCCTGTTATTCACGCCGTGCAAAGTGTGCGCGACGAAGCCCAGGCGAAAGAGCGTTGCCTCGGTGACAAAATCAATCGCGGCACCGAAGCCGCACGCGCCGCGTTCGCGATGACGAATCTACTCCCGACCTTGCACAAATAGGATGGGCAAGCGTCACTCAGCGCGCCGCTCGGCGCTGCAATACCATTTCTGGCGCGACCTTCACGGCGGCGACGGCCCGGAAACGCTCGCGGAATTCTGGGAGCTATGCCCTGCGAAAACGAGCGTGCAGCAATTCGCGCAACCACTCATCGAAGGCATGCTCCAGCATTTGCCGGAGATCGACGACCGCATCACGCGCTACTGTGAGAACTATGAATTCCGCCGCATCTCCGCGGTCGATCGCAACGTCCTACGACTCGGGATTTACGAAATGTTCTACCGCGACGACATCCCACCGGTTGTCTCGATTAATGAAGCGATAGAGTTAGCCAAGGAATTTGGCGGGCCGGACTCCGGGCGCTTCGTTAACGGCATCCTCGATCGGGTAAAAGACGACCTATCGCGTCCGTTGCGCGACGCGAAAGTCTGACAAGGAGCGGCGGTTTTTAACCGCCGAGGGCGTTGGCAAAGCGCCCCTCCACCCGCAGCCGCAAACTCACTACTAACCCGTTCCCATCGAGTGCCGGCGAAAACCGTGGTAAATAGAGCTGCGGATCCACTCCAGTTATTTGCACACGAAAAGGCTGGGCGCTCAGTCTGACACAATCGCCGCCTAACGAGATCGCCTCGCACTCGGCCTTCGTCGTCGCGCGATAAGAATAAATTCCGTGCGCTGTTCCGACAGAGATTTCCGCGATCTCCACGATCGTTAGAGCGCTAAAAAAATCGATCCGCAAACCGCTCACAGGGCCGCTCGCCGGCAACGGAATTTTAACCTCTTTCCAACTCTCATGACCGATCCGCGCATCGATCGAGCGTTCCTCGGCGTAGCCCTCAGCGCCCTGCCAAAAAACTTGGATAACTGTTTCGCTCGCCATCGGCGCCGTGCGGATGCTTCCGTCGAGCCATTGCTGCGTCATCTTTTCCTGCAAAGCGGCGTTTCGCTCGCGGTAATTACTGCACAACTCTTGGACAACCAAACGCTCACCACCTCCGTCATCCTGAGCGGAGCGCAGGGCAGTCGAAGGATCCCGGGGAGTAATCGCGCCGCTCCGGCTTCCACTTTTCCCGCTCACCCCACGGGATCCCTCGACTTCGTCGCGCTTCGCTCCAATCCGCTCGGGACGACCCATGAGCGCTTCGAGCAAGGCCGGCTGACTCTGCGCGGGTGGCTTTTCCCAAACTCCCAACCCCGGCGAAGTCTCAAAAGCGAACGAACGACCCCGCTCCCGTAACTCCGCCCACACCTTCCACACCCCAAAATCACGCACGCGCACCGCCACATCGTGCATGAGAAGGATTCCACCAGGCCGCAACTTTGGCAGCCATGACTCTACATCGTGCCGCGCTGATTCTTCCGTATGACAGCCATCGATATGCAGGAGGTCGATGCTCGCGGGAGCAAACTGTTCCAAGGCGGCATCAAAGCTGCATCGTAATAAGATCGAAAAGCTCGCGTAGTGTTTAGAGTTATGTGCGCAGACATCTGCGAATGTCGCATCGTCATAACTCCCGGCATGAGTATCTCCCTGCCAATGATCGACCGCAAAACATCGCGTCCCGGTATGATTCTCGAGCGCAGACTGACAGAAAGCGAAGTAACTCTCGCCGCGATCCGTTCCCAGCTCGACTAACACCTGGGGTCTTAGCTCAGCGACCAGGTCGTAGGCAAAAAAGATATGTTCCGTCCAAGCGCCCAACCCATAGCGCAAAGGCTCGAAACGCCGAGAAGGTAACTCTGCCGCAGTCATCACGCAGATGAGTCGCCCTTCGTCCCCCAGACATGAACGAACTGACCGGATTCCCTACTCTCAATCCCGCTAAATCCGGCGCGCTCGAGATAAGTCCTTAACTCGCTTTCCGTGGAGTGTTTCGTGATATGCGGCGGCCGCTGGTCGGCGGGAATCTGCCGATGCAATTCAAAGACCTCCCAGCCTAAGTCCGAACAAAGACTAACGTTATCTACATAGAGCCTGCCTCCGGGCCGCAGGACACGCTTCGCCTCCAGGATATAGTTATACCTATCCCATTCCTCCAAGTGCATGAAGACAACCGTGGAATAGACCACATCCACCGAAGTCTCGGGCACTGGGTGAAGATGAAATCCGCCGACTTCGTATAACTCAACATTAGAAAAACTCTTCAGCCGTTGGGCAGCAAGTTCCAACATATGTGGTGAAACATCGCATCCGATCCACTTATGACACAAAGGCGCTAACTGCTTGCCCACTCGGCCTACTCCGCAACCTATTTCCAGAATCGTATCCTCCGCCCTTATGCCAACTGAGCTGGCCAGAGCTTCCCTGGTTGCGATGCCCGTGGTTTCAAACCACGCTTCTTCATCGACCCCTCCTATGTGCCACTTAGCTGAATCCGCGCTCTTGGATAACTCCGTCCACACCGCCTTATATTCAGAACGCCCAAGCACAGGAGCGCGCGCTAGAGAATCCAGGCGCGCCTGCAGCTTCTCCAGCTTTTGCGTCACGCGATCGCGCTCGCCCTCGAGCCGCTCCATCTTTTCGATCCACTGCCGGGCGCCCGGGATACGCCGCAATATCGGATGTTTCATTCCCTGATCGTCTCGTGCATAACTGTGATCTTGCCAAGAGTCCTTTGCGCCGCGCCTGAAACCGATGCCTGATTCGCCTCTCTCCATCGGCGGAGTCTTCCGCGAATCGCAACTCGCGCACCAAGTGTTGGATGGTCTGGAAGGAATCGAGATTGGTCCGGCCGCACACAATCCTTTCGGACTAAAAACACGTTCCGTAGGTCTAACGGCCGAGACTGACGCGAACGACTATAACTATTACGAAAAGATGCAGGTCGAAAACTGCGGCGCGGTGGCCCCGATCGATCTCGCCGCCGACGCGGCCGATCTTCCGTTAGCGGAAGACAGCACGGATTTCGTCATCCATTCGCATGTCTGGGAACACCTGCCGAACACTTTGTGCGCGCTTGAGGAATGGGTGCGCGTAGTTCGCTCGGGCGGTTACATCTTTGCCATTGTGCCGAAGCGCGACGCCGATCCCGCGGATCGTTCGCGTCCTCTTACTCCGTTGCGCGAATTAGAAAGTCACTATGAGAAGCGTACGACTTATGAAGACCGCATCGCAGAGGTAGGTGGTCCGGCACGCAGTCATTACACCGTCTTCTCGCCACAGCTCTTGCACGAGATCGGCCCGTGGTTCAACCGCACTCATGTCAACGCGAGCCTTGAGTTAGTCACATTTGCGGAGACTGACGATAAGGTGAGCAACGGTCATACCATCGTGTGGCGGGTGCGAAAATATCGCGGCCTGCGCGGGCTTAGGCGGCGGTTACTCCGATCCTTCTCTCGTTAGGCTGGCCGAGAATCCTTTCCGACTCGGGAATGCCTCTTAAGACAATCGCTTCGATTTGCCGCACGGATTTGCGCCAGCTCATCGTGCGCGTACGACTTAGCCCTTGCTCGACGATGCGTTGACGCAAAGCGTCGTCCTCCAGCAGGTGACAAATCCCTTCCGCTACCTTTTCCGAATTCAGTTCCACCAGCCAGGCATCTTCATTGTGCGTGAGAATGCCTTCGAAGCGTTCGCTGGCCAGTTCGACCACCGCGCAGCCGCAAGCCATCATCTCGAGTGGGACGAAAGACGGATTAGTCAAAGAGAAAACCAGACCTGCGTCGCAACTGGAGAATAACCTCGCCAAGTCGTCGTGTCCGAGCATCCCGCGATTAATGAAGTCCGCCGGCGGCGCGGGGGAAAGATCGTCCGCGCCGAATAACTCTATCTCTACTTCCGGCAGACGGCGCTTCACTAACTCCAGGGCTTTGATGCCGACCTCGTAAGCGCGCCGCGGCGTGCTCGATCTGGCATAGAAGCAAACTCGCCGACCCGGGCCGCGCAAACCTGGACGAGGCCAGTAAACCTCGTCGTCAATCGCAAAATCAAAGTAGTCCGCGGAGACATGGTAGCGATCTTGCAGGACTTTTGCTACCCACGGTCCAAGAGTTATACAATGCAGTCCGGCGTGATAAGTCCTTTCCGCGCGTTCGCGATGCTCTTGGTGGTCGGGATAAAAGATAGGTTCCCAATCCTGCACGATGTAATAGCGTTTGCCGCCGTTAGGCAGCGGCAGCAGGCTTTCCACCGTTGGCCAAAAGGTAGCAAAGGTGCAGTCGGCGTCGCCGATCATTCCCGTCCAGCGATGATAGCGCGCACGGGTAGGTCCAAAATGCTTCCGCACGTAGAGACCTATCTCTTCGGTCGTCCAGTCATTCATCAGTTCATAGTGAATGACATAGACATTACACTCATGTCCGAACTCCGAGAGATAGCGTGTAAGACGAAACAATCCTATGTCGCCCCCGGCACCGGGAAAGGGTTCCGGCACGAGCCAGTTCATCAAGAGAGGAACGCTCATGCTACTCCTAACTCAGGCAGGATAAGTCTGAGATCGGCGGCCCGCGCCTGCAGACTGTAACGTTGGCTCACTGTCGCTCTGGCGCGCACACCCATTTCTCTTCTTAGTTCTGGATTTTCAATGAGAGAGGAAAGGGCACCGATCCAATCCTGCATGCTCCTGGCCAGTAACCCGTCTGTGCCATGAGTCATTGAATCGCGATAGGGATCTATCTCGGATGCTACGATGGGCACACCGACCACGCCTGCTTCGACAAACTTGATCTCGCTTTTGGCGCGGCAAAAGATGTTATCCAACTCAAGCGGCGCAAGAGCTATGTCCATCTTATTCTCCAGCTCAAACCATCCGGACCAATCCAGCACTGGAAACTTTCGTATTCTTTCGCCATAACTCTCCAGGCTCGATGAGATAGTTAGCGGGCCGACCAGCCACAGCTCCACTTCAGGATATTTATCCAACACATAGGCGAGCGCGTCGGCAACCTCGAGAAAGTCCACATCGTGAGTATGCGTGCCGCTTCCATAACCAATCACGACGCCTTCCTCCCGATAACTCTTAGGCAGTCGATCGGCCAACGCCTGCATCTCTATCCCAAGACTATTCCGATGGACGAAGGCGCGCTTCCCCCGCGCGCGCGCCAGTTCCGCCAGCACCGGCGTCGAAGTCACCACCGCATCGCACGCTAACAAGGTTTGCAAGTAACGACCGACACCGACCGCGTAGAGTGCCTGATCCTCTTGCGACAGATCTTTTACCGCGCGATGCGCTGAGATCAGGTCAGGCTCGAAGATTAAATCATCGGTATCAAAAATAACCGGCTTACCCAGCCGTTGCGCGGCGGCGATCAGCTGCGCGAGCGCGGGCGACATCATCAGGCGATAAAGAACGATGACATCGAATCGCAGCGGCATCTCGGCATCGACCTTCGCTTCCTCCCACCAATCCACCATCTCGGTTTCGTACCCGAGCAGCCGGAGTTGTTCGCTTAAATGGAGACAGCGATAGCGCGTCGTCATCGGGATCGGGCTGCCATTGGCGATGAAAAAACTTTGCGGCACGTGTGCGTTTCCCAATCGGTTTCTGCCGCAGGCTAGCGCAGAAGTGGGCGCGGAAAAGTTGCAGGCCCGAAAATTAAATTCACAATCTCAGGAGATGCAGCGACCTGTTGTGCTGGCGTCGTGTAGGATTCCACCGTCAGACCTTCATCCGCCTTATATGTTTGAGAAGCTTCCCAGCCTGCGCGGATTCCAACCGCAATGGTTTACTGGAGGATCGGCGGCCTATTCCTTGCCGCTCATTTACGATCTGGTTGCGCTGACCAAACCCGCGCGTGTCGTTACTCACACCTTCGGAGATGGACAGATCCATTTCGCCGTTTGTCAGGCGGTGAAAGAGCTTGGCCTAACGACTCGCTGTATCGCCCTGGGACGTGATGGCGCAATCGAAGATGAGACTTGGCGGCGTGCAGTGTTATTAGAAGAAGAGTTATACCAAAACGTCAGCGAGCTACGCGCGGACGTGTCGAGCGCGATAGGAGGGGAGATCGACCTCCTCTTTATCGATGAGATAGATTCCGGCAACGAGCTCGAGAAAGTTTTGTCAACCTACGAACCGCTTCTTGCGCCGTCAGGATTGAGTTTATTTCATGGTCTCGCGCTCGAACGTGCCGACGCGCCTGGACCTGTCTGGGAGAAATGGATAGCTAACCGTCACGCTGTTCGATTTTCCACGGGGATAGGTCTCGGAGTAGCCTCGGCTATTTCTAAGAATGATCTCCTCGAACAAAGATTCGATTGGCTTTTCCATGAGAGCCACGCTGCGGACTTGAATATCTTCTATCAACTCGCCGCCGAGCGCATGGACGCACAGCATCTCGCGACTGAGGCCGCGCGCGAGGTCGCGTCTCTCACTGCGCGCCAGGTGTGGCTCGATACCATCCTCGATGAGCGCCGCGAAACGCAGCGCATCCTCAAGGAACAAGGAGAAACTCTCGCGAACTTGCAACCGCGCTTTGAAGCCTGGCAGCGCGATCGCGACTCGCTCCGGCGCGATCGCGCCAAGGCGCAGCTCGTGATGGATGCGCAGCTTGAGCAGCTCAAGCATTGGACCAGCGTCGCGCAGAGATACCAGGCCGACCGCGACCGCTATAAACTCCTGGCCAAGGAACAGAAAGAGGTCATAAGAGCTGCCCAGAAAGCCTGCCGCAAAAAAGGGCGCTGCTTTCCTTCGCTACCCGGCGAAGAACCGAAAAAGCCGCGACCGATCGGAGAGAGAATTTTGCGCGAACTCAAACGCGCTCCCGCGAACCTTCTCCGTCGCAAAAGAGCTATCGCCACCGAGCCATCCGCTCTGGTTAAGAGTGTTAGCAGCGCCCGCGGAGACGGACCTAAGACAGATCAGGAACGTTACGCCGAATGGATCGAGCAACATGAGCCTAACGAGAATAGCTTGGAAACTCAGCGCCGCGAAAATGTCGAGTTAGTCGGCGCCCCAACGATCAGTCTGCTCCTGCCGGCCTTTAACACTCCCGGGCCCTTTCTGGAAGAAATGCTGGCATCAATCACAGCGCAGACTTATTCGCACTGGGAACTCTGCCTCGTCGATGCCGGCTCCAGCAACGCTGAAACTCTCGCCGTTCTGGAGAAGCAACGCGCCATGGCCGACCAGCGCGTCAAAATCGAACGCCTAACGAGTAACCTGGGCATCGCCGAAAATACCAATCGCGCGCTGGCCCTGGCGACGGGCGACTTCGTCGCTTGTGTGGACCACGATGACTTACTCGCGCCCTTTGCGTTGCACGAAGTCGCGCGCGCCATTCTCGCCTCGCCGACAGCGGATATGATTTACAGCGATGAGGATCGCTATAGCACGGAAAGCCATCGGCATTCACCCTTTTTCAAGCCGGAATGGAGCCCGGAACTTCTTTGCTCCTTCATGTATGTTGGTCATCTCACCGCGTATCGACGCAGCCTTGCCGTAGAGCTAGGTGGTTACCGGAAGGAATTCGACTTATCTCAGGACTATGACTTCGCGTTGCGCGCGAGCGAGCGGGCCCGCGAAATAAAACATATCCCACACGTGCTCTACCACTGGCGAGAGCATCCTGCCTCGGGCTCAGCCGGGGGAAAGCCAGAGGCTCGTAAGACCAATCTCGCCGCTCTGGCCGACGCCATGCGGCGGCGAAATCTCCCCGCGGAAATCATCGAATATCCCACTGCTAACCGCGCCCGCCTAACGATAACTAGATGGCCGCGCGTATCGATCATTGTCACGACCGACTCACCCACGCGCGGACGAGCCTGTGCCCTCGAGTTACCGAAGAATACGAATTATCCGAATCTAGAAATTGTTATCGTCACTAATAGTGGCCTCGCAGAAACCCTGGAAAACGCCGCGCCCAAATCCATCTCCCTTAAGTTCGTTCCCTACGACAAACCGTTTAACTTTTCCGATAAGTGCAACGTCGGCGCGGCGGCGGCCACGGGAGAGCGCCTTATCTTTTTCAACGACGACGTCGTGCCGATCGAACCTGGATGGGTCCAGGAGCTCATCGAACAACTAGAGAACCCTGAGATAGGCGCGGTCGCGCCCAGGTTACTTTACGAGAGCGGTAAAATTCAACACGCCGGTCTGGTTACTGGAGTGAGAGGACTTGTCGGCACCGCCTGTCACCAATGGCCGGCCGACTCATCGAGTTACTTTAACTTCGCCCAGTCGCTGCGCGACGTTTCCGCGCTCTCTGCCGCCTGTCTGGCGATGAGACGCGACGACTTCTTTCGCCTCGGCCAGTTTGATTCGACAAACAGTCCCATTGCACACTCGGACATTGACCTATGTTTCAAGATTCGCGCCGCCGGCTTGCGCTGCGTTTATACGCCTTTTGTTACCATGACTCATCTGGGTCACGCTTCCATCAGCACGCTCGAGCTGAAGGAAACAACTATCTCGAGAGATCGGGCCTCGATCTATCTCTGGCAACGCTGGGCTGGCTACAGCAGTCACGATCCCTACTATCCCGAGAACATGCGCGACTGGCTTTATCAGGATTCACCCACACCTATTCGTATGTGGGGAAGCAACTGTCCGGGCGCGACCCTGCGCGAGACTCATCTTCTTCTCGTTAGTCATGATCTGAGCTGGAGCGGCGCGCCGTTGCTCCTCCTTCATACCGCCGTCTGGTGCAAGGAACATGGCTTCTTTGTCGTCGTCGCTGCGCCGCAGGAAGGTCCGCTGCGGGAAAAATTCACGGAGGCCGGTCTGCCGGTTATCGTCGATCCGCTGGCGATTCAGGGTCATTCTTCCTTCGCTGAGTTCGCCCGCGAGTTCGATTGCGTTTTGGCCAGCACCATCTTTGGCGCGCCGATCATCCTCGCGGCCAAGACGGCCGGCGTGCCCCATCTTTGGTGGATTCACGAAGGCCAGGTGGCGGAGCACTATATCATGGCGGATATCAATCTCCGGAGCGCTTTGAAAGCGGCCGATCTCATCGTCGCGCCGGACACTTGCAGCGCTCAGATTTACCAACTCTTCACCGAGCGCGAAGTGCGCATCTTGAACAGCGGTATTCCCGATCCCTGCCTAACGACTAAAGGTCTTCCCGCGCGCGAGAGTAAGATAGTTAGATTCCTTTTGCTCGGCACGATCGAAGAGCGCAAAGGACAGCGCGTCTTTCTCGAAGCGCTGGCCAAACTGCCCGACCACACTTTTTCACAGGCGGAATTTCAAATCGTCGGGCGGGCGCATGACGACGCCATCGTGCGCGAGATCGAAGAAGCTACGCGCAAGTATTCCCAGTTGTCCTATCACGACAGTGTGACTCATGAAGAGGCTCTCGCTTTCATTCAAGCCAGCGACGTTGTCGTTTCCGCTTCCTGGGATGAAACCGGGCCGCTTATTTTGATGGAGGCCCTCGCGCTCGGGAAACCTATCCTAAGCACAAAGGTCGGCGCGGTGGCCGAACACTTATCCGGTGAAGAGATCGGTTTGTTCTTCCAACCCGGCGACGCCACGGCGCTGGCGCTAGCCATGCAGCGCCTGGTGCGCGAGCCCCGGCTGCGCCAGGAGTTCGCGAGGAAGGCGCGCCCGGCCTACGAACAACATTTTACCTTCGCTCGCTTCGCGGAAGGATTTGTTACTTTGTTGCGCGAAGCGGTGAGCTCAAAACGGCCCATGTCCAGGCCCACACTCGCGCAATCGTAAATGGATTCGCTGCCTTCAGCCTGGAATGGCGAAGCCGGGGGCGACGACAACGCATCTTCCCTGCGACCGGAGATGACTTATCGAGACTGGATCGAGGCCTACGGCCTATCTCCGGAGTCGAGCCCTGCGTTACGGAGAAGGATAAGATCCCTTCCGCAACATCCACTCATTTCAATTCTACTCCCAGTTTATAACCCTGAGTTGGTCCATCTAGCTGAGGCCATCGCGTCGGTTCAAGCTCAAATTTATTCTAACTGGCAGCTATGTATCGCAGACGACGCCTCGACTGATGCGCGCGTTCGTCCGCTCCTGGAGAAGATCGCAACAAGTGACTCACGCATAGTCCTCACCTTTCGCGAGAAGAATGGTCATATCGCCGCCGCCTCTAAGTCTGCCCTGACTCTCGCTTCCGGCGATTGGTGCGCGTTATTGGATCAGGACGATCTTCTACCTCCTACCGCGCTGGCTTTCGTGGTCTGCGAAATTAAGAACTATCCGGAAGCGCGGTTGATCTATTCCGATGAAGATAAGATTAACGAAGAAGGTCTGCGCTCCGATCCTTACTTCAAACCTGATTGGAACCCCGAGTTATTTTTGGGGCAAAACTACATCAACCATCTTGGTGTTTATCACGCAGGGATTTTGCGAGACTTAGGCGGTTTCCGCGAAGGATTCGCCGGCTCTCAGGACTACGACCTCGCCCTGCGTCTTATTGAAAAGCTGCGGCCAGAACAAGTGCGACACATCCCGCGGATTCTTTATCACTGGCGCGCGATACGGGGAAGTCTCGCCAACGCAATCGACGCCAAGCCTGACGCAACCAACGGTGCCCGCCGCGCGCTCACGGAACATCTTCAGCGCAGCGGAATCAAAGGTCAGGTTGCGGCGTGTCGTGAAAATCCGGCGCGCCACCGAGTTACTTACGAGTTACCGGAAAGCCCTCCGTTGGTCTCGATTATTATTCCTACTCGCGATCGTGTGAACTTACTAAGACGGTGTGTGGAAGGGATCCGCGAACAAACCGAATACGACCGGATCGAGTTAGTGGTGGTTGATAACGATTCTACCATAGGATCAACGCGAGATTACCTGGCTGAGTTAAGTAGGGAAAAGGATACCCAGGTCCTGCATGAGAGTGGCGCTTTCAATTACAGCCGACTCAATAACCTCGGTGCGCAAGCCGCCCGTGGAGATGTCCTGGCGTTTCTTAATAACGATATCGAAGTGGATGAGCCGGGATGGCTGCGAGAGATGGTAAGTCCCGTCCTGCAACCCAGAGTAGGTGCGGTCGGCGCGCGGCTTTGGTATCCAAATCAAACCCTGCAGCACGGCGGTGTCGTCCTGGGTCTCGGCGGGATGGCGGCGCACGCTTTCGGCGCCGTCCCGCGTGGCTCTCGCGGCTACTTTGACCGCCTGTCTTTACAGCAGGATTGTTCCGCTGTGACTGGAGCCTGCATGATAGTACGTAAGGATGTTTTCCAAGAGACTGGCGGATTCGACGAAGAACATTTTGCCGTGAGTTACAACGATATCGATTTTTGCCTGCGCCTGCGCGAGCGCGGTCTGCGTGTCATCCTCACTCCGTATGCAAATCTGATCCATCATGAATCCGTCTCACGCGGGCGCGTTCGCACACCGGAAGCAGACGAGCAGTTCTTCCGCGAGGCTGCTGCTTTTCGAAAGAAGTGGGGCGCGCAATTGCTAAGTGATCCTTTCTATAATCCTAACCTATCATTAAAGGCGCCGGGCTTTGCCTTAGCCTTCCCGCCACGCATAGCACCTATGATTTTACCCTTTGCCAGCGACGTGCGTCTTCGCTCTGCTGAGTTAGCGCCGGCATAACTATGAAAGCAGTCATCCTTGCCGGCGGAATGGGCACGCGCCTCAGCGAAGAGACTTCGCTCCGACCTAAGCCCATGCTAGAGATAGGAGGCAGACCTATCCTCTGGCACATTATGAAACTCTATTCCGCTCATGGCGTGAACGAGTTTATCATCTGCTGTGGTTATAAGGGCTATGCGATCAAGGAATACTTTGCCAACTACTTCCTGCATTCTTCCGACGTGACTTTCGACCTCTCGAAGAACAAGATGGAGGTTCACCAGCAATTTGCCGAACCGTGGCGGGTGACCCTGGTAGATACCGGCATTGCTACCCAAACCGGCGGCCGCCTCAAACGCGTCGAGTCCTATCTCGGCAACGAGGATTTTTGTCTTACTTATGGCGACGGCCTCGCGGATGTAGATATAGGAAAGTTAATCGAGTTTCATCAGCGCGAGGGAAAGCTCGCGACTGTCACGGCCATCCAGCCTTTGGCGCGATTCGGCGTGCTTGAGATCGATGGGGCCAATGTCCTTAGCTTTCGCGAGAAACCGCAAGGTGAAGGCTCGTGGATCAATGGCGGGTTTTTTATCCTATCTCCCAAGGTAGTTACTTATATCGATGGAGACGCCACCTCGTGGGAACGCGAACCGATGGATCGCCTCGCGCGCGATGGCCAGATGAATGCTTATTTCCACGAAGGCTTCTGGCATTCGATGGATACCTTGCGCGATAAGAATCACCTTGAGTCGCTGTGGCACGAGGACAAGGCGCCGTGGAAGGTCTGGTAGAGAAAAATCCTTTCGTGGTGATTCGTAACCCTATCGTAGAGGAAGACCTCAAACGCATCCACGAAGCGATCGACGCGCGTCGCAGTTTCGACGGCGCGATTTTGGTAGTTACTGGTTGTGCTGGGTTTCTCGGTTTCTATCTCACCCAATATTTTGTCCGCTACGCGCAAGAGTTGGGCGTGCGTAAAGTCATTGGGCTGGATAACTATCTGCTCGAAAAGCCAGCCTGGCTCCAGGAACTGGCCAACGACTTTGCTAGCGTTTTGGAACTGCATTCCTTTGATATTTCGCGGGATAGTCTGAATGGGATAGGAGAAGCGCGGAATGCTCGCTACGTTATACACGCCGCTTCCATTGCTTCGCCTACTTTCTATCGCCAATACCCTCTCGAAACCATCGACGCGAATATCTGGGGGTTGCGAAGGCTGCTCGATTTCTACCAGGGAAACGGCGCCTTGAAAGGTTTCCTCTTTTTCTCCTCCAGCGAAATCTACGGCGATCCTGCTCCAGGATTTATCCCTACTAACGAAGAATATCGCGGGAACGTCTCCTGTGTGGGCGCGCGCGCGTGTTACGATGAGTCAAAACGATTCGGCGAGACACTCTGCGCCGTTTTCGCGAAGACTTATGGTATGCCTGTAACTATCGCTCGCCCTTTCAATAACTACGGGCCCGGAATGCGGAAAGGCGACAATCGGCTTCCCGCCGACTTGGCGGCTGCCATCGTAGCCGGCCGCGATATCATTCTTCTTTCCGATGGTTCTCCGACGCGGACTTACTGTTATGTGGCTGATGCCGTGATTGGCTACATCCAATGTCTGCTTTACGGTCACTTCGATTACTTCAATATCGGAACCGATCAGCCGGAAATCTCGGTTCGCGCGCTAGCAGATCTCTACTGCGCCGCCGGTAAGGAGATCTTAGGTTACTCTGGCGAGGTCCGCCTCGCGCAGAGCAGCGATCCCGATTATCTCACAGATAATCCTAATCGCCGCTGTCCCGACATTCGCAAAGCGCGCGCGCAGCTTGGCTTCGTGCCAGAGGTTGGCGTTGAAGAAGGTGTGCGGCGTCATCTTGAGTTTTTGCGTCACGCTCAGCGCTCATGAATGTAACTATAATCGGCGCTGGCTATGTAGGCCTCTTGTCCGGCGCGTGTCTCGCCGAAAAAGGACATAGGGTAAGTTGCGTTGATATAAGTCAGCAATTGGTCGAGCAGTTAAACCAGGGTAAGCCGCACATCTATGAAGCAGGCCTGGCGGAGTTACTCGGGCGTGCGCTTGACTCAGGCCGGTTTCGAGCAACGACGGATTTGGATTCCTCACTCGATCGGTGTGACTTGGTTATCGTAGCGGTAGGAACTCCGTCTGAGAACGGCGTCATCGATCTTAGTTCCATCGTCCAAATATCGCGCCGGATCGGTTTGTATCTTAGGACGCGCGATCGTCACCTTTCGATCGTGATAAAGAGCACCGTTGTCCCGGGCACCACCGATACCCTTGTTCGCTCAGAGATTGCCAGTGCCTCCGGGAAAGACTTCCCAAGTTTTGGTCTTGGTATGAATCCAGAGTTCCTGCGCGAAGGCAATGCGATTTCCGATTTCATGGAACCGGATCGTATCGTGCTGGGTTACGAAGACGACAAGACTCTTCAACTCCTGGAAGAACTGTATGCGCCTTGGGAAGCGGATAAGATCCGCGTGAATACTCGCACCGCGGAGTTGATCAAATACGCTAACAATATCCTGCTCGCGACGCAGGTTTCCACGGTGAACGAGATTGCTAATCTCGCTGCGGCTTTGGGTAACATCGATGTCATGGATGTGGTGCGCGCGGTTCACCTGGACAAGCGCTGGAATCCTATTCTGGAAAAGGGCAGAGTTACTCCAGGTATTCTTTCCTACCTCGTGCCGGGGTGCGGGTTTGGAGGGAGTTGTTTTCCCAAGGACCTTCAAGCCCTGCGATCGCAAGGACGAGAAAAGGGCATACCCATGCATATGCTCAACGCTATTCTGAAGGTAAACGACTCTCAGCCTCGGCAGGTAGTCGATACGATCGCGCATGAGCTGGGCGATCTGACTGGTAAGACGGCGCTAGTGTTAGGTCTGTCTTTCAAACCGGGAACCGACGATGTTCGTGAGTCCGCGTCTCTCAAGATCGTCCGATCTCTCTTGCAAAAGGGCGTTAAGGTCATCGCGCACGACCCCGTGGCGACTCACAACTTCAAGACCGCACTAGGAACGCCAGGAGACAAGCTTCACTACGTAGATTCCTGGACCGAGAATGTGGACAAGGCAGACATAGTTATAGTAGCGACAGCCTGGCCAGAGTACCAAGAGTTATCGCAACTGCACCTGGAGGGAAAGGTAGTCTTCGACGCGCGGCGCATGTTCCAACCATCAGCTTTTACCAAGGGAAAGTATCTCTCCATCGGGCGGCGTATGTCATGACGCTAAGCGCCGAGAAGAGTAATGACACCCGCGACGAGTTGCGTGAGATTACTCGCTGCGAGGTCTGTGGTGGTGAGGCCCTTATTCCCGTCCTCGACCTGGGGCGCCATCCCATGTGCGACGATCTTGTTCCTATCGGCGATACGCGCATCTGCCGGGAGTATCCTTTGGAGGTATTGTTTTGCGAGCGTTGCCGGACAGCTCATCAGCGTTTCCAAATTCCTAAACAAGATTTGTTTCCCAGCTCCTACCATTACCGTGCGCGCTTCACCGCCGATGTGCTCAAGGGAATGGCCGAGCTGGTCGAGTCGTGTGCGCAGGTTTTCGGAGACTTAGCCGGGAAGAAGGTTCTCGATATTGGTTGTAACGATGGCAGCCTACTCGACCTCTTCCGAGCCAGAGGAGCGGTGACCCTTGGAATCGAGCCGACCGATGCCTGCCGCGACGCTGCGGAGAAAGGACATACCACCTACCAGCAATATTTCTCCGAAGAATTGGCCAAAAGAATTGTAAGCGAGCACGGCCAGCCGGATTTCATTACTTTTACAAATGTCTTCGCGCACATCGAGAACCTAGGGGAGGTGCAAGACTCACTTCGGCACTTACTCGGCACGCACACCGTAGTCGTAATCGAGAACCACTATCTGGGAGCGGTCTTAGAGGGCCGGCAGTTCGACACTTTCTATCATGAGCATCCTCGTACTTATAGTTACACTTCCTTTCTTTACATTGCGGAGTCCTTAGGTGCCGAAGTTCTGAAAGTGGAATTCCCGGCCAGGTATGGCGGTAACATTCGAGTTTTCCTGGGCCGGGTAGGAAAGGTTAACGCAAAACTCGAAGCCCTACTGGCTCGCGAAAGAGACTTTCAAAATCGATTCACTCACTTACGCCGAGACATGGAACTCTGGAGGCAGACAAAAGCACTCACTCTGGAGAAAGAAGTAGCTCGCGTAGGAAAGCTTCCCGCGAAGGCTTTCCCGGCGCGTGCGTCGATCCTTCTTCGATTGCTTGGGCTGGATGAAAAATCGCTCTCGGCCGTTTACGAAAAGCCTGGTTCCTTAAAGGTTGGGAACTACGTCCCCGGCACACGCATACCGATTCGGTCCGATGACGAACTGCTGGCTTTATCCGACCAAACGCGACCGCTCCTCAATCTGGCCTGGCATATCCCGGAAGAGATTCGTAGTTATCTAAGTGAGCATGGCTACAAAGGATCGGTTATCGACATTCTATCGATGAGAGACTTCGAGCCAACGCGACCGACGTGATTGCTATCCTTGGCTCCGGGTTCGGTCTTTACGGCTATCTTCCCTCCTTAGTGGAAGGATGCGGTATAAGTGTTGTGCTACCCGAGAAATCTCGTGCTCGCTATCTGGAGAGACCGGAACTGGCCCGCTTCGCTGACGAAATAGAATGGGAAGCGAATGAGTCAAAAGCCCTGGATCATGCCAATGGGGCAGTCATCGCTTTGCGTCCTGACGATCAGGCACACTGGATCCCGCTCTGCCTTCAGCGTTCTAACCTTGAATGTCTGCTTCTGGAAAAGCCGTTAGCTAGCTCGCCGGGGGCCGCGGCCGATCTATGTCGAGAATTGAGCCGCTCCAAGAAGATTATCCGGATGGGTTATACCTTTCGCTACACCAGTTGGGGAGAGCAGTTAGGGAAAAGCCTGGGTAAGGCTACGAAGGATGACTCAGTCTCTATCCAGTGGAACTTTCTAGCCCATCATTTCCGCCACGACCAAAGCAACTGGAAACGGTCAACTGCTTCCGGAGGAGGTGCGCTCCGCTTTTACGGTATCCAACTTATCGCTTTTCTGGCCTATCTCGGATATCGCGATATCCACTCGTCGTGCACCTACGGCGCCTCGCCAGACCAGGTAGAAAAGTGGATGGCTTCACTCACCGGAGAAGGCTTGCCCGATTGTAGGTTGGAGGTCGATAGTAAGGCCACGAGTGATTCATTTCGTGTTTACCTATCCGGAATTGTTCTGGTCGATCTGAACGATCCTTTTGCGAATGAAAAGTCAGATGGATTGGACCGGCGTGTGCCTGTCCTCACGCGCGTGTGCCAGACGCTTTGGGAACCGAGCGTTAGTGAAAGTAACTGGTATGCGGAGACGATCGAACTCTGGCGGCGGATAGAGGATAAGACTCTTTGTGAGATAAGACCTACTTTTACGGAAGCGCTATGAAGCCGAGATTCTCCATTATCGTAGTCGACTGCGATCGTCATACGCCACGGCCGTCGGCGAAGTGGGGAGTAGATAGCATTCTCTCTCAGACCTTTCGCGACTTTGAGGTTATCTTTGTCCACAACGGTTTTAAAGATAAACCCTATGAAGAGGAGTTCGACTTAAGCTCACTCAAAAGAGTGAAGACAGTTTATCTAAAGGAGATAGCCGATGACTGGGGAAATACTTCCAGGCATTACGGCTCGAGAATCGCCGATGGCGAATACATCCTTCATTTCAACATCGATAATCAGCTCTACTCAACCTGCCTGGAAAAGGTGAACGAGTTTATCGAGAAGGATGACGTAAGGAAGGACATGATCGTTTTCTCGATCATTCATCATAAGAATGCCGAGCGTATTTTGACCGGGAATCCGGTGCGGTTTCAGCATATTGACTGTTTGCAGGTAGTCGCCTCGCGGGCGGCTTGGGAGTCGATAGGATTTTGGCACAGGCATGAATACGAGGCCGACGGTCACCTCTACATGGAGCTAAGCGATAGATACCCGCCGTTTTATATCGACGAGATATTAGCGGAGAATTTCTAGTGACTGCTGCCGACCTTGCCTAAGTGAACATCCTCGGCGTTTCGGCGTTCTATCACGATAGCTCTGCCTGCCTTGTGCGTGACGGAGAGATCCTGGCCGCGGCGCAGGAGGAACGTTTCACCCGGAAGAAACATGACGCAGCCTTTCCCCGGAATGCGATCGACTACTGCCTCAAAGCGGGCGGATTAACCGCGGGTCATAAGTTGGATCTCGTTTCATTCTACGAGAAGCCCTTCCTGAAATTTGAGCGATTACTCTCGAGTTATCTGGCGGTCGCGCCATTTGGGTTTCGTTCCTTTCTCAGAGCAATGCCGGAATGGACTCGGCAGAAGCTTTGGCTGAAGGCAACGATCCAGAACGAGTTAGGATATTCCGGAAAGATTCTTTTTCCCGAACATCATGAGTCGCACGCGGCGTCAGCCTTTTTTCCTTCACCCTTCCAACGGGCGGCAGTCCTAACAATTGATGGCGTGGGGGAGTGGGCTACGACAACTGTAGGGCGCGGTAGGAATAATCGCGTGGAGTTACTTTCCGAGCTGAAGTTTCCCCACTCACTGGGTCTTCTCTACTCCGCCTTTACCTACTATCTCGGGTTCCGAGTTAATTCCGGGGAGTATAAGGTGATGGGTCTGGCGCCGTATGGCACGCCGCGCTACCGCGACCTGATCTTGTCGGAACTGATGGACCTGAAGGCAGATGGTTCGTTCCATCTTAACCTTCGTTACTTCAACTTTGTTGCCGGCCTGACCATGACTAACGAGAACTTCTCGAAACTGTTAGGCGGTCCTCCGCGGCAAAGTGACTCGAACTTAACTCAGCGTGATATGGATATCGCGGCTTCGATCCAAGCCGTCACTGAGGAAGCGATGCTGCGGATGGCTCGCCATGTTAAGGAGATAACTGGAGAAACAAACCTCTGCCTCGCGGGCGGCGTGGCGCTCAACTGTGTCGGAAACGGGCGCATCCTCGAGGACGGAATTTTCGAGAACATATGGATTCAACCGGCTGCGGGCGATGCGGGTGGCGCGCTGGGAGCGGCCTTGCTCGCGTGGTATCACGATCAAGGTCAACCACGGGCCGTAGATGAGCGGGGAAGAGATAGCCAAAAAGGTTCGCTTCTTGGACCTAAGTATGACGCGAAAATTTTTCTACAAAGTGAGCGCATCGCTGCGATGGAACTTAGTGACGAAGACTTAGTTGAGCGAGTAGCTCGAATACTTGCCGAGGGGAAGGTTATTGGCTGGTATCAAGGCCACATGGAATTCGGTCCGCGTGCACTGGGTAATCGTTCCATCCTGGCCGATGCGCGCTCGCCGGAGATGCAGGAGAAGCTCAACCTCAAGATCAAGTTTCGCGAGAGCTTCAGGCCCTTCGCGCCGGCGGTTATGCTGGAGAAGGCTTCCGACTACTTTCGCCTAAATAGGCCTAGTACTTATATGTTACTCGTGGCGCAAGTTCTTGGGGATCGCGCAAAGAGCAATGGAGTGACTGAAGACTTTCAAACTCGTTTACGGACGGCGCGTTCACCTATCCCAGCTGTAACTCACGTTGATAACTCTGCCAGAGTCCAGACCGTATCGGAGGAGGATAACCCCCAGTTCTATCGGCTCCTGAAGGAGTTCCATCGCCAAACCGGTTGCGCGGTCCTGATCAACACTTCATTTAATGTGCGGGGCGAGCCTCCGGTTTGTACTCCGGAGGACGCATGGCATTGCTTCATGCGGACGGACATGGATTATCTGATCATGGGTAACTACCTTCTCGATAAAAGAGACCAGCCAGAGGTTCACCGGGAGAAATCAACCTATGTTACCATCCCGGATTAACGAGAGTTACGCCAAAAGTGATCGGTCACGCGGAACGCTGCGTCGCTTTGGATTGTGCGGCGGAGTTGCTCTTCTGACTCTTTCGATCGTAGTCATAAGGTGCAATCACGTTGCCGGTAGTGCGGTGGTTTTGGCTGGACTTGTTATGATTCTCACGGCCGAGCTGCGGCCCGACGCGCTCATAGGTCTTCATCGATTTTGGTTCCGAGTAACTTTCTTCCTCGGCGCCGTTCTCATCCCTGTTATCCTCGGTGCGATTTACTTCTTCGTCGTCACACCGATCGGTCTGCTACGGCGAGTCCTTGGCCGGCGGGCCTTGGACCTCCGCTTTAAGGCGGAGGCCAATAGCTATTGGCAAACGCGGTTGCCATCGGCACGAAAGAGCGATTATGAGAGACAATTCTAATGAGAATTCGACTTAGTCAGAAGCTGGCGATCGCGGGGGAAATGATGCGCTACTTGTCCGTCAGCCGGAAATGGTCGCTTACACCGATCGTGGTTCTGCTTCTCCTTCTCGGCCTGATTGATTTCCTGTTCGTCGCTTCGTCGACCGCGCCTTTTATCTATACTCTTTTCTGAATCATCGGCGTGATTGCTTCGGCGAGAGCGATTCCGATGATCTCGTATCCGCGATCGCCAAAGTGATAGGAGTCCAGGAAGATCTCATCAGTGGCTTTATAGTTAGCAAACAAGTCTGACATATCGAGGTAACTCAATCCTTCGTTACTCATTACTGAGAGACGGGTTTTGAATTGCCGGTAGCACTCACGAAAATGATTAGCCGCTGGCGCCGGCGATTCACCCCGGACTTTCTCTTCCCTAGAAGATAAAGGCTTGGTCGAAAGAGCTATCATCGGCTGGAGGACGAAGAGATACTCTGCCTTGGCAAGAGATAGCGCGAGGGAACTCAGGCGAATGTTCTTTTCCAATCTATCTGCCACCTGCTCGGGCGTGAGTTTAACAGGATGCTCTGTCACCTCCGGCATCGGAGTAAGACCAGCCAGTTTGCGTCCTAAGTTGAGTAGGTTCCACATATGCTGGTCGGCATAAGTGCGAAGCCAGAGGATATCTCGCTCCTCGGCCGCCCAATGGGCATCGTTGTTACCTGAGAGAGAGATAACTAGGTCCGGGGATAACTCGGAGAGTCGATTTTCGATTAGGATTCTTTCGTGCGTAGAAGACCAGGCAGGATTGGCTAAAGTAAAGACCTCTATCTGAAGATTAACTTCCTTTGCCGTATCTTCTTTGAGCTTTCGCTCAACAACGGCACCTATAATCGCTTCCTGACTCGGCGCGCCCGAACCGAAGGCGGTCGAGCCGCCAGTAAGAAAAATACGATAAGTGCGCCCCGGCTTCGGCATGGTTACTTCGACGCGCGAGCGAAACTGCATCGAGTTAATAAAGGCGTTGCCGCTATGTCCGGGTTTAGGTCCGCAGGTTACAAATGGAGTTAGAATATTTGGGACGGCATAGGTGATTTGATCCATCTGTTGCGCCGCGGATGCAGGGTCATGATAAGCCGAGGCGTAAGTCTCGCGCTCTTCTATCGTGAGCATGGAGCCCAGAGTCTCACTAGCAGAAAACTCGAGGTGCTCCTGCCGGAAAGGACGCGCGGCCAGGTAGCGGCCGAGCCAAATCCCAAGACAAACTCCAAGCACGAGTGTGACCACGCCTAGGAGCGGCTGTGCTAATACGAGCATCATCCGGATTTGCGCGACGTTCGCGGTGCGAAATCGATCTTGCAATTGCTCCGGACGGTTGAACCCTGAGCGGCCATGCGCAAAACCCGCATCATCTGCACGCTGGGTCCGGCTTCCGAAACCTCGGAGACCATCCGGCAGATGATCTCCGCTGGGACCGATATTTTCCGGCTCAACATGAGTCATGCGAAGCACGATTGGGTGCGCGAAATCGTGCCGCGTGTCCGGCAGATCGCGCTGGAAGCGAAACGTGCCGTCGCGGTTTTGCTCGACACCCAAGGACCGGCGATTCGCACCGGTCCAGTCGAGCGCAATCTGACGCTGGCTGTCGGGGACGCACTCGAGATTACTGTGCGCGGTGCGAGCGCCAGCTTGCCTAACTCGATCACGGTGAACTACGACGACTTGATCGACGACGTGTCGTTAGGCGACACGATTTTGCTCGATAACGGCGTGATGCAAATCCGCGTGCTGGAGAAACGCGATAACCGTATCCGCTGCGAGGTGCTTACTGCCGGCACGCTCAGTTCGCATCGACACATCAATCTTCCCGGCGTGCATGTGAATCTGCCGGCGTTAACGGAGAAGGACTTGGCCGATGTCGCGCTCGGGGTCGAAATCGGCGTTGATTTTGTGGCGTTAAGTTTTGCGCGACAACGGCGCGATCTCGATGAGCTGCGTGAGGTTTTGCGCAAAGGCGGGAGCAATGCGGCGGTGCTGGCGAAGATCGAAAGCGCGGAAGCGGTCAGCCATCTCGACGACATGATTCGCGGCTCGGACGCGGTGCTGATCGCGCGTGGCGACCTTGGGATTGAATGCCCGATGGAAGACTTGCCGATTATCCAGCGACGGATCGTGAAGCACTGTTTGCGATTTGGAAAACCGGTCATTGTCGCGACGCACCTGCTTGAGTCGATGGTTTCCAATCCGGTGCCGACGCGAGCCGAGATCAGCGATGTGGCGAACGCGGTTTTCGAGCAGGCCGATGCGATGATGCTGACGGGCGAAACCACTTCCGGCCGCTATCCGGTGGAGTGCGTGAAGGTGCTCGATCGGGTGGCGCGGAGAATCGAGCGGAGCGGTGGCGCCGGCTATGCGAAAGAGGCGATCCTGGAAGATGTGCGACAGAAAACGGTCGCAGCCGCGGTCTCGTTAGCCAATTCGCTGGCGCGTTCGAAGATCATCGTCTTCACCCGGCACGGGACGATGGCTCGGTCGGTCTCGAATCTCAGGCCGGAACGCGCGCCAATTTTTGCTTTTACGCCTAACGAGTTCGTTTATCGGCAGCTCGCGCTTTGTTGGGGGACGCATCCGGTGCGGATCGATTTTACGGACGATCCGAACGCGACGATCGACGCCGCGGAAGGATATTTGCGCGCGCACAGTTTGATCCAGCCTAACGATAAGCTGGTCGTCATTAGCGATGCGCGCGCGGGGTCTTCGCTGGTGGATTGTGTGCAGCTGCGCGAGGTGAAGTGACGCAGCCGAAGCGGCACGGGCATTTTTGCCCCCGCGTCCCACACGACAGGCTGGAAGCCTGTGTTACGCCTCCGCCGCCAGCTCGACGTCGACAGGGCGCTCTTTTTTGCTGAGCGCGCGGCGCAATTTCGAGAGAGCGATGTTTTGCAACTGTCGAATCCGTTCGCGCGTGACGCCGAATTTTTTGCCGACTTCCTCGAGCGTCTTCGGCTTTCCGCCATCAAGACCGAAACGCGAGAAGATGATCTTGCGTTCGCGATCGTCGAGCACATCGAGTAGTCCGCCGACTTCGTTGCGCAGGTTTTTGTCCCGCAGAAGTTCGAAGGGCGTTTGCGCTTCTTCATCGCCAACGATTTCGCCGAATTCGGTCGAGTCGTCGTCGCTGATGGGCGCATCGAGCGAGGCCGGACGGATCGAGACTGTTTTCAACTGCGAGACTTTACCCGCAGCGATGCCGATCTCTTCGCCAAGCTCGTCATCGGTCGGTTCGCGGCCGAGCTCTTCGCTCATTTGCAGCGAGACGCGGCGCATTTTCGAGATTTTATCGACGAGATGCACGGGCAACCGAATCGTCTTCGATTGGTTGGCTAGAGCGCGCTTGATCGATTGTTTGATCCACCACGCGGCATAAGTCGAAAGCTTGCCACCTTTGGCCGGGTCAAAACGCTCGACCGCTTTCATCAGGCCGATGTTGCCCTCGGACACGAGGTCGAGGAGCGGCAGCCCGAGGTTGGCGTAATCGTGCGCGATTTTGACCACCAGGCGGAGGTTCGAGCGGATCATCAGGGCGCGCGCTTCCTTGTCGCCTTTTTTGATTTTTGCGGCGAGTTCGATCTCCTGCAAAGGGGTGAGGAGCGGGATCTGTCCGATCTCGCGCAGGTAAATTTTTATTCCAGTATCGCTATCTTCAGCAGCCATATAAGTTCTCATGAGAAAGGTAGAAAGTCGGGGCGTGGGTCGGCATCCTGCGAGGGGGGACGAAAGCCAGGGCCGAATCGAACGGGGTTTCTACCATTTAAGAAACTACTTAACAAGGTTAAATATCGTAAATCAGACACGGATCGGACGCTTCTTGTTCAAATCTTTCGAAGCCGTCGAGCCAAATGATCGGAAAGCGCATCATTTGTTTTCGGAGGCCGAACTACCAGCTCAAAAAGAACGCGGAAATGAGAAGCCGGGACGGCTAATAAATTCCGCTGGTGGAGGGAAGAGCAGGGAATCGTTTCCACTGGCGAATGACTTTGAAGGTTCCCGCATACAGCCGACGCCCCGTGCCCGAAATGGCGCGTCGGAGCGATTACCGGGTTTGGAAACTAATTAATTTCCCGAGAGACCACGACCTTCCAGGATTCGACGTCCGCGCGGGATTCCGTCGGCATCGGACAAGTGATCAGGGCCACGGTATCGAAGGCGATGCTCGTGAAGGGCAACTCCATGCCGCGCGCGAGTTCGGCCTTACCAGTGTCCGGCAAATGGCAATAAAGCAAGCTGAGGTGCGGAGCGTAAGGCCTCGTCAAGTCGAGGCCGAGTTGCTCTCGCAATGCGCGCAAGGACGCGGCATTCTCCAGCCTAACGAAAAGCGTTTTGGTGAATTCCGGGCGGAAGGCGATGCCGCGCACGCGCAGGCGGATCACGGCGCGGGTGACCTTCTCGAGGGTGGACGGCGTTCCGAATCCGAGCGTCAGGTGCGGCTCGAAGATCGGTCCTGCGCACGCGGTCGCGAGGCGGGCGACGAGCGCACGCAGGAATCCACGCTCCGGCTCGGCCGGAAGAAGCCAGAGCACAGTCGCGGTCGATTCGTTAGGCAACTTCTCCATCCCCCAACGTGCACGCGGACAAAAGAAGAGAAAGATTGACCACGCAGACGCGACGCCTTCCGCTAGATTTTTACATGTTAACGAACGTGCTCGGGACGGAATTGAGATCGTGTTGCTCCGCGCCGACGACTGGATTTTATCGCGACGGCTATTGCCGCACCGGCCCGGAAGACGTCGGCTTGCACACAGTCTGTGCAGAGATGACGCGCGACTTTCTGGATTACTCCGTGCTGATGGGCAACGACCTGGTCACGCCCCATCCGGAATGGGGCTTCGATGGTCTGCAGCCGGGCGACCGCTGGTGCATTTGTGTTTCGCGCTGGAAACAGGCGCTGGATCGCGGGGTGGCGCCTCCGGTCGATCTGGAGGCGACGCATATCTCGGCGTTGGAGTTTGTTGCCTTGGAGGAATTGCGGGCTCATGCGGTGGGCTAAGCGATTCGGAGGAATCGAGCGTTCATCCTGAGCGAAGCCGAAAATCCCGCCGGCTTTGCGGCATTTCGCGATGCTGCGTCGTTAGTCGTCGGGATGCAGATGGCGTTCGATGCTTTCGGCTAATCTCTCCGGCGTGACCGGTTTGGAGATGAACGGATAGCCGCCTAACAATGGCCGCATCGCGGTCTCCCGCTCGGTCACGATCGCGGTGAGAAACACGATCGGCACTCTTTTTAACTTCGGGTCCGCCCGAATTTGCGCCGCCACGTCGCCGCCATCGAACTCCGGCATCATGACGTCGAGCAGGATCAGGTCCGGCTGGAAGCTCCGCGCCGTCTCCAGAGCGCGCGCGGAATTATTCTCCTCGCGAATCTCGTAGTCGGTCAGAGTGAGACGCGTCACTTTGGTGAAGCCTTCCTCGTCATCGACGATCAGGATTTTAGGTTTATGATTTTTCATCTTCGGTGCTGCTGGGTAGCGCGAGCGTCACGAGCACGCCGCCTGCCGGACGGTTCGCGACGTGCACGCGCCCGCCATGTAAGTCAATGATCGACTTCGTCACCGTCAATCCGAGTCCCGTGCCTTTTCCGGTTGGCTTGGTCGTGAAATAAGGATCGAAAATTTTCGAGAGCTGCTCGGGCGGAATGCCGGTGCCGCTATCGGCCACCTCGACCAGGACGATGCGATCGCCGGGCTTGAAGCGCCCGCCGGCGCCTTCTTCCGACACGCGCCAGATGCGCGTTGAGACGATGAGCTGACCGCCGCCGGGCATGGCGTGGCTAGCGTTGGTAAAAAGATTGACCAGGACCTGTTTGATCTTGTCCCGATCGATCAGGCAGTGCGGCAGCGGGCGCGCGAAGTTTGTTACCACGCCCACTTTGGCCGCGCTCAATTCGTGCCTAACGAATCGCAGCGCCTGGCGAATGAGCGGTTCCACATCGGTCGCGCTGAGCTCCAGCTCTTTCGGTTTGGCGAACTCGAGCAAATCGCCCACGACCGCGTCGGCCCGATCGACCGCTTCGCCCATTTCTTTCAAAACCGAGAGCGTTTGGGGATTGTCGTTGTGCTCGGATTGCCTCGCGATATAACCGAGTCCCATCTGCAAAACGGCGAGAGGATTCTTCACTTCGTGCGCCACGCCGGCGGCGAGCTGGCCGACGGTTTGCAATTTCTCCGCCTCGATCAACTGCCATTGCGTACTCTGCAGCGCCTCATGCGATTTCGTTAGGCTGGCCAGCACCTCGCGCAACTGCGCGTTGGCGAGCGTGAGCTTTTCTTCCGCTTCCTTGCGCGAGGTAATATTGGAAACGAGACCGTCGTAACCGGAAAGAACTCCGTCCGCCGTATAACGTGGGACACGCTGATTGCGCACCCAGCGAATCGAGCCGTCGCGATGCAGAATGCGATGCTCGATCCGCGGCGGCACTTTCCCGCGGCCCATTTCGTCGGCGTTGGCCACGACCGCCGCGGTATCTTCGGGATGAACCATGCGGTGCCAAAGATCGGGATCGCTCGCGAATTCCTCCGGCGAATAACCGGTCACAGAAAGGCAGCCGGGTCCGTGCAACGTCTCGACCACGGCGCCATTCCAAAGCCGCACGCTGTAGATGTAGTCGGTGACCGACGCGAGTAATTCGCGATAGCGTTCCTCGCTTTCTTTAACGGCTTGCTCAGCCCTGCGTAATTCCGGTTCCACGAGAGAAGGCATTTCCAAAAATCAGGAGATCGCGGCGGGAGAAACTGTTTTTGCGCCCGGCAAATTTTGCGGGTACGAACCGAGCACACGCAATGCCTCCGCGTGCGTCGCCAGCTCCGCATGCGCCCGCACGACGTGCTCCTCATGCAATCCGCCTTCGTGATCGAGATAAAATAAATATTGCCACGGACGCCCGGGCAGCGGGCGCGACTCGAGCTTCGTGAGGTTGACGCCATGGCGCGTAAGCGTTTCCAAACCGCGGGTCAGCGCGCCCTCGTGATGCGCGATGGTCAGGAGGAGCGAAGTCTTGTGCGGCAGCCGCGGATCGGCCGGCTGCGGCTCCCGCGCGACCGCGATGAAGCGAGTGAAATTTTCCTTCTCGTTCGCGATGTCGCGCCTAACGACGTGCAAACCGTAATGCGTCGCCGCCTCCTCACTCGCGATCGCGGCACGGGAAAGATCGCCCGCTTCCGCCACGAGCATCGCGGCGGAAGCGGTGTCGGCTTCCACTTCGATCCGGCAATGGCCGAGACTTTGCAAAAAATTCCCGCATTGTGCCAGAGCCTGCGGATGCGAACCGATACGACGGATTCGCTCCAGCGGCACGGCGTCCAGCGCGAGCAGGCAATGCTCCACCCGATACAGTTCTTCACCCACGATATGCAGGTCCGTCCGCTGCAGGAGGTCATAGGTCTCCGTGATGGAACCCGCGACGGAATTTTCGATCGGCAGAAATGCGCGCTCCGTTTCGTGACCGGCCAAGGCGTCGAGGGCCGCGGCAAAAGACTTGCGCCCGACGAACTGCACCTCCTGCGGCGACGCGGCGAAATGCTTCCGGCCTGCGGCATGACTGTAAGAGGCCTCAACCCCCTGATATGCCACGCGCAATAATCTCTGGCTCGCGGCTTGAAAGCGAACCGAGTGTTCCAAAATGCTGCGATAAAGCGATTCCACGAAATAACCATCGACCCCTTCCGCCTCGGCCAGGCTCGAGATTTTCGTAAGTAACTCCCGCTCCCGCGCCGCGTCGCGCAACAGCAATTGCGGATCGGCTTTGAGCGTTGCCACTTCCTCGACCAGACGCTGCCGTTCCGCGAGCGCTTCGACCACGCGGCGATCGACCAGATCAAGGCGTTCACGCAACGACTGCAAGCGATCGGACATAGAACGGGGGCGGAATGTGTTGTTGACTGACTCTCAGCGATGGCTGCCTCGCAAGGACTCGAACCTTGGCAAAGAGATCCAGAATCTCTCGTGCTACCATTACACCACGAGGCATCGGAAAGGGAGAAGACCTAAAGCCTGCTCCCGGCCCAGCGCAAGTGCGCGAAGGTTTCGTCCCAACCTCACCGCAGTCACAGCGCTGACTTTTCGTTAGGCGTGCGTTTAGCCCGGAAAAAACTCTGGAGCAATCGCGCGCAATCGTCCCGCAGGACTCCCGCGGTAATGTCGCAACGGTGATTGAGCGACGGGTTTTGCAAAAGGTTGAGCAGGCTGCCAGCCGCGCCACCGCGTTCATCCGCGCACCCAAAGATCACTCGCCGCATGCGCACGTGAACAAGAGCGCCCGCGCACATCGGGCAAGGTTCTTTTGTCACGTAGAGATCGCAATCGATCAGTCGCCAGTCGCCGACGGCCGCTTCTGCCTGCGTCAGCGCGAGCATTTCCGCGTGTGCCGTCGCGTCCTTCAGCATCTCCACTTGGTTAAAAGCGCGCGCGATAACTCTGCCCTCGCGCACGACGACGGCGCCAACCGGAACTTCCTCCGCCTCGTAAGCACGCAGCGCCTGGCGCAGCGCTTCACTCATGAAATATGCGTCGCTTTGCAGGTCGATGATCGGCTCCATTTTTAACGGTCTTGTCTGGAAAACGTTCCGGCTTCCGCTAATGAACGGGAAGGATGGAGCCGGCAAGAGAGAAATTTCATTTCCTCCGCTCGTGGGGCCCGCTCTTTGCCCAGAGCTTTAACGATTGGATGGAAGATCGCGCGCTTCGTTTCAGCGCAGCTCTCGCTTACTACTCCATCTTCGCGATGGCGCCGCTGGTCATCATCGCCATCGCGGTCGCCGGGCTCATCTTCGGCGAGCAAGCAGCGCGCGGTCAGGTCTATCAGCAAATCGAGTGGCTTCTCGGAGCCAAGGGCGCGACGGAAATTCAAACACTCATCCAAGCCTCGAGCGATCCGCACAAGAGCGTGCTCGCGACGGTGGTCGGCATCGTCACTCTTCTCATCGGCGCGTCGGGAGTTTTCGGGCAATTGAAGGATGCGCTCAATACGATCTGGGGCGTGCGCCTGAAGCCGGGCGGAGGCATCGGCGCCTCGCTCCGGGAGTATCTGCTTTCGTTCTCGATGGTGGTGGGCGTTGGTTTTCTCCTCATCATCTCGCTCCTGATGAGCGCGGTTTTGCAGGCGATCAATAATTTTATGACCGGTTATCTGCCCATCCCAAGTTTCGTCGCGCCGCTCACCGGTCTGCTCAGCCTCTTCATCCTCATCGTGCTCTTTGCCTTGATTTTCAAAGTCCTGCCCGATGTCGAAATCGGCTGGAACGACGTTTGGATCGGCGCGACCGTGACCGCGCTTCTCTTTACTCTCGGCAAAGCGCTCATCAGTCTTTACCTCGGCACAAGCAGCATTGCTTCAAGCTTTGGCGCGGCCGGCGCGCTCATCCTCCTTCTCGTTTGGGTTTATTACTCGACCACAATTTTCCTCCTCGGCGCGGAATTCACCCAGGCCTACGCGCGCAAGTTCGGCTCCGGAATTCGGCCGAGCCACAACGCGACTTTTGCCAGCGAGCGCCTGCGAGAAGAGCAGGGCATGCCGAAAAAAATCCCGGAGCCCGAGGCCCGCGCCTAACGAGTTTTCTCTCTCGAAAAAATTGAGCAACCAGCCGTTCGCGCAAAAGCGAAATGATTTCACCATGAAACGGATCACGCTCGTCCTTCTCTCCTGCTGCCTCGCGCTTACGACCATCCACGCCGCGAGCGAGCAGGAAATCGTTAATAATTCCGCGCAAATCCTGCGCGATTTTTATCGCATGCCGGAAAAACAAATTCCGCGCCGGGTGCTGAACGATGCGCGCGGCCTCGCGATCATGAGCGTGCTCAAAGTCGGTTTTGTTTTTAGCGGCAAAGGCGGCCAGGGCGTCGTCGTGGCGCGACGAGGCGGCGGCTGGTCTGGGCCGTCCTTCATCGGATTGGGCGGCGCCGGCTGGGGCGCGCAGATCGGCGCGGAGGTGACCGATTTTATTTTTGTCCTCAACACCGAGGCGGCGGTGCGCGCTTTCTCGCGCGACAGCAATGTAAAACTCGGCGCGGATGTCAGCGCCGCGGCCGGTCCCGTCGGGCGCGACGTGCAAGGCGCGGTCACGCCCACCGCGGCGGTTTACACTTACAGCCGGAGCAAAGGTTTGTTCGCCGGCGCCTCGCTGGAAGGTGCGGTCATTGCGACACAGAAGTCGGCGAATGAGCGCTACTACGGACGTGCGGTGAGCGCGCGCTCCATCCTGCGCGGCAAAGTCTCTCCGCCCGCGGGCGCGCAGCGATTGCGCAGCCTGCTCAGTCGTTAGGCCAGACGCCGGACGCGCTTTCGCCTTTACAATTCAGCCGCGCCCGGCATTCTTCCGCGCGTGCGCTGGCTCCTGGCTGCTCTTTGCCTAACGATCACGGCTCCTTTCCTGCGCGCGCAAACGCAGGAGCGCACTTTGGAGGATCGCCTCCTCCGGCCAAACATGACCCTGGCCAATCCCGCCCAGGATAAAAAGTTCATCGCCGTGGAAGGGACCTCGATCGACAAGAAATTCAGCGCGAAAAACTTCACTTTCCGCGATTCCCACTCCACCAAAGCCTTCGCCGGCTCACGAGATTTCAGCGCAAAAAGTTTCGAGCGCACGCGCGCGGCGCAGGACGCGAAGAAAAACGCCGACGCCGCTTTTGCCCAGACGGAATTTTCAACGCACAAAAGCGCGCTCATCCGCGAATCGTCCGCGCAACACAAATCGGCTAACACGCGCACCTACGCGGACAACCGCCCGTTCCTCGCCAAGGGCTCGCGGCAGAAAATCCTCGACCAGCAAAACGCGGTGAAGCCGCTGACGATCGATCAGGTGCGCGAGCTGCTGAATACGAGTCGTTAGGCGCACGATGGCGAAGGTGGGTTGAAGCGGACGCAAGCTGGCGCACTTTGCGCGATGGATTCAGTGGAAGCCTGCGCGCGTTTGCAGATCGGCGCGGCGCAAATCATCAGCGCGGCCGAGCTGCGCGCGAAGCTGTCGTTAGGCCGCCCCTTGCGAGTAAAGCTCGGCGTCGATCCCACCAGCAGCGATCTGCATTTGGGTCACACCATTTTGCTGCAAAAGCTGCGCCAGTTTCAGCTGCTCGGACACGAAGCGATTCTGATCATCGGCGATTTTACCGCCATGATCGGCGACCCAAGCGGGCGCTCCGCGACGCGGCCGCAGCTCACGCACGAGCAGGTGCTGGCGCATGCGGAAAGCTACCGCGAGCAGGCTTTCCAGATTCTCGACCCGGCACGCACGCGCACGGTTTTTAACGGCGAGTGGTTCGCGCCGATGCCGTTCGCCGAAGTGATGCGGCTGAACAGCCGCGTCACGTTGCAGCAGTTGTTGCAGCGCGACGATTTCAAAGCGCGCATCGCCTCGGAGCAGCCGATCGGCGCGCACGAGATCCAATATCCCATCATGCAAGGCTGGGACTCCGTGCAGGTCCAGGCCGATGTCGAGCTGGGCGGGACGGATCAGCTTTTCAATATCCTCGTCGGGCGAGACCTGCAGAAAGAGGAAGGCCAACCGCAACAGGTCGTGTTTCTCATGCCGATCCTGGAAGGACTCGATGGCGTGCAAAAGATGAGCAAGAGCCTGAGCAATTACGTGGGAATCAAAGAATCGCCTAACGAGATGCTGGGAAAATTGATGAGCATTTCCGACGAGCTGATGGGCCGCTATTATCCGCTGCTGCTCGGTCGCGAGCTGTCATCCGATCTGCATCCGATGGAGGCGAAGAAGCAGTTGGCGCGAGAGATCGTCGCCACATACCACTCCGCGAGCGAGGCCGATCGCGCGCTGGAAGAATGGCAAAGCCGTTTCAGCGAAAAGCGTCTCGATCAGGCGTCATTGCCTGAGTTCGCGCCCAGTGCGGAAACGCGCGACATCGTCTCGCTCGTCGTCGCGGCTTATCGCGACGGTTTTGGCCTAACGAGATCGCGCGGCGACGCCCGGCGTCTGGTCGAGCAGGGCAGCGTCCAATTAGCCGGCGTAAAAATTCGCAGCGCGGCGGAAACGCTCACGCCGAAATCCGGGAACGTCCTGCGCCTCGATAAGACGCGCGCCGTGCGCATAAAATAAAAAAGCGCGGGACCGACCACCCAGCCGACCCGCGCTCTTTCAATGGAGAAATCTTTTCGTTAGGCCCGCAGCGGTCCCAGCAACCCGTAAGCAGGTTCGGGTTCCGCGACCGGCGTGGCGACGCCTTCAAAGTGCGACCGGAGACTACGCAGCTCGGCCGTTACAAAAGCATCGACGAATCCAAAAGTCCGATCGAGCCAGGCGTAAAGTTTATTCTGGATCACGTAATGCACCGCCAGCGTGACCTCGGTGCAGCCGGGACGAACTTCATCAAACTCGACCAAACCCATGAGATCGATGTTCCCGCCCCACGATTCGAAAGCGAACTGCTCGGGCGATCCAGTCTCGACGTTTGCGATCACCGTGCGCGCTTCAAACCCAAGCGGCCCGCGAAAACGAAAGTCGGTGGTCTTCGAAGAGGTTACGGTCGCCTTCGTCACGCGGACGAGATGGCGGCGATACGACTGCAGGTTAGAGAGACGCGCGCGGCACTCGTCTAACGACTGGCTCATGTGAAACGTTTTTTGAAGCATCATAGGTTGAAGAGGTTGCCTGCCTTTTAGCAGCGGATGTGCCAGGGCGGTTTTACCTATGAGGAGCCACGCCAGACTCGGGAATTTGTGTTGTCTAATAATACACATTTGTCAGCCTGAGTTCTGACACTGCCTTCTATCGCCAACGAGTTCTACGGGAAGGCTCGCGCTGTCGAGTGCAGGGTCGCGAGATAAACCTTGCTTCGCCCGCAGGTTTTCACGATTAATCGCCACACCATGAAAAACTCCATATTCTTCAGCCTCATCGTCGCGGCGAGTCTCGCGCTCAGCAGCCTTGCGCAAGCCGACGCCGTTAAAACGTATCAGGTCACCGGCCCGATCCTGGAAATGAATGACAGCATGATCGCCGTCCAAAAAGGGAAAGACCGCTGGGAAATCGCGCGGGACGCGAGCAGCCAACTCCCGAGCGATCTCAAAGTCGGCGATAAGGTCACGATCACTTACACGATGACGGCCAAGTCCGTAGAAGCGAAGCCGGCGAAGGGCGCGACCAAGGCCGCGCCGAAAAAAGAGAAGCCGTAGTGGCTGGGGCCAGCAGCCTCGCCTAACGACGACCGCTGCTGCCGCCTAACAATCCGCCCAGCACGCCGCGGATGAGTTGCCGCCCCACCTGGCTGCCCGCGGCGCGCACGGCGCTTTTCATCATCGTCGTCGCCATGCTGTCGTAACGGCCGCCGCGCGGCCCGATCGTCGGCTGCAGCGCGGACTCCGCCGTTCCCAAAACCTGCGCGAAAAACGATGGCTTGGCTTCGGCCGGAACAGACGCGCCGGGAATGGGCGGAGGAGCATCGGCCGCGACGGTCTTCCTCCCGGCGCGCTCCTGCAATTTCTCAAAGGCCGACTCGCGATCGACCGCCTTTTCGTAATGCCCGAACAAGGTGGATGACTGGATGATTTGCGCGCGTTGCTCCGGCGTGATCGCTCCGATCTGGCTGCGCGGCGGCACAATCTTCGCCCGCTCCACAATTTGCGGCGTTCCATTCTCATCAAGGAGGGAGACGAGCGCTTCACCGACGGCAAGCTGAGTTAGCGCTGTTTCCACATCCAGCTTCGGATTCTGGCGAAAAGTTTGGGCTGCGGCCTGCACCGCTTTCTGGTCGCGCGGAGTGAAGGCCCGCAACGCGTGCTGCACGCGATTCCCGAGTTGACCGAGCACGACGTCGGGGATGTCGAGCGGGTTCTGGCTTACGAAATAAACTCCCACGCCTTTCGAGCGAATCAGCCGCACCATCTGTTCGACTTTCTGCTCCACCGCCGGCTCGATCTCCGCGAAGAGCAAATGCGCTTCGTCAAAAAAGAAAACGAGCTTTGGCTTTTCCGGATCGCCGATCTCCGGCAGGCGCTCGAATAATTCCGAGAGCAGCCAGAGCAAAAACGTCGCGTAAACCTTCGGCGACTGCTGCATCAGCTTTTCCGCCGCGAGGATGTTGATCACGCCGCGGCCTTTTGCGTCCGTCTGGATGAGGTCGTCCAGGTCGAGCGCCGGCTCGCCGAAAAATTTATCGGCGCCTTGCGTTTCGAGCTGGAGCAGATTGCGCTGGATCGCGCCCACACTCGCAGCCGAGACGTTCCCGTATTGCGTTCGAAATTGATCCGCGTTATCCGCGACGAACTGCATCATCGCGCGCAGATCTTTGAGATCGAGGAGCAGCATCCCGCTTTCGTCCGCGATCCGAAAAACCATATTGAGCACGCCTTCCTGCGTGTCGTTGAGATCGAGTAGCCGCCCGAGAAGCAGCGGGCCCATCTCAGAAACCGTCGCGCGCACGGGATGCCCCTGCTCGCCGAAGACATCCCAGAAAACCACCGGCGCCGCTTCGCCTTTGAAATCCGTCAGCCCAAGTTCTTTCACCCGGGCGATAACCTTTGGATTGGCCCCGCCCGGCTGGCTGAGGCCAGCGAGATCACCCTTCACATCCGCCATGAAAACCGGCACGCCGCGCGCACTAAAACCTTCCGCCAATGTTTGCAGCGTGACCGTTTTTCCCGTGCCCGTCGCGCCGGCAATCAGGCCGTGCCGGTTCGCCATCTTCGGCAGGAGATAGAGCGCTTGTTCCTCGCTCTGCGCGATGAAGATCGGCTCACTCATGCTCGCTTTACGTCTCGGCGGACGCGGCAACTTGTTCTCGCCTAACGAGCCAGGATCGCTTCCTTTTTATCCCAGGCATGTTTCCCGCCGCAGTGCGCGCAGGGCACTGCTTTCGTTTTTAGTCGCGCTCCGGCGAAAAGATCTTCGTCGATCACAATCCCGGTGACGTTAAGTTTTTTGGTTATCGGACATCTCACCAGAATTCGCTTGATCACGGCGCGAATATCTCACGGAAGGACCTTCGCCGCGCCGGAAAACTTTCGCGCAGAATTCCCGCCGCTGCCGTGGCTCTGTTAATCGATCTCTAAAGAACCGGCCAACAACTTCCAATAAAAGAGAGCAACCTGTGCTCCACTCGTTTCGCCACAGATTTGTCGCCGTCGGGGGAAGATGTTATCAACAGCGTCATTGCCTCCGTTATGAGACGGAACGCCGCTCCGCGGCCGCACTTATTCAGATGGAGAAGAAGAAGGATGAAGTTGGGTTTCCTAAAGAATACTTATTCTCCCGGTGAACAACCTCTCGTGGTGCGCCGCAAAGGAATAACGATTCGTGCCGTCCGTCTAAACTGCGTATGAACGGCGTCACCCAAGATTGGCTAACATCCGAAGGGCAAGCCGACCACGATGCTACGGGACACATGTCGAGCAAAGTCGCGCTCCCGGCAGCCGTTGCGGAACCGATTCCGCAAGGATGTGCCGCTGCTTTAAATTTGAATGGCTACCCGGCACGGGATCAGTCCGAAAGTCTCTTCGAGCAAGTGGCGTGGGTCTATGCGTTCTGCCGGGAAAAACTTTTTCGCGACGATACGGATCGGATCGCGGCTGCGCTTTGGCCCGAGGGAGAACCGCCGGCGGGAGCACGAATGATCGAGCTCGGTTGCGGGCCTGGCTTTTATTCGTGCCGTTTCGCCAGCCGCTTCGCACAACTGGAAGTCGTCGGGGTCGATCGTTCCAATCGGCAACTCGTCCGGGCACGAGACCGCGCGCGCAACCTGCGCTTGGCGAACTGTCATTTTGAGCGCGTCAACGTGCTCGATATTCCCTGCGCCGCCTCGCACTTCGACGTCCTGATTTCTTCGCGGCTCTTCACCGTTTTGCCCGAACGCGAGGAAGCGATCGCGGAAATGCACCGCGTTCTCCGGCCCGGAGGACGCTGCCTGATCGCGGAGCCACGCCATGCTTTTCGCGCCTCCGTCCCGCTCGTCGCGATGTGGATCCTTGCTACTGCGACACATTTCCGAAACGGCTATCGCGAGCCGCGCAAAGCGGTCACTCTTTCCGGCGCGCAGTTTCGCCAGCTTTTTGCCACTCAGCCGTGGCGCGAATGCACCTGCTGGCAGGATGGCCGCTACCAATACGCGCTCTGCGAAAAGGCATGAGGCGCGCCCACCGCGTTCTCTCGCCTAACGAACCCGATCCCGCCGCCGCCGGTCGCGTTGCGCTCGCGATCATGACCAAAGTACCGCGGGCGGGCCGGGTGAAAACCCGCCTCTGCCCGCCGCTTACGCCGGAAGAAGCTGCGGAGCTGAACGTTTGTTTCCTGCGCGACACCGCAGCGGCAATCACGCAGGCTGGCGCAAACGCGCAAGGCGTCGGCTGCTACACGCCGGTCGGCGAGGAAGAAGCGTATCGCGCTATTTTGCCGGAAGATTTTCTTCTGCTCGCGCAACGCGAAGGCGGCTTCGGTGAGCGGCTGATCGGCGCCATTGAAGACCTGGTCGCCATCGGCTTCAGCGCGGTTTGTCTAATCGACTCGGACAGTCCAATCGTTCCTGCCGCGGCTTTCGCCGAAGCGGTGGAAGTTCTTTCTCAGCCTAACGACAAGGTCGTGCTCGGCCCGTCCGACGATGGCGGCTATTATTTGATCGGCATGAAACGACTGGAGCGTCGTCTTTTCGAAGAGATCGACTGGAGTACGGAACTCGTCCTCGAGCAAACCAAAGCGCGCGCGATCGAAGAAGGAATAGAGGTTCACCTGCTGCCCACATTTTACGACGTGGACGACGGTCTAACGTTGCGAAGACTCCATGCTGACTTGTTAGGCCCTAACGAGTCCGCGGCGCCCGCTTCTCGGGAGTTTCTCCTCCACCTGACCGAGCGCGACCGACGCCTTATCTCATGAGACGCGCTCTCGTCACCGGCGGCGCCGGCCTCATCGGTTCCACCCTCGCTGATCTCCTGCGAAGCGAAGGATGGAAGGTCCGCATCCTCGACAACCTCGAGCCGCAAACCCATCGCCACGGCCGCCCGCAATGGGTGCCTAACGACGACAATTTCATCGAAGGCGACCTCCGCGACCGCGCTGTCATGACTGCCGCGCTCCAGGATATCGACGTCGTTTTCCATCAGGCGGCCTATGGCGGCTACATGCCCGAGATCGCAAAATACGTGCATGTGAATTCGTTCGGCACGGCGCAAATGCTGGAGATTATTCGCGAAGAAAAGCTGCCGATTAAAAAAATCGTCGTCGCCAGCTCACAAGCCGTTTACAGCGAAGGCGCGGCCAACTGCCCGGAGCACGGCCTTGTCTTCCCACCGGTGCGCCCGGTCGAACAATTGCAACGCGGCGACTGGCAGGTGCATTGCCCCCGCTGCGGCAGCCTAACGAAAAGTGCGCCGACCCCGGAGGACGCGCCCATCGGCGGCGAAACCGTTTACGGCCTAACGAAAGTCGATCAGGAAAAATTGGTCCTGCTCTGGGGCAAACAGATGGGGATTCCCACGGTCGCGCTTCGTTATTCGTGCACCTACGGGCCGCGCCAATCGATCTTCAATCCCTACACCGGCGTGATCGCGATTTTCTGCACCCGCCTGCTCAACGATCTTCCGCCCGTTCTCTATGAAGATGGCGAGCAGACCCGCGATTTTTCCTTCGTCGAAGACATCGCGCGCGCTAATCTCCTCGCCGCCGAGACCGACGCGCTCGACGGTCTGCCGGTGAACGTCGGCAGCGGCCGCGGCGTTCCCATTCGCGAAATCGCCGCGCAAATTTCCGACTCGTTAGGCATTCAGATCGCGCCGGAGACAAACGGAGAATTCCGCCCGGGAGAAATGCGTCACCTCACCAGCGGGACCGAGCGTATCCGCGCGGCCGGCTACACGCCGCAAGTTGATCTCGCAACCGGCATCGGCCGTTACCTCGATTGGATCCGCGGCCAGGGCGACGTGCGCGATTATTTCAGCGCGGCCGCCGATATTTTGCGCAGCAAAGGCATCGTCCATCGCGTAAAAGCGAAGGGATGAACATCCCGCCCGCGAGCCAGGATTTCGACGCGCTTGTGGTCGCGCATGCGCGGAAAGATTTCCCACTCCTCCGCGCCAAATCCAGTGTGGCCGACGCGCTCGCGCGCATTCGCCGCGAAGGGTTGGGCGAGCGTGTGATTTATTTTTTCGCGGTCGATGAGGAGGAGCGGCTGGCGGGTGTTTTGCCGACGCGCCGCCTGCTCACGGCACCGCTCGAGACTTTGCTCGAAGAGATCATGGTCCGACGCGTCGTTAGTCTGCCCGCGACCGCGACGATCCTCGAAGCCTGCGAGTTTTTCGTCCTCTACAAGTTTTTCGCTTTTCCCGTGGTCGATAAAGAACGGCGCGTTGTCGGCGTCGTCGATGTCAGCTTGTTTGCCGAGGAATTGCTGCAGGATGAAAACCAGACGCCGGCTTCTGCGCCTAACGATGACGTTTTCGAAGCACTCGGTTTTCGTCTCGCGCAAATTCGTGGCGCGTCGGCGTGGCGAGTTTTTCGGTTCCGTTTCCCCTGGCTCCTCACCAGCGTCGCCGCCGGCACGGCCTGCGCGCTCATCGTCGGCGCGTTCGAGGCCACCCTCGCGCAAAGTCTCGTCCTCGCATTTTTCCTCACCATGGTGCTCGGCCTGAACGAAAGCGTGAGCATGCAGTCGATGACCGTGACGATTCAGGCCTTGCGCGTGGCGACGCCGAACCGGCGCTGGTTTGTCGAGAATCTCAAACGCGAAAGCGCGACGGCGTTGCTCCTCGGTTGCGGCTGCGGTGCGCTCGTCGGTGCGATCGTATGGCTCTGGCAACGCGACGCCCCCGCCGCGGCGGTGATTGCAGGAACCATTTTCGTTTCGCTTTTTGCTGCGAGTCTTTTCGGTTTCGGTGTGCCTTCGTTGCTCCACCGCCTCCGGCTCGATCCGAAAATTGCCGCCGGTCCGGTCACGCTCGCGCTGGCCGATTTCTTCGCGCTCAGTTTCTATTTTTCCCTCGCGTGGCTGGTCCTGTGATTTCCGTCGTCATCCCGGCCTTGAACGAGGAAGAACCGATCGCGGAAGTAGTCCGCGAATGTCTCGCGACCGGTTTGCCTAACGAGATCATCGTGGTCGATAACGGCAGCACCGATCGCACGGACGAACGGGCGCGCACCGCGGGGGCGCGCGTGGTGTCGGCGCCGCGCGGTTATGGTCGCGCCTGCGCGGCGGGCGTCGCCGCGCTCGCGCCCGCGACGGAAATTGTCGTCTTCCTCGATGGCGATGGGAGCGATGTGCCCGCTTTCATCGAGCAACTCGTTAGGCCAATTCAGGAGGGCCGGTTTGATTTCGTCATCGGCTCGCGCACACGCGGGCGGCGCGAGCGCGGGAGCATGAATTTTCAGCAGATCTTCGCCGGGCGCGCGGCCGGCTTTCTCCTGCGCCTGCTCTACGGCGTGCGTTACACCGACATGTGTCCTTTTCGCGCCGTCGGGCGTGCGAGTTTGGATTCGTTAGGCATGAAAGAACCGACCTACGGCTGGAATCTCGAGATGCAGATGCGCGCGGCGCGCGCCGGTCTGCGTATTCTCGAAGTGCCGGTCGATCACCGCTGCCGCACTGGCGGTGAGTCGAAGGTTTCGGGAACGTTGCGCGGAACCTGTGTCGCCGGCGCGCGTATTCTGGCGACCCTCTTTCGTGTAGCGACCGAGCGGAGCAAAGGCGCTATTTAAAGATCAGGAAATAATCGTCGCCGTCCGCTTTCACGAAATCGTATTTCGCGACTAACGAAAAGCCGGCGTGCCGCAGTTCCTCGGTGACGCGTTTTTCATCGAGACCGTGGTCGGCGCCGTTGCCATTGCGATCGATGATGCCGAGCCGGGCGCCGGGGCGCATCGCGTTGCGCACATGCGCGAGCAAACGGAAGGGGTGCGCGATTTCGTGATACGTTTTCAGGAGCATCACGGCGTCGACGCTGCGAGCGGGCAGCAGCGGATCGTCCGGTTTTCCGAGCACCGCGCGAACGTTAGGCAAGTTCTCGCGCCGTGCGCGCTCGGTGATCTTTCTCACGTAGGGCGGATTGATGTCTTCCGCGTAAACCTGTCCGTTCGCGCCGACACGCCGTGCAGCTCGGACGGAAAACCAGCCGCCGCCCGCGCCGATGTCCGCCACTGCGGAGTCCGCGCGGATTCCGAGCAGGTCCATCACACGCTCGATCTGCAAATTCTGCGCGCGTTTCGCGCCTTCGAAAATCGAGAGATCGCCGGTGTACGGCTCGCTTGTCGGCCGGTGAATCTCCGGCGCCGCGTGCGCGACAGTCGTTAGGCAAAGCAAAGCGACGAGGAGAACTTTCAGCGCTTGGATATTCATGGATGAATTCAGAGCTGGCACTTTGGACACCACGCGGTGGTGCGGCCGCCGATCGTAGCGCGGCGCAATTTTGTTCCGTGCCGCGGACATTTCCCGCCGCTTTTCCAGCGCTCGTGCAGGAGCCAGCTTTTCGGAGGATCGGAAAAGTCCTGGCCGATCGTCTTGAGCGCGGCGCGTGCGACAAACTTCGTTTCGCGCCAGAGCCGGTCGAGCTGCGTGTCGCTCAGTTTGCCCGCACGCAGGCGAGGAGAAATTTTGGCGCGCCAAAGGATTTCATCCGCCATCCAGTTGCCGACACCGGGAAATCCTTTTTGCATCAGGAGCACGGCCTTGATCGGCGCGCGGGCGTGTCGCCTAACGAACTTCTCCATGAGCGCGCGGGTGAAACCACGCGAGGAGATTTCCGGCTTTTGCCCGTCCCACCATTCCGGCGGCTCAGCGCCGTGTTGAAAACGCACCCGGCCGAACTGCCGCGCGTCGCGAAAGACGAGCGCGCGTTTCTTCTGCGCGAGCACGAGATGATCATGTTTCTCCGCGCGAAATCCGGCGGGCTCGAGGCGAAGCTTACCGCTCATGCCGAGGTGAAGGCCGAGCCAATTGTCGCCGGCGAAGACGAAGAGCATTTGTTTGCCGCGCGCCTCCGAGCGCAGAAGTTTGTGCCTAACGAGAAGCTTCTTCAGTTGCGCGACGTCGCTCCCGCGAAAGATCCGTTTCTCGCCATGCAGTTGCACGCCGGTGATCACGTCGCCCATCCCGGCGTCCCAGCGCTTACGGAAATATTCGACCTCGGCCAGCTCCGGCATGAGGCGATGATAATCGAGGTGTTGCGCATGCGACAGCTCCCCGGAACTGATGCGCGACCTCCGTTTGTTTCGGTCGCTCTTTGGGCATGCTACTCTTCGGGCTCATGGAAAAAGTGATCATCATCGGCAGCGGTTGCGCCGGCCTGACGGCGGCGATTTATGCCGCGCGCGCTAATCTCAGCCCGCTCGTGCTCGAGGGGCGCCAGCCTGGCGGGCAGCTTTCGACGACGACTTTGGTGGAGAATTTTCCCGGCTTTCCCGAGGGCATCGATGGTCCGCAACTGGTGCTGAACATGCACAAGCAAGCCGAGCATTTTGGCGCACGTTTTTCCTATGCCGAGGCGACGGGTTTGGACCTGACTAACGAACACGTGCGCCTGCAGGTGGACGACGAAGATTGGCTCGAAACGCAAGCGCTCATTGTCGCGAGCGGGGCCTCGGCGCGCTGGCTCGGGCTCGAGAATGAAGAGAAGCTGATCGGTCACGGCCTAACGAGTTGCGCGACGTGCGACGGTGCCTTTTATCGCAACGTTCCCGTCTGCGTGATCGGCGGCGGCGATTCGGCGGCGGAAGAAGCGCTCTTCCTCACGCGCTTTGCCTCGAAGGTTTATCTCATCCATCGGCGGGATCGATTGCGCGCGTCGAAGATCATGGCCGACCGCGTCATGGCGTGCGAACTGATCGAGCCGATCTGGAACACGACGGTGACGAAATATCTCACCGACGAAAAGGGCGAGATGTGCGCAGTGATGTTGCGTAATGTCGAGACGAAGGAAGACCGGCAGCTCGAGGTCGCCTGCGTCTTCGTCGCCATTGGACACGACCCGAACACGAAGGCTTTCGCGGGGAAACTGGAGACCGATCCGGACGGTTATTTACTCGTTAGGCACCTGGCGGAAAGCAAGCACCCGGGAGTCTTCATCGCCGGCGACGTCGCGGATCGCGTTTACAAACAGGCGATCACCGCCGCCGGTTCCGGCTGCGCGGCGGCGATGGAGGCGGAACGCTACCTGAGCGGGCTGCACTAAGGCTCGGTGACTTCCTCCACCGCGCCATCGGCCCGGCGCAGTAACTCAGGCGTGCGCGGGAAGGAGTTATAATGACGCGCACTCATCGACGCGCAATAAGCGCCCACCCCTTCGATCACGAGCAGGTCGCCGATCTCCGCCTTTTGCAAAGGACGAGTCGCGACCACTTCCGAATCGTCTGGATGGGGCGTAAGCAGGTCCGCGGACTCGCAGCAATGACCGACCACGACATATCTCTCGGGAGTGGAAGGTCGATCGTTCACGACGATCAACGGATGCTGGGCGGCGTAAAGAGTCGGGCGCAGGATGTCGGTCATGCCGCTATCGAGCTTGAGGAACTTGTAACCATCGCTCCCGGTCGCGACGAGGTCGTCGATCGTCGTGATAAGGGAACCGGCATTGGCGGTGAGGTAAGTGCCAGGCTCGATTTCCAAGTGAAGCTTGCGCCCGGTTTCCTGCGCAAAGACTCGGAGCGCATCCGCTACGACCTGGCTGATCTCCTGCAAGTCGGTCGTTTTTTCATAGGACATGCGCGCGACTTTAAAGCCGCCGCCGAGACTCATGGTCGTAACACTCGGAAAGGAGCGAACCTGATCGAGACTTAGGCGCGCGACCTTGGTCCAGACGAGCGGATCGGTGCCGGAACCGATATGCGTATGCAGCCGAGTGATCGTGAGCTGGTGTTGCGCGGCGACCGCTTTGATTTCTTCGACAGACTCATGCCAGATCCCAAAGCTCGACGCGGGACCGCCGACATTTGTCTTGTGCGAATGTCCCGAGCCGACGCCAGGGTTGATCCTAACTCCTATTTCCGTCCCAGGAAAATTGCCTCCAAAGGTTTCCAGTTGATGGAGAGAGCTAGCATTGAAGAGCACCCCGCGCTCGACCAGCGAAACGAGATCACGCGGCATTTGTTGCGCAGTTACCAAAATCCTCCGCGGCGAAATACCGGCCTCTAGGGCGCGCGTCGCTTCGTAACCCGAGCTGGCGTCGATCGCCAGGCCGAGCTGATCGAAGAGGGCCAACACTTGCGCGTTGGGATTCGCCTTCATCGCATAACGAACGGTCAAACCGAACGGCGCCTGAAAAGCGAGCGCCTGCCGCGCCCGTTCCCGCAAGGTCGCTTCGTCGTAAACAAAAACCGGCGTCCCCCAGCGGGCGGCAATTTGACCGACCTCCGCTGGGGTGAGGAATCGTAACTGCTCCAGGGCTTCCATGGCGGCGTCTTCTTTAGGTCACCTCTCGAATCCACGCGACACAAACTGTTTTTATGTGAGAGAAGAACGGTCATGAGCAGTGCGTGGATGGTGCATAAGTTCGGCGGAACCAGTCTCGCCGACGCCGATCGTTATCGGCGGGTGGCGGGCATTGTGCGGTCCGAACCGGGCGCGCAAAAAGCCGTCGTCGTCTCCGCGATGCACAAGGTCACGGACGGATTGATCGAGCTGGCGGAGCGCGCGAAAAACCGCGACGACGCCTACCTGGCCCGGATCGAAGCGCTGCAAACGCGTCACGCCGAAACGGCCACGGCGCTTCTTTCCGCGGCGGCGGCAGCGCCGTTTTTGAAGCAGTTAAATTCCGATTGTCATGACCTGAGAGAAATCCTCCGCGGCGTCTATCTCAGCCGCACCTGCTCGGAGCCGACGCTCGAGTTGATCGCCGGCCACGGCGAACTCTGGTCGGCTCAGCTCTTGCAGGCGCATCTCGGAGCCGACGCGAGCTGGCTGGACGCGCGCTCTGTTCTCGTGGTCGAGCCGGGCGAAAAGTTGGTCAGCGTCGATTGGGAACGCACCCAGGTCCTAACGAACAAATGGCTCGAGAAGTTGTCCTGCGACCTTGTGGTCATCACCGGCTTCGTCGCCTCAACCGCGGACGGCATCCCGACCACGCTGAAGCGCAACGGCAGCGACTTCTCGGCGTCGATCTTCGGCAAGCTCCTCGACGCGCGCGCGATCACGATCTGGACGGACGTCGATGGCGTTCTCAGCGCCGATCCGCGGCTCGTGCCGGAAGCGGAAGTGCTCCCGGAGGTTTCCTACCAGGAGGCGACGGAGCTGGCTTATTTCGGCGCGAAAGTCGTGCACCCGAGCACGATGGCGCCGGCGATCGAGAAGGGCATTCCGATCTGGATCCGGAACACCTTCAACCCCGCCGCGTCCGGCACGCGGATCGGCGCGCGCGCGGACTCGTTAGGCGCGGTCAAGGGCTTCGCCACGGTTGATGGGATGGCGCTGGTGAACGTCGAAGGCACCGGCATGATCGGCGTGCCCGGCGTCGCCCAACGCCTCTTCGGCGCGCTCAGCGAAGTCGGCGTCTCGGTCGTGATGATCTCGCAGGCAAGCTCGGAGCACTCGATTTGTTTCACCATCCCCGAGACGCAGGCGGCGCTCGCGCGCAAGACGATCGAGCGCGCGTTTTTCGCGGAGCTGCATCACGGCCAGATCGAGACGATCGAGGTCGCGGAAAGTTGCAGCATTCTCGCGGCGGTGGGCGATCGGATGGTCGATCACCCGGGGGTGGCCGGGAAATTTTTCAGTGCCCTCGGAAAAGCGCGGGTCAACATCCGCGCGATCGCGCAAGGCTCCTCCGAGCGCAACATCTCGACCGTGATCGACCGCGCCGATTCGCGCCGCGCCCTCCGTGCAGTCCACGCGGCGTTCTATCTTTCGAATCAGACGATCTCGATCGGCGTCATCGGCCGCGGGCTGATCGGCGGGACTTTTCTCGATCAACTCCAGACGCAAATGGAGACGCTGAAGCGCGAGTTCAAGATCGACCTGCGCGTGCGCGGCGTGCTCGACTCGAAACGGATGCTGCTGAGCGAGCAGGGCCGCACCCTCGCAGGCTGGCGGGAAACGATCGCGGAGGGCGCGCCGGCTGATCTCGAGGAGTTCGTCAGGCATGTGCAGGCGGATCATTTTCCGCATGCCGCGCTGATCGATTGCACCTCGAGCGCGGAGCTGACGGAACATTATCCGCGCTGGCTCGAGCAGGGCATTCACCTGATCTCGCCAAACAAAAAGGGGAACACGGGGACGATGGGATTTTACCGGCGGCTGCGCGAGATCATGCGCGCGACGGGCCGGCATTATCTCTACGAAACGACGGTCGGCGCCGGCCTGCCGATCATCAACACGCTTCGCGATCTCGTGCAAACGGGCGATCAGGTGCGCCGGATCGAGGGCGTCCTTTCCGGGACGCTCTCCTACATTTTCAACACCTTCGATGGCTCGCAGCCGTTCTCCGCGATCGTGGCGGAAGCGCGCGCCAAGGGATACACCGAACCCGATCCGCGCGACGATCTTTCCGGGATGGATGTGGGTCGCAAGCTGGTGATTCTCGCGCGCGAAATGGGGCTCGCGGTCGAGCTGGCGGATGTGCGGATCGAGAGCCTCGTGCCGGAAAGTTTGCAGGAAGGCTCGGTCGAGGAATTTCTCCGGAGGCTCCCCGCGCACGATGCCGCGATGAGCGAGCTTTTCCGCCAGGCCCAGGCCCGCAGCGAGGTGCTGCGCTACGTCGGCGTGATCGATCCGGCGGGCGCCTGCTCGGTCGCGTTGCAGAGCTACCCGCGCGCGCATGCTTTCGCGGGAACGAGCGGGAGCGACAACATCGTTGCCTTCACCACGGCGCGTTATCACACCCATTCGCTCGTCGTGCAGGGGCCGGGCGCGGGCCCGGAGGTCACGGCCGGCGGCGTCTTTGCCGATCTGCTCCGGCTGGCCTCTTATCTCGGCGGTTCCGCGTCTTGAAGATTTGCGATCTGACGCAGTTTTACTCGCCGCTGAGCGGCGGGGTGAAGCGTTATGTGCACGAGAAAATCCGCTTCATTCAATCCACGCCTAACGACGAGCACGTCCTCATTATCCCGGGCGCGAAGACGGAGCGGATCGAGGCGGAGCGCTCGCGCATCTACACGATCGCGTCGCCGCTGCTCTCGCGCACTTCGCGCTACCGCGCGTTGCTCAACCTGCGCGCGATCGAAGAAATTCTGGAGCGCGAGCAGCCCGACTTGATCGAATCGGGCGATCCCTACCAGGTGGCGTGGAAAGCGATCGCGTCCGGCCACGCATTGCGGATACCGGTGGTCGGATTTTATCACTCGCATTTCCCGGAGGCGTATTTGCGCAGCAGCGAGCGGTTTTTCGGGCGGACGGGAATGGAGTTCGTTATGGACCTGGCGCGGCGCTACGTCGGTAAAGTTTACAATCAGTTCGAGGCCACGCTCGTACCCTCGGCACGGCTCGGGCAGCTCTTGGGCGACTGGGGCGTCGCGAATGTGCGCGCGGTCGATCTCGGTGTGGACGCGGAAATTTTCCAGCCTCAGCCTAACGACGCCGCGGAAACGCGCGACTCGTTAGGCATTCCACTTGGCCGCTGCCTGCTGCTTTATGTCGGACGCCTGGCGCAGGAGAAAAATACTCAGACTTTGTTTGCTGCCTTCGAATTGCTTGATCCTGAGCGTTATCATCTGCTGGTCGTGGGCGATGGTTTGCAAAGGGCGGAATTGCAATCATTGCGGGCGCGAACCGGGCGCGTGACGTGGCAACAGTATTGCGCGGACTCGGCGGAATTGGCGCGGTTGTATCGCGCCGCGGATTTGCTCGTGCACCCGGGCGTGCAGGAAACTTTCGGTCTCACTTCACTCGAAAGTCAGGCTTGTGGAACGCCGGTCGTGGGGATTCGTGGCAGCTACATGGATCGCATTATTTTTGGCGATCAGGGATTTTGGGCGGGCGAAAATTCAGCCGCCGCGCTCGCGGGCGCGGTGGAGGATTTGAGCCGTCAGGATTTGGTCGCGATCGGCCAGGTCGCATCTGAGCACGCGCGCGAGCACTACGCGTGGCCGCGAGTTTTCGAGCGGCTCTTTTGCATTTATCGCGAGGTGCAAGCAAACTACCGCGCCTCGTAAGATGAAGACCGATTCCTCCCTGATCATTCGCAATTACCAGCCGTCGGACCGCGCCGCGGTGCGCGATCTTTGTTGCCGAACCGGCTTTCTCGGGAATGCGATCGATCCCGTTTATCAGGATCGCGAACTCTTCGCGGATTTCCTCACGACTTGGTACACGGATCACGAACCGGAGTCGTCGTTTGTGCTCGAGATCAAGGGCGAGATTTGCGGCTATTTGTTAGGCTCGCGCAAGCCGTTGCTGAATCAGCTTTATTCTTTTCAACAGAACATCGTGCTCTTCCTGCGCGCGCTTTTTCGTTATCCGCGCTACAACCGGGCCTCGCGCCGATTCGTCATCTGGATGGTGAAAAATGGCTGGCGCGAAGTGCCGGCTGCGCCCAGTCGCACCCCGCATTTTCACATCAATCTACTGCCGGAGGCGCGCAAGATCTCGACGACGCGCGCGCTCATGAGCGCCTACTTGAGTTATCTTTATCGCTGCGGCGAGAAGCAGGTTTACGGGCAGATCGTCACCTTCGAAAGCCGGCGCGGCGAGAAGATGTTCGAGCGTTATGGATTCAAGGTCATGAACCGCGCGGAGATCACGAAGTATCGCGCTTTTTATCCTGAGTCGGTTTACCTCAGCACGGTGATTAAGGACTTGGAGACGGCCGAGCCGCTCTCGGCCTATTCCAGTTCGCGTGGCTCGGCCCTGACTTAGCTGGTTGCTTTATCTATCAACGTCTCCCGGGATGCTTTGACGGTATGGCAGGGTTGCCATACTCTGGCTGCGCCATGAAGATGACCATGTCGATCGACGAAGCGCTGCTTAAGCGAGTGATGAAGTTGACTGGCTTCACGACCAAAACCGAAGCGGTCAACTTCGCGTTAAAGGAAGCAGAACGCGTGGATCCGAATTATGATTTGATGGCGTTGCGAATTGCGGAGCTTCCCGCAGCGACAACGAAAAAAAGTGATTCTCGTTGATTCTTCGATTTATATCGAGCTGAAGTTATGCGCGGAGTCGTGCGCCCAGAGTCGAGGAAACAGCTGTCCTCGTTTTTCGATTTGCTCGCGCCGGTTCCAATCGATCATCTTATTTGGCAGGCAGTAGAGAATCTGGCCTGGCAACTGGACCGCTCGGGCAGGGTGCTGCCGTTACTGGACTTGGTAATCGCGGTTTGCGCGCTTCATGCGGGTGCCGCTGTCCTGACTAACGATAAGCATTTCACGCTCATCCCGCAGCTTGAGTTGGCGTCGTGGTGAGTTCGCGTCGTTAGGCAAAGCGCATCTCGACGAAGTGCTCGATGCGATCGTCGGTCAGCGGCAGGATGTTTCCGGTCAAAGGTTGACCGTCGAGTGTTGATTCGATAGCGCCGTCTCCGACGCGCGAAAGCGTGATGTGATAAACCGTTTGCCGGTAGCGATAGTGGATTTTGTAGCTGGTCCAGCCCGCCGGAAATCGCGGCTCGAGACGCAGCTGATTTTTTTCCAAATGCGCGCCGAGCAACGTCTCCACGAGCAGGCGATACATCCAACCCGCCGAACCGGTGTACCAAGTCCAGCCGCCACGCCCGATGTGCGGCGCGACCGCGTAAACATCCGCCGCCGCGACATACGGCTCGACTTTGTAAGTCGCGATTTGTGCGGGCGTCTCGCTGTGATGCACCGGATTGAGCAGATGGAAAATCTCCCATGCGCGCTCGGTTTCTCCGAGGAGCGCGAAAGCCATCGTCGTCCAAATCGCGCCGTGGGTGTACTGCCCGCCGTTCTCACGCACACCCGGGATGTAGCCCTTGATGTAACCCGGATTGAGCGCTGATTTATCGAAAGGCGGATCGAAAAGTTGCACCAGCTTTTCGCCGCGGCGGACAAGGCGTTTGTCCACTGCGTCCATCGCCTGACGCGCACGCGCCGGATCGCCCGCGCCGCTGATGACAGACCAGCTTTGCGGAAGCGAATCGATCTGACACTCCGGATTCGTGTGCGAGCCAAGCGGCGCGCCATCGTCGAAATAAGCGCGCCGGTACCACTCGCCGTCCCAAGCTTGAGCTTCGATATTTTTTTGCAGCTTCTGCGCTTCGGCGAGGCATTGCTCGGCGAAGGCTTCGTCCTCCCGGGCACGCGCGAGCAAGGCAAATTGCTGGAGTACATCGTAGAGGAAAAACGCCAGCCACACGCTTTCGCCGCGGCCTTTGTCGCCGACGAGATTCATGCCGTCGTTCCAATCGCCGCACCCCATTAGGGGCAAACCGTGCTCGCCAAATTTCAAGCCGTGCTTGATCGCGCGGACGCAATGTTCGTAAAGCGTCCCCGATTCCTGCGAGCGATTCGGCAGATCGTAGTACGCTTCTTCCTCGGGCATGACCGGACGCGCTTCCAGGAACGAAATCGTCTCATCGAGCACGCCGGTGTCGGCGACCGCGTTGACGTAGCGGCAAGTGACGTAAGGCAGCCAAAGATAATCATCCGAAAAATGCGTCCGCACACCGCGGCCCGCGGGCGGATGCCACCAATGCTGCACGTCGCCTTCGCGAAATTGATGGCTGGCCGCTCGTAGTAAATGTTCGCGTGTGAGTCTCGGCTCGGCGTGGACCAGCGCCATCACATCCTGCAACTGGTCGCGAAAACCGTAGGCGCCGCCGGATTGATAAAAACCCGTTCGGCCCCAAAGCCGGCAGCCAATGGTTTGGTAAAGCAGCCAGCCGTTTGCCATGACGTTCACCGAAGGATCGGGCGTATCGACGTTGACGGCGCCGAGGGTGCGATTCCAAAATTCATGCACCGCGTCACGCGTGCTCTGGCTCGCTTCGGCCCGGCGAAAACGTTGGATGAGTTGCTGCACCTCGGCCGCGCTGCGCCCAACTCCGAGCCGGAATGTCGTTTCGCGCGTTTCGCCATCGGCGAGGTCGAAAGCCACCTGTATCGCGCCGCACGGGTCGAGACCGGCGCCAGTTTTGCCGGCGAGGCGCTCGCGTTTGAGCGCGGCCGGGCGCTCAAAGGTGCCGTTGCGCCCGAGGAATTCCTTACGATTTCCGGTGAGCGTTCGGTTTGGATCGTTCACATCTAGGAAGACGATACGGTCAGGAAACTCCGTGTTGTAAAAATTGCGCGCGAGCAAGGCACCCGTCTTGAGATCCACTTCGGTTTGGACGTTGAGCAGCGTCTTCGGCCGCAGATCGCCCAGGACCCATTCCCAATAACCGGTGACCGACAAACGCCGCGGCCCCCCGGAGGCATTGCGCAACTTTAAAACCGACAACTTCACCGGCGCGTCGAGCGCGACATAAACCCACAACTCCGAGACGATGCCGTTCTCGAAATGCTCGAAAACGGTATAACCAAATCCGTGCCTAACGACATATGGAGTCGCGCCGCGCGCGGGCCAGGGAGTCGGCGACCAGACCTGGCCGGTCTCCTCATCGCGAATGTACAACGCTTCGCCGGTGGTGTTTTGGACCGGCTCGTTGAGCCAGGGCGTGAGACGAAATTCGTGCGCGTTTTCAAACCACGTATAAGCGCCGCCAGTTTCCGAAACGACCGTGCCGAATTCCGGATTGGCCAGCACATTGACCCACGGCGCGGGCGTCATCTGGCCGGCGGTGAGCGTGATCACATACTCGTGGCCGTCGCGCGTAAAACCGCCGAGGCCGTTTTGAAAAATCAGGTCGCGCGCGGGCGGCGGCGCGGAGGTGTCGATCCAAGCCTGACGACTCGGCACGAGCGCGGGCACGAGCGGCTCGAGCACACTGCGCTGTTCGAGTTGCTCGACGAGCGAGCCGTGTTCGTCATCGAGGACGATGCGCGCCGCGGCTTGGAGAAGAAGCCGGTCGTCGTTAGGGATTTGCTCCAGTCGCCTAACGAAGATGCCCCCGGGCTTGTCGAGCATCTGCGCTTCGTTGCCGGACGCGATCAGGTTCTTGATCTGATCCTGCAAATCCTGCCGATAAACCGAGACGTCTTCATTCAGGATGACCATCTCGACCGAGAGACCTTTCGCGCGCCAATAGGAATGCGCCTGAACCATTTGCCGCACCATCTCGATCTTCTCCGAGTCGGTAACGCGCAGGACGACGATCGGCGTATCGCCGGAAATGCCGTAAGTCCAAAGGCCGCTTTGACCGCGGCGATTATCCAGCATCACTCCCGGCATGGCGCGGCGCGCGGGATCGGCATAGATGATCGCGCCCGCGAGCCGTGCGTAGAGCTGCGCTTCGGCCTCGGTGAGATTGAGCTGGCGCAAAGTCACCTGGCTATGCGTCCAGGCGAGATCGAAGACGCGGTCGGCCATGCGCGCGTGCTGATATTTTTCCACGAGCGCGAGCGATGTTTCGCGCGCTTCGGTAATGCCGATGACGAAATCGACCACGGCGGTTTCGTTAGGCGCGAGGATCACGCTGCGGCGCAATGAAATTGCGGGATCGAGCACGGGGCCGGCGCTGTTGGAAAAGCTTTGCCGCATCGCCGCGGGATTTTCCAGCGTGCCACCGCGGCCGATAAAGCGCCGACGGTCGGTTTCGCACGAGATGGTTCCCTGCACGCCGCCCTGTCCCGCGACGAGATGGAAAAGCCAGGGCGGTTTTTCCCCTTCCGCGCGCGCCCGCCGCGTGCAAAGAATCGCGCCCGAAGCCGCGATGAATTCCGTTTGCACGGACAGATTGCTGAAAGCCGGATGCGCTTCATCGGCGGCTTGTTTCGCGATGACCACTTCCGCGTAACTCGTTAGGTCGAGCACGCGCGTGACTGAGGAATGATTCGTTAGTCTGACCCGGCGGACCTCGACGTCGTCCTCGGGCGAAATGCAGATGTCGGTGTGAATTTCGATTCCCGACTGGCGTTGCCGAAACTCTGCGCGCGCCTGTGTGAAAACCGCCTCGTAACTTTCCGCTGCGCGCAACGCGGGCTGGTAGGCGGTGGACCAAAATTCTCCCGTGGTGACATCGCGCAGATAAAGAAATGTGCCCCAGCAATCGCGCGTCGCGTCCTCCCGCCAGCGCGTCACCGCGAGATCGCGCCAGCGACTGTAGCCGCCACCCGCGCTGCTGATCGCAAGATGGTAATGGCCGTTCGATAAAAGGTGAACTTCGGGCGTGCGCGCGTTTGGATTTCGCAGGACACGCATGACGTTCTCGCCTCGTCCGAAACGGGGCCGCGTTTCCTCCATCTCCAAATCTTCCGGGAGAACGTTAGCCTCGGTGCGCGGGACGCGTTCCTGCAAAAGCAGTTCGGCCGCCTTCAGGAGCGGGCGCGAAAGAAAACGGCGCTGCATCGGGCGGTCGCGCAAAACCGAGAGCAACGCGAGGAGACTCATGCCCTCGTGATGCGCCATGAAGGAGCGAATCGTCGCCGACTTCTCGTTAGGCGGGAGCCGCGCGGGCGTGTAATCGACCGCTTCGTAGAAACCGTAGGCGCCCTCGCGTCCATCGGCGGCGAGGCGCTGCAGATTTTCGCAGGCCTCGCGCGGCGCGACCATCAGCGCCATCACCGTCGCGTAGGGCGCGATCACGAGATCCTGCGCAAGGCCGCGTTTCAAACCGAGGCCGGGCACGCCAAACGCGCGGTACTGATAATTCTGCGCGCCGTCGGTTTGGTTGTAGCCGGATTCCGAAATTCCCCACGGCGTTTTGCGCACCCGGCCGTACTCGATCTGCTCCGCGACGGCCGCTTTGCAGGCTTGATCGAGCAACGTGCCGGCGTAGCTCGGCATCACGAGCATCGGCATGAGATACTCAAACATCGAGCCGCTCCAGGAGACGAGAATTGGCTCGCCGCGCGGAGTCACGAGCAGACGGCCTAACGAGAACCAATGTTCCAGCGGCACCTGTCCCTGCGCGACCGCGACGTAGCTGCAGAGCCGCGCTTCCGACGCGAGCAAATCGTAGAAACTTTGGTCGCGACGGTTTTCGGAAACGTTGAAACCGATGGCGAACAACTCGCGCGCCTCGTCGAAGAGAAAGGTGAAATCCATCACCGCGAGTTCTTCACTTTGGCGCGCCAGGTCCTCCAGGGTGTGAAGGTATTCGCGCGCCCGCGCGCTCGCCGCGCGCAGACATTCGAGCCACGGCGCGAGCGCGGGATCGTGCTCGATTTTCGGGCGAAGGGTGTGCTGAAAAAGCGCGACCTCGCGGAGCGACGGCGAGGTCTCGAGTTGGGCGAGCACTTCGGAGGCGGGCAAATCCCGGCGACTCGCCCAGGGCGTGAGCTCTTCCAATTCGCGCAGATGCTCGGCGCACGTCTGCTGGAGAATTTTCGTCCAGCCTTCGGCGTCGTTAGGCAAAGTGCCGGCAATTTCGGCGGTCTGTTTTAAAAGCGCGTGACCTTCACGCAGTGTCGCCGGCGTTTGCGCCAACTTCCGTGCGAGTTCGGAGAGCGCGGCGCTTTCCCGGCCGCTGCTTTGCAGCACGCCGACGGTGTCGCGCAGGCCGCTGAAAATTTCCGGCCGCATGATTTGCTCCCCGGCCAATTCCCGCAACCCTGCGCCGAGCGTGAGCAGGTGACCGGCGAGATTGCCGCTGTCCACCGTGGAAACGTAAAGCGGCAGCAGCGGCCGCAGCGTGCGGGTGGCGTACCAATTATAAAAATGTCCGCGATGCCGCTCGAGTTTCAGCAGAGTCGCGATGGTCGCGGAGGTGCGTGCGAGAGTGTTGCCTAACGATAAGTGGCCCAGGTCGCGCGCCGCCAGATTTGCGAGCAAAGCCAGGCCGATATTCGTGGGCGAAGTGCGCGCGGCGATTCCCGTCGGCGGATCTTCCTGGAAATTATCCGGCGGCAGCCAGTTCTCCTGCGCGGTGACGAAGGTCTCGAAAAAATGCCAGGTCTTGCGAAAGAGTCGGCGCAGAAAAATCAACTGCTCCGCTTTGAGGTCCGTCGTCCGCGGCGCGAGCGGCTGACTGATCCACCATGCGATCCACGGCGCGATCAACCACAGAACAAAAAGCGGCGACGCAATCGCCAATTCCGCCGGGCGAGTCAGGCCGAGAAAAATTCCACCGGCCAAGGCGATGACCGGAGCGCTCCGCATTTTCAGATAGAAACCAGGGAGATCGGTCCGCGCCCGGCGCGCGACTTCGCTCGAGGTTCTCCATTCCAAGAGCTTCCGCCGCGTGATCGCCATGCGGACAAGCGTGCGCCCGATCGCCTCCAGACTAACGAATGCTTCGTAGGGCAGAAAGGCGAGGGTGAGTGCAGCCTGCCCGAGTGCGCGACCCGCCGCGAAGGTCACGCTGCGCAGATGTGTTCGCCACGGGAGCGGCTCTGGTTTGCGCAGCAAATCCACCGCCGTCGGGAGCAACCCGGGCAAGGCGAAGATCGCAATTGCGAGACCGCAGCCGAAGAGATCGAGTGGCGGGACGAGCAACAAAACGCCGAGCAGGAAAAGCAGCAGCGCGACCGGGACGAGACTGCGCCGTAGGTTGTCGAAAATTTTCCACCATGACAAACCGGAGATGGGATTGCGGGCGCGTGTTCCATCCACCAGCGGCACCCGCGGGAAGAGCCACGGCATGATCTGCCAATCGCCGCGCATCCAGCGCCGCCGCCGGCCGATGTCCACGTCGTAGCGAAACGGATAATCTTCGTAAAGGATGACGTCGCTCACCAAACCGCAGCGCGCGTAAACCGATTCGAGCAGGTCGTGGCTGAGCACCGAGTTCTCAGGGAAACGCCCGCGCAATGCACGCTCGAAGGCATCGACATCGTAAATGCCTTTGCCGATGAATGAGCCTTCCTGAAACAAATCCTGATACACGTCCGAGACCGCGCGCGTGTAGGGATCGATCCCGGCATCGCCCGCGTGCAGCCGGGAAAACCACGAACGGTTGGCGCTCGGCAGACTCACATCGACGCGCGGTTGGAGCAGGCTGTAGCCTTCCGTCACGATCTCGCGCGCCGGATCGAAGAGTGGACGATTCAGCGGATGCGCAATCGTACCCGCGAGCTGACGCGCCGACTCGCGCGGGAGCTGCGTGTCGGTGTCGAGCGTGAGGACGTATTTGATTTTCGACAGGACTGACGTGTCGCCGACGATCTCGGAAAAGAACTGCGCGCCGTTCCCGCGCAGGAGCGCGTTGAACTCCGCGAGCTTTCCGCGTTTGCGTTCGTAGCCCATCCAGACGCCTTCGCTCGCGTTCCATTGGCGCGGCCGATGGAAAAGAAAAAACAAATCGGCGGCGCCGGAATTATACTTCCGATTCAGGGCCGTGATGCCGTTGCGCGTCCGCTGCAGGAGCGCCTGATCTTCCGGCAAAATCTCCGCCGCCGCGTCGGGAAAATCCGTCAACAACGCGAAGTGCAAATGCTCGTCGCGATTCGCGAGATGATGAATCTCCAGGGTCTCGAGCAATACATCGATCCCGCTCGTGCTCCCGAGAATGGTGGGAACAACGACCATCGTGCGGCTCTCGCGCCCGATGCCGCGCGAGTAATCGAGCCGCGGGAGCAAGCGCGGACTAACGAGAAGTGTCGTGAGCCAATTCAGAACGCCGACTGCGAGCTGGCTCACGCCCCAAAGAAACGTGACCGCGCAAAAGATCAGCCGCCAATCAACCGCCGCCACGGCCTCGGCCTGCCTAACGAAAAGGAACGTAGCGACGAGCGTGAAGAGAAAAATTCCGCCCCCGTAGAATAAGAACGGAAAACGCCGAATGCCGCGATCGCAGAGGGTTCGCCAGGGCCAGCGCACCTTCGCCGCGCGTTCGAGCGCGGGCCGGCCGTTGTCGATCAGGTAAAAGCCGACGTGCGCCCGCCGATCGTCGCGCCCATTTTGCTCGAGACTTTCTTTCGCGAAAGAAACGGCTTGCTGCGCGATTTCTGTTTCCCCGAGGCCGCTGCGGCGCGCGAGCGTTTCGACTGCATGCCGATAGCGATCGCGCGTCGCGAAATCCATCCTCGTGTAAACACCGGCCGGCTCGGCGCGCAGCGTTTGCTCGACCAGGCTCAGCTTCTCCACGAAGTCCTTCCAATCGATCGAGCTCAAGGCCCGCAGGCTGGCGATGCTGTGACTAACGGAAACTTGATCCGAAGCCTGCTGCTGGCTCTCCTGATGGATCAGCTGCTCGATGGAAAATCCCTGTTCCCCGAGACGCTGCTCGACCCAACTGCGCGCGAGGTGCAGCACCGGGTTCAAACGCGAAAGCCGGTGGCAAAATTCCGCGACGAAGGCGCTCGACAAATTCGGGTCGTCCTTCGCCATCTCCGCCACCACGATGACAAGGCGCGACGGATTTTTTTCGGCCACCTCTTGCAACTCTTCCACCCATTCATTCGCGAGATTGCGGTCCCGGCGCGCATTCGTTAGGCCACGCGTGACCCGCTGCAGATTTTCGATCAACGCCAGCCGGAGCATGATCGGGATGGCCCAAAGCTCGCCGAGTTTGAGCGGCATCACTTTTTGGTAGGCGGCAACGAAAGAAGTCACCGAGTCGGCGTCGATCTCCGCATCCACATGCGCGATCAATTCGAGCACGAGATCGTAAACCCGGAGCGCGCCGGGCGACGAGCCATTCGTTAGGCGCGGCAGCTCGCGGCTGTATTCGCGCGGGAGATGGCGGCGCGCGAGTTGGATCTGCTCCTCGAGCAGATAAAAATTATCGAGCAGCCATTCGGCCGCCGGAGTCATCCGCCGCTGGGGCTCAACCGCGAGTGTAGCGCGGTTGAAATCCCGCAGCACCTGTTCGTTGCGGTCAAGTTGCGCGAGCAGGTTGTTGCGCGTGCGCTCGCTGCTGATCTCATGCTTTCGCGCCAGGGCCATCGCGTGCCGCGCGAGTTGCTCCGCGCCATACAGCTCCGCCCGCAGCGGCGCCTCGCCCATGCGCTGGCGAGAGGAAATGCGCCTCGTTAGGGAAACAGCGCGGCGAAGTGGCTTGGTCGGCATCCGGTAATGATTCGTCGCTCACGGCCGGGGCCGGGCAAAATTTATTTTGCCGAGAGCCAGCGGATTGCGCGCCTTCGGAATAAGGATTGCGCCGCGCGCTCTACTCAGAACAACGTTTCCCCGGAACGTGCACACATGCCGGAATTTACCTGCAATTTATCCGAGACCACGACGCCGCTCGATCACGCCTGGGAGCACACGGTCGGCAGTGGTCATGCGCCGCTCGCGTTGCGCGCGGATTGGCAGGCGCAGATGCGGCGCTGTCACGACGAATTGGGATTTCGGCATGTGCGTTTTCACGGGCTCTTCTCGGATGATGTCGGCACGTTGATCGATCACGGAGGCGAGCCGCTTTATTCGTTTTTTAACGCGGATCGGATTTTTGATTTTCTGCTTTCGATCGGGATGAAGCCGTTCGTCGAACTGAGCTTCATGCCCGAAGCGCTCGCCTCGGGGCACAAGACGGTTTTTCATTATCGCTCCAACATCACGCCGCCCAAGGACTACAAGAAATGGGCGACACTGGTGGAGAAGTTCGTTAGGCATTGCGTCGAGCGCTACGGACTGGAGGAAGTGGCGCAGTGGTTTTTCGAAGTTTGGAACGAGCCGAACCTGCCGGCTTTTTGGAAAGGTTCGCAGGCTGATTATTTCCGGCTCTATCGCGTCACGGCGGCGGCAATCAAGAACGTGGACGCGGCGCTGAAAGTGGGCGGCCCGGCCACGGCGAAGAACGAATGGATCGAAGAGTTTCTCGCCTTTTGCGAGAGCGGAAAAGTCCCGGTCGATTTCGTGAGCACGCATCATTATCCGACCGACGCGCTCGGCAACGAAGGTGACGATACGGAGACGCAATTAGCGAACAGTCGGCGCGGCATTCTGCGCGAGCAGGCGCAGGACACTTTCCGGCGCGCCGCGGGCAAACCGGTTTACTACACGGAGTGGAATGCTTCCTCGAACCCGCGCGATTCGCGCCACGACCAGCCTTACGCGGCGGCGTTTGTCACGAAGACAATTCTGGAAACGAACGGGCTCGTGTCGGGTTATAGCTTCTGGACGTTCAGCGATATTTTCGAAGAGAATTATTTTCCGTCGGCCCCATTTCACGGCGGCTTCGGCTTGCTCAATCTGCACGGGATTCCGAAGCCGGCTTATCGCGCGTTTGAGTTACTACACCAGCTCGGGACCGAACAATTACTAGTCGATGGAATTCACGAGACCGTCAGCGCGTGGGCGGTGCGGAAGGATAATTCTCTTACTGTGCTGCTAACTAATCACGCGCTCCCGCGGCACTCGATTAACGCCGAGCAGGTGCGGTTGCGGATCATCGGCTTGGCGGAGCCGAGCGCTATTTCCATTCAGCGCATCGATGAGGAACACGCGAATCCACAGCGTATCTGGCGCGAGATGGGTGCGCCGGAATATCTCAAGGCGATCGAAATCGAGCAGTTGGAAGCGGCTTCGCGGCTCGTGCCCGAGCCGCATCGCTGCAAATGGAAGGATGGCATCGTCCAACTCGATCTCACTCTGCCCGCGCATGGAATAGCCGCGGTCACGATCGAGTATCCTTCCGCATCGCTTCGAGAAGAAACACGATGAAAGAAACAATCGCCCAATCCTCGTTAGGTGAAAAGAAATTGGCTACGCTGCAGAAGAGCACCTTTGGTTATTTCCTAAAGGAAACCAACCTCGAGAACGGAATGGTTCCCGATAGCACAAAGGAAGACTCCTTTGCCAGCACTGCCGCGATTGGCTTCGCGCTCACTTCGTACCCTATTGCAGTCGAGCGTGAGTATCTGACTCGCGCCGAAGCCGTCGCCCGGGTCCTAACGACACTTAGATTTTTTTGGAATAGCCCGCAGTCCGACGCTCCGGACGCGACTGGTTATCACGGCTTCTATTATCACTTCCTCGATATGAAGACGGGTCGCCGCGCCGGTCGCTCGGAACTCTCTACCATAGACTCTGCTTTCCTGCTCGCCGGCTTCCTTGCCGTCGGGATGTATTTCGATCGCGAGGCAAATAAGGAAGCGGAGATTCGCACGCTCGCGCAGGCGCTCGTCGCGCGCGCGGAGTGGACTTGGGCGCAGAACGGCGCGCTCAAAGTGTCCCATGGTTGGAAGCCTGAGACCGGCTTCATAAAGCATCGGTGGGAAGGGTACAACGAAGGATTGATTCTCTATCTCCTTGGCCTGGGCTCACCCACTCATCCGCTTCCGGCGGAGAGTTATGCGGCATGGCTGCAGTCCTATAAGTGGAAAAGACTCTACGACATAGAGTTTCTCTATGCCGGTCCGCTCTTCATCCACCAACTCTCCCATATGTGGATCGATTTCCGCGGCATCCAGGATGACTACATGCGGGCGCGAGGACTTGATTATTTCGAGAACAGCCGCCGGGCCGCCTATGTGCAGCAGGCCTATGCAATCCGCAATCCGCGAAAGTTTGCCGGCTACGGAAAACATGCTTGGGGCATCACAGCGAGCGATGGCCCCGGACCGGCCACGCGCAAGATCAAAGGTGTCACGAGAAAGTTCTACGACTACCGCGCGCGCAGTATTCCGCACGGCCCCGATGATGGCACGCTTGCGCCCTGGGCGGTGGTGGCTTCCCTCCCGTTCGCGCCAGAGTTAGTGCTTCCTTCCATCCAACACTTTAACGACGCCCACCCGGAGATGACGAGTAAGTATGGCTTTAAGTGCAGTTACAATCCCACCTTCGCCGGCGGTGAGACGAAGCAAGCAACGGGTTGGATTTCCCAGGGCTACTTCGGTCTCGACCAGGGTCCGATTGTGATGATGATTGAAAATTACCGGACAGGATTTATCTGGCGTTTGATGAGGCGATGTCCGGTGCTACAGATGGGTTTGCGCAAGGCTGGATTCACCGGTGGATGGCTCTCAGGCTAACGAAGGTTGGATGCTTGGCCGAAATGCTATACGGTAGAAAAGGAGAACCTAACCCCTATGTAGGGAGTCAAGGGCGGCGTGCGGATTCAGGTTGGTTTTAGGTCATTGGTTTGAGAGATGGGTTTGGCGGTGGGTCTGGTCTTGGGAACGCTTCCTCTTCCGGTGGCGCGTG
>JACDGS010000038.1 GCA_013821455.1 Chthoniobacterales bacterium
CCCTCGCTCCGCTCGGGATGACAACCTGAGAGTCGAGGGGACGCTCGCTTTCTGAACCGTGGTTGATTCCACAAGCAGCTCGCTTTCAATCGAGTTTGAGTTCTGCCCTCCGCCGTCGACTTTGGCGCATGAGTGAGCACGTTTACAAAAAACTGGAACTAGTTGGTTCGTCGAAGGCCAGTATCGATGACGCAGTTCGAAATGCGGTCGATCGAGCCAGTAAGACCATTCGCAACATGCGCTGGTTTGAAGTGGTCGAGACTCGCGGTCACATCGTCGATAACCAAATCGATCATTGGCAGGTGACGGTGAAGATCGGGTTTACTCTGGACGAGTAGCCTAACGAACGGGGGTAGGTCATCCCGAGCGTAGCCGAGGGATCCCGTGGCGTTTCCGCAAAGCGATGGTGCGGGAACTCTGGTGCGCGAGGAGTTCCCGGTAGATCCACGTGATCGGCGCTAAGCGCGAAGCCGCCGTAATCAGTCGCGGCGAATTACGTATCCTGCTGGGTCGCTTGGTAAATCTTCGTCGCGCCGAAAATAAGCAACGCCGGTTTCAATGCGAGGAGAAGCAAACGCACGAGCACGCCGAAAAGTTTAAAGATCGGCAGTCGGTTCAAAATGTAACCCGCGGCGACGCCGTAGAAGAGCGCCTTCGTCGGATTGGCGCGCACGTAATCCTCCGTCTGCCCCATGATCTCGCCCCACTGATCTTTCGCGTAGCGGAGCCCTTGCTCGGCAAAGTCCCCTGCTGCCCCGGTCATTTGTTCGCTATCCATATGCTTTACTCTTCGGATGTTGAATGGGTTTTGCGCGTCCCGAAGATGCGGCTAGCGCAACATCAGCCAAAGGGAACTCGCTCCCGCACCGCGCGGAAAGTCGAGCGGGCGCAAAGCCGGTTGGAAACTTCCCGCCCGGCGTGACGCCTTGAGACAAAAGCGCGCCATCGCCTCGAGCGCGCGCTGGTCGAGCCCAGTGGAGTTCGTTGAAAGTAAAATTCTGGCGTCGCGCGTCGCTACTTCGAGAGCAGCGAGGAGCAATCCCTCGAAATCGCGCGCGACCTGCCAGGATTTCCCGGTGCGCGCGCGGGAAAAAGTCGGCGGATCGAGAATGATGGCATCGAAGGTTTCGCCTTTGCGCGCGAGCCGCGGGAGCACGCGGATTACATCGTCCGCGAGGAAACGATGTTGATCGGTCGCGAGGCGGTTGAGCGCGAAATTCTCGCGGCCGCGATCAAGGGATTTGCGGGAGAGATCAACGTTCAAAGTCGAACTGCCGCCCAACGCCGCAACGACTGAGAAAGAACAGGTGTAGGCAAAACAATTGAGCAGACGGCGCGGCGCTTTTCGCCTAACGAACCCGCGATTCTCGCGCTGGTCGAGGAAAAGACCAGCCGAGTAACCGGCGCCGAAATCAATCGCGTAACGGACGCCGCGCTCGCTCACTATTCGCGCCAGCGGCAACGTGGCGTCGCCGAAGAGCAACCGCGGCGCGATGCGCTCGGCGTTTTGTTTCGGCAGAAAGCGGCCAAAAATCCGCTCGGCCGGCTGCGCGGCAGCGCGCGACCATGCCCCGAATTCCGCGAGCAACTGCTCACGCGCGGAATCCGTTTTATAAGAAATGAGCACGTCGGAACCAAAGCGCTCGACCCATCCCTCGAGCGCGGTGCAAAGCCGATACGCGTCCGTCTGCTCGGCCGCGAAATCGCGTATCAGACCGAAATCAATCCAGTTCTTCATTGTCGGTGCACCTGTCCGGGGACAGTTTCCGCTGCATCCCTTTGAAAAAGCAATCGATCACGGTGCGCGTGCCCGCGACCACTTCGAATCTCGGCCCCGGCTTCGATTGTCTCGGTGTCGCGCTGAAAATCTACAATGAGATTACTCTCGCGCCCGCGCACAAACTCGATGCACCGCCGATGGCACGACAGGCCGCACGGAAATTTTTTCAGGCCGTCAATCGGGAGCCGTTCGCTTTCAGTTGCAAGATCGAGGGAAACGTCCCACAAGCGCGCGGACTTGGCAGCAGCGTGACGGTGCGACTCGGCGTGTTGCATGCGCTCAATCATTTGCTAAAACGGCCGTTGCGGCGCGCGGAGGTCGCTCGCCTTTGCGCGCAACTGGAAGGTCATCCGGACAACGCGATGCCCGCGGAATTTGGCGGCTTCGTCGTTAGTCGCGAATCGGGTCGTCAAAAATTTCCGGTCAGTGCGCGGTTGCGCTTTGTCCTGCTCATCCCAGCGTTTGAAATCCGCACGAAAGAGGCGCGCGAAGTTTTGCCTAACGAAATCGATCGCCGCTGCGCAGTTGAGTCATGCGGCAATGCGTGCGCCATCACGGCCGCCTTCGCGAGCGGCCGCTACGAAAATCTTCGCGGCGCGCTGGTCGATCATTTGCATCAACCGTTTCGAGCGAAGTTCGTCCCGTTCCTCGACGACGTGATCGCGGCCGCGGAAAAGGCCGGCGCGCTTGGTGGATTCCTGAGCGGCTCAGGTTCGACCGTCATCGCCCTAACCTTGCGCTCACCCAAAAAAATCGCGGCCGCGATGCGCGCCGCTTCCGGCCTCGCCGATGCGCAAACCTTGATCACCACGGCGGACAATCACGGCACTCATGCGGCGCTGGCTTGAAAATCTCGAGCAGTTTGCGATCGGCGTTATCCTCGGCCGCGAGGTCGGTTTTCGCGCGGGCGTTCTGCGCGGGCTGCTTTATTTATTGTCGTTAGTCTATGCCCGCATCGTGCAGTTGCGGCTCTTCCTTTATCGCAAGCGCGTTCTCCGCGAACGCGCGCTCGGTTGTCTCGTCATCAGCATTGGCAATCTCACCGTCGGCGGGACCGGGAAGACGCCGATCGTGGAAAAATTTGCGCGCGCGTTGCAAGCCGGCGGGCGGCGCGTAGCGATTCTCAGTCGCGGTTACAGGAGTGTGGCGAAGCCGACGAAGCGGACGTGGGTCGATCGTCTCCGCGGAAAAGCGCCGGACCCGCCGCGCATCGTTTCCGATGGCCAATCGTTGTTGCTCGATTCGCTCACAGCCGGCGACGAGCCCTACATGCTCGCGCGCAATCTTAAGGATGTGATTGTGCTCGTCGATAAAGACCGCGTGAAAAGCGGGCTGCACGCCATCCGTGAGATGAAGGCGGACACGCTCCTGCTCGATGACGGCTTGCAGTACCTGCATCTGAAACATCGGCTCGACATCGTGCTGATCGATCGACAGGCGCCGTTTGGAAATGAGTTTCTGCTCCCACGCGGAACCTTGCGCGAGCCGCCGCCGAATTTGCGGCGAGCCAGTTACATTTTCATTACCAAAAGCACGGGTGAGCCTAACGATGACTTGATCGCGCGCATCCGGAGTTACAACCGGACAGCTGAGATTATCGAATGCTCGCATCAGCCGCTGTATTTGCAGGACGTTTATACTGCGGAACAAGTGCCGCTCTCACGCCTAACGAATACCTATATCGGCTCTTTTTGCGGCATCGCGGTACCCGAGAGTTTTGAGGCCGGCCTGCGGCAACTGGGCGCAAAGATTGAGCTGGCGAAGCATTTTGCGGATCACCATCGCTACAGCGAGGCGGAGCTGCAGAGCTTCATCAACCGCTGCCTCCGCCGCGATGTCGATATGATTGTGACCACCGAAAAGGACGCGGTCCGTTTCCCGCGCCTAACGAAACCGGAAGTGCCAGTTTATTTTTTGCGTGTGGAAATTTTGATCCTGAGCGGGCACGAGAGCTGGGAACATTGCGTGGCGCGCATCTGCCAGCCGCAGCCGATGCTCTCGCCGGAGCGATTTTTCTCGTGAGGGGAGAAGAGGCTTTTAATTTGGAAACCAGGAAACCAGGAAGGGGAATAAATGAATCAGGAAAAGACATGGGGTCGGTGAATCGCGCGGATCATTTCCTTCGTCTCCCCTTCCTGACTTCCTGGTTTCCAAATTCATTCTGTTCCCTTCTTCGTTCTCCTAATTCTTTTTCCTGCCTTCCTGCTTTCCTGATTCATTCTTCCCTATGAGCAAGAAAGCCGAACTCGTCGTCGAAGGCCGCACTCTCGCAGTCTCGAACCTCGACAAAGTCCTCTACCCGAAAGCGGGTTTCACGAAGGGCGCGTTGATCGATTACTACATCAAAATCGCGCCCGTCCTGCTCCCGCATTTGCAGAATCGCCCGCTCACTATGAAGCGTTATCCAAACGGCGTGGAGGCGCCCTTTTTCTACGAAAAAAATTGCCCAAGCCATCGGCCCGCCTGGGTAAAAACCGCGGGCATTTGGAGCGAAGGCAATCAGCGCGAGATGCAATATTGTCTCGCGCAGGATCTCCCCACTCTCGTCTGGGCGGCTAATCTGGCCGACATCGAACTGCACACTTCGCTCTCGCGCAAAACCAATCCCGCGCGTCCGACCATGATGGTCTTCGATCTCGATCCGGGCGCGCCCGCGGACATCGTGCAGTGTTGCGAAGTCGGGCTTTGGCTGCGAGAAATTTTGCAAAGTCTGAAACTGGAAAGCTGGGCGAAGACTTCCGGTTCGAAAGGGCTGCAAGTTTACGTGCCGCTAAACACGCCGGCGACCTACGACGAGACCAAGGCGCTCTCCCACGCGCTCGCCGAACATCTCGAACGCGAGCATCCGACGCTGGTCGTTTCGAAAATGTTGAAGGCACTGCGGAAGGGAAAAGTGTTCGTCGATTGGAGCCAGAACGATGAGCACAAAACCACCGTGAACGTCTATTCGCTGCGCGCGAAAGAGCAGCCGACGGCCTCGACGCCGGTGACCTGGGAAGAGGTCGCGACCGCACTGAAAAGGAAGGATGCAGCGATGTTTTCTTTCCATTGCGCGGAGACGCTGAAGCGAGTGGAAAAGATGGGAGACCTGTTCGAACCAGTGGAAGCACTAAAACAAAAACTGCCGAAGAAGTGGAGTTTGTAGGAGTTGCAGACACACAAATGCGCGGAGTTGTGGAAGGTGGAGAGCTCTCAGCTTTGGAGCCATAGCGTAAAAGTCATCCCGAGCGAAGTGAAGCGGAGCGCAACGCAGTCGAGAGATCCCGTGGAATTTCCGGGAACGTCCGCCGCGGGGCTTCACCGAAGCTCGACGGGATCCCTCGACTTCGCTGCGCTCCGCTCGGGATGACCTTGGGTTCTCTTGGGAGGAATTTTTGCCCGCTGATTCTAACGCCCGAGTAACTTATCCAGGGTCGGGTCGGGCTGCGCGCCGAGCGCGAGCGCTTTCTCGTAATGACGCCGAGCCAACTCCTTCGCGGGCGGCTGCGAGGTGGAGTAAACGACCGCGAGATTGAAGTGCGCGTCGGCGTACTCGGGATTGTTCGCGATCGCTTCGAGCATTTCTTTTTCAGCCGCTTCCTGCCAGCCTTTCTGGCTCGCAGTAATCCCGAGATAATTGTGCGCCGTCGCGCTCTTTGGATTGATCGCGAGCGACTTCGTCAGCTCGGAAAGGGCGTCGTCAAACTTGCTCTGCCGATAATAAACAATCCCGAGCGTCGTGTGGGTGAACTCATCCTTCGGCGCAATCGCGATCGCTTTTTTCAAAGTCTGTTCGGCGGCTTTGAGCTTGCCGTTGCGAAAAAAAACAACGCCCAGGTTTGAGAGCGAATAGAGATTGTTAGGGCTTTTCGCCAGGATCTCTTCGTACTGCTTTTCCGCTTCCGGGAATTTCCCATGGTCGAAGCTCTCCTTCGCTTCACGCGCGAGCGGCATCAGGTCCCCCGGCACTCCCGGTTTGAAGGTCGCCTCCACGTTCGAGCCGAGCGCGCTTCCCTCCCCATCCGCGACCGCATCGAGCGCATTGCCGTCGCTCCCCGGCGCGGCCGGCGGCGGTGTCGGATCGTTCACCGTAATCGGCGGGCCGTCGGTTGGTTTCGCGATCGTTAGGCTGGCTTTGATCGTGTTCGGCTGCGTGTCGGAGATAACCACGTTAGGCGCTTTCAAAAGCGCCAGTTCTTCGTCGCTCAATTTCGTCACCGGCTCGGCCAGCAGGCGAATCTGTTGATCGAGCACATCGGATTTGATTTTCAGTTTGTCGAACTCCGCGAGCATCAACTTCTTCGCCTGTTCGCGCCGCGCTTCCTCCTGACGCTCGCGAATCACGATCCCGCGCAGCATCTGATTTTCTTTCACCAATTGGCTCGATTCCTCGGTGCTCGCACCATTTAGCTTCACCGTCGCAAGTGAGCCGCTCGCTTCGTCCAACTGGCTGCGTAAGTCGGTGATCGTTTTATCGGCGTCCTTGTTTTGCTGCTGGCTGGTGACGAGTTGATTGCGCAACTTCTCCAACTCCGCTTTTACTTCGCGCAACTCCTGCGCTCGCTTCGGCCGGTCCTCGGTGATCTCGCGCACGGTCGTCACCGCAGTCGCGAGGCGTTGCTGCAAATCGGTGTTCTCCGCGACGAGCGCCTGAATCCGCGCCTGTGCATCGCCGCCCGCTTTCAGTTGCTTCAGCGCGTCGTCACGCTCGCGTTCTATCGTGTCGCGTTCCGCGCTGACGCTCGCCACTTTTCGGCTGGAATCGACAAATTTTTCATTGGCCGCGGCCGTCTCTTTTTCCGCGACGACACGTCCGGCCTGCGCCGCTTCGAGAGCCTTTTGCAATTGCGCGATCTGACCTTTGAGAGCGAGCGCCGCCTTCTGGTCGCCGTTCGCGCTGGATTGGATGTCACCGAGCGATTTTTGTGCTTCGGTTAATTGGGCGCGCGTCTCCTGTTCCGCCTGCGCGTTTTTCGCGGCCTCGGCTTTGACCTGCTGGAGCGCGTGGTCGGACTGCTGGAGTTTATCCGCGAGATCGACCTTCTCCTGTTGAGCCGTCTCGATCTGTCCGCGCGAATTTTTCAGCGCGGCTTCGAGACCATCCACACGTTCGCGCAGTTCTTTCGTCGCCTCTTGCACAGCTTTCTGGGTCGCGGATTCCTGTTGCGCGCGCGTCGGCGCCCCTACATCCACCGCGGGCTGCCCCGCGCCCTGCGGAGCAACGTTAGGCGCAGAGGGCTCGGGTCCCGCGACCGCCGCGGCGGCGCCTTCCGAGAGATCGTTCTGCGTCGAGATTTTGCTTTCGACCCGCAGGATGCTCTCGCTGATTTTATGCCCGCGATACTCGACGATCGCCGGCTGCCATTCGGCGCTGTTCTTTTTCAACTCCTCGAGGAGCGAGCCGGCAAAGCGCAATTTTGCGAGCGCCGGCTTGAGCTGATTGTCGCGCTCCAGTTTATCCGCCTGCTGAGCGGTCATGTAAGCTTTGAGGAAGACCTCCGACGGATCGGTTTCCTGCGCGACGGCGATGAAGGGCTGCGTCAGCAGAGCGAGGACTGGTAAAAAAAGCAGCCCGATTTTGTTCATCGCTTGAGACGGCGAATATTAGTCGAGCCGCCTCGCCATGCAACGCCCGGCAGGGCCCGGAGCGGCGCGCTGTTTGCAAAACGGCCCATGAAATTTAGAGTCGTGCGCGACGGTGGCCATAGCTCAATGGTAGAGCCCCAGATTGTGGTTCTGGCTGTTGCGGGTTCGAGTCCCGTTGGCCACCCCGTTTCCCGAGCGCGGGCGGCACGGCTGTTGCTAAACGGATGGGCATGTTCAATGCATCCGAAATTTCCACTCGAGCCAGCCACCAAAACGCCACTCCTTTCTGGCAAAGAATTCTGAACGAGGAGGCGCTGCGCGACTGCCCGCCCCTCGAAAAATTGCTCGTCGGTTGTCAGCTCATCGTCGCACTGGACGGCGCCGAGCTGCTCGCCGCCTAACGAGAAGCGGTCCATCGTCAGGCAACAGCGCGGCCGGCCCTTTTTGCGCGGCGGCGACATCGGTCGATAGTCCGCTTTCCGGCCAGGGTGCCTGTAGCTCAACCGGATAGAGCTTCTGACTTCGGATCAGAAGGTTGGGGGTTCGAATCCCTCCAGGCACGCCGTGTTGCCTAACGAGTGCGCCTAACCAGTCGTGCGCAAGCCGCTCGCAATCGCGTTGATGGAAAGGAGCAACTCGGGCAGCATCGCGTCCGCGGCGTCATCGTCACCGGCGGCTTGCAGGCCGCGCCATTTTTTCAGCAGCTCGATCTGTTGCGTGTGGAGGACGAGCAGCGCGTCGGCCCGAACACGCAAGGTCTTTTCGAACCGCGGCCGGCGCGGCGCCAGCTCATCGGCGCCCATGATGCGCGCGAGGATGCGATGAGTGCGCTCGAACTCGTCACGGATGAGCGCAAAAATACGGACGCGCAAGGACTCGTTAGGCACGAGCGCGGCATAGGCGTTCATGAGGGGGAGATCGGCGCTGGCCAGGCTGGTCTCGACGTTGTTGAGCGTGAAACGCAGGAACGGCCAACGCTTCGTTTCCCGCACGAGCCATTCGAAATTCTCTGGGTCGTTCTGCGCCAGTTGCTCGAGCGCATGGCCCGCGCCGAACCAGCCGGGTAAATAATAACGCGCCTGATTCCAACTGAAGACCCATGGAATCGCGCGCAGATCGCTTAGGCGTCGCTGCCCCGTGCGGCGCGGCGGGCGCGAGCCGATGCTGCTCCGCTCCAACGCGTCGATCGGCGTGGCCTGGCTGTGGAATTCCATAAAACCCTCCTCGCCTAACAATGCCTGATACGCTTCGCGACTGGTGCGGGCGAGCCGCTGCATGACGCCTTTGAGCGGGCGCGAGGGCTCTGGCATTTTCTGCTGCTGCAGAGAAACGCCCGTCACGCCCGCGAGGAGCAGCTCTAAATTGTAAGTGGCGGTGCCGCGATTCGCGTACTTCTGCGCGATCGTTTCGCCCTGCTCGGTGAGACGCAGATCTCCGCCGATCGTGCGCGGCGGGAGCGCTTCGAGAAAGCGATGCGTCGGGCCGGCGCCTCGGCTAATCGTCCCGCCGCGTCCGTGAAAATAGCGCGTCGCGAAACCTTGCTCCGCGCCGATCTCGCTGAGCGTTTCCTGAGCGATTTGCAACGCCCATTGGCTGGCGATAATTCCACCTTCCTTGTTGCTGTCGCTGTAGCCGACCATGATCTGCTGCACCGGCCGTGGATCGTCGTTAGGCGAGAAACGTTGCTGTTGTTTCTGCAACCCGAGACTGCGGCGCGTGATCGGGTGCGCAAGAAATTGCCGCATCAATTCGGGACTGCGCTCAAGGTCTTCGGTCGTTTCGAAAAGCGGGACCACGGGGAGGGCGCAGGCCATTCCGTCAGGCGTCATCTCGACCAAGCCCGCCTCGCGCGCGAAGAGGTAAATCATGAGCAAATCGGAAAGACTCCGCGTCATGCTCACGATGAGCGCGCCGATTCCGTCGACGCCAAACTCCGCGCGGTGCCTAACGAGCACCCGATAGGAATCGAGGACCGCATCCGCTTCCGCGCCGGCGTTCGTCCCGGGAAGCAGAAAGGGGCGTGGCGAAACGAGTTCGCGCTCGAGAAACTCCAAACGCTTCGTTTCGTTCCAGCTCGCGTAGGCGTCGTTAGGCAACCCGGCGGCGTTCATCATTTGCAACAGCGCCATCTCGTGGAAGGTGCTGTTCTGCCGCAGATCGAGCGCCGCCGAGTGAAAGCCGAAGACGTCCAATTGGCGCATCACCGGCAAAACTTCCGCGCGGGCGATCCGCTCCGCGCCCACGGCCTGCAAAGAGCGCTGGAGAATTTCCAAATCCGCCATCAGCTCCGAGGCAAAGCGGTAACGGCCCAGCGCCTGATGCAGTTCCGCCGCGCCGTCCGCCGAAAGCTGAAAAGGTATTCTCTCCTGAATCAGCCTAACGAATTGCCGCCACGGCTCATCGGGAAAACGCGCGCGCGTTTTCGCCGCCGTTTCCGCGCCGACATCTGCGGACAAGGCCGCGATGGCCGAGACCAATTCGTCAGGCAATTGATGAACCGATTGCGCTAGGCTCAAGCGATGAAGAGTGCGCGCGAGGGCGTGATGGAGCGACAGCAGCGCGCTCACCCGCAACGCGACCAGCGTTTCCCGCGTCACCTCGGCCGTGACCAGCGGATGTCCGTCGCGATCGCCACCGACCCACGTGCCGAAACGCAAACCCGGCAGCCGGTGCGGTTGTGCAAACCATTGCGGTTCAAAACCCGCATCCTGCCACGATTGCACGAGACGCTCATCGAGTTGCGCGAGGACCGCGGGAAAAACTTCGCGCAGATAATAGATCGTGTTGCGCCGTTCCTCCGCGACTTCCGGTCTGTGCCGCGCGATCTCGCCCGTCCGCCACAAACGCTCGAGCGCCACTTTAGTTTCGTCGCGCGATGCCAACTGCTCGCGCGGCGTGGCCAGCGGGTTCTCGCGTTTCAATAGGAGCAAATAGAGCGCGCGTAGTTGCTCGAGGACGGTGGCGCGCTTCGCTTCCGTCGGGTGCGCGGTCAGCACCGGCTCAACGCGAATGGAACCAATCGCCTCTGCGATCTCTTGCTCGGTAAGACCGATCTCTTTGAGCCGGCGAAAGTGATAGCCCCAAAGGCCCGGCTCAAAGGCGAGGCCCAGCTCGCTCTCGCGCATCCGCCGCATCTGCGCAGCGACATTTTCCTCGACCAGATTGAGGAGCTGGAACGAAATCGAAAACGCCTGCCCTATGCGCGCGGGATAGGTCTCCGAAATTTCCAACTCCTCCCGTGCAATCCACGGCAGCCGCTCTGCCAGTTCAGGCTCGCCCAGCTCGACCAGCACCTCGCGAAAGCACTCGCTCAGAAAAGCGAGATCGCGATCGATCTTCTCGAAGCCAACAGCGGCGTAATCTGTCTTGGACACGAGCGGGATGGAACGGCGCGGCTGTATGCCAGCAGGGACGTGCGCTGTCAACGCGGGGGCCGAGCGTCGCCGTAAAGCGCCCTAACGAGTCGGAGGGACTTCTCGTTAGGCAAGAGCGCCTGCTCCATTTGGTTCATAACATAGGCAAAGGCGAGACCATTCTCGGGGTCGGCAAAAGCGTGGCTGCCGCCCGCACCGGGATGACCGAAAGCCAATGGTGACGGTCCGAAAATTCGGTCAGCCGCGCCCGATGGATCTTTCATGAAGCCTGCTGAAAACGCAGTCGCAATTCCAAAGACGCGATCGATGCCCGAAGCGCACGTGGTTATCATTTGCGCGAGAGTAGCCGCGGTGAAAAAACGTTGCCCATCCAACTCGCCGCCATTCGCCAGCAGCGCATAAAATTTGCCCAGGGCGGAAGCGCTGCCAATGCCGCCTAACGAGACAACTGCGAGCGCGCGCTTCGCCGGGTCGTTCATCGCGCTGACCGAATTCAGCCCCTGCGGAGAAGTAAAGACTTTGCGCGCGAGCGTTCCGGGCGTCGCCAGCGCCTCGTAAAACGCCGCCGGCTGCGGGACAACCCCGGCTTTGGCAGCGTAGCTGGTCGCCGTGCGGAAATTTTCTGACGCGGGCAAACCGATCCAAAGATCGAGCTCCAACGGCCCAGCGAAAATTTCACGCCAATAGTCGCCTAACGTTCGCCCGTCGATTCGCCTAACGAGTTCGTCGAGCAGAAAGCCGAAGGTGCGCGCATGATAACCGTGCGCCGTCCCCGGCGGCCAGAGCGGCTTTTGCCGAGCCAGCGCCCTAACGACTGCATCGTAATCGGTGATCGCGACCGGATCGTCGAGCGCGGCCAGACCCGCCTGGTGTGAGAGCAATTGCGCGAGCGTAATGTCCTCTTTCCCGCTCGCGGCAAACTCAGGCCAGAATTCCGCGACGCGCCTTTCCAACCCGATGCGCTGCTCCTGGAGGACGTGCAAAAGAGTCGCACTGCCAAGCCCTTTGGTGGCCGACCAGAAGAGAACAAGGGTGTCGTTAGTCCAGGGATTTTGCCGCTGCGCGTCGCGGAAGCCACCGTGCAACTCCAACACTTCGCGCCCGTCCTGCCAGATTGAAACCGCCGCGCCCAGCTCGTTGCCGCGGATAAAGTTTTCCTCGAAAAGTGCGGCCACGCGAGCGGCGAAAGGAGCGCGCGGAGAAATCACAAGAATATCAGCCTAACGAGTCGCAAGGAGCGGCGGTTTGAAACCGCCGTCGCAAAACCACGACGTTCGAAATGGGTCCGGAATGATCTGCCACCGACGGCGGTTACAAACCGCCGCTCCTTGGCCTAGTAATCGCGGACGTAGGGATACTTGGTCTCGTTCCCCGGCTCGGGCGGGAACTCGCTGTAGCCGCGATGTGTCCACGGGATATCGCTCCGCAACACCGGATAATAAGTTCCTTTGTAAACCGGAAACGGCCAAAGAATCGCCTCGTAGAATCCAACGCCGAACCTTGCGAAAGCACGGCCAGTCCCTTTAATCACGCCAAAGCTGGCGGCGGCGGAGTTTCCCTCCTCACTATTCACCTGTCCGACCGTCACCGGAATTTCCGTCACTCCAAAGAGCATGTTGGAAACACCGCGCGCGAGCTTGCGGGTCGGTCCGTAATCCCCTGCCGGCGGATCCTGGATATCAGCCACGGCGGACGTCGCCAATCCGATCAGGCCGAGAAAAAGAAGGGAGTATTTCATAGCGCAGCGCGAGTAAACCGAACCTAACACTTTAATGCAACATTTGTTTATCGCGGCGACGGCGGCGGCTGGCCTTTTGTCGCGGAAACGGACACGCCAATCGTAATCGCGAGCACGACGATAATGACGCCAAGCGACATCCAATTTGGGATGTGCAACCAGCGCGAGGAAATCATTTTTGCGCCAACAAAACAAAGAATCACCGCCAGCCCGATGCGCAGATAGACGAAACGTGAGACCAGATTCGCGAGCAGAAAATAGAGGGAACGCAGCCCGAGGATGGCGCAGATGTTCGAGGTATAAATGATGAACGTATCCTGCGTGATGGCGAGCACGGCCGGGATCGAGTCCACGGCAAAAACCAGATCCATCACGTCGATGACGATGAGCACAAGAGCGAGGGGCGTCAGCATGCGCCGGCCGTCCACGAGCGCGAAAAAATTCTGGCCGTGATAAACATCCGTCACCGGCAGGAGGCGACGCGCAGCGCGCAGAAAGAAATTATTTTCGAGGTCGATCTGTTCGGAGCGGCCGAGAAGCATGCGGAGACCGGTGACGAAAAGAAACGCTCCAAAAAGATAGAGAACGAAATGAAATCGCGCGACTAACGATACGCCCAGCCAAATCATGATCGCGCGCATCACGATCGCGCCAATGATCCCCCAAATAAGCACCCGATGTTCGTACTCCGGCGGCACCCGGAAGTAGGCGAAGATGAGAACAAAAACGAAAATGTTATCGACGCTGAGCGAATACTCGATCAGGTAGCCGGTAAAGAAATCGATTGCCTGATCGGCCCCCTGCCAGCGCCAGACGACCAGATTAAAAGCCAGGGAAAGCGCGACCCAAATAAGGCTGCGCCTGACAGCGCTCGCCAGGCTGACGGCGTGCTGGCCTCGCACCCGAAAGCTGAGCAGGTCGATGGCGATCGCCGCGACAACCCCAATGTGAAATGCGACCCAAAACCAAATGCTAGCGGACACGAAGCGCTAGGCTCACACGGCTCTCCAAAGACGGCAACGCCGAATCGGGCGCGGATACATCCGACTGTTTGCGCCAACAGAGCGGGTCGTGCATCGTGAATTTATGGACGCAGAACTGCAAAAGCTCGTCGACGCCGGGAGGCTCACCACGAAGGGAGCAAATCAGTTGGAGCAACTGCGACCGGGTTCGTTCGGGCTGCACAAGAGCTGGGGCTTCGGCCGTGTCGCCGAATGGAATCTTCTGCTCAACCAAATCGTGATCGATTTCGCAAAGAAAAAAGGTCACCCGATGCAGTTGCAGTATGCGGCGGATAATCTGAGTCCGATCCCGGCCGAACATTTTCTCGCCCAAAAAGCCAACGATCTTCCCGCGCTCAAGAATTCACTGAAGGAAACTCCCGCCGCGGTGATGCGGAATATTCTCGAAAGCCTCGGCGGCAAGGCCACCCAGACACAGATCAGTCATTGGTTGTTAGGCGATGTTTTTACCGAGCCGGAATTTAAGAAATGGTGGTCCGCGACGAAAACGCTGCTGAAGAAAGACGGCCACTTTCTTTTCCCGACGAAAAAGACCGACCCGATTGAATTGCGCAGCGCCGCCGTCTCGCATGGCGACGAACTGCTCAGCTTTTTCGCGCAGGCCCGTGCGCCCAAAGAGCAGGCCGCGGCGCTCGACCAGATCATCCGGTCTCATCACGAATTCAAAGACCCCGAGAAACAACTCCAACCGCTCATCGACACGATCGAGGACACGGCGCAACGCAATCAGCGTCTCAATCCCGCGATGACCTTCGAGTTCCTCATCGGCCGCGACGAGCTGCTTCAGCTCGTGCCGAAACTGCATACGACGCATCCCGATCTCACCTTGGAGCGGCTGCTCGTGGAAGAAGAGCCGCGACTCGGCACCATTTTTCCGAAACTTCCTTCCGCCAAAGAACGTCACGTCCTCCACGTTTTGCCCGCCGCTCTCGGCGAACGCTGGACGGTTCGCGCCCTGCAATTGATGCAGGGCAACAACGCCCGCCTCGTCGGCCAGATGGCGCGTGTCTTCGCCGACAACGGCAAACAGGACGACCTTCGCACCGCGCTCGACCGCAGCCTGCGCGAACATTCGGCCACCAGCGAAGTCCTTTACTGGCTCTGCAAAAATCGAGAAAGCTGGCCGGAATTGATCACGCCGGAATTGTTAGGCGCGATCTTCTCCGCCTGCGAACGCGACCAGCATAACGAGAGCAACAGCCGCAGCACGCGCCTGCGCGATCTCCTCCTCGACGACCGCGATCTCATCCCCGACATCTTCGCCGGCTCCGAGATCGGCCTCGCCCGCGACGCCATGCGCCGCCTCCTCCTCAGCCCGGTTTTCGACGAACTGACGAAGCGCTCACTCATGGCGCGGATCATCAAACTCTATCCCGACCTGCAAAGCCTGGTCAGTGGCGAACAGGCCGAAGCGAAGAGCGAAGCGATCGTCGTCTCCTGGAGCAGCCTGCAAAAACGCAAAGCGGAGCTGGAAGATTTGGTGAACAAAAAAATCCCCGAGAACAGCAAGGAAATCGGCGTGGCGCGTTCCTACGGCGATCTGCGGGAGAACTTCGAATTCAAAGCCGCCAAGGAAATGCAAGCCGTGCTCATGCGCCGCAAATCCGAATTAGAGAGTGCACTCGATCGCGCGCGGGGGACCACTTTCGAAAACCCCGATCTCAGCCAAGTATCGATCGGCACCATCGTCACCCTGCGCGAAAGCGAGACCAACCGCGAAGAGGTTTACACCATCCTCGGCGCTTGGGACGGCAACCCGGACCGCGCCGTTATTTCTTATCAAACCGCGATCGGCCAGGCGCTCCTGGGCCATCGCCTCGGCGAAGTGATCGAGTTGAACGCTGATCAAGGGCGCGGCCGCTACGCCATCATCGCAATCGAGCCCGCGCCGCTCGACGTCGTTCCACCCGAGCCGGGGCTGGAGCCGGCGCTCTAGGATCTCGCCCGTCGCCGCTCACCTTTAGCCGCCAGGACATCGAGTTCGCCGGACTCAATCCTTTACTCGTTAGGCAAACGATGGCTTCTTAACGTCTAACGACGAATAGAAATCCTCGGCCTCAAGCAATCAGCCCGCGCCACCTTGCGGTGATGCGGGCCGTTGCAATTCCCACCGAAAACCTAACTCAAGCGGCTGCCTGCGTAGCTGCCACTGGTGCTGCCATTCCCGTTGCCGTTAGGCAACGTGGCCGGAGCCAGCGGCGCCACGTCGGCCGCTTTGACGGCGGACTCTGTCTTTTGCGCGTCACTCACCACGGGTACGGTGAAGATCACCGGCTCGCTCGCCACCCCTTGTGAGTTCTCGTTTACCGCCTGCATAATGATCTGCACCGTCACACCCGGTTGCACACCAGTGATCGTTCCCATCGGAGTCGTCCCGCTAAACACCAGGCGATACTTTGCATCTACACCCAGAATCATCATGCGGCCGCGATAGCGGGTTGCCAAAGGCACGGCGTCCCCTTGCACAAGGAGGGTTCCCATCTCATCCAGTGTCACCGTGACGTTTGGCACCTGTCCCGGCGTCGTTGGCGTAGCCGGCATTTCCAAGCCAAAGGCAAGCCAGCGCGGATCGTCCGGCGCCAGCTTCTTGTCCAGGTTCGCAATCAGGGTGGACATCAAACCCAGCGCTGTTTTCCGCGCTGGCTCACGAATGTCGTTCGACTGCTTCAACGCTTCCTCGGCGCCTCTCACCCCGGTCTGCCCCCCGACTGCAGCCGTCGTTAAGTCGCCCGCCTTCGCCGCTGTCACATCCATCGTTGGCACCTCATAGTCGGGGTGACTCGTGAAGTAAGTCTCTAGCGCCAGTCCAAGAGCGATCCGTTTATCGTTATCGCTCGGAATGGAAGTAACATTGTTGATAAAGCCCGCCTCCGCCCATGCCGCCGACCAGCGTTGGCCGAGCCGGCCTGCCAGGACCGTGCGCACCACTCCCAGCCAAGCCGTGAGCGTTGCCATAGCTGGCATAAATACCCGGTAAGCATCCCGCAAAGTGTTCCGCCCCGTGTTAAAGTTAGTATCTGCACTCTTGAACGCATTCTTCCCCGTGAGGAGCTGAGGTGCGGTCACCATCGTTACCCCGATCGCCGTCCCGTATTTGACGACGCCGTTGTACATCTTCGTGAGAAGATTGATTATCCTACCGCCATTAGTTGGCAATGAATTGGACATGCCAGTGGGATTAGCAGGGCCTGTGCCATCCGTGATTCGCGAGGCTACACTCGTTAGGCACAATAGAGGAAAGCTTTTCAATTCTAAGTAGGGAGATAGCGGAATATGAGAGCGAGGGTTGGCGATCGATACTTTCCGTGAGTCTGACGCCCGCGCGGCACATACCTTTAGTAGATCTGATTCCGGCTCATCACCTCCGCGTGCTGTTAACGATGTCTTGGATCAGATAAGAGATTTTCTGCGAAGCAGATGATTCTGCGCCAGGTGTTTTTTAATCTGGCCCGCGCTCCGTACCGGGAGAATCACAGACTGACCATTTCACTTCCTTCCGCTGCCACATCTCTATATCGTAACGCGATATCGAGTCAAAAATCTGTTATCCGACCTCTCCAAGGCAGAGTATTTTAGACGACTGCTTATGAATGGCTACGTCGTAACAGCATTCGGCATACTCATCATCGCCTTTGGCTCTTGGCTGAGCTTTTATGGTCAAGTGATACAGCGCAAGGCCGAGACAGAAAAAGCTCAAAAGAAGGCTGACTCGATGACACTTGCATTGAATGAAAAACTGCAGTCGCTCCTTGTAGCCGTTGGTGCGGCAAAAAGTGAAGAGTCCAAGAAGCTAACAGATGAAAAACTTCGAACTATCCAAGATGATCTCCAAAAATGGGCAGCAGATTTCGCTCAGGCTAGGCCCGCTAGAAGACAAGAAGTCGAAGAGGCGCGTTCGGCGGCACTCCAGAAAGAGTTCCGAATCAGTGCCCAAGTGAGCCCCTTCTACTCATTCGCTATCCGCTTCATTGAAGAAACGATCCGTGCTTACGTATCTAAAATCGGAGAGAAACAAGGTGTCGAAGCGCCGAAGCTCCCAGACAATCTTTACGTTCCAGATGCGTACGTTAATGTGCCAATCAACTTTAGAGACGGCGCAAGATGGGAGATCACAATCGACGCGCAGAGGCCGGCACGTGAGGATATACCTCCCAGTATGACAATTAGGTTTGCCAGCGGGATGGGGAACTTCGGTCGGGCACGGTTTCGCGTCTTCGTATTGCAACAGAAACTAACCATTGACTTGGACGGAAACCTGCCAGACCCAGCTCCTTACCAAGGCTTCGTAGAGTGCGAACTCCCAGCTTACGAAGGTACAGTTCGGACGCTTCTCCAGAAGCAAATCGAAGCGCAACTTCTCAGTAGTCCTGGAGCAGAAAAAAATTAAGCGAAGCGTTGAGAGGTGTTAGTGTAGAGGGGCGCGGAGTTGGGATAGGGGTCAGTGGAATAGGCAGCAGACAGGTGTGCACTTGCCAGCCCGTCTGCGCCAAAGTATGCAAAAACTCGCGCCGATCGCCCCTCCAAAAGATCGCTTCCCGCCGATCGCCCCGGCACATCACGTGATAGAAGGCTCCCTCAAATTCGATCCGCACCTGTCTAGCCATCCCCCGCCTTCTATTCGCACGCAATTCTTAGCGCGAGAATATTCTCCTGACCCCTATCCCCCCTACTGATCTTTCCCTCCAAAGCCTTCCTCCCCAAAGCCTTCCTCCTCCCTCATTAAGCTTACCCTTTGCCATCTGGAAATACCATGACGGCGGCAGGCTTCCCTAACATGTCTCGTTCCAAATCAGTGATTTTGACAGTCAACTTGTAGTGTCTTCCCCTTTGAGCAGCAAAAGACTCAAGTATTCGGACAGTTTTCTCCCGATTCACGATTCTCGGACGTCGCATATCTGACCGATTGTCCCCTTGAAGGATAATTCCGTTTTCTTCGGTAGATAGTTGGAATGCGACGAAAAATTTGTCAGGAGGCCTAGGATTTAGAAGCCCTGGCGGCAATGCGGTGGGGAGTTCGATCCCAATTAGGCAGCCACAATCGGATTCGACCGTAAACGACCTGTTGACCACGTTATCTTTTCCAAGAACGAGAGCTTCATATAAGGGCATCCGCTCGTGGTTGCTCCGACTACGGCAATTCACGGCTCCAAAAGTGGCTAGGCACAGCAGCGCACCCGCAATTAATCCAACGCGAATCGCTGAGGTCACCGTGAAAAAAGTTCCTGTTTGCTGCGGCGTCTCAAGACATGCAAGGCCCTGACGACACAGTTACGAGTAGAAGAAATAAGAAGTCAATGCTTCTTCTTGGGTAGAGGTTGTCCCTTCTGTTTCAGATAGCCGCCACCAGTCGGAAGACCATTGCTGGGATTTGAGGTCCAACCAGTTACATAAAACGAGTTTGGAAAGGCTGAGACGAAGTCTTGATATTGTTTGCTTCCTTGATACGTCTGGACATAGAAGGTTATAGAGATAGTTGCGAATGGCTGTGAACTTGCCGGGGTTGAGGTAGGGGACCCCCCGCCTCCCCCCTTCGAAGACGGGGCACGGGAGGCATCCTGCTTGTTTGCCTTGTCGATAGAATTGGCCAGCGTGTTCGGATTGCTAACGAAACCAATAGACCACCAAGTTCGGTCCTCCAGGTTTTCTTCCGTTGCTATGTACCAAGCGGCCGCCGCAAAAAATGAGCAAGGACCCGTCAATGTCCAAGCGGTGGGACCCAGATCATTCATCTCGTCTACAAATTGCGACAACGCCCTTTCATGTTCGTCATCAATCCAAGCGGACCGCGTCGCGGCGTTTGCCGTATAATGATCTACATCAATCGCTAAACCATTCGGGCGATCAATCAGATTGCTGAAGGTGCTAAAATAACCCGTCTCGCCGGTAGAATCAGGCGTGTATGAGATCCAGCTGTGGCCGTCCGTGACTCCTCCGTTCCCGCGATAGGAGAAGATCGCAATTGTTCCGGAGGAGCCGCTGGGGTCATCCCACTTAACCGGGTTATTGCCGCAGTAGCGATAGATGTTACTCGGGTCGCCGGCGAACCCAATCGAGTCGGGCTGGAGGAAGCGACCCCAGTCGGGCATGTAGAAGCGGTTGCGATTGTCTTGCAAGCCTAACGAGCCATACCAGCGCTGCCCGGTGAAAAGATGATCGGTCGCGTACGAGCTCGCGTTCAAGCTGCCGCCGCTAGCGTTGAAGATGTAGGGCGTGCCATAAGCATCATAGGTGTATTGCTCGAGCAAGTTGCCGCTAACATCTGCGACATAGCTCGTGCTTCCTAATCCATCCGGATAATAGTAGCCGTATTGCGGGCTGCCCATCTGCGTGACCAGGTCGCCCGGTAGCCCATAGACCATGATACGGCTGCGCACATCGCCAGTCGTATATTCGGTGAACATATTCCAGCCGTCCCAGACCGGGAAGGCGGTCGCTTGTCCGGTCACTCCCCGCGCTATGACTCGATTCAGCCCGTCATAGTAGAAGTTCGCCGTCGTGCTCGTGCTTGAAGCCTGGGTCAAGCGGTTGAGGGCATCGTAGGTATAGCTCCAGGCTACTCCATTGGCATCGAAGCGTGTGAGGACATTGCCGTTGTTATCGTAGGTCGCAGCCTTGCCACCCACGCTGGTGTATTCGTTCAGGTAGTTTGGTATATAGTTGACCCCGTCCACACTGGCGCGGTTGCCGCTGGCATCCAGGTTATAGTTCGTCGTCGCGCCGCCGCTGGGTTGGTAAGTCCGTAACTGGCTGTTCTTATCATAGGTGAAGTTATCCGGAGTGGCGTTGTTGCGCTTTGCCGTCAGCCGATCGCCTACTTCGTTGTAGGTGTAATGGAAAGTCTTCGTTCCCGTGGTCAGCGGGTGGGTGATATCGGTGATGCGATTGGCGGCGTCGTAGGTAAAGGTGCTGTTGACTCCATTAAACAATTGCCGGCTGTTCACGTTGCCATTGTCATCGTAGCCATAGCTCGCCCACACCGAGCCGGTGCCCGGTTGCGTCACCGTCTGCAGTTGCTCGCGGTTGCTGTAGGCATAGGAGAGGGTGATGACTCCTGTCGTCCCATCGGTAAGAGTGGCGCTGGCGCGGTTCCCGTCCCCATCATAGGCATAACTCATGGTGCGATGGTTGTTATCGTTGTAACGACTCGTCCATTCCTCCTGCGACTGGAGCGCGCCATCGTTGAAATGGGTGAAAAGGATGCTGGTGAAAGCATTATTACAACTGATCATCCGGCTGGCATCATCGTAAGAGAGCGTGCGCGTCAGCCCCGTATCCCAGCTGTAACTGCTCTCCCGGTTGCGCGCGTCATAGGCGAAGGTTTCTACATTGCCATTGCGATTGGTAAAGGTCAGCAGGTTGCCATTGTAGTCGTAACCATGGGATTCTGTGGGATGGACGCCATTGAACAAGGGGTAGGTCGCCAAGATCAGCCGGTTCTGGCGGTCGTAACCGTAGCTGTAGGTATGGCCGCCTGGGTCGGTCATGCTGTCGAGTTTGCCGGCTTTCGTCCAGGTGTATTGCGTTACTGCGCTCGGCGTAGGCAGTTGACCTACCGTCATTTGCGTGAGCCGGTTCATCTCGTCGTAGCTATCGTAGGTGATCAGGTGATCATTACCTTCCTGCACCGATTTCTTATTCCCGGCCACGTCGTAGGTGTAATTGGTGGTGTGGCCTAACGAGTTGCGGTCGGCCCCGGCTGGGTCATCCAGGTCAAAGAGCCGGTCGCGTGCGTCGTAGTCGTAGGTCCAATGAACTCCGCCGGGATAATACTTGGGTTCGGTCTTCGTCTTAAGATTGCCCCCCGCGTCGTAGGTATATCCAGTCGTGGCCGCCTCTCCCGTGCCGTAACCGGTCGTCGCCGTGCTCACGCGCTTATTGTTATCGTAAACTTTCTTAATCACGTTGCCACTGGGCAGCACAGTGCGGGTGACATTCGTGTCGGTGTGGGCGTAGTCGTCCAGTCCCTGGTCGCCCGCACCGTAGTAGAAACTTGTCGTTAAGCTAGAGTTATGACCCGGCGAGGTGACCAACTTCACCCGCTTATAATCGTCGTAGGTATAACTGGTCATCACAGAGGTGGTGGCCGAGGTATCTTCGGTCACTGATTTCAGCGTGCCGTCTGGATTATAGAGATAATTGGTCTGGCTGCCGTCCGTATCGGGGTTTGTGACTGTTTTTAACTGACCGCGCGCGTTATAGGTAAAGGTGGTCGTATTCCCTCGCGGATCTTTCACGGTTTTGGGATAGTCGGTCGCAGGATCGTAGGTGTAGGTGGTTGGGTGTGTTCCCGGATATCCATCGCTCGCCGTAGCTGGAGGGTAAGATTGAAGCAGCTGGCCGCGATAGGGGTCATAAACGAAGGTCTCTGCGAGTCCGCTGCCGGCGGTGGCCGTGTTACTCACCATGGTATGCGAAGTGACCTGGCCAAAGCCGTTATAACTAAAGAGTTCGATCCCGCCATCCGGGTAATCGATTTCATTCCGCGTCATGTCGGCGTTGAGTTTGTAAACGGTCATTTTACCCCGTTCATCGGTGACACTTGCCAACTGGTAACCGCTCGGGTCGTAGGTGAATTGCCGGCCAGACGCAGGCGTGTTCGGCCCGGAAGGATAGCTCACCGTGAGGGGCTTCCCGACGCTGTTGTTTGTATAGCTCGTGACATGGCCGTTCAGATCAGTGATCTTGCTCACGAAGCCATAGCTGTCGTAAGCAAAAGTGGTCGTGTTGTTGGTCGAAATAAAGTCGGATGTGCTCTTAAGAAGATAAGGAAGCGAAGCCCCACCGCCCGGAGACGCGCCGTAAGTCCAAACCCTGCTTGGCCCGTCCCCCCGCGTCTCTGTGCGAGTTGTGGTACTGGTGATCGCGAGACTGACGACTAGGGCGCCGGTGGCGGTATACTTTTCCTGGGATAACTGACCGCGCGCCCCGCCTGCCACGAAGAGATAAGTGATATTTTTCATCGACCCGGGATAGCGCAAATCCGCGCAGGTGCTGATCAACGGCACGCCGTTCGGCGCGGCATTGGAGGCTTGATAGGTGTAACTAGCCGTACCATCGCTGGCAGTGCCACCCGTCCCGTTGTTGTAAGTGTAGGTCGCGCCGGTCAGGTCGTTGTAGGAAGCTCCGCTGAACAGCCTACTCGTGTAGCTATAGGTAACCGTCTGGGTGATGGTGCTGTAATACCCGGCATCGACGTGATTGATCGTGCTATCACTGGCGTTGTAAGAAACCTTGAGCCACCTTCCTGCCGGTTCAGTGATTTGAGAAAGACCGTAGGTAGCATAGGTAAGAGTGGTTACCTGCCCGTTAGGGTCGATGATTTGGTCGGCTTGCCGGAGGGAGACACCACTCCACTTCTCCGTCGTGTAGTTATAGGTGCCAGCCTGGTAGAAACGAACTTGGCCACCGTCCGAGAGGAGGAGATAGCAATAGCCATTTCCGCCGACGCTTTGGAAACGGTCGGTCACCCCCACTGGCCCGGAATAAACGCCGCCGTTGCCGGAGAATTGGATGACGCGGCCGTCGGGATAGTTAATCGTGTAGGAAACTGGGATGCCGTCATCCGCACTGTAGGTGCCGCTAGAACCCGACCACTGATAGGAATGACGCCAGCCGCCGCCGCCGCCGGTGCCCAGATCGCCGCCGCCGAGACCGCGGCTATTCATGGTGCGCGCCCACACCAGCGGGTAACTCCCCACCGCGCCGGCGACGACGAGGTCGGGAATCGTGCGCGTCGCGTTGGCGGTATAAGGGTCGTATGAGCTGCCGACATTACTGTTGCCATTAAAGAAGCCCGCCGAACCAGTCGGGTTGTCGTTAGGCACCGGGGTCGCGCTTGCCGCCACGGGCAGAAGAGCGAGTAAGGCGGCGAGCACCACGGCCGCACCAGGCATCGTCCTGTAGCGTGCGCTGTCCTCAGCGCATCGCTTGGAGCCGAAGTTTAGATCGCCGATTCCGCTGAGGACAGCGGACGCTACAGGGTCAAAGGCCAAGCCAGAAAAAGAAAAAATAGAAGATTTCATCGTCGTCCTTTCCTAGTAACCGCCCGGAAGATCGGCCGGGTTGTTCTCCGGGTGGGCGGTGTCGATGATCCAAAAATGCAGCACGTTCATGTCATCGGGCTGGTGCACCGCGATGCGACACGCGCCTGGCGTCTCGCTGGCTTGGAAGGGAAACACAACCGTGCCATCAGCGGCCGCGTGCAGCCCGTCGTCGGGGATCGTAACGATCCCGCCATCGAGCGGCTCGACAATGATTAACTGGCCGGCTAGCTCCACCGGGAATTGCACCGTCACGGTGACCGTCTGCTGCGGGTCTAATCCGAAGAGGGCGAAATCGACTCCACTTTTCTCCGGCTGGAAGGAAACGTCGTTCCCGTTGGCATCAATCCCGTAATCGACGGTGGCGCTGAGCGCGCGCGAGACGATCGGCTGCGGGTCGCCATCGCCTTGCGCCCGGGCGACGATGGAAATTAACATGCCGACACCGAGAACCACGAGAGCCAAGCCTGACGTAAAACCGCGGCAACGAGTGCAGAGAGCCCGAGTGCGGAGAGGGCGAGAGAGTTTCTGAAGTGCCCTTTCGGTGTCTTGGCGTGCTGAGCCGGGCGACCAGTTAGCCGACGCCGATTTTGCAGTAATTTTGAGGTTCATTATAATTTCCATAGTCATTTTGCCTAGTCCGTCAAGAAAAATCTTTCCCGTTTGGTGGACCGCACTTCGTCTTGGTGGCTCTCTCGCCCACGAGCTGTGGCGCTTCTGTGAGTCGACTCAGGAAACCGACGGAAGTTGCGCAGTCTCTCCCTGCAAAAACTTCGGGACGCCGAAACTGAACTCGTCGCGGCCAACCCAAACTTTCCCATCCTCAAGATTAGCCACTTTACGCCGCCAGAAACTTTTTCGCGTCCGAGGTTGGCCACTTTGTGCCTCGCAAAACTTTGTCACCCCTCAAGTGGGCCGCTTTGGGCCGCGAATAACCTTTGCACGCCAGATCTGGGCTACTCCATGGCTCCAAAAAGTTTCGCGAGCTGCGCCGCAGTTTCGCCTCCGCTCGAAAAAGTTTGGCGCGCAGTCTGGCGGCACCAGACGATCTAAACCTCGTTAGACCCAGTCCTTTACTCGTTAGGCAAACCGCGGGCGGTTACCGCCGTGGAAGTCAGGCTCCCAGCCTGTAATCGACCGACGGCCTTCCAGCCGGCCGGCTACATCTCGCGCAGGCTGGCAGCCAGCCCGCCGAGTCAACCAGGATGGCCGGGCCTTCCGCCCGGCACACATGCCCTGCTAAAAATCTGTGTGAATCTGCGCAATCTGTGGACCCTTTCGGGATTTGCCGGGTAAACCTCTCCGCTCTCGCCATTCGCCGCCGAAGAGCTTAACTATCGCCGGATGAATGGCAGTGGGTTTTTCGCCGAGCTGAAACGGCGCCACGTTTATCGTGCCGGCGTCATCTACGGGATGACCGCCTGGCTCATCATTCAGGTCGCCACCCAGACCTTCCCTTATTTTGATGTCCCCAGTTGGGTCGTCCGCTACGTCATCATCGGACTCGTCATTTTGTTTCCCGTCGTGCTCGGTCTCGCCTGGGCCTTCGAGATTACGCCCGAGGGCATCGTCAAGACCGAAGACCAGCCAAAGGAAACTCCGCGCCGGGCGCGCCAAGGGCGACGGGTCGGTCTGGTCGTCATCGGTCTCTTGTCGGCCGTGCTCGCCTTCGTTCTCTTGCAGCCGCATTGGTTCAGCTTTTTTTCGCGCAGCCGCGGCAAGAGCATCGCGGTCCTGCCTTTTGAAAACCTGAGCGATAACAAGGAGAACGCCTTTTTCGCGGACGGCATCCAGGACGATCTCCTGACTAATTTGGCCAAGATCAAAGACCTCAAAGTCATCAGCCGCACCAGCGTGATGAAGTATCGCGATCCCGCCACGCGCATCGTCCGCGAAATCGGGGACTCGTTAGGCGTGGCCAATATTCTCGAAGGCAGCGTGCGGCGCGAGGGCAATCGCGTCGCGGTCAACGTCCAGCTCATCGACACCCTGACGGACGGTGCGCTTTGGACGAACGGCTACCAGCGCACGCTCGCCGGTTCGTTAGGCATCGAGGGCGAGCTCGCGACGGAAATCGCCAACGCGCTGCGCGCCACTCTCACGCCCGAGGAAAAACAGCGGGTGAAACGCAAAGCGACCGGCAACGCCGACGCCTTCGAGCTTTATCTCCGCGCGCTGCCGTACGAACAAGGCCCAGATACCCTGCTGCAGGATTACCATCGTGCCGAACAGCTCTACACCCAGGCCATCGCGCTCGATCCAAACTTTGCGCTCGCGCACGCGCATCTCGCTTCCACTTACGCGGAGATTTTTCATTTCCACGAACCGCTCGCGACTTGGAAAGAGAAAGCCAAGGCTGAAGCCCAACGCGCGCTCGACCTCGATCCAAATTTGAGCGAAGCCCATTTCGCCCTCGGCCAGTGCAGCTACTGGCTGGACGGCGATTACGACCGCGCGCTCTCCGAGTTTGCGCGCGCGCAGGAGCTCGCGCCTAACAATGCCACGATCGGCCGGCTCAGCGCCGCGATCGAACGCCGCCAGGGCCGCTGGGAAGACGCGCTCGCCGCCTATCAACGCATCGGGATTGTCGATCCGCAAAATCCGAACGTCGCGCGTGAGCTGCTCACCACTTGCACCGCGCTGCGCAGATGGCCCGAAGCCGCGCAGGCCGCGGGCCGCTTGCGGGCGATCGCGCCCGACTCCGTCGTCGCTAAAATACAAACCGGCTACATCGAGTTTTGGTCCAGCGGAAGTACGGCAGCCTTGCACACCCAGCTCGCGCAAATCCCGCCCGAGAGCGATCCCGATGGAGTCGCCACCGCCGCGCGCTGGGACACCGCCATGCTGGATGGCGCCTACGCGGCAGCCGCGGCGATTCTGACCCAGACATCCCTCGACTCGATTGACTATCTCAACGCGGGAGCGACGCCGAAAAGTTTTCTGTCCGGTTGCAGTGCACTGGCGCGCGGCGATGAGCCGACCGCGCGCGCGCAGTTCGAGCTCGCGCGTGTGACCTTCGAAGACAACGTCCGCGAAGCGCCCGACAGCGCGGAACGTCACGCCAACCTGGGGTTGCTCTATGCCTTCCTCGGCCGGCGCAACGACGCACTGCGCGAAGGCCGCCGCGCGGTCGAGTTGAAACCGGAAGCAAAAGACGCCGTCGATGGCGCACTCATGCAGAGCTTTCTTGCCTTGATCTACGTGCGCGCCGGCGAAAAAGATCTCGCCTTCTCGTTGCTCGAACGCCTGCTGCGCACGCCCGGTGCGGTGGACAGCGCGAGCTACAGCATCACGCGGAGCGACCTGGAGAAACGCTGGGAATGGGCGCCGTTGCGCGCCGATCCACGTTTCGCAAAACTCTTCGCCAACCCGGCGACTCCGGCAGTTCGTTAGGCAAAGAACCAGCTCAAGAGGGCGGCTCTTTTTTCCGGGGAGGACGGGCTGTCAGCCCGTCGTTCGGCGCAGTCTGCGCCGAACCGCTGCCGGACGCGCGTTGCGGAAATTCACGCCCCGATCGGCTGCACGGTTTGCGCCTGCGCGCAAAATGCATTGGGCGAGACTCGCCCAATGCTGACGGGCTGGCAGCCCGTCCTCCCCGGAAAAAACGGCCCTCCGGGCTCCGCGATTCTTCAACGCAACTCTCGAAACGCCATTCCAAGATGATCAAGCACGTCGCTTGGCAGCAGCGATTCTTCACTCGCTCCGTCGCGACTCAGCGCCAACTCCGCCGCGCGTCCGCACAGCCACGCGCCCAGACGCGCGGCGTCGTTAGGCGCGAGCTTCGCGCCGAGCAGGCCGCCGCAGACTCCCGTCAGCACGTCGCCCATGCCACCGGTCGCCATCCCAGGAGTGCCGGTAGTGTTGTAGCTCAGCGGACGATTGCGCTCCGCCACGATCGTGCGGCTGCCTTTCAAGAGCAGCGTCGCCTTGTATTCGCGGCAGAACTTCGTCGCCCAATCCGCGCGCGAAGTTTTTCTAGTGGGGAAGATTCGCTTCATCTCGCCCGGATGCGGGGTGAGCAGGCGCGGACCGCGCGCCTTTTTTAGCACTGCCATATCATCGGCGAGAATGTTCAAGGCGTCGGCATCGACCACCATCGGCTGCTCAGCGTCTCGAATCAGCTGGCGGATTTGCGCGGCGCGCGACTTTCCCAAACCGGGCCCTATCGCCCAAACGTCGATCGGTTCTTCCAGCAGATCCCCATAGGATTTTACCGGTTTCACCATCACTTCCGGCGCCGCGGCTGCGGCCACGATCTCGTAAATATTCTCCGGCACAAAAAGCTCGACCAAACCCGCGCCAGCGCGCAGCGCGCCTAACGAACAAAGGACTGCCGCACCTGTGAACCCTCGCGAACCCGCCACAATTCCAACCCGACCGAATTGATTCTTGTAGGCGGAAAATTTCCGCCGCGGCAGCAAGTCACGCAAAGTTTCCGGGATCGCGACCTCCGCCCCGCCGGCATCCGTGTTCAACTCCTCCAACCCGATAACTTCCAGCCGCCCGACAAAGTTCAGCGCGTCATCCACCACAAGTCCGCGCTTGGTGAAACCAATCGTGAAAGTAAAATCCGCCACCACACACGCGTCGTCCGCGGCACCGGAATCGCCGTCGAGCCCGGTCGGTAAATCCAGCGCGACGACAAACGCGCCACGTTCGCGGAGCGCGTTGATTTCACGACACGCGCTACGGATCGGCTCGCGCAACGGCGGCTTCGCGCCGAGACCGAGCAGGCCGTCGAGGATAACCGTCGGACCACCTCCGTCGTTGTCGTCGCGCGCCGGTTTCCCAAGCGCCCGCAACATCCTTTTCGTTAGGCTGCTCAATTCGTTAGGCGGAAAAATCAGCCGCGTTTCGATTTGCCAGCCCGCCTCCGCCAACCAGCGCGCCGCGACCAGGCCGTCACCGGCGTTATTTCCTTTTCCCGCGAAGAGGATGCACTTCCCCGGACGCGGGAAAAACTTTGCCACCGAGCGCGCGATCCCCTTCCCGGCCTGTTCCATCAACCTCCCGGCTTTCACTCCGCCGGCAAAAGCGGCTTCTTCCGAGGCGCGCATCTGCTCTGGAGTGATGATGGGCGAGTGCACCGAAGTCGTTAGGCTAATTGTCGTCGCTCTTTTTCTTCTTCTTACTCTTGCCCGACTTTTTCTTCTTCGAGCTGCTCGTGCTGTGATGCCGGCCGCTCCGACCCGAGGACCGCGCATGATGTGAGAACGACGGGCGCTCCGGCGCCGGGCTGACAAAGTCGTTATAACCGCCGCCGATCGGCGAGGCTACATGGGTAAGCCCGGCTACGACCGGGCGGTTGTAAGGAGGCGACTGGCCGATGATGCCGGAGGTTATGCGATCGGCCAAACGCTCGCGATAGCTGCTTTGCAGAGCGAGACTCGACTCGTAAGGATTCGTCAGGAAACCACACTCCACGAGGACCGAAGGAATGCTCGTGCGCCGCAGCACATAGAAACCGCGCCGGCGAATGCCGCGATTTTCCGTCCCCGTCCCGCCCACGACTTGGCGATGAATATTTGCGGCCAGGCGCGCGCTGTCGCTGCGGTAATAATAAGTCTCGATCCCATTTGCCCCGGCGCGGGTCGCCGAGTTGAAATGAATGCTGACAAATTCCGCGTCGCGCAGTCCGTTCGCGATCGCGACGCGCACGCTTAACGGCACGAACACATCGGAATCGCGCGTCATGACGACGTGATAACCGCCCGCGCGGAGCTTGCGCGCGACACGTTGCGCGACGTCGAGCGTCATCGGTTTTTCGGCCACGCGCTGGCCGGGAATGCCGCCGCGGTCGAAGCCGCCGTGACCGGCATCGAGCACGACGGTGTGCGGACCGGTGATCGCTTGTGCTTCTTTCGTTAGGCTAAAAAAGGAGAGCGCGGCCACCAGGGTAAAATATAAGCCTAACGATAAGCCGCGCCGCCGCGCGGGACGAAATTCGGAGATCATCTCAATCTTCCGGCGGCAAATCAGCCGGCCGATCGGACAATTTCGGGATTGATTTCGTAGCGGCCGAGGGTGCGACCGGGACGTCGAGGATTCCGCCAGCGACCGTGACGGTGCCATCGGCCATCCGGCGCAGGCGGGGATTACCCCGCGCCTGCGCATAGCTGGCGTGCTTGATCAACTTGCCGTCGAGGCCCACGACGGAATACGACCAGATGCGCGGCGCCGCGCACTGCAAAACGTGGAGCTGATTTTCGCGATCGATTTCCTTGTGCGGCTCGTCGAAAGAAATCAAGCGGCCTAACGAGTAGGTCGCGTAAACCAGTCCGCGCGCTTGATCTTCCACCCGCACATAGAGCGAGGTGTGATCGGGAAACCGATTCGTCATCAGCGAGTACGTCCGCTCGCCATCGCCCGAGGGCATCCCGACCGTTTGCTGCCAGATCGGCCGCGCGGTCGTGACTTCAAAAACGCGGGCGTGCGCATAAAAATATTTGTTCAGATCGGCGAAATAAACATTTAGCCGAACGTGATAAACACCGAGGTCTCCGACGGGAAAACGCTCCTCGATATTAATCTTGCGCGTGACCGACGTTCCCGTGGGAATCTGCAACGGCGCCTCCGACACTTGCGCGAGGGGCGCGAGGATGCGGCCATCGTTCGCCGTCACCTCAAAGCCGTACCAATGCTGTTCGTCCTGGTCGCGCAGCTCGATGTCGCGCCCGGCCAGGTTCGTGATCGTGACCGTAGCCATGACCGGCTCATGCGCGATGTATTGGAGCCGCTTGAATTTCAGATCGACCTGGACCTGTGCCTGGGCCGAAAACGCGAGCAAAACGAGCAGCACGCACGGGAGAAATCGCTTCATCGGCGCGTAAGTTAACGCAACTCCTCGGAGATGAAAGTTGCGCGGCGGCATGCGCGCTTATTTGCCCCAGAATTTTACCTTGTCGAGGAGGCCGGTTTTTTTCGGCGACACCAAGGGCGAAGGCGCGACGAGGGTCTCGAGCAATTTGGCTTCGTCCGCGAGCGAGTCCCATTCGGTGAGCGCGTCGTCGCCCGAGGTTTGCATTTGATGGATGAGCTTGAGCACACGCCCGCTGCCCGGCGTCGCGGTGGCCTTGGTCACGGGAATAAGAAGACGCCCGAGCATTTTGATCTCGCTCTCCGCCGGCTCGTGCTGCGCGAGCGCGGGATTGATCACCGCTACTTCGGCGAGGCGCGCCTCCTCGTTAGGCGTAACGAAGATGCGCGAGAGCTGCAAGGGCGCGTGCAGGATCTGGTGATCCTCGAGATGCGCCATCGCCTCCGCCACCGCCCGAATGACCCGGAGCGCGAGCAACGCCGAGATCGTTAGGCCGCTGCTTGTGATTTCCAACAACGTGCGCCCCACCACGAATTCGCGCGCATAATAATAGCGGCCCTCGTGCTCGCCCGCTTCGTAAACCGGCAGGATCGCAGGGTGGCGGATGTTGGCGTTCACGCTCGCCGTATCGAGGAATTCCTGCGCGCGCGCCGGGTCCTGGCGCAGGCTGTCGCGCAGGACGTGCAGCACGACTGGGCGCCCGATCGAAGTCTGCTCCGCGGTGTAAAGTTTATCCCAGAAGGTCTCGGATAATTTGCGTCCGACGCGATAGGTCCCGAAAACCTGGCCGGTCAAATCGAGTTCGTTAGGCAAAGGCGCCGCGGCTTCTTCTTCCGGCGCTGGTGAAGGCTGCGCGCGTTTGCGCAGCACGATTTCCGTGAGGGCCTCATCCCAGGGCAAATCAATCGTCCGTTCCACCGCGCTGGCCTGCGCGTCGTAGCCGAACACGACCGGCCCCCAACAAAGCATTTCGTAAAGCGCCTCACGCCCAGCCGCACTCGCCGTCGCCGCATGCAAGAGCTCGCCCTCACGAAGAAAGACGACTCCCTTCTCCGTCCCGGCTGCGAGTTGCAGCGCGCCGCTTTTTCGGCCGAGGCAACACATCTGCAACATGTCAACGAGGTGAAACGATCTCTCCGCCTCGTCGCCTTCTCCCGCGCGCGCGATGGCCTGGAGCAAACGCTCGCCATCGATCGGCTCCGGGAAAACTTTCGTGTTCGCCACCTCCAGCCGCTGTTCGTTCGCCGCGTAAGCGGGCAGGAAAAAAGTTTGCAGGCGCGGGAATTTTGCGCCTAACGAACCGCTCAGAGTCAACCCATCGATCCCCGGCGCCTCCAACTGCGCGAGGAGCAAATCGCATTCACGTCCGCTCTCGGCCCAGGCCCACGCAGCGTCATCGTTAGGCACATAATCCGCCGGTTGCCCTGCGTATTCCTGCGCGATCCGCAGCAGACCTCCACCCATCTCGGCGTCGTGATGGACGATGAGCAACTGCATCACTGCGGCGGCGCGGTGAAGGGCGGTGGAAACAAATTCAGCAGCCGTGTCGGGTCCGCCCGCACCGCCTGCAATTCCTCCTTGTAGTAAACACGCACGATGTAGCCAAGATACTGGTGCATCCCTTCCGCGCTCGACAGCTCCTCGCCTTTGCCTTTGGACTTGCGCGCGCGGGTCGCCTTCTCCACGGAGTCGGGCACCGCCGCGAGTTCCGTTCCCGGCACGGGATAATGTTTTTTCGGCCGGAGATAAGTCACGTCGAGAACTTCGGTGTCGGTGTCGGCCCAATTGTGGCCGGGCGTCACCCATTCGTAATTCACATCCGCGTCGGTCAGTGCGACCTGGTCGTTATCGACCACGTCATAGAAGAAAACCTGGATCTTTACTTTGGTGTAATCGATCTCGGTGTTCGGACGCTTTTTCACGCCGACGCGCAACGTCATGCGGGTGAGCGCGTCCGGATCGTCCACCGTCGTTTGCGTCACTTGCGAAATGCCAAACGACGAATCGTCGGGGATGCCGGTGGTGTCGTTAGGCGCAGCCGGCTCCGTGGGCGAACGGCCGGTCGAGCCGGGTATGCCCTGCACCGGCACGCCTAGTTGCAGCTTCAAAACAGCCAGCTCGCCGAGCGGGCCGGCGGCCGCGCCTAACGACTTCAACCTCGTCCAAACTTCGTTCGAACGATCGAAGAGCTGCATCGATTCATAGGTCATGGCCAGCTCCGCGAGGACGTCGGCATTCTGCGGAGCGAGCGCAATCGCCTGCTGCAATTTCGCGATGGCGTTGCCGGTATCGCCTTTGGCGCGCAACGCTTTCGCCACCTGCAACAACTCGTCCGGCACCGAGACCGCGGGCGCGGCGCCCGGAAGCGACTTTGTTTGCCGCTTCGTCGCCGGCGGGTTCGATTGCGTCTTCGTTAGGCGAGGCAGCGGCGACGCGGGGGCCGGCTTGACCGGACGCACCACCGGCAGCGCGGGAGCGAGTATTTCCGGGTGCGCGATCGTCGCGGCGTGGGGCGGCGATGGCACCAACGGCGGCGCGTGTTGCAGGTAAATAATGAGCGCGCCTAACAATTGCGCCGCCGCGACCGCACCGAGGATGGCCAGCGCGGCCGCGAAAGTTCGCTCCGACCTGCTGCCGTGGAAAAGTGAAGCCGCGCGCACGACCCGTTGTCTAGCGATCACGCCGGGAAGTGTCAATCCTCGCGGGAGCGCGCATACTTGCGCGCATGCGCATCCTCGTCGCGCCCGACAAATTCAAGGGCTCGTTAGGCGCGGAGGATGTCGGCGCGCATATCGCCGCGGGTCTGCGCGCCGCTCGTCCGCGAGCGGAGATCAAAATTCAGCCGATCGCGGATGGCGGCGAAGGCACCGCCGAGGTGATTCGGCGTGCTGGTCAGGGCGAGTGGCTCGGATGTTCGGCACATGATTCGTTAGGCCGGGAAATTAGCACGCGCTACGCGTGGCTGTCGGGTTCGCAGACCGCCGTCATGGAAATGAGCGCGGCTGCGGGACTGGCGCAGATTTCGCCTAACGAGCGCGACCCTTTGCGTGCTTCGACTTTTGGCGTGGGCGAGATGCTTCGCGCCGCGGCCGGCGGCGCGCGCCACATCATCCTTGGACTCGGCGGCAGCGCGACGAACGATGGCGGCTGTGGCCTGGCGCGTGCGCTGGGTTTCCGCTTTTTCGATGATGGCGATCGCGAAATTATTTGGGCGAGTGAATTGGAAAATCTCGCGCGCATTGCGTGGCCTAACGAAGTCGCGTTACCGCCGATTACTGGCGCGACCGACGTCCGCAATCCTCTCCTCGGCTCGCACGGCGCGTCGCGCATTTTCGGCCCGCAAAAAGGCGCGAGCCTGGAAGCGATCGAGATTTTGGAGCGCGGTCTGACGCGCCTGGCAGACGTAATTGCGACGAGCGCTAGGGATCTGCGTGAAATTCCCGGCGCGGGCGCCGCGGGCGGTTTGGGATTTGGTTTGCTGGCCTTTTGCGACGCGGAAATCCGTTCCGGTTTCGAAGTCGTCGCTGAGGCAATCGATTTGCGCCGGCAAATCGCAAAGGCCGATTATGTGATCACGGGTGAAGGGAGCCTGGATCGCCAAACCTTGGAAGGCAAAGGTCCGGCCGGTATCGCGCGGCTGGCGCGCGCGCTGGGAAAACCGGTCTTCGCGATCGCTGGGCGTTTCGATGGCGATGAAGAAGTGCGCGCGCTTTTCGATGGCATTGTCGTGCTGGATGACGCGCCGCCATTCTTTGCCAGAACGGCCGCACTGCTGGAAGCGCGGGCTCGGGAACTCGCTTCTTCTTTTCACGCCTAACGAACGATCCGGCAGGCTAGAAGCCCACCGGCCGAGTCAGGCAGGATGCCTGACTTCCGAAGAAAATTTTCCGGGTTAGACAAAAACCGCGGTTGGCGGCGTCTCCATTCTAAAAGACCGTGTCGTGGTCATGGAGAGCAATGTTTCGCATGAAGATTGGAAAACCTGTTTCGCACAGCTCGCACCGGCGTTGCTCCTCTTCGCCCGCCGCTGGACGAACTCGCGCGCCGATGCCGAGGACGTGGTCCAGGAAGCTTTCGTGCGCTTTTGGCGGCGGCAGCACTCGCTTGAGAATCGCGGCCTGCTCTACGCCGCCGTGCGCTCAGCCGCGCTCGACCGCCTGCGTAGCGAGCAACGCCGTAACCGTCGCGAAGCCACCGCGGCACTCGAGCAGGTCGATTATTGCGAGCCCATTTTCACTCCGGAGGACGAAGGCCAGGGATTGCTGGCGGCGGCAGTCGAGCGTTTGCCTAACGAACAAAGGGAGGTCGTGTTCTTGAAAATCTGGAACGAACTGACCTTCGCCGAAATCGCGGTCGCGCTGGAGATCTCACCCAATACTGCCGCCTCGCGCTATCGCTACGCGCTTGGCTCGTTGAAGAAAATCTTGCAACCCCATGAATGATTTTTCCGAACTCGAAGCCGACCTGAGAAAGTTGCGGCCCGTGCTTCCCTCCGCGGGTTTGCAGCATCGAATCGAAAGCGCGCTCGGCGCAGCAACGTCGCTGCCAACGGCGGGCGTTTTGCCGAAGCCGCGCGCGCGGAGCAATGGCTGGTGGTCGTTAGGCCTCGGCCTGACCGGCGTCGCGGCGGTGCTCGTGCTCGCCCTGACATTTTTCGATCAGCCACCTCCGCCGCAAGCCATCGCCTCTGCCACTCCGAAGATCGCCGCCGCGCAAGGATTCCAGCCGGTCGGCCTGAGCCAGGTGGTTTACAGCGGACGCGACGAAGGCCTGGTTTTTCCGCCTAACGACTCCGGGCCATTGCGCCGCCGCCTCCGCTATGAGACGCGCGAGACGATGCGCTGGCGCAATGCACAGACCGGCGCCTCGGTCCGGGTCACTTATCCGGTCGAGCAGGTCGTGCTCACGCCCGTTTCCTTTCAATGAACGCCTAACGAATGCCTAACGAATGAATAAAATGAAAAATCGAATCGCCCTAACCAGCATCATCGCCGGCCTCCTCCCCCTGACCGCTCCGGCGCAGACCTCCGTTCCTCCCGCCGTCCCCCCGCAACCTGCCATCGCGCCGGCGCCGGCCGCCCCCGCGGCGCCGGCGACGCCAGCCTTGCCCGCTCTGCGACACCTCCATCGTGAAGACGAACCGCGAGGGCCAGTGACATTCCTCGGCGTGGAAACTTCCCGTGTCTCGCGCGTCCTCGGTGAGCAGCTTGGGTTGCCGCGCGGCTTTGGTGTCGTGGTCGATTACGTGGTGCCGGAGAGCGCCGCGGCCACGGCGGGTTTGCAGCAAAACGACATCATCCGAATGCTGAACGATCAGTTCGTGATCGACGCCGAACAGCTCGGTGTGCTCGTGCGCAGTTATCCCGACGGCACGAGCGCCACCCTCACCATTATGCGCAAAGGTCAGGAGATGAAACTGACTGCGAAGTTGCAACAGAAAGAACAAAAGTCGGGACACGGCGCTGTTGGTTACGACTGGAACTTCGATGGCTTCGATCGTCTGGAGGATCTGCACTTGCCAGATATGTCGGCGGTGCGTGAATCGGTCGAACGCGCCAAGGAAGAAGCGCGCCGCGCCAGCGATCAGGCGCGCGCCGCGGTGCGCAACATGCATATTGTCACGAGCGACGACGGGACGGTGAAGGCGTCGCGCGCCGATCTGGGTAAGGCGCTGATCGTTTCCTCCGATGATAAAGGCGAGCTCAGATTGGAGAAGACCGACGGAAAGAAAATGCTGACGGCGAAAGACCCGTCCGGAAAAATTCTCTTCGAGGGAGCGATCGATACGCCGGAGGAGCGCGCGAAACTTCCGGCCGAAGTGCGGACGCGCCTGGATAAATTCGAGCATCAGGATTTGCCGCTGGTTCCGCCTAACGAACAGCTCGCTCCGCGTCCGCCAGGTTTGAACGATTCGGCCAACCGCCGCCGGCTGCACGCGGAGCAGACTGCGCTCCTCGGGTCTGGACGGAGCGGCTGGACGCGCAACACGATTCTGCTCTAGCGGGCGTGTTGGGGCGAAGCCCTGCGTCTGGGGAGCGCACGCGCCTCGCGTGCTGGTTTCGGCGCCTCGCCGAAACGAACTTTTCTTCTGGTGCGAAATCGGTCCGGGGAATAAATGTTCGCGATGGCGGGGGCGCCATCGCCAGCACGCGAGGCGCGTGCGCTCCCCGGAGCTGAGCGCTCCTTTATTTGCGCTCAGGTTAGTTTTTACAACGCTCTCGAATCGCGTCGGGCAGGAGCCGCGCACCACTTGCTCGAGCGACCACTTCTTTTACGATCTCGTGCGCCTGAGCCGCGGCTCGCGCGTCACGATGCGCGAGCGACCCACTGCCCTTTCCTCTTCCGCGGCGCGCGACCCGTACGCGGCCTTTCGCTCGCGTGGTTACGCTCTCTATACGGTGGGAAATTTCATTTCCATCACCGGCCGCCAAATGCTCACGGTTGCGCTGGAATGGGAAGTTTACGCACGCACTCATTCTGCCACCGCGCTTGGTCTGGTCGGCCTGACGGCGGCATTGCCGGTCGTTAGTCTTTCGCTGCCGGCGGGACACCTCGCGGATCGCTACAGCCGCAAAACGATCATTCTCTGCGCGCAGGCGATCAGCGCGGTCTGTTCGGTTTTCCTCGCACTCATCTCCTGGCAGCATCTGTCCATTCCGCGCCTAACTATTCTCCTGCGTGCGAACGCAGGGCTCGCTTTCGTCGCGCGGATTTTCGAACGCCACACCCTCTATCATTTCGACGATCTCTCGTTGCCGCTGATTTATCTCGTGATGCTGCTCTCCGGATCGGCGCGGACGTTTGGCTGGGCGGCGCGGGCTTCGTTTTTCCCGACGCTGGTGCCGCGCGATCATTTTGCGAACGCGATCACCTGGAACAGCAGCATGTTCCAGATCGCCTCGGTCCTCGGGCCGGCGCTGGCGGGATTGCTTATCGTTAGGCTGGGTTTTCCCTTTATCTACGCGATCGACTGCTGCTGTGCGCTGGCCTTTTTCCTTCTCGTGTTGCCGATCGAAAGAGTCGGCGTCGCCCGGCGTCTCGCGGGGAACACGTGGGAAGGTCTCACCGCGGCCATTCGCTTCGTCATCGGGCGCAAGATCATTCTCGCCGCGCTGACGCTCGATTTGTTCGCGGTCCTGCTCGGCGGCGCGACGGCTTTGCTCCCGATTTTTGCGGATCAAATTTTGCATTGCGGCCCGATCGGGCTCGGCTGGTTGCGCGCCGCGCCGGCGATCGGCGCGTTCGGGATGGCGGTCGCGATTGCTTATCTGCCGCCGATGCGGCGCGCGGGGAAGGCGTTGCTCTGGTGCGTTACCGGTTTCGGCTTGGCCACGATTGTTTTCGGATTCTCGACCTGGTTCTGGCTTTCGCTGGCGATGCTTTTTCTCACCGGCGTTTTCGACAGCGTCAGCGTCGTCGTTAGGCAAACGCTCGTGCAACTCCTCACGCCGGATGAAATGCGCGGCCGTGTTTCCGCGGTGAACAACATCTTCATCGGCACCTCGAACGAATTCGGCGCCGTCGAGTCGGGTCTCACCGCGGCGCTCTTCGGGCCGGTTATCTCCGTCGTCGCGGGCGGGGTGGGGACGATTCTGGCCGTCTTCGCGGTGGCGTGGAAGTGGCCGGAGTTGCGAAAAATCGGCCGGCTCGATCGAAGCCTGCACTAACGACTCGATGCTAAAGGCGGCCCTGTAGCGTGCGCTGTCCTCAGCGCATCTCCTGGCGCGTTGGGCCACGTCGCCCAATGCGCTGAGGACAGCGGACGCTACAACCGCTCCGCTTGAGGGTCGCGGCGCCAGTCCGTGCCAGCCATTAGGGCGCATCAATCGGTCGTGGCGATCTGGTATTGCTCGATCTTCCCGTCGGGCAGGATGAACGTGGTCAGCCGCAAAGTTTTCCTGGCGAACTTGATGTCGTAACGCCGCATCGTCATCCCGCCGCGCAGGCCCTGGGCGGTTTGCGCAAAAGCCTTTGGCGCGCCGAGCGGACGCAACGCCGCCGCGAAATCGGCGATCGCTTCGCGGGTGAAATAGGCGTTCGCGTTGTCGGTGAAAAGCGCGCGGTCGAGCTTCCCGCGCTGGAGAGAGGAGAAGATGCTTTTCATCTGCGCGAGCGCGGCCGTTCTGCCTGGCTCGTTTTGCGCAAAGACAATGTCTTCCACACGCGACGCGATCTCGGACGAAGCGCCGGTCGCGTCCATGTTCGTGAAAACCGCGACCGCGACGCGCTCATCGGGGTAAACGTCATTCGTCGCGGTGAACCCGGAAACTTCGCCGCCGTGCGAGACCTGGCGGCGAGCGTTCGTTAGGCTGAGGTGAACTCCGAGTCCGTAGCTCGACCCGACGCCGCTGGCGAGGCGCACTTCCGTTTCCATTTCGCGATACGATTCCGGTTGGAGAAGCGATTGCTCGATGAGCGAGATATCCCACTTCGCCAGATCGCTCGGCGTCATCGCCAGCTCACCCGCGGCGAACATCCAGCCGGCACCCTCCTTCGGCGCGATGCGCAACGGGCCGCCCGCATAACGGAGGTAACGTTGCGGCCCGTCCGGCCCGAGCGGTCCGGTGTCCGAGTTAATGGCGGACTTCATCTGCAGCGGTTCGAGGATGCGCTTTTGCACGAAGGAAAAGACCGGGTCGCCGGCCACCTTTTCCACGATGGCGCCGGCAATGACGTAATTCGTGTTGCTGTATTGCCATTTCGTCCCAGGCTCGAAATCGAGCGGGATGGTGCCCCAGCGCTTTACGATCTCCTCCGGCGTGATGGGTTTTAGCATCATCGGCATGACGTAATCCTGCGGCCAGAAATCCTGATAACCTGAAGTCATCGCGAGCAGTTCACGGATCGAGACATCTTTCGCGCGTGTCAGCTCTGGGAGCCACCGCTCCAACTTGTCGTCGAGCGAGAGTTTCCCTTCCTGCGCGAGGAGAAGGATCGCCGCCGCGGTGAATTGCTTGCTGATCGACCCGATGCTGTAAGGCATGTCCGGCGTGGCTTTGAGTTTCTCCGCGACGCGCGCGATGCCGTAGGCCTGCGCATAGAGCAGCTTGCCATCCATCACCACCGCGATAGAAGCGCTTGGGGCACCCGTCTTGGCGAGCAGATCGCGGACTGCCTTGTCGATCTCTCCCTTCATCGCGGCGGGGATTGAATCCTCAGCGGAAAGCCGCAACACGCTGAGGAAAACGAAAAGTGAAACGCAAAGAATCCGTCGCATGAGCAACGATATTAGCGTTCCTGGTTTCGCAGACCAGATAATCCGGCGCGGCAAAATCTATCGCTGGAGAGATGCGAGGTCGAAGAGAAGCGCAACGATGGCCTAAAGCGGCGCGCAGAGCGCCTAACTTTTCCGGGAAAATGCCTTCGTAGCCTCGGCGAGTGCTTTCTTCGGCTCGGAGAGTCCCTCCTCCGAAAAGCAAAGTGCCTTCTGGGACCGGTGAAGCGATTTCTTAACTCTGAAGAGTGCTTGCCCAAGCCGGTGAAGCGCTTTCTTTCGCTCGGCAAAGTGTGTCGCAAAATCGGTGAAACGCTTTCCCAACCCGGGTAAGTGCATCGCAGAATCGGTCACAAGCTTCGTTAGCCCGGGAGAGTGCTTTTCAAGCCCGAAAGTGCCCTCTGGGAGCGGAAAGTGACTTGGCATTGCGAAAAGCGCCCTGTGGGCCGCAGCCCACAGC
>JACDGS010000086.1 GCA_013821455.1 Chthoniobacterales bacterium
GCTGCGTGCGAACTCAACACCGATCCATCGCTCGGATGATGTTACTTTTCGCCATCCAATTTGTGAGTCGCCTGAGTCTTGGCCTAACGAGCTTACGCGACTCCAGCCGACCGCGCCCCCATGCGCAGGACCCAGCGATAGAGCACGAACGCGGTGACTGCGAAAGCAATGCCGCCGATGATGATGGCGGTGGTGCCAAATCCGGCGCCGACCAGCGCGAGCGGTGCCGCTACTCCCGAGAAAACAACGATCGCGGAGATCACCACCCCGATGATGCTTTCGCCGACGATCAAACCCGACGCGAGCAACACGCCCAGTTGCTTTGTTCCTTCCGGATTGCGCGTGCGATCGGCGCCGCGATCGAAGAACCAGCCGACGATCGTGCCGACCACGATCATGAGCGTGCTCGCGGTCGGCAGATAAATTCCGAGTCCGACAGCCAGCGGAGGCACGCGCATGTGTTTGGTGGTGCGGGTGAGGATTGCGTCCAGCAGGATGATGCCGATGCCGATGTAGGCACCCATTCGGATTAGACTCCAATCGATATCAGCGGCGATCACACCTTGGGCGAGCGAAGAGATCAGGCCCGCTTGCGGCGCAGGCAGCGGCGACGGTCGCAATTCCGCGCCCGGCGCGCCGACGAAACCATAGGCCTGATTAACCAAATTGAGCACTGGCGGGATAACGACGGAGCCGGCGAGAACACCGATGATAAGCGCGACCTGTTGTTTCCACGGCGTCGCGTCGACTAGCTGCCCGGTCTTGAGGTCCTGCAGATTGTTATTCGCAATCGCCGCGACGTTGAAGATCACGGCCGTGGTGAAAAGCGCGAAGGCCATGAGCGCCTTGGTCGCCTCTGGTCCCACGTAAGGTTGCACGCCGACCACGAGCAAGAGCGCCGCGCCGATCACGACGAGGATGCCAATGCCCGAGAGCGGGCTGTTGGATGAACCGATCAGGCCGGCCATGTAACCGGTGACGGCCGAGACGAAGAAGCTCATTAAAAAGACATAGAAGACGCCGCCGATCACGAGCGTTGTCACATGCGCACCGAGCCCGCTCGTGTTTGCGAAATAGCCGAGGACCCAACCGATCGGGAGCATGCAAAGCAACGTCACGAGGCCGACGATTCCGATCGGAATGTCGCGCTCGGTGATCGGCAGCGTATCCGCTTTCCCGGCCTTGCGCGCACGCGACGCGGCCATCGCGCCGGCCAGACCGCTTGCGACCGGTTTCACTAGCTTCAGCAGTGTCCAAATCGCGGAAACGCCAATCGTCCCGGCGCCGATGAACCGCACTTTGTGACTCCAAGTGCTTTGCGCGAGTGCGCCGGCCGCAGTCGTTAGGTCGCCGGTCAGCGCTGAGTAATGCGGCACGAGCCAACCCCAGCCAATAGACGCGCCGATGAGCATCGCGACGCCCACGGACAATCCACACAGGTGACCGATCGCGAGCAACGCGAACGAAAGCGAAAAATCATAACCGGTCACCGCGCCGCGTCGGCCGATGCGGAAAGTCTGCGCGACATCCGAAGCGAAAACCTGTGTCGCGACGATGATCGCGAAGACTGCGGCGACGATCGATCCCCACAGCACCGCCAGCAGCCCCGAGCGCCCGTGCTCTACTTCGCCCGCATTCGCCTTGTCGCCGCTCCCGACCTTCAGCACCTCGGCGCAGGCAACGCCTTCCGGATACGGCAGGTCCGAGTTGGTGACTAACGCGCGGCGCAGCGGGATGGAGTACATCACGCCGAGAATTCCGCCGAGAGCGCAGATCGCGAACGAAATCCAGAATGGAAAACCGGTCCACCAGCCGATCATGATTAAGCCCGGCAGGACAAAGATGATCGACGAGAGCGTGCCCGCGGCCGAGGCCACGGTCTGGACGATATTGTTTTCCTGCACCGTCGCGTTCTTGAAGCTGCGCAGGATCGCCATCGAAATGACCGCCGCCGGGATCGAGGTCGAAAAAGTGAGACCGGCCTTGAGGCCGAAGTAAACATTGGCGGCGGTGAAGACCAGCGTGATGACCACGCCCACGAGGATGCCCCGAACCGTCAATTCGGGACGCTGCTTCTCGTTGCTGCGCTCGTTAGTCTTCAACGTGGCACCAAGTTATGTTTGCACGCACATTTTTGACGGATGATGTCCGCTCTTTCGTTAGGCGGATTTATCAGGTCGACGTTAGGCATGAGCAGCTTCACCCTTCTGGATTCGCAGAGCAGAGGGGGAACGGTCGCGCTTGGCAAGAGCAAACATAGCTGCCGCCGGGGAGCGGTAACTCCGTCCGGGACTAGGAAGGCCGGCTCAGGGAATCGTCCCTAATGAAGAACGCCGCCCACGTGGTTGCGCGAGCGGCGTTGATCAAATGCCGGACGATTCGTTAGGCCGGGCCGCGGTTCATGCCGATGAAGCCTTCGCGCTCCAGGTGCAGGACGATTTCCTGCGCGGCTTCCTGGGCGCTGAGCTCGGCGGTGTTGATCCGCACTTCGGCGTCGGCCGGTTCCTCGTACGGGTCGCTGATGCCGGTAAATTCTTTTAGGATACCGGCGCGCGCTTTGGCGTAGAGGCCTTTGCGGTCGCGGCCTTCGCAGACGTCCACAGAGGTGGAGAGGTGCACGAGGATAAAGCCGCCGAGCGGCTCGATCATGCTGCGGATCTCTTTGCGGGTGGCGTCGTAGGGCGCGATCGGGGCACAAATGGCGATGCCGCCGTTCTTCGTGATCTCGGAGGCGACGTAGCCGATGCGTCGAATGTTAATGTCACGGTGTTCTTTCGAGAAACCTAGCTCTGAGGATAAGTGCTTTCGCACGAGGTCGCCGTCGAGCATCGTGACTGGGCGGCCGCCGACTTCGAGGAATTTTGTCATGAGGACGTTGGCGATGGTGGATTTGCCGGAACCGGAAAGTCCGCTGAAGAAGATGGTGAGGCCTTGTCTGGCCCGCGGCGGGAAGCTGCGCCGCAGTTCCGTGGCGACTTCGGGATAGGTGAACCAAGCCGGGAGTTCGGCGCCTTCATTCAAACGCTGGCGCAACTCGGTGCCTGAGATGTTAAGGACGCGCGCGCCTTCGGGCACTTCGTTATCCGGGAAATACTTATCCTTATCCTCAAGATAGACCATCATTTGGAAGGGCACCATCGTGACACCAATCGCAGTCTCATGTTTCTTGAATAACTCCTGCGCCTCATAAGGCCCGTAGAACGGCTTGCCGTCGGTGTCCTTGCCGGGGCCGGCATGATCGCGCCCGACGATAAAATGGGTGCAGCCGTGATTTTTGCGAATCAAAGCGTGCCAGATGGCTTCGCGCGGACCGCCCATACGCATGGCAAGGGGAAGAAGGGCGAGTCTGGTAGTGCCTGCGGGATATTTGCCGACGAGTAACTGGTAGCAACGCACCCGGGTAAAGTAATCGACGTCGCCCGGCTTGGTCATACCGACCGATGGATGAATGAGGAGACTGGCTTCGACTTGTTTGGCGGCGCGAAAGGTGAGTTCGACGTGCGCGCGGTGCATCGGGTTACGCGTCTGGAAAGCAACGATACGACGCCAGCCCGCATTGCTGAAGGCGGAACGGAGCTCGGCTGGAGTTTGGCGGAGGCTTTTAAAATCGTAATGACTTGGGAGCTGGAGGCCCTCGAGGCGACCGCCCACGTACCACGGGTTACCACGCTTCAACAGATAGGCGACGCCGGGATGGGCTTCGCTGGTGCTGTTGAAGACGGCTTTACCTTCAGCCTTCAGATCGGGCTGCCAGACCTCTTCGACGTGCAGGACAGCGATCATGACTCCTTCAGCGTCGCGCAGGGCAATCTTGCTGCTGCCGGGCTTCAGGGTCTTCGCAAACGCCTCCGTCACATCGAGCGTGATCGGCATCGGCCAGAGCAGGCCGTTGGCCAGTTTCATGTTGCTGCACACGCCTTCGTAGTCGGCTTGGTTCATGAAGCCGGTGAGCGGCGAGAAACCGCCGTTGAGAAGCAGCTCGACGTCGCAAATCTGCCGCGGAGTGAGGTCCCATGAAGGGAAATCCTTTGATTGCGCTTTAGTTTGGGCGGCCTCTTCCGAGCCGACGACGAGGTTGATGAGCTCGCCGCCGTGCGGCGGGATGAGATGGCTTTTGGTAGTAGGTGTGTTCAAAGGTTGTTCGTATGGCTTCTTTTTTTGGAGTTCCCTCTCTCGCTTCAAATCGAGGCAAAGCAAGTAACCTTTCTCGGTTTGGGAGTGGCTGACCAAGGGCCTGAGCAGCTGTTATGCCGCTGGCCTTTTCCAGAGAAGTAGAAGGTTGAGCCAGCCGTGACAGATGGTGCGCGATACAGGGCTCGAACCTGTGACCCCCTCCGTGTCAGGGAGGTGCTCTACCACTGAGCTAACCGCGCAAAGGCGGGGGAAGCACAAGAGACGAATCGCGCGCGCAGTCAAGAGCGAAACCGCCGCCGGCGCACCAACGCGACGGCGATCGATCAAGCAGCCAGCCTGGTCGCTTCTTTGTGGCCGAGAATTCGCACCGTCTGTTTCAGCTGCTCGACCTTGAGCGGCTTCTTCAGCACGGTCACCGGGCCTTTGGCCAGAATGCGATTGAGCATCGCGCTATCAGGGTAACCGGTGATGACGACCACCGGCAAATTCGGGTCTATCTCTTTTGCCGCTTCGTAAACATCATCGGCGGGCCCATCAGGCAGTTTCAGATCCAGAAAAAGCAGGTCAAAATGCTGCTTCTCCAGCGCCGCTAGCGCTTCCTTCACGGTGCCCACCACGACACGGCTAAAGCCGATCTTTTTCAGGAAAACTTTAAACAGACTTTGCAGGCTCTCATCGTCGTCCACCACGAGCACGGTCGGCTGGCCGGAGCGCTCTTCCTTGAGCACATCCTTATCCAACGCGTCTTTTTTTATCCTCCAGCGCCCGCCGATTTGGATGGCGGGCAACTGGCCGCGCTGGACGAGGTAATAAACAGTGGGAAGGGGAATCCGGAGGTACTTCGCGGTCTCCTTGACCGTCAAGAGATTGTGCATCTCAGAGAAATCAGCAGGGTGGAGTTTGGTAGGCAAGACTTTTTTACAACCCCCCGAGCATTATAAATTTCAGAATTGTTGTCAAGAACCGTTTTAACCCACTAAATCAGGCGAAGGTTGATTCTCTGGTTTCGTCTCGGTGGCTTGGCCCCTTCAAACCCGAGGCATCCCGTGGCGGGACGGCACGCGAATCGACGGACAGGAGAGACTGTCCGGGCGATCGTCGCTGGACAAGGCCGCCCCCGAGGGTCACTATTCGCAACTTTATGAGCGCATTGTTTTTCAAACGGTTTCTGCAAAAGCCGTTTCAGATCGCGTCCATCATCCCCAGCTCCAAAGCGCTCGTGGAGCGGGTCGCGGGCAAAATGGATTTCAAGCAACCGCGAATCATCGCCGAGTACGGTCCGGGTGAAGGCGTGCACTCGCGCGAGCTGGCCAGCCGCATGGATGCGCACTCGCGCTTGTTTCTTTTCGAACTCGATCCCGCTTTTTCGCGCGACCTCGAACGGCAGTTCGCAGACGATCCGCGCGTCACCGTGATCAACCGCGACGCCGCCAGCCTCTCCGAGGAGCTCACCCAACGCGGCATCCCCCAGTGCGATTACATTCTTTCCGGCATCCCCTTCAGCATTCTCGAGATCCGGAAAAAACGCGCGCTCCTCCAGGACACCTACGACGCGCTCAAAGGCGGCGGCGCTTTCATCATCTATCAGGTGACTAACGAACTCCGGCAGCACGCCACCTTTTTCGATCGCGCCGAATCCGAGTACTGCCTGCAAAATATTCCGCCGATGTTCGTGACCGTTTTCCAAAAAGCCAGCACCCGCAACGGCCACGCGCGCACCACGCAACTGCTCCGGACAGTCTCCGCCAACGGCGCCAAATGAGACTGGGCCACACCCGGACGGAAAAGGATTCCATGGGCGAGATGTCCGTCCCGGACTCCGCTCTTTACGGCGCTTCCACGCAGCGCGCCGTCCTCAACTTTCCCGTGAGCGGCTGGCGTTTTTCACGTCCTTTCATCCGTGCCCTCGGCCTCTTGAAATGGGCGGCCGCGCAGGCGAATCACGATCTCGGCTTGCTCGATGCCGAGCGCAGCGCGCTCATTGTGCAAGCGGCCGAGGAAGTGACCGAGGGCAAGCTCGACGAACATTTCCCGCTCGATGTTTTTCAGACCGGCTCCGGCACGAGCACGAACACGAACGCGAACGAAGTGATCTCGAATCGCTGTTGTCAGCTCGCCGGCCAGCCGATCGGCGCACGCAATCCGGTTCATCCTAACGATCACGTCAACATGGGTCAGTCGAGCAACGACGTGATCCCCTCCGCTATCCACATCAGCGCGGCGGAGCAGCTCAAGACTGCGCTCATACCTGCGCTCCATAATTTGGCCGGCGCGATCGAGGCCAAGGCGCAGGAATTCCACGACATCATCAAGATCGGGCGCACCCATTTGATGGACGCGACACCCGTTAGACTGGGGCAGGAATTCGCCGGCTACGCCCAACAAGTCCGCCTCGGAATACGCCGCGCCGAACAAGCCATCGCCGCGCTCCAGGAACTGGCGCTCGGCGGCACCGCCGTCGGCACGGGCCTGAATCGCCACTCCGATTTCCCAGGCAAGGTGATGCGCCATCTCGAGCAGCGGACCGGTATTCCCTTTCGCGAAGCGGCCGACCATTTCGAAGCGCAAGGGGCGAAAGACGCTGTCGTCGAAGCGAGCGGTCAGCTTAAAACGATCGCCGTCAGCCTCTTCAAAATCGCCAACGACATTCGCTGGCTCGGGAGCGGCCCGCGTTGCGGCATCGGCGAAATTTCACTCCCCGCCACCCAGCCCGGCAGTTCGATCATGCCCGGCAAAGTGAACCCGGTCATGTCCGAATCGATGATGATGGTTTGCGCGCAAGTCATCGGCGCGGACGCGACCATCACCTGGGCGGGTGCGAACGGAAATTTCGAGCTCAACGTCATGATGCCGGTGATGGCGCACAATCTTCTCTGCAGCATCCGGCTGCTCGCGAACGTCGCCGGAACTTTTGCCGACAAATGCGTCAGCGGGATCGTCGCGAACCGTGAACGCTGCCAGGAACTGGTCGAGCTTTCGATGGCGATGGTGACCAGTCTCGCGCCGAAGATCGGTTACGATCGCGCGGCCGAGATCGCGAAGGAAAGCGCAAGCACCGGCAAGACCGTGCGCCAGATTTGCCTCGAGAAAAAAGTGCTGCCGGAAGCGGAACTAAACGCCGCTCTCCATCCGGTGGCGATGACCGAACCGGGCGGCGCGGGCTAAATCTTCGAGGATCCGGACCCGTTCGATCGCCTAACAATCAGCAATTCTTCTCGTGGTCGCCAACGTCAATAGCCCGCATTTTTCCGGCGGCGCGAATATCGCCATCAAATGCCCGTACCACACGTACGAGCAGACGATCGCTTTTTACCGCGACACCCTCGCGCTGCCCCTCATCGAGGAGGAACCGGAAGGCTGCATCTTCCAGTTCGGGCCGGTCCGGCTCTGGGTTGATCGAGTGCCGAACATCAGTCACGCCGACATTTGGCTCGAGCTGGAAACGAACGACACCGACGGCGCCGCCGCGCACTTAAAAAATCACGGCGTCCCGCGGCGCGACGAGGTGGAACAGTTGCGCGAAGACTTCGACGGCTTCTGGATTTCCGATCCCGCCGGCGTCATCCATCTCGTCGTGGGTGAGGAAGATTAGCACGGCGATTCGTTAGGCGCTGTAGCGCGGGTCTCAGACCCGCGTCGGCGCGACTTCGAGATCGCAGCTATCGTTGCGACGCCGTCTCTCGCGGGTCAGAGACCCGCGCTACACGCCGCGGCGGCGCAGCATTCGTTAGGCAAGGGACGGCAGGTGCCGCCCGACGATCACCAAATCGCGCTCGACTCCATCGAGGCGCGCGATACGCGGCAGGTGTCCCCATTTCTCGAAACCGCACCTGGTGAAGAGCCGCAAACTCGGTTCGTTATGCCCAAAGATCAGGCCCACGAAGGCCGTGAACCCCAGCTCTGGACCGCGTGCCATCGCGGCGTCGAGTAACTCGGCAGCAACGCCATGCCGCCGAAAGTCCTCGTGCACATACACGCTGATCTCCGCCGTCCCCCGATAAGCGTAGCGGGTGATGAAACGGGAGAAGCTCAACCATCCCGCGACCTGTTCGGCCTCTTCCAAAACCCAGATGGGATAGTCGTTAGGCGAATGTTCGCGGTACCAGGGTAAGCGTTCGGTGACGCTAACCGGCTCCAACTCGGCCGTCACCATGCGAGTTGGGATGGTGGCGTTATAAATTTCGACGATCGCCGGCAGGTCTGCTTCGGCGGCGTCGCGCAGGATCATCGCGCCGGCCCCGCCGCGGTTTCGAAAAACAAACTTTCGAAAGTTGGCTGAAAAGCGCCCCCGCGCGTCGGGCCGATCGAGAAGCGGTCGCTGATCGCGCCCTGCGTCGCGCAAAAAACTTCGATATCGGTGCGGCCGCTTTTTTCCAACTGCGCCTGGATCGCACCGGCCGCGAGCGCGGGCGAATTGCAATCGCGGCTCAGATGGCCGAGGACAATTCTCTCGATTTTGCCGGGCAACAACTGCTCGATCACGGCCGCCGCAGCCGCATTGGAAAGGTGCCCATGGCGCGATTGAATCCGCTGTTTCACCGGCCAGGGCCGATGCGGATCGTTCTGCAAAAGTTTCTCGTCATGATT
>JACDGS010000006.1 GCA_013821455.1 Chthoniobacterales bacterium
CCCTCGCTCCGCTCGGGATGACAGTTGGGCGTGGTCCATCTTCTCTCGCTCCGCCCGCTTTCGCGGCCGATGGACGCGCTCGCGCAGACGCGGCATGCTCATGCGCAATGCTCTTTACGAACGGCCGCCTGATTTTTTCCGACCGGAGTGAGGACGATCTTTCGCTCCGAGTCGAAGATGGAAAAATCGCGGAGATCGGTGGCGATATTTCCCGCCGCGGCGAGGAAACAATCGACCTCCAAGGCAACTATCTCGCTCCGGGTTTTATCGACCTGCATGTCCACGGCGCCGCGGGACGCGACACGATGGAAGGAACGCTCGACGCCTTCCGCGCGATCTGCGCCTACCATGCGAGTGGCGGGACGACTTCGCTTTGCCTAACGACGATAACTGCGCCGCTGGAAGAAATCACGCGCGTCGTTAGGGCAATCGCCGCCGCGATGGCGGAAATCCCCCAAATCCGCGGTGCGCATGTCGAAGGCCCCTTCATCTCCCCCGAAAAAAGCGGCGCGCAAGCGTCCCAGTTTATCGTTGAACCACGCGAGGAATTCGTTAGGCAATTACTCGCGGAAAGCGCGGCAATTCGACGCGTGACTCTCGCGCCGGAAAGGCCCGATGCGCTGGATTTGATCGCCCGCCTAACGACGCTCGGAATCGCGGCGAGCGGCGGGCACAGCGCGGCCTGGGACGAGGAAGCGCGCGCCGCATTTGAGTGTGGGATGCGCCAGATAACCCACACGTTCAACTGCATGTCGTCGATGCGCCGGCGCGATGGCGTGCGCACGGCCGGGCTGCTCGAATTCGCCCTCAGCGAGCCGGAGATTTTTTGCGAGCTGATCGCGGATGGGCATCATGTTTCCACCACGCTGATGCGCATGCTTTATCGCGCGAAAGGCGCCGGAGGAATCTGCCTGGTCACGGATGCAACCGCGGGCGCGGGTTTGCCTAACGAGAGCCGCTTTTCGTTAGGCGACAAAGAATGCGTCGTGCGCGACGGTGCCTGCTGGCTGGCGGATGGGTCGGCGCTGGCGGGGAGCGCGGCGCGCATGATCGATCTCGTTAGGCAAATGGTCGCGCAGGTGGGCGTGCCGCTGCATGAGGCCGTGCGGATGGCGACGGAAACTCCGGCGCGCGCGATGGAATGGAAAAACAAAGGCACACTCGCGGAAGGAATGGATGCGGACTTCGCTGTGCTCTCCCCGGAGCTCGAGGTCGTGCGGACGTTCGCAGTAAGTCAGGCGTCCTCGCCTGATCGGTAAGGCGGGCTTCCGGCCTGCCGCTTCGAAACACGCAGGCTGGAAGCCCGCGTGACTGTCAGGCAGGATGCCTGAGTTACCCGAGCCGGAAACGCAACTCGCGAATCGTCCGCGCGCCGAAGCGCTGCTTCAGCTTGCGCAGGATTTCGGGTTTGGTCCGTTCCAGTTCGTAGCGCAAGGCGGGCTGGAGAACGTGGACATGCAGCGTGCCATCACGGAGCGAGATCGGTTGCGAATGCGCGGCGATGAACTCGCCCACCAATGCCTGCCACGCGCCGCGAACTTCTTTTTCCTGGAAGCGTTCTTTGAGGCCGAGCTTCTGCATCACTTTCGGCATGAGATCGGCGAGCGCCTGCGCGCGATCGGGCCGCGGCAAGTCGTTAGGCAGCCCGCGCCATTCGGCGAGAACAGCGCGGCGAAGAGAGGGCGTCATCGCGGAAAAAGCTGAAAACCTGAAACGCTGAAAATCTGAAAAGGCGGTTTCAGCATTTCAGTGTTTCAGGTTTTTCTAGTATTTCCGCCGCATGTTGCTCGGCAGAATGTTTAGCTCGGTGCGGTATTTTGCCACCGTCCGGCGCGCGATCGGGATGCCGCGTTTGCCGAGAATTTCGACGATTTCCTTGTCGCTCAACGGCGCGCTGCCGGACTCGGCTTTGACCAAATCCAAGATCGTTCCTTTCACGCTGGTGTTACTGACCGATTCGCCGCTCGCGGTCTGATACCCAGGCGTGAAAAAATATTTCATCTCGAAAACACCCTGCGGCGTGGAGATGTATTTGCCGGAAATCGCGCGGCTCACTGTCGTCTCGTGGACGCCGACGGCTTCGGCGATTTGCACCATGGTCATCGGCTTGAGCTGCGCCGGGCCGTGCTCGAGGAATTCTTTCTGCCGCGAGACGATCTGGTGCGCGATGTTCGAGATCGTCTGCTGACGCTGGTAAATCGACTTGATGAGAAATTTCCCGCTGCGGATTTTGTCGCGGATGTAATCCTTCACCTCACCGCCGCTGCCGTCCTGCGACATGATGTCTTTGTAGGTGTTGCTGATGCGCAGGTGCGGAATCTGTTCGCCGTTGAGCATGATCTGGTATTGGCCCTGGATTTTCTCCACGGTCACATCGGGCAGGACGTAATTTTGCGGCGCTTCAGCGAAAATCGCGCCGGGTCGCGGGTCGAGCTGGGCGATGTTATTGGCGGATTTTTGCACCTGCTCGGCGTTGATTCCCATGCGCCGCGCTATCTCCGGGAAACGGCGTTTGCCGAGATCTTCCATGTGATCGGAAATGATTCGGTATTCGACACTGGTCTGCCGGCCTTCGCGTTTCAGTTGAATGAGCAGACACTCGCGCAAATCACGCGCGCCCACGCCCGGCGGATAGAAGCTCTGGAGAAGTGTGAGCATGAGCTCGAAATCCTCCTGCGGGATGCCGGTGTTCATCGACATGTCTGCGGGCGTCGTCTGAAGAAAACCGTTGTCGTCGATGTTGCCGATGATGAGCTCGGCGGTCTTGCGATCGTCGCTGCTAAGAGCGGTCTGGTTGAGCTGGCCGACGAGATGTTGCTGGAGGGTTTCCTGCGTCGCGATGGAATCGAAAAAGAATTGCCGCTTATCTTCCTCCGCGCGCGAACGGCCGCCGTAGGTGCCCGACTGCGCCATGTAATCGCGCCATTCGTCATCGAGCTTCGCGAGCTGATCGAACTCTTCCTTGAACTTGTCATCCTCGGGCTCGCTGTCCGTCTCCTTCCGTTCTTCCGGGGTCGGATCGGCTAATTCTTCGAGGACTGGATTCGTCTCCATTTCCTGCTGGACGAGATTGCGCAACTCGAGCAGTGGGGCTTGGAGAATGAGCAGACTCTGCTGGAGTTGCGGCGCGAGGACCTGCTGGAGGGAAAGATTCTGCGATTGGAACATACCCGGCCCGGCCATGGGCTGAGGGTACCAGTGGCTCCGAGTGCCGCAAGCAAATTTCACGCCGCGAGAAACCGCACGCGGCAAAGGAACGTGAATTGCTTTTCTAACGCGGCAAACACCATCGCCGCTATGAAAAAAATCACGCTCCTCGGTCTGCTCGCGCTTTTCGCCACATCGTTAGGCGCGCAGTCCCCTGCGCCCGCCGACTCGCAACAAATCGTGGCTCTGGTCAGGGAAGTAAAAGCTCAGCAAACCCAGATTGCCGATAATCAGGCCAAGATCGACGCCAAGCTCGTCACGCTGGCGGAAGCGATTCGCGTGGCGCGAATTTATGCCAGCCGGGGAGGCCGCTAAAATGAGAAATCTGCTCATTATTTGCGGGCTCGTTTTCGGAGCGTTCGCGATCAATTCGAGCGAAGGACAACAGGCGGGCGCGCCGGTTATCCTGCAGGCGTCGACTCCAACTCCGGCCGCTCCGCCTTCGGCGCGCGCTACACCCGCGGCCGCGTCGAGCGACGCGCTTTCGCTCCTGCAGGAAATGAAAGCGTCCAACGCTGCGACCATCGAAAAACAGGAAGCCGCTTTGCAGACCCTGGACGCTTTGCAAAAAGCTGCCGAGGAAATGAAAATCTACAGCAAGCGCGGTTAGGTCAGCGATCGATTCCTTTTCCGCGCGCCGCGCAAATCGTCGGCGCGGCGCTTCATCACGTCGCGCGACCGTTCGTAACTTTTCCGCGCCGAAATGCGTTCCCGTGCGCTTAGCTGGAGTTATGAAAAAACTCATCAGCTCCTTCGGCGCCGTGATTCTTTTCGCGGCCTCATCGTTAGGCGCGAACGCGCCCAAACTCATCGACGTGCAAGTGACCGGTCATGGCAAACCGGTCATCCTCATTCCCGGTCTCGCCTGCTCCGGCGCGGTCTGGGACGACACCGTGAACCATTTGCAGGACAAATATGAATGCCACGTCGTCAGCATCGCCGGCTTTGGCGCGACGCCCGCGCAGAAAACGGACGAGCTCTTCGACGCCGTGCGCGACCAGATCATCGCGTATGCGCGCGAGCACAAACTCGACAAGCCGGCGATCGTGGGTCACAGCCTCGGCGGCACGCTCGCGCTCGCGATTGGCGAGGCGGCGCCGGAATTGCCGAGTGATATCGTCTCGGTCGATGGACTGCCGTTTCTCGCGGGTGTGATGTTTCCGGGCGTGACGGATGCCGAGGGCGCGAAAAAAGCCGCGGCCTCGATGCGCCAGATGATCGGGCGGCAAACTCCGGAGCAGTTCGCGCAATATCAAAGCGGCGTGACGATTCCTTCGATGGTGACCAAACCCGACGACGTGAAACGCATCGCCGAGATGTGCGGCAAATCCGATCCCGCGACCGTCGCACAGGCGATGAGCGAACTGCTCGGGCGCGATTACCGGCCTGAGCTCGGCAAAATCAAATGCCCCGTCCTCGTCCTCGGCGCGCTCGCGGGACTTCTGCAATACGCGCCGAAAGACGCGCTGGAACAAAATTACAAAACGCAATTCACCAACGCGCCGCAGACCCGCTTCCAGTTTTTCGACAAATCGAAACACTTCATCATGGTGGATGATCCGGCGGGCTTCTACGCCACGCTGGATAAAGAACTGGTCGCGCGCTAAACCGCTCCCAGGAAAAAAAGGAATAACTTTATGAACACCAGATATTCGATCGGAAACGGGATTCTTTGGGCCGCGGCCATCGTGGCCGCGGCGCTCTTCCACGCTCCTGCTGCCCTGACGAGCGTGGTCTTACCCGCCCTGGCAGTGGGTTCGCTCGTGCTCGGCGAAGAGCGCGCGACGGACTGCCGAATGATTCGTTAGGCCAAAACAGATGCCGAATCGCTCCACGCCGCGCCCGCCTGCCGCCTATTGGTGGTGCCAGGCCGGCGGCTGGGGCGGTTACTTTCTCGTCAACGCTTTCACGAGCGCCGGGTTTGTCACGCCGAGCTGGCGCTTGGCCAGCGGCTATCTTTTCCTCAGCGTCCTCGGCCTTTTCCTCAGTCATGGCTATCGCGGCTTTATCTTGCGCCGCGGTTGGATCGATCTCCCGGTGCCGAAGCTGATCCCGCGTGCGCTCGCCACCAATTTTCTTCTCGCCGTCGTCCTGGTCGCTCTCGTGACCCTCTATTTTTTCGTCGTGCCCCCGCCGGGACATGGATATGGCGCACATGGCCGTGTCGCGCTCATCGCGACCTGGGGAGTTTTCATTTTTAACGACTTCATCATCTTCACGATTTGGTCGGGGATTTACTTTGGCTTCGCTTATTTCAAACAACAACGCCGCGCCGAGATCGATCGTTATCAAGCGCAGACCGCGCTCGCTGAGGCAGAGCTGCGTGGATTGAAGAGCCAGCTCAATCCGCATTTTCTTTTTAACTCGCTCAACAGCCTGCGCGCGCTCGTGCTTGAAGATCCGGCGCGGGCGCAGGACGCGATCACGCAGCTCTCCGCCATCCTGCGTTATCATTTGCAGTCGGGCGAGAGGTCGCTCGTGCCGCTGGCGGATGAGATCGAAACGGTGGAGCAATATCTCGCGCTCGAGCTTATCCGTTTTGAAGATCGCCTAACGATCGAACGCTCCATCGATGCAACGACGTTTTCGTTTCTCGTCCCGCCGCTCGCGCTGCAAACCATGGTCGAGAACGCGATCAAGTATGGCGTCTCGCGCGAAGCGGGTACGAGTGTGATTCAGCTCAAAGCCTCGGCGCGGGAGGAGTCGCTCGAAGTCTCCGTGCGCAATACCGGCCACTTGCGAAATGGCTCCTCGCCGGCCTCGACCGGACTCGGCCTAACGAATCTAAAAACCCGGCTGCGCCTTCTTTTCGCTGAGCGCGCGAGCTTGGAACTAACCGAGCCGCAGCCGGGCTGGGTCGAGGCGCGCATGATCCTGCCGATCACAAAAACATGAGGGCACTGCTGATCGACGACGAGCGCCTCGCGCGTTCCGAACTGCGGCGGCTCCTGCGCGCGCACGCTGAGATCGAGATCGTCGGGGAAGCGGCCAACGCGACGCAGGCCGAGGAGAAAATCCGCGCGCTGCGGCCGGATTTGATTTTTCTCGATGTGCAGATGCCCGGCCGCAATGGGTTCGAGCTGCTCGTCGATTTGCCCGAGCCACCGCGGGTGATTTTCACCACCGCTTACGATCAGTACGCGCTCAAAGCATTCGAATTTGGCGCGCTCGATTACCTGCTCAAACCGATCGAGCCGGCGCGTCTCAGCCAGGCGCTCATCCGCCTGCAGCGGCCTAACGAGGATAAGTTTGCCGCTGAAAAGGTCGCGCCCGCGCCGGAGAATGTGCTGCGCGAAAGCGACCAGGTTTTCCTGAAAGATGGCGAACGTTGCTGGCTCGTGCGCGTGAGCGATCTGCGTTTGCTGGAATCGGAAGGCAACTACGCGCGCGTCTATTTCGCCGACAATCGGCCGCTCATTCCGCGCTCGCTCCAGACGCTCGAGTCGCGGCTCGATCCGCAATTATTTTTCCGAGTCAGCCGCCAGCACATCATCAACCTGCGCTTTGTCCGCAAAGTGGAGCCGTGGTTTGATGGCGGGCTTTCCCTCTGGCTCGGGGAGCGCGACCCACAAATCAAAGTCGCCCGCCGGCGCGCGCAGGAGTTGCGCGAGCGGCTGAGTCTGTAGGGTGCGCTGTCCTCAGCGCATCGGCCTGGCGCTTCTATCCCGCCGCTCGATCCGCTGAGACAGCGGACGCTACAACGCGCCGCGCGTTTGCGTCCGCCACCGTTCGCGACCGGCGCCTCGATCGAAGCTTGCTTTTCGAGCGCACTTTGAGTTGGATCGGTGCGTGCCTCCTGATGATCGGGTGGGTTCCCCCGCCGGGCTCGACAGAACTACGCGAGCCGGTCCGGTGGTATTCGCCACCACTCGTTGGAGCGTGGTCTTAAGCGCGCAAGAGGAATCGCCCCGCGCCGCCGAAGCGCTCGAGACGCTTTGCCGCGCATACTGGAAGCCACTCTACGCTTTCGTTAGGCGGCAGGGTCTGAGCCGCGACGATGCGCGGGACCTGACGCAAGGTTTTTTTGCTCTGCTGCTCGAGCGCCGCGACCTGGATGCGGTGCGGAAGGAAAAAGGCCGCTTCCGTTCTTATTTGCTGACGGCGCTTAAAAATTTCCTGACTGATGAATGGCGCCGCACGATGGCGATCAAGCGCGGCAAGGGACGGAAGCCAATTCCACTCGACGAGATGGGCGCGGAGGATGGGATCGAAACGGACACGGCGGATCGAGTGACTCCCGAATTAATTTACGAACGCCGTTGGGCTTCAACCGTGTTAGAACACGTGCTCAGCCGATTGAAGGAGGAGTATCGAGCCGCCGGAAATGCCGGAATTTTCGAGGCACTCAAGCAATTGCTCCCGGACGAACCGGGCGCGCGGTCCCAGGCCGACATCGCGAGACAACTGGGCATGAAGGCGAACGCGGTGAGGCAGGCGTTCTACCGATTTCGCCAGCGTTATCAATCTCTCTTGCGAGAAGAAATCGCGCACACGGTGACGAGTCCGAGCGAAGTCGAAGATGAGCTGCGCCATCTCATCTCGGTCGTCGGGAGGTAACGCGCGATGAAATCCTACGCAGTACCAAGCGGAGCGACCCGCGAGTCTCCGACTGTGATCCGGATCATCAGAATTTGCCGAAAGTGCGGCGCGAAAATTTTCTCGGACGCGCCGGAAGGACTCTGCACCGGCTGTGTTCTCGGAGCAGCGCTGAGGCCGCCTAACGAATCTAAGACCGGGAGCTTTGATGACTCCAAGCCGATGCCAGCGACCGAGTCAGTCGGAGAGTTCGGGGATTACGAGTTGCTGGAGGAACAAGAACTTCTCGTTCCGGGATATATCCTACGGCTACACCGACGACGGTACCTTCAACGGTAGCGGTATCGTCACCGCCACGGTACAGCTCACGAGCTCCACTACCTTCACCTATACCTCTACGATCGACTTCTACGATGCGGACGGTAACCTGCTCTTCTCCATTTGCGGCATGGCGACGGCGACGCGGTTTCAATAGCCGGCATCCCGCCCGCCACCGGCGAACCGCGGTTCCGTCCCGCAGTTCTCTGAGTGGCGGGCACGGTCAGAGGGAGTGATCTGCAGGAACAAAACGCTGGCAAATTTCCTGTTCTTCGTGACGTTCGCGGTAAATTCCACCGCGAATGCATAACCAGGAGACCAACGAAAAGAGCGCTGCCGAAGATATTGCCGCGGCGGCAGAGAAGCCAGCAGCGCATGGTCACCCGCCGATGACCGAGGTGGAGCGGATTCGTCATTCCGCTGCGCATGTTCTCGCTACCGCCATTCTGCGCTTGTGGCCGGAAGCGCAGTTCGCGGCCGGGCCGCCGGTTGAGAATGGTTTCTATTACGACGTAGAGTTACCGCATCGCATCTCGCCCGAGGACTTCGAGAAAATCGAAGCCGAAATGAAGAAGGAGATCAAAGCCAATCATCCCTTTGCGCGGATAGAGGTGAGCCGCGCTGAAGCGCTCGCTCTCGCGCACGCCGGAGAGCTGGCCGCGCTCGGCCCGCGCCCGGCGGCGAGTAAGTTCAAGCTCGATATCATCGAAAACATTTCGCCTAACGAGACTATCTCTCTTTATCGCAACGGCGATTTCACTGATCTCTGCGCCGGCCCCCATGTTATGCGCACCGGCAACATCGGTGCCTTCCGCCTAACGAATGTAGCAAGCGCCTATTACAAGGGCGATGAGAAGAACCCGCAATTACAACGCATCTACGGTACCGCTTTTAAGAATAAGACACAGCTCGATGAATACTTCACCATGCTTGAGGAAGCGAAGAAGCGCGACCATCGCAAGCTCGGGAAAGAGTTACAACTGTTTACCTTTGACGATGATGTGGGTCCGGGACTTCCCTTATGGCTGCCGCGTGGAGCGGCTATTATCGAAGAGTTAGAGAAGCTAGCGAAAGAAACTGAGTTCGCGGCGGGCTATCAGCGCGTCCGCACTCCGCATATTGCGCGCGAGAATTTATACCTAAAGAGCGGCCACCTACCTTATTACGCCGACTCAATGTTTCCGCCGATGGAGTTAGCGGAAGACAGGCTTCCCAGCCTGTCTCGGCCGGCGGGCTTCCAGCCTGCCGAAGCAGGGGCGGACAGGCAAGATGCCCATCCGCCGAGTCAGGCTGGAAGCCTGACTTCCCATCGCTACTACCTGAAGGCGATGAACTGCCCGCATCACCATAAGCTTTATGCTGCGGTGCCGCATAGTTATCGCGACTTGCCGCTAAGACTCGCAGAATACGGCACTAACTATCGCTACGAACAATCCGGCGAGTTATTTGGACTTATGCGCGTCCGTTCCCTGCAAATGAACGACGCGCACATCTATTGCACCGAAGAGCAATTCGAATCTGAGTTCAACGCCGTTAATCAGATGTATCTCAAGTATTTCAAGCTTTTCGGAATCGAGAGATATGTCATGCGCTTCTCGACTCACGACCCGGCGAAGCTCGGCGAGAAATTCGTGGATAACTCAGAGCTATGGCTCAAGACCGAAGGCATGGTGCGCGGCGTTCTTCAGCGTAGCGGCATTAACTATGTCGAAGTACCTAACGAGGCCGCCTTTTACGGGCCGAAGATAGACGTCCAGGTCTGGAGCGCGATCGGCCGTGAATTTACCATCGCGACTAACCAGGTCGATTTCGCCGTCCCGGCAAGATTCGGCCTCGTCTACAAAGATCGCGACAACACCGAGAAGACTCCGCTCTGCATTCATCGCGCGCCGTTAGGCACGCACGAGCGTTTCATCGGCTTTCTCATCGAACATTACGCGGGAAATTTCCCGCTCTGGCTCGCGCCGGAACAAGTACGCATCCTTCCGCTTGGCGACGACGCGCCGTTGCTGGAATACGCCCGCTCCATTTACCAAGAACTTCGTGCTCACGAAGTCCGCGCGGAGCTCGACGCGAGCAGCGATCACATCAAAGCGAAGATCGCCGCGGCGGAGCAGATGAAAGTCCATACCATGCTTGTGATTGGAAATCGTGACATGGAAGCGGGCGCGGTCAGCGTGCGCGTGCATGGGCAGGGCAACCTCGGCGCGAAGCCGCGCGCGGAAGTGATCGCTGGAATCCTGGAAGCTATCGCTACTCGAAAATCCTAGCTCTTCGCGCCGTCGCCACTTTGCCAGGAGGAGGAGCCACCAACGCTCGAAGGACTCCAGCTCGAGCCGCCAAACCGCTCCCCTAGTTTTCGCCAACGCTCGAATTTTTCCTGCGACGCAACCCACCTCGACGAATCCTGCTGCACCGTCCGCAGAAGCGCAGCGATCTCCGACGGCCGAATTCCCGTTAGTTCAAAACCAAGATTAGTGTCCACAGAATTGGAAGCCGTTTCGATAAGCCGCGACCAATCGAGCGGAGACATCGAAGCCTGCAGCGCGCGCGCTTTCGTTTGCATTTCGGACACGGCCTCAACGAGGGTCTCCGACCGCGCGGGAGAGGTGCGAAAGATATCCAGCAAGCGTTGGAAACTAAGATGGAGCGGGAGCGTGGCGAAGTCCGCAGAGAGGTCGTCGGACATCGCGGCGGCGGGAGTCTCGGCCGAGTTCGAGCGGCCCAGGCTTTTCCATTCGTTACCCTCGTAGATACCCAACTCGCAATAATAACGTGTGCCGGGAGAAGTCACGTCCACGAATGCGAAACTCACGCTCGGGTCGAAGGAAGTTGTCGTCTCTTCGCTTCCATCGTCGCGGAGGACGCGCAATTGCAACTTCATCGCGTCCGCTTCGGCAACCGAAAAATGTTTGTTCCAGTCGAGCCGTCGATAAACGAAAAGCGATCGTGGATCGCGCGCGAGGATGAAGAGCGATTCGTCATCCGTATCACCGAGCCCGACGCCGAAACCGCCGGGCGCGAGCGCGACTGAATTAATCTCAGTCCGATGCGATTCTACGACCGGCTGGTCCGAAATTTCGAAGCCGCGCCCGCCTGCGGGGAAAGGTTCAGAAGTCATGTTTTCGGATTTTTTCACGGCGAAATTCGGGCGGCGCGCTGCATTAATAACCCACCGCCCAAAACCGACAAGTGGATTCCCGAGTGAGCGTTGACCAGGCCCCCCGGAGTGGCGAAGGCGGCGGCCTTGGCTAAGGTGAACGGATGCTTTCCGAAACGATCGAGCTGCGCGGCCACATTATCGATTCCCTGATTTTGCCCAAGGTTCTGGACGAGATCATCACGCACGGCGCGACCTTTAAGATCAGCGAATTCAGAATCGGCGAAGGCCGCGCCGACCAGAGCTTTGCCCGGATCGAGGTGACTGGGCCATCGGCCGACGAGTTGGACGATTTGATTCTCCGCCTGCGCCAGCACGGGGCCGAAGTGCTGGAAAAGAAGAGCGTGCAGCTCGCGGCCGCGCCCGCCGATGGTGTTTTCCCGGAACACTTTTACGTCACCACGAATCAGCAAACTTTTGCGCAGCTCGACGACGGCGAAGTAGAAGTGCATCCGGCGTTGATGGACAGCGCGATCGTGCTCGACCGAACTGCGCGAACCGCGACCGCGACGAAATTCTACGGCGTGAAAAAGGGAATGGAAGTGGTCGTGGGTCACCAGGGGATTCGGGTCGTTCCGTTCCAGCGCACGACCTCGCGGACGGATGTTTTTGAGTTCATGGCAAGCAACGTTTCGATCGAGAAACCGAAAACTGCGGTCATCCGCGAGATGGCCCGGGAATTCCAAAGAGCCAAAGACGAAAGCGGCAAGATTCTCGTCGTCGGCGGACCGGCGATTGTGCACACCGGCGCAGCAGAGCATTTCGAAAAGCTGATCGATTGGGGCTACATCAATCTGCTTTTCGCCGGCAACGCTCTCGCCGCCCATGATATCGAGAATGCGCTTTTCGGGACGTCGTTAGGCGTGTTCCTCGAAAAAGGCTCGCTCGCGGAAGCGGGCCACGAAAATCATATGCGCGCGATCAATGTCATTCGCAGCGCGGGCGGCATCAAACCGGCCGTGAAAAGCGGACTGCTCAAAAGCGGGATCATGTATTCCTGCGTGAAAAATGGCGTCGATTACGTGCTCGCTGGTTCAATTCGCGATGATGGGCCTCTCCCCGATGTGATTACCGACGCGCTCGAGGCGCAACGCGCGATGCGCGCGAAATTGGAAGGTGTCACCATCGCGATGATGATGGGCACGATGCTGCACTCGATCGCGGTGGGAAATTTATTGCCCGCGACGGTGAAAACAATCTGCGTCGATATGAATCCGGGTGTGGTAACGAAGCTGGCAGATCGCGGGACTTTTCAGGCAATCGGCTTGGTCACCGACATCGAGCCGTTCCTGCGCGAGCTGACCGACTGCATCGAGCAACTTCGTTAGGCAAAGTTTATGCGAAAATTGCTCCTCTGCGCGCCGGATCATTACGGCATCGAATACGAGATCAATCCCTGGATGAGTCGCGCGCGTGGCGCCGATACGCCGATCGCGCAGGCGCAATGGAAAGGATTGCACGAGAAGCTGCTCAGTCTCGGCTGTGATGTCCATCTTGTGCCTGGTGTGCCGCGGCTTCCCGACATGGTGTTTACGGCGAACGCCGGACTGACGGTGGGAAAGAAATTCATCCCAAGTAATTTTCGCCATCAGGAGCGCGCTGCGGAAGCGCCACTCTTTGCCAAGTGGATGGAGGACGATGGCTACGAAATTATCTGGTTGCCGAAGGACCAATTTTTCGAGGGCGAAGGCGACGCGCTCTTCGTGGGGAACACGCTTTTTTGCGGCTATAAATTTCGCACCGATGTGAAAGCGCATCGCACTGTCGCTGAGATTCTGAAGTGTCTCGTGATCTCGGTCGAGTTGGTCGATCCGCGCTTTTACCACATCGATACCTGCTTTTGTCCGTTGACGGATGGCGGTGCCTTTTGGTTTCCCGCGGCTTTCGATGAATACGGACAACGGACGATTCGCGATCACGTGCCGAATCTGATCGATGTCCCGGAAGAAGAAGCGGTTCATTTTTCCTGTAATGCGGTCGTGCTCGAACAGGAGATCGTGCTCCCGGAAGGCGCGCCCAAATTGGTGGAGTCGTTAGGCAAACGCGGCTATCGCTGCCACGCGTTGCCGATGACGGAATTCCTCAAGGCCGGGGGCGCCTGCAAGTGCCTGACGATGTTCATGCCACAGCGGGAAACCGTCACCTAACGAGAACTCGACGAGCGAGGCGGCCCAACCTTTCCGTCATCCTGAGCGCAGCGCAGCGCAGTCGAAGGATCCCGCCGGGCTTCCTTGAAGTCATCGCTCGAAAAGCCTCGGACGGAGCTTCCCGCTTGTTCCACGGGATCCCTCGACTTCGCTGCGCTACGCTCGGGATGACAAAGCGCGCTTACGCTGTAGCTCCGGCTCGATTTTGCCTAACGGCAGGCAATTCACCACATCACTTTTCGTTAGCCATCCCTTTCGCGCGACGCCCACGCCGAACCACAATTCCTGCAGCTTCTCTACGCCGTGCGCGTCTGGGTTAATCACACATTTCACCCCTTTCTCTTTCGCCAGCGGCCACCAGCGCCAATCCAGATCAAGGCGCTTCGGCGCCGCATTAATCTCCAGCCACGTCCCAGTCGCCGCGGCCGCTTCGATGACTGCCGGAATATCCACCGCGTACGCGTCACGTTTCAGCAACAGGCGTCCAGTCGGATGCGCCAGAAAAGTGACGTGCGGATTGGCGATCGCGCGGATGATGCGCTCGGTCATCTCGGCTTCCGGCAGTTGGAAAGATGAATGAATCGAAGCGACCACGTAATCGAGTTCGCCTAACGTCTCGTCGTCGAAATCGAGCGAGCCGTCGCGCAGAATATCGCACTCGACGCCAGCGAAAAGGCGGAAACCGTCGAACGATTTGTTCAACTTGCGAATCGCGCTGACCTGCGCACGCAGGCGATCGGCAGCAAGACCGCCGGCTTGAATCGAACTCCGGCTGTGATCCGCGATGCCCAAGTATTGCAGCCCAAGTTCCTGCGCCGCCGCCGCCATTTCCTCGAGAGAATTTCTGCCGTCGCTCGCGCTGGTGTGACAATGAAACACACCACGTAAATTTTCCGGCTCGAGCAAACGCGGTAACCGCCCCTCCGCCGCAGCTTCGATTTCTCCTGAGTTTTCTCGCAGTTCCGGCGGGACAAAATCCAGTCCGAGGGCGCGGTAAAGTTCGGCCTCCTCGCGCACCGGAGGAATTTTCTCGGGCGCTTTTTTTCCAGTCTCGACCGGTGCCAGACGGTATTCGTTAAGGGTCCAGCCGCGTTGCAGAGCGCGGTTTCGCAAAACGATGTTGTGCTCCTTGCTCCCCGTAAAATAGCTGAGAGCAAATGGATACTCTGCGCCACTGACAACGCGGAGATCGGCCTGGATGCCAGAGTGCAAGCGCACGCTGGTTTTTGTCGTGCCTCGCGCGATGACGCCGTCAACGAGCGGGTGCCTAACGAAGGACTCGGTGACCGACTTCGGATTCTTTGTCGCGACGATGAAGTCCAGATCCCGCACGATTTCTTTCCGCCGTCGATAGCTGCCCGCAACGCTGACTCGCAGCACTTCGGGATGCTGGCCGAGGTCGTTTTGTAACTGCTCCGCCTCGTTCGCCACCGCACCTAACTGAAAGCTGCCCACGTGTTTCGCGCGATCGGCGATGGTCTTGGCCAGCTTTTCCTGCGTCGCCTTTCCGAAACCCGGCAGCTCAGCGACCCGTCCCGCCGCGCAGGCTTGTGCCAAATCGCCAACCGAATTCACCTGTAGTTTTTCGTAGAGTGCTTTGATCTTTTTCGCCCCCAAGCCGGGTAACGAAAAAAGCTCCATGATGTCCTGGGGAAATTGCGCGCGGAGTTCATCGTAAAATTTCGACGAGCCTGTCAAAACCAACTCTCCGATTTTTCCCGCGATCGCTTTGCCAACACCGGGAATTTCGGTTAACCGATTTTCTTCAGCCAAAGTCCGTAGATCGCCCCCCCAGGTTTCCAGCGAACGGGCGGCGTTGGTGTAGGCGCGAATTTTGAATGGATTTTCCTCCGCTTGCAGCTCAAGGAGCGTCGCGATCGTCTCGAGAATCTCCACGACCTGCTCTTTTTTCATCGAAGACACATGAAATAGTTGCGCGGAAAGTTCGGTGCGTCGATTGCTCCTGTGGCGTCGTTTGGATCCAGTGGCCCGCCTGGCACGCTTGCGGCTGCTGCACAGGCATGAAGTTTTCGCGACGCGACGCCGTTTCTCTTAGCTTTATTGTTTTTTTTATCGCGAGTTCGATCTCGCGCGCCGATCAATTCCCGCTGCGGGGCCCAACGGTTCCGGGGAAAGTGGCAGAGTTGCGGCATGGTCTCGCTTGCGCCCCGGAAAAGGCTCCACTGGCGGTGAAGCGCGCCATTTGGGCGGGCAACCAACTGCGCAAACGCCCTTATCGCTGGGGCGGCGGTCACCGCTCCTTCAGCGACAGCGGCTACGATTGCTCAGGGACGGTTTCTTATGCCCTGGCTGCCGCTGGGCTACTCCGCGTCCCGATGAGTTCCAGCGATCTATTGCATTATGGAAGCAGTGGCCGCGGAAAATGGATAACGGTTTACGCCCGGAATGGCCACGCCTTTGCGGTCATCGCGGGATTGCGGCTCGACACCACGGCGTGGAACAGCCGCGGAGATCGTGATGCGCCGCGCTGGCATCCAGCCGACCGACCGCCGTCGGGTTTTGCCTCGCGTCATCCGGACGGCCTATAGCTTTTCGTTAGGCAAGAGAGCAGGCGCGGCCGCCAGAAATAGAACGGGCCGCCTGCGGCGAAACCGCGGCGGCCGTTCTGGCAATCCGGGAACCGTTCAGTTGAGCTTACGACCGACGCGAGCATCCGGCTGACGGCCAAACCGCGTGTTGGACTCCGAGCGCTTCGAGGCGATTCCGCCTTTGGCGTCTTTCGACGGTTTTAGGTCGCTGACTTTGACGCTCGGCTTTGTGCCGGAGCTTTTGCTGGTTTTCTTTGTTGTAGGCATATTCTCTTAGTTTGTTGGGTTGAGTTTTCCATGAAGCCGGGCGGGATCGGACCGCGAAGCTTCCTTCGGTAGGACTCCTTACAGGAGACTGCGACCGCCGGCGCTGTTGGCGTTGCCGCCCTTCGTCGCATTCTGCTGGCTGCCACCGGTGCGATTCATCGAGTGACCCGAGGTATTTTGCTGCCGAGCCACGCCGCCTTTGGCGTCTTTGTTCGGTTTGAGGTCTTTCATCTTCACTTCTTTTTTCTTGTCTGTAGCCATAATAACTAACTCCTTTTTCTGTTTGTTGTTTGGTTGATGTCAGTCGCGCCGAAGAGTAATTGACGCCCGCCCGCGACATTCCCTTTTGGGATCAAGTCATCGAGCCGGATCAATTTTTCCTTCATGCGTTTCTGCTTCGGAATCATCGATTCCTCCGCTGGCGCATGTTTCTTTGTCTTCGGCGTACTCACGTTTGCGCTCCTATAACCACGATCCGTGCCGAGACCTCGCACGAGCGCAAATCCCGTCTTTGCTTATTCGTTAGGCAACACATCATCTGGCTGAAGATAAGTGATTTAGCAACATTCAAATTTTTTTAAGAAATTTTGGCAAGGCTAATTTTACAATCTAGAGGTGGATAACATTTGAGACCGATTTGCGGCCAGAGTATGCCGCGTCAGGTCCTATTTTGGAGCTATCTTTCGCAGGTGACGCGCCAGGGTCGCGCGCGAGATACCGAGAAGCCTTGCACTGCGCCGCTGGTTCCTTCCCGTTTGCTCATACACGAGGCTGATGTGTCGCATGAGCGCCTTTGAAAGCGAAAGATCGTTAGGCTCTTTTTCCTTGGGTTCGTTAGGCGCGATCTCGGGCGTTTCGGCGCCGACCTCTTCGGAGGCTACCTTCAGGTCGGGCGGGAAGACGACGTGCTCGGGAAGAATGACATGGCCGTCGCAGAATAGAGTCATCGTTCTGACCGTATGGCTGAGCTCGCGCAAGTTCCCCGGCCAGCCGTAAGCGAGCATCTTCTCCATCGCAGCGGGATGAATGGCAGTAATCTTTTTTCCCTCGCGCCGGCCAGACGCTTTGAGCTCGGCGGCGATGAGCGCGGGCAGCTCTTCCAGACGGTCGCGCAACGGCGGGATAAGGAGGGTGAGTCCGTTCAGCCGGTGATAAAGGTCTTCGCGAAATTTTCCCTGCCGCACTCGTCCGAGCAACGAGCAATTCGTCGCGCAGATGATGCGCACATCGCAGGTCAGCATTTGCTCGGAGCCGACGCGCTCGAACTCGCCGTACTCCAGCACGCGCAAAATTTTTACCTGCGCCAGCGGGCTCATGTCCGCGATCTCGTCGAGGAAAAGAGTGCCTTGGTTGGCGAGCTCGAATTTTCCTTTCACTGTCGTCTGTGCGCCAGTGAAGGCGCCGCGTTCGTGGCCGAAAAGTTGACTCTCGATCAGCGTGTCGCTCATGGCCGAAGCGTTGAAGGCGACAAAGGCTTTCTCGGCCCGCGTGGAGGAGTTGTGAATGGCGTGCGCGAGCAGGGTTTTCCCCGTCCCGGTTTCGCCTAACAATACCACCGGGACATCGGAAGTGGCCGCCAGTTGCGCGAGACGCAGGCAACGCTCCATGGCTGGATTGGAGGTCGCGATCTCCTCGACCTTCAGCTTGGAAAGCGGCCGCAACATGGCCGATCAATCGCGCACGTTTTCGCGCAGTTGGCGGATCGGCTCGAACGCGTATTCCATGATCGTGCGCTGACCGATGACGACGCGCGCTTCGCCCGTCATGCCGACGCGCACCGCAAGCGGCCGTCTGCGTCCACTTGCCTTGCTCGAATCAAGCGAAGCGAAAGCGACAAAGTGGGGACCTTCGGGAGACGAGACCGCGGCGGGGCTGACCCAATCGAGATTCGCATCGACGACGCCGTAACGTTGATACGGAAACGCATCGAAGAAAAGGCGCACAGCGAGGCCGCTCGCGAGCTTTGGCAGGCCTGCTTCACTCACGGTCAATCGCACGCGTGGGTGGGCATCCAGAGGCGAGAGCTGGCAAAGTTCCTGCCCGTTTTGCACCACGCTGCCGGCGCTGCGCTGCGAGACGGAGATGACGACGCCATCGTAAGGCGCGCGAATGGTGAACACGTTGAGCTCCGAGTTTTCCAAGTCACCGTGCAGCGCACTCAGGCGCACCTTCAACTTCTCGATTTCGGCCACGTTTTCGTCATGCACGCGAGTGTGTTCGTTGTTGAGTTGGGAAAGCTCGAGATGGACCTGCTGCAAAGTGCGTTGCGCTACGCTGAAATCTTTCTCCGACTCGGAGGCCTCGAGTTGGTAACGCAGCATCTCGACCTTGGAAATGCCGCCATTCCTGGTCAGCTTTTCCATGCGGTCGATTAGGTCTTTGGCGGTCGCGGCATGCTTCTCGCGGAACTTCACCTCACTCTCCGCCTGCGAGATTTCTGTGCTCTTGATTTCCGCCTGCGAAACGTAAGCAGCGTCCGACTTGGCCAGACCTTCCTCATGCGTATGCAAATCTTGCGAGAGCGTCCTCTGTTCCGTGTCCCAACCTCGAATTTCCTCGGAGCGCAGGAGGAAAAGCGGCGCCGCGCGTTTCACCGTTTGCCCCTCGGTCACGCGCACTTGATCGACCACCGCGACCCGCGGCGATTGAATCGGATCAGCGCCGCTAGTGGGCACGAGAACGAATGGACAGATGACTGTCTCCGGCAATTTCACCAACACCGAGGCGAGAAGCGCGACGAGGAACATCGAGATCAAAAGCCAGGCAATAGAGCGCACGAACCACGGCGGCGGATCCTGGGGCAACATCTCCGACGCGCCCTCGAGCGGATCGCGTTGCATGACGTCGTTAGGCATTGTTAGGCGAAAAAGTTAGATGCCGAGCTGCTGGCTGGAGAGATAAAAATAGAGACCGCGCTGTGCCATCAATTGATCGTGATTGCCAACTTCAGCGACGGAGCCTTTTTCGAGGACCACGATGGCATCGGCTTCGCGAATCGTGCTCAGCCGATGCGCGATCACGATCGTCGTCCGGCCCGCGGTGAGGCGGCCGAGATTGTCCTGAATCGCGCGTTCCGATTCTGTATCGAGCGCGCTCGTGGCTTCGTCGAAAATGAGGACCGGCGGGTTGTTGTAGATCGCGCGCCCGATGGCGATGCGCTGCTTTTGTCCGCCGGAAAGTGAGAGGCCCGACTCGCCGATTTTCGTCTCGTAACCCATCGGCAGCCGCATGATGAAATCGTGCGCCGCCGCGGCCTGCGCGGCGACGAGCACGCGATCGAGATCGGGCTCCGCGTCGCCGAACGCGATGTTGCGCGCGATCGATTCGTTGAAGATGTGGTTCTCCTGCAAAACCATTCCGATGTGCCGCCTAACGTCGCGGTAATTTAGCGTTTTCAGATCGACGTTATCGAAAAGAATCGTGCCTTCCGTCGGTTCGAGCAGGCCGGCGATGAGCTTGATCAAAGTCGTTTTACCGCAACCGCTGCGTCCGACAAAGGCGATCATTTTTCCCGGCGCGATGTCGAGCGTGACGTTCGCGAGAATGTTAGGCGCTTCCGGTCCGCCGTATTTGAAACAGACATTTCGCAGTTCGATCCGCCCTTCCAAACTATGCACCGGTGTCAGGCGCGACCGGTCGCGGCCCTGCTCCGGTTCCTGCTCGAAAACGTCGTTCAAGCGGTTCAATAAAACGGTCGTGAACTGCAAATTATCCCACACGCCTAACGTTCGCAGGATGCCGCCGTAAGCCATCGCCGTGAGCGAGCTGAAAGCGACAAATCCGCCGATGCTGAGCGCGCCCGACATCACCTGATTTGCGCCGACCCAAAGGAAGATCGCAGTCGAAACCAGACCGATGCTTTGCAGCACACTGTCGTAGGTCATGACGATAAAACTGCTCCGGAAAATCTTGCGCGAGACGGAGAGAAATTCGTTCAGCATCATGTCGCGAAAAACGGATTCCGCCGCGGCGGCTTTGACCGCTTCGATGCCCTTGATCGCGTCGATTTGATGCGAGCTGTATTTGCCCTGGCTTTCCTCGACGCCGGCGAAAAGCGGCCGCAAAACCTTCTGTGAAAAATACATCAACCCGAGGTAAAGCGGCGTCGTGGCGAGGAACGCGAACATGAGCGACGGGCTGTAGATGATCATCAGCCCGAGCGCGCCCGCCAACTGCACGAGCGCAAGCACCGCGCCGATGCCGTGCTGCACCGCGAACTGCCGCACCTGCCGCGCGCCATCGAGCCGGCGCTGAATGTCGCCGGTGCGCCGGCTGGTGAAATACGTCATCGGCAACGACAACATTTGCCGACTGAGAAAATCGAGGATCGCCGTGTCCAGTCTAACGGCCGCGAACGACAACAAATATTCCTGTGCGAGGGACGCGGCCTGCACGAAAAAAAGCGCCGCGCCCATCCCGAGCAGAATGACTTTGAGCAAGCTCACATTTTTTTCGACGATGACTTTGTCCACCACCATCTCGGTGAAAATCGGGAACAGGAGTTCGAGAAAAGTCATCGCCACCGCGAGCAGCATGACCTGCGCGAAAATGACCTTGAACTTGGCCAGGAATGGAAATATCCACGTGAGACCGGGCTTGCTTTCGGGCGCGTTCGCAAAGGCTGTGGTGTAATCGAAGAGCGCCGCATAACCCGACCAGTTCTGCTCGAATTCCTTCCGCGGAATCTTGCGCAGCCCGCGCGCCGGATCGGCCACCCTAACGAACTTGTCGTTGACGTCGTAAAGCACCATCCAGTGGTTGCCTTCCCAATGGATGATCGCCGGCAGCGGCATCAGCGGCAGGTTGCGCAGCGACACCTTCAGCGCGCGCGCGGCGAGGCCCAGTTCGGTGGCGGCGCGGCAGAGCGCTTTCAAACTCGTGCCGTCGGTTGAGGTGTGGCAAAGCTGGCGAATCCGCGCGAGCGAAACCTTGCGCCCGAAGTGGCGGCAGATCATGCCGAGACTCGCGGCGCCGCAATCCATCTCATCGATCTGCTCGATCGCTTCGATTTTGCGGATGCGCTTTTTGCTTTTGCGAAAGAGTCCGCCCTCCTCCGCGAATGGCGCTTCGGCATCGTCACTCCGTTTTTCGGCGCCCTTGTCGAGCGCGACCTTATTCTGCATCGCCGTCTCAGCCGGGAGCATTTCGGTCGAGAAATCGAGCGGCACGCGCGCTTCCGTTTTCGCCTGATATTGCGCGAGCCGTTCCTCCATCAACTTCCCAAACTCCGGATAACGCCGCTTCAGATCGCGCACCGCTTCCGGGCCCAGCGCGAGCAGGCGGCAATCGGTGTAAGCCTCGATCGTCGCGGCGCGCGGCGAGCCATTCAGAATCGAGAGCTCGCCAAAAAAATCGCCGTCGCGGTAAAAAGCGAGGTTGCGTTGCGAGCCGTTGTTTTGCGTGAAGGCGCGCGCGCGACCTTTCTCGAGGATAAACATCGCGCCGGGCGCGTCGCCTTGTTTGATGATCGCGCGACCTTTCGCGACTTCGACTGGCTCCAGCTTCTCGATCAGGCTGCGCAGAGCCGGCACGGGCAGCCGGCCGAAATTGCTGAACTGATAAAGAAAGCCGTGGAGCGAGCGATGCCGCGCGGTCAGTTCGAGATGACGTTTCAGTTCTGGATTTCGCTCCGCGACTTCGAGGAAATCCGCGCGATCGAGACGCAGAGTTTCCACCGCGGTACTACAGCGAACGGTCGCGCTGCGGGTCCCACCTTCGCCGAGAGCGGCTTCGCCAAAACTGTCGCCCGGCTTCAAACTCGCGAGCACCACTTCGGTGCCGTTTTGATCGGCCTTCACCACCCGCGCGCGGCCGGACATGAGGATGTAAAACGAATCCGCCGCATCGCCCTGCCTAACGATAAGATCGCCGAACTCGTAATGCTCTTCCTCGAGTAGCGCGCGGAGTTTTTCGAAATGCTCTTCCGGAAGAAATTGAAAAAGCGAAGCTCGCCGGAGGAGAGTGTCGTCGGTCGCCTTCATTTCGTTAGGGAAGAACTCTGCGCCACTGAATGTGGTTTGAGCAAAGCTCGGCGAAATGCCGGTCGAGAATGCGATCTTCCGCGCGCTCTTTTACCATCGGGTCCTCCAAATTTGGCTCCGCTTTGCCGATGATCCGGCAGAGATGAAAACCTTCGCCGTGCGTGATCGGCTCGAGCGTTTCGCCCGGCGTGACGCTGAGAAATTTTTGCTGCAGATCCTCCGGCACATCTTCGAGCAGCACCTCGGTATGCCGATAGGGATAACGTCCTTCGCTCGCCACCTCCTCCATCGTCATGCCGTCCTGTTGCACGCAGAGGAGACCTTCCCGCGCGGCATCGAGCGAATCAAACTCCAGGGTTTCCACTTCAAAATTTGTCAGCGGCAAACGGAGCGCGGAAATTTCGCGGGCCCGCGCTTCAGGAGAAAGCAGCGCCGCACATGCGCGGTGGTAAATTGCTTCCATCGCGATCTGCGCGCGCAGCCATTCCTCGTTGCGTCCCAGTTTGCCTAACCAATCATTTTCCTCACTCTCGGGCAGACCTTGTCGCTCGCGGAAATTCGCCTCCGCCACCGCGAAAATTTGCGCGTCCGCTTCTTCTTTCGCCGCGGCTTTTGCTGCAACGCGCCAGCTCAGACGTTGTGCCATGCCATCGAGTTCACCTGAAAAAGTCAGCTCCATCGTGAAAAGCGCGCGCAAGTCTTCCGGCGCCGCCAGATAATCCGCCGCGTCGGTGGCGCCATCGTCCTCCGCCGTCTCGCTCCAATAACGCCTAACGAAATAACTGCTAAAATCCCCTAACGACAGCCCGCGTTCCGCGAGCCACTTCTCCGTCTCTTCCGCCGTGATCAAATCGTGGTTGTAACGAAACCGTTCCGCGGCGGTGTCGATCGCTTCATCGTCCGCTTCCTGCCCGGCTTCATCGGCTTTCTCTTCCACCGCGATCTCGCGCAGAAAATTTTTCCAAGACGCCGCCACTTCTCCGCGAAAGTGCGCGGCATCAATCACATCGCGCACGGAAAAATTGCGATCTCCGCTGCCGAAAACAACCCTGCTCTCGACTGCATCTTGATTAGCTTCGGCCATCGGCGTGTCGATTACCCATTAAACTGCGGAAATTGTCGAGGCAAAGTGCCATCGATCTCGCAGCCGTTCGTTTTCCGCGCCTGCCCCCGGAGGTTCCCTGTGATACAAGGTGGGCGCGCATATGAAAAGACGATCGCAGGAAGTTTCGATGCGGGTGGGGCAATTCGAGTTCCTCAAAGTCAACGTCGGACGCGGTGAATGGCGCGACATCTACCACTGGGTTTTATCCCTGAGCTGGCCGGCCTTCGCCGCGTTCATCGCCGGCGTTTACATCTCCATTAACCTCATCTTCGCCGCCCTCTACACTGTGGGGGGCGATTGCATCGCCGGCCTGCCCCGCGGCTCGCTTCTCGCCGCTTTCTTTTTCAGTGTGGAGACACTTGCCACTGTCGGCTACGGGCATTCCTATCCAGTGACTCTTTACGGCCACACCCTCACGACGATCGAGATCATGATCGGGATGTTTTGGCTCGCGGTCATCACCGGTCTCATCTTCGTCCGCTTCTCGCGCCCGACCGCGCGCATCGACTTCAGCCACACCGTGGTGATCGCGCCGTTCGACGGAAAGCCGACGCTCATGTTACGCGTGGCAAACCTGCGCCATCACAGCATGGTCGAAGCCGAATTTCGCATCATGTTCATGCGCGATGAGGCGATCGTGGAGGACGATCGATTTCGTAAATTCTATCTTCTCAAGCTTCACTTCGATCGGCTGATTGTCTTCCCGACCGCGTTGACTCTCCGTCACACCATCGATGAAACGAGTCCGCTCTTTGGAGAAACGATCGAGAGTTTGCGCGAAGGCGATGCGCACATTGTCGCCTCGGTGGTTTGCATCGAAACAGTCATCCCCGCCTCGGTGCAAAGTCAGAAGGACTACACTTGGCGCGACATTCGTTTCGGCGAAAGATTCGTGGAGATTTACGAACAAACGGGCGACGGCAAGCTCACCGTCGATTACGGGCGGCTGCACGAAACCGAGCCGGTCAACACGCCTAACGAACATAGGACGAGCATTGCCGGCGCGGTGGAGACGGCGGCGGCTTCATCTCGGGTTAGCTAATGCGCGCGCGCCTGATCGTTTGTTGCGCGCTCCTCCTCGGTAGTCCTGCGCTCGCCGCGCGCGCGCCCGACTTTTCCGGGCTTCTTCATTGGCGAAACATTGGCCCTTATCGCGGCGGACGGACGCGCGCGATCTGCGGTGTGCCGTCGCAGCCTAACGTTTTCTACATGGCGCAGGTCAACGGGGGCGTCTTTAAGAGCACCGACATCGGCCGGACTTGGGAGCCGATTTTCGATCACGAATCCACCGCCTCGGTCGGGGCGCTTGCCGTATCGGTTTCCAATCCAAACATCATCTACGTCGGGAGCGGCGAAGGATTGCATCGACCGGATCTCGCGGTCGGCAATGGTGTTTATAAATCGAGCGACGCCGGCCACACCTGGACTCATCTCGGCCTGCGCGACGGTCAGCAGATCGCTCAGATTGCGGTCGATCCGCGCGATCCCGATCACGTCCTCGTGGCGGTTGCAGGTCATCCCTACGGGCCTAACGAGGAAAGGGGCATCTTCCTCTCCACTGATGGTGGAAAGCACTTCGCGAAGACTCTTTATCGGGACGAGAACACCGGCGGCGGCGACGTCCAGATCGACCCGCAAAATCCGCAGATCGTTTACGCGTCGCTCTGGGAAGCGCGCGAAGGCCCGTGGGAAAATGCCGCCTGGAACGGAACTCATGGCGGCATTTACAAATCGAGGGACGGCGGCAAAACCTGGCAGCAACTCAGCGGTGGTTTGCCTAACGACATCATCCAGGCACATCTCGTGATCGCCCCGAGCGCGCCACAGACTGTCATGGCCGCGGCCGCTACCACGAAGGTCGTAAAGCTTTATCGCTCGGACGACGCCGGCGCGAGTTGGTCGATCATGACTACGGACGACCGGCCGACCGGCCGCATCGGCGGTGGCGATTTGTCGGTCATAGGAATTGATCCACAGAATCCTCAGGTTATTTATTCCGCAAGCACGGTTTGCTGGAAATCCACCGACGGCGGCAAGACCTGGGAAGGCTGGCGCGGCGCTCCCGGCGGCGACGATTATCAGAACATCTGGATTTCGCCTAACGACTCTAAGACTGTTTTTCTCGGGAGCGACCAGGGCGCCATCATCACCGTCAATGGCGGCGCGACCTGGAGCTCATGGTATAACCAATCTACCGCGCAGCTCTATCACGTGAGCGCGGATAACTCTTTTCCCTACCGGCTCTACAGCGGGCAACAGGAGAGCGGCTCCGTCGGCATCGACAGTCGCGGACCGAATGGCGAAATCACCTTTCGCGACTGGCATCCTGTCGCCGCAGAGGAATACGGCTATGTCACGGCTGATCCGCTTGATCCCGAGATTGTTTACGGTGGCAAACTCACGCGCTACGACAGGCGCACGCACGAGGGGCAGGAGATTTTGCCGAAGCCGTTTCGCTCGGATGATTTCCGCGTCGTCCGCACGGCACCGATCGTCTTTTCACCGCTCGATCCGCACCTGCTCTTCTTCGCCGCGAACACGCTTTGGAAAACGCGTGACGGCGGAGACAATTGGCAGCAGGCCAGTCCCGACTTCACGCGTAAGACCTACGAAATCCCGGCCAGCGTCGGTATTTTTAAATCGCAACCAAGCGCCCAGCCACGCCAGCGTGGAGTCATTTATAGTCTAGCGCCCTCACCGCTCGATCCTAACCAAATCTGGGCCGGAAGCGACGATGGTCTCATCTACCTAACGAAAGATGGATGCAAAAACTGGAGTAATGTCACTCCACCGCAAATCGGACCTTGGTGGAAAGTCTCACTAATCGAGCCGGGCCACTTTGATGCGAAAACAGCCTACGCCGCAATCAACACTATCCGGCTCGACGACCTGCGGCCGCACATCTACCGCACGGACGATGACGGTAAGACCTGGCAGGAGATCGTGCACGGATTGCCTAACGACGAAAACGTCAACGTCGTGCGCGAAGATCCGCAGCGCCGCGGACTGCTCTACGCCGGGACCGAGCGAGGCGTCTATCTTTCCTTCGACGACGGCGATAACTGGCAATCGCTGCGCCTGAATCTTCCGGCGACATCCGTGCGCGATCTTATCGTCAAGGACGACGACCTCGCCATCGCCACACACGGACGCGGTTTTTGGATCCTGGATAACATCACAGCGCTGCGACAACTCATGCCTAACGAGTCTAAGACTCTCCTCTTCCGACCCCAGACCGCTTTACGCGTGCGCTGGAATTCGAATACCGACACGCCGCTCCCGCCCGACGAACCTGCCGGCGAGAATCCGCCGGAAGGAGCGATGATCGAATACTCGTTAGCCGATAATCTCACCGGCGCGGTGGCGCTTGAGATTAAGGACGCGCAAGGAAACCTGATTCGCCGCTATGCCAGCACCGATCCGGTTCCGCTCGTTGACGAGAAATTGAAAATTCCAAGCTATTGGGTGCGCCCGCCACAGGTCTTTGCCAGTCAACCCGGTCTGCATCGTTTCCTTTGGGACCTGCACGGCCAGCCGCTGGCGGATGAGAAACCAGAATATCCCATGACCGCAATCGAGCACGACACCGCTCCCCAGCCTACCGCGCCCTGGGTTCTGCCGGGCGATTACAGTGTAACTCTCACGGCAGGCAGCCAGAGTTTCAGCAAGTCGTTAACTGTCAAGATGGACCCAAGAATCAAGACTTCGACTAATGACCTAACGAAACAATTCGAACTTTCAAAAGAACTCTACGAGATGCGTGAGACCCTTATACCGATCGGGAAACAATACGAAGTTCTCGTGACCGAATTAGGAAAAGTGAAGGTGAATGGCGCCAGTCAGAACGTGCAGAATAAGATCGAGAGTCTGCGTCGTAAGTTGGAGGAGCTTGCCGATCCCTCGGCTTCGCGCGCCGACCAGCCCCTGACATTCGATCTGCTTGGCAAAGTCACCAAACTTTTTAGTGACCTACAGCAAGCAGACGTCGCACCGACCGCGCAACAAGTCAGCGCTCGCGCGAATTTGAAGCAGCGCACAGCCTCGGCACCCGCCCAATGGAAGTTAGTCCTACAGAACGTCGAGACCCTGAACGCGACTCTTGCTGCCACTGGCGCAGAACCACTCAAACTCCCAAAAGAATAAAAGACCACTGTCCTACTTCGCCGCGTAATGATGATTGTCATCCTGAGCCGGCGCAGCGCGGCGAAGGACCCCACAAGCGTCACACGACCTCCCGTCCTCAAACCGTGCCGAAAGACGCTTGCGAGGTCCCTCGCTTTGCTCGGGATGACATTATTGACTCTCTCTTGTCGGAATAATACCCTATGACCTTCCTCCGGTTAGTTCTTTTCACCCTTTACTCGTTAGGCACACTTACGGTAACACTGGCTGCGGAGCGGGAATTTCGCGGAGTCTGGGTCGCCAGCGTTTACAACCTGGACTGGCCTTCCCGCCCCGGCCTTTCCGCGGCTGCGCAGAAGGCCGAACTCATCGCCATTCTCGACCGCGCCGCCGAGCTGAAACTCAACGCCATCCTCCTGCAGGTGCGCCCCGCCAGTGATGCCCTCTACGCTTCGAATAAGGAACCGTGGTCGGAATTTCTCACCGGCAGAATAGGCGCTTTTCCCGGTTATGATCCGCTCGCTTTCGCCATCACCGAGGCTCATGCCCGCGGGCTGGAGTTACACGCGTGGGTTAATCCTTTCCGCGCCGCGATCAGCGCCAGCAGCGCGCTGCCAGAGAATCATGTGGTCAAAGAACATCCCGAATGGATACGACGTTTCGGCAGACAACTCTGGGTCGACCCGGGCGATCCCGCCGCGCGCAACTATGTCATCGGCGTTATCACCGACATCGTTCAACGCTATAACGTCGATGGGATTCACATCGACGACTACTTCTATCCCTATCCACTCAAGCCCGGCGCGGCGACTTTCCCGGATGACTCTACCTGGCAGCGTTTCGGCGCCGGAAAAGGACCCAGCCGCGCCGATTGGCGCCGAGAAAACATCAACGACTTTGTGCGCTCCATGTATCACGCGGTCAAAGCGACCAAGCCAAATGTGCGCGTCGGTATAAGTCCTTTTGGTATCTGGAAACCGGGCATCCCGGCAACAACGAAAGCCGGTCTCGATGCCTACGGTGAACTCTTCGCCGATTCCCGCAAATGGCTCGCGCAAGGCTGGTGCGACTATCTCGCGCCGCAACTCTACTGGGGTATCCATCCGGCAGATCAAAGCTTTCCCGTCCTGCTCGATTGGTGGCGCGCGCAGAGTCATGGGACACCTGTCTGGCCTGGGATAGCAACCGAACGCATCGGAACGAAACGTCCCGCCCGCGAAATCATCGACCAGATAGCATTAACGCGGCAGGGAACGAATACGCCGGGCAACATCCAGTGGAGCATGAAAGCTCTCATGCGAAACCAGGGCGGCATCGATAACCTGTTAAAGAATGGACCCTATGCCGAGAAGGCCGCGGTCCCGCGCTAACGCCTAACGAGTAAAGGACTGTCGCTCTCAAGGCGCGGGAGCGGGCCAGCAAGCGTTGTCATCCCGAGTGAAGCGAGGGACCCCGCCAGCGACCCACGAGATACCAATCCAAACGCAGCTTGCGAGGTCCCTCGACTTCGCCTCCGGCTCCGCTCGGGATGACAACGCGCTTGGTGAGACAAAGCGTGAATCACTTTGCCGGCACCGCCACCGCATCGATCGCAACTGACGGCTCACCGGGAACCTTCGCCGTTCCAACAATCCGCGCTGCCTGCTGTTCAGCAAACTTTGCGTCAGTAACATCCGCGTCCTTCCGGGGCGCCGACTGACCAGCAATATAGTTACCTTCAAACACGACTGCTTTCTTAAGGCTGCTATTAAATCCACGAGCACGGAAATAAAACTCATGGTTAGTTTCTTCCTCTTTAGTCTTCGCCTGCTCGGCGCTCGCTACGCGCGCGGCCGGAGCACTATAACTCTGCTTCTTTCCCGCTACGTTTCGCGTGTCACTGAGACTTAGACGCTCGATCTGACCGGTATAAGTAGAACCATCCCCATCCACCACCCGAATATCGCGCCCATTTTGCTCGACTTGAAAGTTATCCAGGATCTTCGGCGCCTGTTTCGGTCGAGCACTGTTGCCCCTGATCTGACCCGCGAACGACTGTGAGAATTGCCGCTTTAAGTTTCCTGCAATCTCATTACGGTTTTGTGCGACTGACTGCGCTTTGTCTAACTGCGCGCGAGATAAAGACTGGCGAAAGTTTTCCGTAAGTGGGCTGTGAAACGGCTCCGCCTTGGCGAGAGGCAAAGTCTTAGTCTCCAGGGTGGAGCTAGCCACAGTCCCCGCGATGTCACTCTGCGCACCGCTGGCTGAAGGGCTTTCTAACTTATCCGCTTCGGCTAACTGTGGCGCCGCAGCGGCCGCGGATGGTAGCTCGTTCTTCTCCGCCGGCGGCGCCTGCTGCACCGCGAAACGAGCGCTCGCGACTGGAGTCTGATGTTCCTGCCACCAAAAGCCGACCACGCCGATAACCAAAGCGGCAAAAGCCGTTGCCATGGCGAATCGCGGCCAACTCATCCCTAACCAACCCAAGCGCCGAACCGGCTCGCGCTCTTGCGCCAAGGCAGAAACTTCATCCTGCAACCGCGCCCGCATTGGGTTAGGCATCTTAGGATCGGCGCCAAACTCCGCCCGCCGCTTTTGCGCGGACCCTTCGAGTAGCTCTTCGATCGGTTTTTTCGGGTCGGAAGGCATGACAACAGTAAGTTAGACGGTAAACGAATCCGCTCGTGGAAAAATTTCTTTCGCAATCGCGCTCAATCGATCAAGACACTTACTCAGGCGCGAACTCACTGTCTTGGGATTCAGACTTAATTCCAAGGCGATATCCTCATAACTCAGGTCGCCATAATAACGCAGCTCGATAATTTCCCGGCACGCCTCACTTAGCCGATCGAGAGCCTGCCTAACGAGCTGGAACTCCTCCGCCTGCGCCAGTAAGTCATCGGGTCCCGGGCGCTGACTCGGCGGATCGATGGACGACCTTTCGCCGTCACTCTGGCCATCGAGCGAGAGATGAATGCTATGACCGCCACGTTTCGCCGCACTGGCTTTTTGTCGAAAATCCATCGCCTTATTCGAAGCGATGCGCAGGAGCCAGGTCTGAAAAGAACTCTTCGCCTGAAACGAACCAAGGTTTCGCACTACAGAAAGGAAAGTTTCCTGGCAAATCTCCTCCGTATCCTCATGGCTGAAATCGCCCGAAAGCTGGAAAACAAAGCGCGCCACCGCGCCGTAGTAGTTATCGAACAACGTATCCCACGCGTCGCTCTCTTGCGCGCGACAGCGCGCGATCAACTCAGCATCATCCGGCATAGGAAGACAAGAGATTAGCCACAGATAGACAGAGAGTCACACAGATAAAGGCATCTTACTAAATCGCGTGTCATCCCGAGCGAAGCCGAAGGCGCAGTCGAGGGATCCCGCGGAGTTTCCACGAAGCGATGACCCGCAAGAACGAAGGCTTCCCAGACCTCAACGGGCTCCTTCGACTCCGCTGCGCTCCGCTCAGGATGACATGTGTGCTTACGAGATAGCTTCAAAGACGTCAGCCCAGTCTCGGACTTCTGTGTTTCATCTGTCTTCATCTCTGGCCGAATAAAACCATAAAATAACCGGGAGCATTTTTGCGGCACTGCCGACTAATGCTTTATGAACCTAAGATCGCTCGGCTTTCTCGCTGCTGGTTTTCTTGCTCTGCTGCCTCATGTGCGCGGCGACGGTTTCATCGTCGTCGAGCGACCGGTGCCCGTACCAGGTGGTCATTTCCCTTTCGCGCCGCTGGAAGTAAGAAGTCATCACGTCGATGTCCAGATCGATGGTCAGGTGGCGGTCACTTCCATCGACCAGGAGTTCTATAACCCTAACGATCAGCGGCTCGAAGGCACTTATATTTTCCCGGTGCCGAAAGACGCGCACATCGACAAGTTCAGCATGGAGATCGACGGGAAAATGGTCGAAGCCGAACTCCTTTCCGCGGATAAGGCGCGTCAGATTTACGAAGACATCGTGCGCAAGATGCGCGATCCCGCTTTGCTGGAATACGCCGGCCGCGACCTCTTCAAAGTCCGCGTCTTCCCGCTCGAACCTCATGCCGGCAAGCCGATCAAGATCACTTACACAGAGTTACTCCGCTCTGATAACGGGTTAGTCACTTACACCTACCCGATGAGCACGGAGAAGTTCTCCGCTCAACCCATCAAGAGTGTAAGTGTGAAGGTCGATCTGAAAGCTAGTCGGCCTCTCGCCTCTATCTATTCACCGAGCCATAAGGTTGAGATAAAGCGCGATGGCGCTACTCATGCGATCGTCGGTTACGAGTCAAAAGATGAGACGCCCGAGACTGACTTCCAGTTGGTTTATAGCACTGCGCCAGGAGACATCGGCCTAAGTCTCCTAACTCATAAGACAGATGACGATAACGGTTACTTCCTTCTCTTGGCGGCCCCAACGATCGCGCAGGAAACAAAGCCGGCGCCAAAGGACATCGTCTTTGTCGTCGATACCTCAGGCTCGATGGCTGGACCGAAGTTACAACAAGCCAGGAAGGCGCTTGGCTTTTGTATCGAGAACCTAAACGCGGAAGATCGTTTCGAGATCGTTCGCTTTTCCACGGAAACGGAGTCGCTCTTCGGTAAACTCGTCACCGCGGATACGTCTGACCGCCAGCGCGCGACTGACTTTGTCGCGGGTCTGAAACCGATCGGCGGCACAGCTATCTCCGATGCTCTCACTACCGCGCTAAAGCTTCATACCGAGAAAAGCGATCGGCCTTTCGTGATTATCTTTCTCACTGACGGCCTCCCCACGATTGGGACGCGTGATCCCGAGGAGATCATCGCCAGCGTGAAGAAGGCAGAAGGCGTCCGCATCTTCTCTTTTGGTATCGGGTCCGACGTAAACACCCAGTTACTCGATCAAATCGCCGAGAGCACGCGCGCTTTTAGCCAATACGTGCTCGCGAGCGAGGACTTGGAATTAAAAGTATCGAACTTCTATACCCGCATCAAGGAACCTGTCCTAACGAATATAAGTCTCGAACTCAAGGGCGATGTGCACACCACCAAAATGTATCCGGCACAGTTACCCGATTTGTTCAAAGGCGACCAGCTGGTCATAACTGGTCAATACACTGGTAGCGGTGAAGTCGAGGCGAAACTTACCGGCACTGCCGCCGGTCATGCGCAGACCTTCACCTACAAAATCCGCTTCGACGACCGCAAGACTGACAATGACTTCGTACCGCGGCTTTGGGCTACACGGCGGGTAGGATTTCTCCTCGATGAGATACGTCTCCACGGTGAGACAGCGGAGTTACGAGATGAGGCGAGTGACCTGGCCAGGAAGTTCGGCATCGTCACTCCCTATACCGCCTATCTCATTGTCGAAGACGAAGCCCGCCGCAACGTCCCGGTAGCTTCACGCTCACTCCAAGAGATGACCACAGATGAAGTGGCGCGCCGGGATGTCGCCAAAGCCTGGGCTGGCTTCAAAGATAAGAAAGAGGGCGACGACGGCGTCGCCAACGCGCGGAGTCAGAATCTCTTTAAGTACGCCGACCAGGCAGCTTCCTCAATTGTAGCCGGGACCACTGAGTCAGTTCGAGGCCTAACGAGTATGGCAGCTCCCGCCGCTCCTGCTGAGTCCGCGCGCCTGAAACAATACACGCAGCGATCCAAGTTTGTCAGTGGGCGCACCTTTTTCCAAAATGGAAATCAATGGGTCGATAGCAATGCGCAGAACCTGACTAAGCATCAGCGCGTGCAATTTAACTCCGACGATTATTTCGCCTTGCTCAAGGCCCATCCAGAGGCCGCGCCGTGGATGGCGCTCGGCCAAAACGTCCTGCTCGCGCTCGACGATACCGTCTACGAAATCACCGACTAACTCATAACTATGAAACTAACACTAAGGCTACTAACTCTACTCCTAGCCTCCAGCGCGCTGGCGGCGACACCCGAACCTTCTCCCGCTAAACCACGCATCGAAGTCTGTTTCGTCCTCGACACTACTGGCTCCATGGGTGGCTTGATCGAAGGCGCGAAGCAAAAGATTTGGTCCATCGCGAACGAAATGATCAGCGCCAAACCGACCCCGGAGCTAAAGCTAGGTCTCATCGGTTACCGCGACCGAGGCGATGAGTATGTTGTGAGATCCTTTCCACTTACGGATGACATCGATGCCATTTACGGCCACTTAAAAGGCTTTATCGCCGATGGCGGTGGAGATACTCCGGAGTCAGTCAACGAAGCGCTCGCCGAGGCCGTAAACAAGATGACTTGGAGCCAGGACCGGAACGTTCTCAAGCTTATTTTCCTCGTCGGCGACGCGCCACCACACATGGATTACGGGGATGGGCCTAAGTATTCTGACATCTGCCGTGCGGCCGCGAAGAAGGACCTTATCATTAACACCGTGCAATGCGGTTCCCTGGCCGAGACCACACCTATCTGGCAGGAAATCGCGAAGCTATCCGAAGGTCGCTACGCCGCCATCGCGCAATCGGGTAACATGGCCGTGGTAGCGACACCGATGGATGACAAGCTCGCCGAGTTAAATAAGAAGATCGGCGCGACCTTAATTCCCTACGGCGACAAAGATGTCCGCGGCGCAGTCGTCGCAAAACAAGCAGCCGCCGAGAGCGCGCCGGCTTCCGCCACCGCTGACCGGCTGACCTATAACGCACGCACCAAGAAATCCGTGCAAGGGAAAGGAGAACTACTCGATGCCCTGGCCAGTAACGAGCTAAAACTGGAAGCGATCGATCAGAAGAAACTGCCGGTGGAATTTCAGGATCTAAGTCACAGCGAAGTAGAGAAGCGCGTCGCCAAAGCGCGGGAAGATCGCGCCGTGATCGAAAACGAGATCACGGAGGTATCAAAGAAGCGGGACGCTTATCTGCAAGCCGAGAACAAACGGCTCGCTGCGTCCGGCAAAGGCGACACCTTCGACAACAAAGTCGCCGAAACCATCCATCAGGAAGCGGCCAAGAAGGGGATCGACTATCTTCGTTAACTCCCAGCCTAACGAGTAAAGGACAAAGTCGCTCGACGTTATAAAGTTGGTGAAACGCTCCCGGCAGGCTCTCCGGGGAAGCGGCGTTATCGAGCGTTAGAAAAGCCTAAAATTTAGGATTGCGAGCGGAATTGCACCCCGTCAGTATGGCCGAGAAGACGACCTCTCACCTCCGGAGGAAAACAATTGGCCGAGAACGACAAGAAAGCGGGCGGATCATCCATTCCCTGGGTTAACGTGACCGCTTTGCTCATGGCGGTGGCGGGAGGAATCTCGGCTTTCTTCCAGCCCATCGTTAGTTCACGTCCACAGAAAGGTAGTCCGACGGTCGAGATAAAGGGGGAGCAGGATATCGATGCGCGGCTTTGGCAGGATCCTCTCCGAGTCGCGCTCGAGCATTTCGAAAAATCCTATGCGACCAACCCGGCTTACGAGTCATCAGTCAGAGCAACTCGACTCGCAGGAGTGCAAAGCGAAATCGTGCAAGAGCGCGTAGATCCGACGAAGCAACGACTCCTTATTCTGCCGGTCATGATTCCCGGCGGGCCTTATGCGGAAGATAACGAGGGAAGGCTGCGCACGCGCGAAGCGGTTGTCTCGGGTCTCGCCGTAAGTGGTTACGTTCCGGACAGTGGGGAACACATTGGGTATTTAGTGTTACCGCCGCCTTCCTCCGCAACAAACAACCCTGTGCCGCCGGTGCTTCTTCCTGTGGACGTGGTGCCTTATGAGTGGTTTCATCCACGTTACGGCAATTCAACTCTGACCGACCCCAAAGGATTCGAACGCATCCTTATTATCTGGGAGCGCGATGACCTTCCGGGGAGAACCACCCTCGATACGCTCCAGGCGCTCGCCAAAGACCTGCGGTGGGACACGGAGAAAGAAAAAGTAAGTGTCATCGGGCCTGGGACCTCGACTGGCCTGGTGGAGCTGCTGGACCGAGACCGCAAAATTTACCAGCCGAATCCTCATCTCCCTTCCGCTTTTCAGCCGGACAAGCAATTACAAAAGATTGATCTCTATGCCGCGATGCCTACGGCCTCTGATGCGGTCATCGCCCTGAGCTTGAAATCGGAGACAGCCGTCTCCGTACGAACTCTCAAAACAGGCCCAATCTTACATCGACCCATCAACACCGACGATGAGATCGCACAAACGATTATCTCGGAGCTGAAGCGGCGAAAGATCGACCTGCGCGCGAACCCGGACACAAGGAAAGGTGCCGCTACCCTAACGAAAGATCCCGGCAGCCTAACGAATATAGCTGTCATCTCGGAATGGGATACGATTTACGGTCGTGCTTTGCCTCTGACTTTGCTCGCGAAGATTTACCGCGCCGATTCCGTGGAAGGATTGCGGAGTTTTATGATAGGAAAGACCGGTAACCTCGATACCGGAGTCATACCTGAATGGTTTCACACTTATAGTTATCAGAGAGGCATTGATGGCCGATTGCCGTCGGATACAACGCCGGTGAAAAGTGCGGCGCCGGCGAGCAAGGACTCGTCCAGTCCGGCGCCGCGCGAAGCGACTGAAGGAGAAGATCAATCGGACTACCTGCGCCGCCTCGCGGTCGAGCTCGCCGCCAAGGATCAGGAGATCAAACGAAAAGGCGGCAAAGGCTTGCAGGCGATCGGTATTTTGGGGAGCGATGTTTACGACAAGCTGATGATTCTACGGGCCCTGCGCGCGGAGCTGCCGGGCGCCGTCTTTTTCACCAATAACCTCGACGCGCGCCTGGGGCTGCGTGAGGAATGGAGTGCGACCCACAATCTCATTGTGGTCTCACCGTTTGGGCTAAGTCTCGATCGTAAGTATCAGCGCAATATCCCGCCCTTTCGCGATAGCTATCAAACCTCCGTCTTTACCAGTACGCTACTTATAACCGGAGTCTTAAGCGCAGCAGAATGGCTCCATCCGTCGCCAGGAAAAGAATGGCAGCATCCCTCGCGAATTTTTGAAATATCACGGCAGGGCCCCTGGGATCTTAGTCTCAAAGAGGGGTTGGATCCCAGGCGACTGGACTTGTCCTCCTGGTGGGGGTACCCGGCACGCTATGTGGCGGCTTTCTTCGCCGTGCTGGGATTTGGCGCCGTGCTTGGCTGGATAGCTCTCACCGCCGGCGGGGTAGGAAAGTGGAAAGAGGCTAACTGGAGAACTCATCTCGGGATAGGAGCGCTTTTCGCGCAAACTCCGGTCGCCGCAATGCTTGCCGGAGTCATCGGCGTAGTTTGCATTTGGCCACTCTACTCCTGGCAACGTGTCGCGGGGGAACCACTCGCCTTTCTGCAAGGAATCAGCGTCTGGCCGACAGAGATGATGCGCGTCGCGGTGATCGTTCTGTGTGCGCACTTTGTTTGGAAGAGCAGCCTGGCTTTGCAAGAAAATAACCGGAAAATTAGAGGAGAGTATCTGTCTGAGAAAGAAGACGAGATACCCGCGGAGACGGCGCCCGAGGCACTTCGCCGTTTCGGCGCGCAACTAAGAGCAGACAGTTACGAAGCCTGGCTAAGATTGCGGAAAATGCTTGGCCCGAAAAAATCTCATCCTGAGTCGCAGCCGGTGGCCGGCCCTAAGACCGGGGAGCCGACCGGGACGCCTAACGAGCAAAGGTTCAGTGCCGAAGAGCTCTGGCAGGAATACCTAGTACATGGGCGCTGGTCCAAAAGGCTGGTGCGGTTTGGGCCGCTCGTTCTCTTCTATCTTATCGGAGGCAGAGCCCTGGTTGCCATGTTGGGCGGGCCCGTCGTGCCGGCACGTGGTTGCCTTAGCTTCGCGGTCGATAATGCGCTGCTCATTATCTGCATCGTCTGCACGACCGCGCTTCTGTTTTACGTGGTCGATGCGATTCGACTAAATCGCGACTTGATAAAGCTTTTCGATCAGGGCCTCACCGTCTGGCCAAAGAGCGCGCGCCTTTTGAATGCGCGCAAACACTTACTCAACGATGAAGAGCTTTCCCAATACCTGAACATTCTCCTGCTCGCGGCGCGCACTGAAGTGGTTTGTCCGCTGGTAAATTATCCCTTCATCATCCTCGTCCTTTTGATCGTGGCGCGGAATAGTTACTTCGATAACTGGGATTGGCCGCTAAGTCTTGTCATCATTCTCACCCTTAACCTGGCGTGGGCGATTTACTGTTCCTTGCAACTCTACCGCGCGGCCGGCGCGGCGCGGCGGACAGCGCTGAATCGACTGGCCGGTCATCGCCTGGAGGCGATCCAGGTGGCCGGCGCCGCGCAATCGTCTTACCGTCGTATTAGCGCGCAAACCAGGCTGAAGATGATTGATGAGACCATCAATGAAATCGCCGGTCTTAGTCGCGGAGCGTTCGCTCCTCTCTCGGACCAACCCTTTTTTCGCGCAATCCTTTTCGCCTCCGGCGGCATCGGAGTAGGATCCCTGGTTCAATATCTCCCAAACCTTTTCTAACATGATGCCCGGCTAACCCTGGGTATGAGAAAGAAGAGCTGGCTACCCTGCGGGCTATGTAGATGACGGGAAAGACGCCTGCCTAACGTCGCACCCTCGCGTTCCCACCGCCCGCTAGCTCCAGCACTTCCTGCAACGTCGCCATGCCTGTATCGCCCGGCGTAGTCATAGCCAACGCCCCGTGGGCCGTAGCTATCTCCAGAGTAAGTTGCGGGGGCTGTCCAGTAAGCATTCCGTAGATTAAACCTGCCGCAAAACTATCGCCGCCTCCGATACGGTCGAGTAGTTCGAGGTTAGGATAAGTGCGCGAGCGATAGAAGGCATCACCTATCCACGCAATGCTACCCCAGTCATTGCGTGTAGCGGTGTGCACGCGGCGCAAGGTCGCGGCGGCCACTTGCAGATTAGGAAACTCTGTTCGCATCACTGTGATGTCTTCCTCCGCCTGTGCGGCTTCCGCTTTCAGGATATCATCGGAGAGCGCTGCGGAAGAAGCGACTGACTGTTTATCGGAGAGCGCGCCAAACACTACCTCAACATACGGAAGGATACGGCGGTTGAGCTCCTGCGCCGCACTAAAGCCACCGCGTTCCTGCCAAAGTGAGGCGCGATAGTTTAAGTCATAGGAGACTTTCACTCCGTGCTTCCGCGCCGCCTGACACCCTTGCAGAGTTAGTTCCGCCGTCTCAGTGGATAAGGCCGCAAAGATACCGCCGGTATGAAACCAATGCGTCTTATGTTCGGCAAATAACTTATCAAAATCGAAATCACTCACTGTGAGTTGCGAAGCCGCGCTATGTCCGCGATCGACGCAACCACGCGCCCCACGCAGACCGAAGCCGCGCTCGGTAAAATTAAGCGCATTGCGCACCGACTTACCTATCCCGTCGTGCGCGCGCCATTTAATAAACTGGGTATCTACCCCGCCTTGCAGAATAAGGTCTTCGATAAGATGCCCGATCTCGTTATCGACCAGCGCCGTCACCACCGCAGTGCGCAAACCAAAACAACGCCGCAAGCCGCGCGCTACGTTATACTCACCGCCACCCTCCCAGGCGGTGAACTGGCGCGCCGTCCGGACCCGGCCTTCGCCCGGATCCATTCTGAGCATCACTTCGCCCAGCGAAATAAGATCGTAATGAGACATATAGGTCGTCTAGGTCGTATAAGTCTTATAAGTGCTCTCGAGAGCCGGCGCGCCGCACTCGGCGGCTAACTCATTCAGGGCTTCTACTTCAGCCTCGCTAAAGAGCAGGCCGCCGGCCTTCTCCGTATGTTTAGCATTCTCGGCTTCGGGCTGTCCGGGGAGCATGCAACTTTCGTTGCCATGACCGAGGATATCCTGCAACACCTGTCTCACATTCTCATGCTGTTTCCGGCCCTGCGCAAAAAGTCCACTACTAATCGCTTCAGGATGAATAACTTGAAAGTAAAACGATGAAGTCCGCTTCTCGCCCGCGGGAAGCTCTTTGCCGGTGAAGAGGGGATGCCCACCTCCGCCACGCAAAGTAGGAAGCGACCCACCTATAAGAGCGCCTAACACTTCGATCAGCACCGATAAGCCGGAGCCCTTGTGAGCTCCGAAAGGCAGCAACCACTGTGCTTTCTCGGGATCTATCGTGGGAAGTCCTTCGCTATCGACCGCCGCATTTTGCGGCAATGGCTTTTTTTCGCGGCGTAGCTGTTGCACCCGTCCCATCGCCACGGTGGAGGTAGCCCAATCGATCACGATAGGAAAGCCACAGGCTTCCGTTGTCGGCAGTCCCCAGGAATGCGGGTTAGTGCCAAGCACTGGGAACTTACCGCCAAAAGGAACGACCTCCGCGAGGGTGGAAGTGCAGTTAGTATAGGCGATGTAACCCTTCTTCGCCGCTTCCATGACATAGCCGCCGCCCCAAAGATAATGGAAGGCGTTATCCACACTTACCTGACCTATCCCGTACTTATCCGCCAGGGTCATGCACTTATCCATGGCGCGAAAAGCCACGCTCTGACCTAACTTAAGTTGTGCATCCCACGCTTCACTCGCCGCAAACGGTTTATCGACAACTCGGATTTCCGCGCCCGGTTTGCATCCGCCGACCGCGCTGCCGAAAAGATGGTCAAGGTGAAGAGCTTTGATGGCGTTATGAGTGTGAATCCCATAAGTCGCGGCTAACTCACAAAAACGCGCGCCGTCCTCAGCTTCTTCCGACGTATAACCACGATGCAGATAAGCGCGCCGAACCAAGTCATGGTGCACTATTGGAGGAACGATACGGTAAGTCGCCATGACTAGAATGGGTTTGCCTGAATGAAGTCGGTATCGCCGTTGAGGTAATTGATCAGGTTCAAGGTCGCGCGCATGGCCTGGCGTGGGATGCTCTCGAAAGTCTTGGAACCGATATGTGGAGTGATAATCACTCGCGGGTGTTTGAGTAAAGGATTCTCAGGATGCGGTGGCTCCTGCTCCATCACGTCGGCGGCGTATCCGGCTAACTGTTCGGCGTCCAAAGCCGCGATCAAATCTGGTGCGTTGACTAACTCAGCTCGCGCGGTGTTGATCAGCAGTAAGCGCGGTTTGGCCAAAGCCAGCGTTCTTGCGTTGAGGAGGTGCCGAGTCTTGTCACTTAGGCCAGCATGCAGACTAAGAATATCTACCTGAGTGATCATTGACTCTATTTTGTCGTGATGAGTTACCCCGTAGTCCTTCGCGAAAGCATCCGGCCAGTGACGATTCACCGCGTGCACCTTCAGACCAAAAGCCACCGCGCGCTTCGCTACTTCCTGTCCAATTCTTCCCAAGCCAAAGATGCCGAGACTTTTTCCCGCAAGCTCGTGACCGGTTAGTCGCAGCCACTTGCCATCGCGCACAGAGTTAGCCGACTCGACAAGGTGTCGCGCAAGCGCGAGAAGCAGGCAAAAGGTATGTTCGGCGACGCTGACGTGATTCGTCCCCGGTGTGTAAAGAACAGGTAGCCTACGCTTCGTGCATTCTGCCACATCTATCTTATCGAGCCCGACTCCATACTTGCTAATCACTCGCAGTCGCGGGAGAGACTTAGCGATGACTGCCTTGGTTATCTCATCGTCGCCACAGAGAAAGGCATCGAACTCCCCGGCTAGCTCTAGCATGCGCTCTTCCGCTAACGGACCGCGCTCGCGCTGAATTTGGTAGTTTTGCTCCGCAAGCAAGTCGTGGTGCGGCCCAGGCGCGTCCTGATAGGAAGTAGTAGTCAGCAGCACGCGCATAGGACAGGGTTTCACGGCCATAATCGGCTTCGCCTCGCTGGTCAACTTCGTGTTAGTCTCCGACTTTCGTATGTCTCCGCCGAGCCGCTCCCCCGTTTCACATTATCGCTGGGTTATCTGCGGCCTGCTTTTTTTTGCGACGACGATTAATTACATGGATCGGCAGATCCTATCGTTGTTGAAGCCGATGCTGGACGATCAACTGCACTGGACGAGCACTCAGTTCGGCGAGATCAATGCCGCCTTCCAAGCCGCCTACGGAGTAAGTCTCTTTCTCTTCGGCTGGCTGATCGATCGCTACGGGACAAAGATAGGTTACACACTTTCCATCGGTGCCTGGAGTCTGGCAGCGATAGGACATGCGCTCGTTAGTTCTATCCCGGGATTCTTCGGCGCGCGAATTGCCCTGGGGTTAGGCGAAGGCGGTAACTTTCCCGCAGCCGTAAAAGCCACCGCGCAATGGTTCCCCAAAAAAGAGCGTGCCTTCGCGACAAGTCTGTTTAACTCCGGCGCGAATGTCGGAGCGGTCATCGCGCCGGCCATCGTGCCCGCGATCGCTTACACTTATGGTTGGCATGCGGCTTTTGTCTTTGCCGGCATCGCCGGTTGGATATGGATAGCGGCTTGGTGGCCGCTCTTCAACGTGCCGGAAAGATCGCGCCGCGTCTCCGCCGCGGAGCTAGCCTACATCGAATCAGACTCACCCGATGCCAACGAGAGCGGGAGCAGGGTTTCCTGGGGTGAAGTTCTCCAACATCGACAGGCCTGGTCTTTCATCGTCGCTAAGTTCCTCGCCGATCCTATCTGGTGGTTCTTCCTCATCTGGCTGCCGGATTTCTTTAAGAAGACACGCGGCTTGGATATCAAAAGCAGTTGGACATTACTCGTTAGTATCTATGCCATCGTCACTGTGCTCAGTATCTTTGGAGGCTGGGTCACTGGCATCTCACGACGCGCGGATGGAGCGTCACACACGCGCGCAAGACTGGAATGTTTGTCTTTGCCCTATGTGTCGTGCCCATCGCCTTCGCGACCCGTGTGAGTGACTGGACCGCCGTCCTTCTTATCGGCCTGGCCGGCGCAGCGCATCAGGCTTGGTCGGCCAACCTCTATACGACCGTATCGGATATGTTCCCGAAACGCGCGGTCGCTACTCTTATCGGTGTCGGTAGTGCCGCCGGTTCGGTGGGTGGGATGATTTTCCCAATTATCACCGGCATGATCCTGGATCATTTCTTGAATGGTTACTCGATTATTTTTGGCTTTTGTTCAATCGCATACCTCGTCGCGTTTGCACTCAACCACCTTCTTGCGCCAAAGTTCGAGCCGATAGCATTGGAAACATCATGACAACTTTCCTCGGCGATGATTTTCTGCTGCACTCCGACGTAGCGCGTGCGCTTTACCATGACTATGCCAAGCCTCAGCCTATCTATGACTATCACTCTCATCTACCACCGCGGCAGATCGCAGAGAATCATAAGTTCGAAAACCTGACCGAGGTCTGGCTCGCCGGTGACCATTATAAGTGGCGAGCCATGCGCTGGAACGGCGTTCCGGAAAGATTCACTACTGGCGATGCGAGCGCGTGGGAGAAATTCCTCGCCTATGCGCGGACCGTTCCGCGCACGTTGCGAAACCCGCTCTATCACTGGACTCACCTTGAGCTTCGACGTTATTTCGGCATCGAAGAGTTGCTCGATGAGACAAGTGCGGAATCGATCTGGCATCGAGCTAACGAACAACTCGGTGATCTGCCTGTGCACGAACTCTTGCGGAGAAGTGGAGTCGTCGTCTCATGCACGACCGACGATCCCACAGATGACTTAACACCCTACCTAAGTCTCCAGCGGGGCACCAACCTAACGACACGGGTTTATCCTACCTTTCGCCCGGATAAGGCGTTGCTCGTCGATCAACCGGTCGCCTTTAACTCATGGCTAGAGAAGCTCTCCGCCGCGAGTGGGATCGATTGTCACAGCTTCACTAACTATCTTGGCGCACTAAGACAACGGCATGACTCCTTCCACGAAGCAGGGGGCCGCATTTCCGATCACGGCCTGACTCAGTGTGAAGCAGAAGATTGCACAGAGGAAGAAGCACGTAACTGCTTCGATGAGTCACGCGCCGGCCGCACCGTCACGCCAACGGCTGCAAAGAAATTCCGCAGCTATCTCATGCTTTTCTTTGGCCAACTCGACGCCCCGCGCGGTTGGACGAAGCAGCTCCATCTAGGCGCGCTCCGTAATAATAACAGCAGGGCGCTGCAATCGCTGGGGCCTGATATTGGATATGATTCTATCGGAGATTTTCCCCAAGCGGCGGGCCTTGCGAGTTATCTCGCCAAGCTAGACAGCAAAGGTCAGTTGCCGAAAATGATTCTCTACAACGTTAACCCGAATGATAACTATCTCTTCGCAACGATGGCGGGTAACTTTCAAGACGACAGTATTCCGGGGAAAGTGCAGTTCGGGAGCGGTTGGTGGTTTCTCGATCAGAAGGAAGGGATGGAAGCACAACTCAACGCGCTTTCGCACCTTGGATTGCTAAGTCGCTTCGTCGGGATGACAACTGATTCGCGCAGCTTTCTGTCCTTTCCACGGCACGAATATTTCCGGCGCATTCTCTGCGATCTCATCGGGCGCGATGTGGTAAACGGAGAGCTACCGCGAGAGATGAAACTACTTGGTGGAATGGTAGCCGATATCTGCTTTCACAACGCGCGTCGCTACTTCGGTCTCCACGTCTCATGAGTGATAACCTGTTCGATCTAAGTGGAGAAATTGCCGTCGTCATTGGTGGAACCGGTGTCCTCGGCGGCGCGCTCGCAGAAGGTTTGGCGAAGGCGGGTGCGGCGATCGCGGTGCTCGGACGCAGCCGCGAGCGAGGTGAAGCTTGCGCGAGGCGAATAAAGGAAGCATCTGGACACGCCAAATTTTTCGAGGCCGATGCTCTAAGCGTGGAGAGCCTCGCCGCAGCTCATCGCGAAGTCCTTTCCTCGTTAGGCCAGCCGACCATACTTATTAACGCCGCTGGGGGAAACGATCCGAAGGTGACAGTGACATCCGAACGGCCTTTTGAAAAAATCACGGCGGACGATTGGCGCTCCGGCTTCGACTTGAACCTTATCGGCGGTGCGCTGCTTCCTTGCCAGGAGTTTGGCGCGGCAATGGCGCAGCGTGGACGCGGTAGCATTATCAACATAGCGAGCGTTGCGGCGCATTTTCCACTTAGCCGCGTGGTAGCTTACTCGGCGGCCAAGGCCGCGGTCTTGAATCTCACGCAATTTCTCGCGCGCGAGTGGGCGGCGCGCGGCGTGCGGGTCAATTCTCTTACTCCGGGATTCTTTCCCGCGGAGCAAAACCGCAGGCTTCTCTTCCACGATGATGGCACGCTGACCGAACGCGCGCGCTCCATTCTCGGACACACACCTATGGCGCGTTTCGGGGAACCTAACGAACTTATCGGCGCCGCCGTGTTCCTAGCCAGCGCGAAAGCAAGCAGCTTCGTGACTGGCATCGATCTGAAAGTCGATGGCGGGTTTTTGGCCCAGACGATTTAAGCACAAATTATCCCCTGATAACGGAGTCATCCCGACGGTTTTCTGGAAGCTCTGTCGGTGGGGAATTGCAGTGTTAACGAAGCCCATCGGGATCCCTCGACTCCGCTCCGCTTCGCTCGGGATGACGGAAACAATTTTGGAGAAATGGTCGTCGCCCTTTTAGTCGAGCCCCAGCTTTCTTCGCGCCTCTCCCGCGTAGGTGCACGCGGCTAACGAGCTGCCTTTAGAAAAGTTTCTAGTAAGGGCGAGAAACTGAAATTTCATCCCGAGATGTTCCGGATGGAGCAGGGTCTGCAAGGCGCGGCTCTCCTGCGCAGAACCGGCAGCGAGGGCGGGAAAGCGCGCGAGCAGCCCGGTCAGGAAATGATGCTGGTCGGTGAAAGCTATACTCGTTAGGCCGCCTTCTTCTGCTTGTTCGGCCAGGCTGCTCCACTCAACATGCGCTGTGAGATCGCTCTTTCCTGGATTCGTAAAAGGCGACGGCAGCGCACGGTGCGCCGCGCGACTCTGCAAAGTCCCGGTAGTGCGGTTAGCCGCATAGAATTCGGCGCGTGTGAATCCGTAGTCGGCGGCGATGATAATTCCCTGGCGCAGCTTCGGCGCAAGGGCTGCGATCCAGTCGAGCGCCATAAGGTTGACTTCTGTCTCGTAGCGCTCGTTAGGCAAAGAAGGAATTTTGCCCAACCTCGCGTGCAATCGCTCATTTCCGACGGGTCCTTCAACGAAAGCGAAACCTTCGGAACTTGTCGTGACAAAGCGTTCGCGCCAAAGACCTCCCTCGCATACGAGGAGATGCACGGGCATGGCATCGAGCAACTCGTTGGAAAAGTGAACGCCGTAAAATGGATCTAACTCCTCGATGGATGAGACCCAGGAAGTTTGTTCCGCGAACGCCTCGAGAGTTTTTCTCTGACGCTGCCGCAAGACCGAGAATGGCTCGACGATTCGATAACTCACTTCCGCGAAAAGTTTCGGCGCGCTTGCCCGCAGCTCCTCGAGCAAATCGTGCGCAAACTCTCCGTGATGCGCTCCCTGCTCGACAATCGTGAACTCGCTAGGCTGGCCTAGTTTCTCCCAAATCTCGCCGAACTGTGCCGCCATCATTCTCCCGAAGAGCGGACCCACACTTACGCTCGTGAAATAATCACCGTCCCGGCCGATCGCGCAGCGCCCGGAGCTGTAATAACCTAGCTCCGGTTGATACAGTGCCAGCTCCATGAAACGCGCAAAAGAGATGGGACCTTCCCGGTCGATGACGCTACGGATGAACATCGCCATGCTCATGAAAGGGTGAAGGAACTGCTTTATTCGTTAGGCGAGAGCGCGGCCCCTCCGGCGTGCGATGCTTCGGCTCCTACCTCACCCGCCAAGATAAGCGCTCTTTACCTTTTCGTTCGCGCGCAATGCTTCAGAACGATCATGCAGGATGATCCGCCCGGTCTCGAGGACGTAGCCGTAATTCGATACTTCCAGCGCCAGGTTCGCATTCTGTTCGACCAGGAGGACAGTTATACCTAACGATTGGTTGATCTCGCGAATCTTTTCGAAAATCGTTTTCACCAGGATAGGCGCGATACCTAACGAGGGCTCGTCGAGCATGAGACAGCGTGGCTTGCTCATAAGGGCGCGGCCGATGGCGAGCATTTGTTGTTCGCCGCCGGAGAGGGTGCCCGCAATCTGGCGCGAACGTTCCTGCAAGCGCGGGAACATTGCGAAAATGTAGTCGAACTCGTGCTGGAGCTTTGTGCGATCTTTGCGCAGATACGCACCCATCAAAAGATTTTCGCGCACACTCAGGTTGGCGAATATCATCCGGCCTTCCGGCACATGCGAAAGTCTCAGGGCGACGATCTGATGTGCCGGTAATCCCCCGATCTCTTTGCCTTCATACAGAATGCTACCCTGCACCGGTTTCAGCAGCCCGGAAATGGTGCGCAGAGTCGTGGACTTCCCCGCGCCATTCGCGCCGATTAGAGTTACAATCGCGCCCTTCTCGACCTTGAGAGACACATCCTGCAAAGCCACGATCGAGCCGTAGTTAACCGTGACGTTTCTTAACTCGAGCATGACCTACTAACTTTAATCCTACACTTACACCTACACTTACACTTCCCCAAAACCCGCCGCATCCTCATAGACCCGATTCGGCGCGATCGCCTTGGTCAGTCCGACGAGCATCGAAACCACGCCCACGAGCAGTTGCTTTGGGTCCGCTATCGCTTGCGCTGACAGGAGTTGTTTTACCACCAACACGTCCAAACAAGCGGCACATTCCAGGGCCGAGCCCCGCGCAATATCGTAGAACCGGCAGCGATCTGGAGCCGTCCATTTGCCGGTTCCTTCGGCGATGTTGAGTGCGATGGCAGTCGAAGCACGGTCGAGCTGGTTGTGAGCCGAGATAGTTTTCGGAATAACTTCGAGAAGGCTTGTGGCGACGGCGACGAATTGCAACGCTTGCTGGTAAACCTTTAACTTTTCGTGATCGAATTGGGTGGACATCGGAGAGGTAGGTGTAAGTGTAAGTGTAAGTGTAAGATTAAAGTAGGACAGGTTCCTCGCCCAAATAGGCCTCGATCACCTTGGGATTTTTACGGATCTCCGCGGGCGTTCCTTCCGCGATCTTTATTCCGTAATCCAACACCGCGATGCGCTGGCAGATGCCCATGACTACTTTCATGTCATGCTCGACCAGGAGGACCGCGATCTGGAATTTCTCCTTCACAAATTGAATCAGCTTCATGAGATCGTCTTTTTCGCGTGGATTCATCCCGGCCGCGGGTTCATCGAGCAGAAGAAGCTTCGGACGGGTGGCCAATGCCCTAACGATTTCTAGACGACGCTGATCACCGTAGGACAAACCCGTGCAGCCGACCTCACAGCACTTACCGAGATGGAAGATATCGAGTAACTCTCGCACCTGCCGATCGACTTCACCTTCTTCGCGATAGAAAGAGCGCGTGCGTGTGACGGCGTGGAGCGCGCCATGTCGTAACCGGAGGTTGAAGGCGGCGCGCACGTTGTCGAAAACACTTAGGGTCGGGAAGAGCCGGATGTTCTGGAAAGTGCGCGCGATCCCACGACTGGTGACAACGTTAGGACGCAAGCCCGCGAGCCGCTTTCCCTCGAAGGTGATCTGACCGTCGCTCGGCTGGTAAACGCCGGTAATGATGTTAAAAACGGTGGTCTTACCGGCGCCGTTCGGGCCGATTAAGCCCATCAGGTCGTTAGGCTCGAGGCTCAGGTTGAGCTCGGACACCGCCGTGAGACCGCCAAAGCGCACCGTGCATTTTTGCAGATCGAGCAGTCCCATACTCGTTAGGCAAGAGGATCGACGGCCGGTTTCGAAATACGCGTCGAGCGCCGGCGCGGCAGGGCGCCGAAAAGCCCCTGCGGACGCAGGAGCATGAGCGCGATCAAGACTAACGAGTAAATAATCATGCGATTCTGCGCGATCCGCCTAACGAGTTCAGGAAGCCATTCGTAGCCGGAAACGAAGCGCAGGTATTCCAAGAGGACGGTGAGGAGAACAGCCGCGGCCGCGACGCCCGCGGTGCTGCCCATGCCTCCGAGAATAACCATGATCACGATCTCGATCGATTTTTGAAAATCGAAGCCGCTGGGGTTGATGTAAGTGGTGCTATGCGCATAGAGCCCGCCTGCCACACCGGCGAAGAACGCGCCGACGACAAAGGCGATGACCTTGTAACGCGTGGTGTTAATGCCGCAGGCCTCGGCCGCGATCTCATCGTCGCGCACCGTGAGGAAACCGCGGCCGTAGGTGGAATCAATCAGACTAACGACAAGATAGATGGTGAGTGCGGCGATCGCCCAGGTCCAGAAGAGAGTGGTATAACCCGCGATGCCGCTGTAGCCGCGCGGGCCGCCGACGGCATCGGTGTTCTGAATGACGACGCGGATGATTTCGCCGAAACCCAGAGTGACTATGGCGAGATAATCGCCTTTCAAGCGCAGCGATGGAACGCCGACGATAAGACCGGCGACTGCCGCCGCGAGACCTCCGCCGAGCAGGACCAGGATGAAGAGCGCGCCGATGGCAAAAGGATTCGTCCCGCCGAACGCTTTCAGCAAGCCCGCGCCATGTTCGGTCGAGAGCCAGGCCGCGACGTAGGCTCCTATAGCCATGAAGCCGGCGTGACCTAACGAGAATTGGCCGGTGTAGCCGTTAATTAGATTTAGACTTACCGCGAGGATGACGTTGATGCCGATGAAGATCAACACCTGCAGGTAGTAGGAGTTGATCGCGCTGGAAAAATAAGAAGCCACAGCGGCAAGAATAATCGCAGCGAGGAGCGCGAATTTCTTGGCGTGCCGGTATTTCATCGGTTGGGAAAAGAGTTAGCGCAGCGCAGCTGAAATAGGCCGGGGAGATTCGGCGAGACATGTCATCCCGATCCGGCGTCGCGCGGAGAGGGAGCCCTCTCTGTAATGAACGCGCAGGGAAAGGTGGCGACGTGGATTGCAGGGAGAGGTCCCTCTCCGTCCTTTGGCGGATCGGGATGACACGCATAGGGTGGCGCATCTCTGTGTCTCGGCACCAAGCATTTTCTCAGCGCTTGATCGAGTTTGCCGGGATGACTTCAAGATTGCGCCTCCTACACTTTCTCTACTTGCGCCTTGCCGAAAATGCCGGCTGGCCGAAAGAGCAGAATGCCGATCAACAACGCAAAAGCGATGGCGTCGCGATAAGTCGAGAAGGCGGACCCGCCAACAAAGGTTTCGACCACGCCAAGGATAAGTCCGCCAACCGCAGCGCCGGGGATATTGCCTATGCCACCGAGGACCGCAGCAACAAATGCTTTTACTCCAGGTAGCAGACCCATAAGCGGATCGATGGATGGATAACTCAACGCATAGAGGATTCCAGCCGCCCCGGCCAGCGCGCTGCCTAACCCAAAGGTGAATGACACGACGGTATCGATATTTATACCCATGAGTGAAGCCGCGGTCGCGTTGTTAGAAACAGCGCGCATCGCCATGCCGAGTTTCGTACGTTTCACGATAAGAGTGAGCGCGATAAGAAGAAGGAAGGTCACGACAAAGGCGGCGACTTGCGTGGTGGTGATAGTTAGAGCGCCGGTGTTCTCGAGCGCGCGGTCTGTGATCAATTCTGGGTAAGGCTTCGGATCAGCGCCGAAAACGAATTGTCCGCCGTACTCCAGTAAGAGTGAAACTCCAATCGCCGTGATGAGCACGGTAAGCTTGGGCCGGCTGCGCAGAGGCCGATAAGCCAGGCGCTCTATGACCATGCCGATCAAAGCGCATAGGATCATCGTAAGTAGAAGGACTACGACTACACCGACCGGAGCCAGATTTCCGGCGAAGTGCGGCATGATACGAGGTGTTAAGTAATAGCCACCAAACGCTCCCAGCATGAAGACATCGCCATGCGCGAAGTTAATAAACCGCAGGATGCCATAGACCATGGTATAACCGAGCGCGATGAGCGCGTAGAACGCGCCTAACGAGAGACCGTTGATGAGCTGCTGTAGGAATTCGATCTGCGACATCGGCGAGTTACGGCGCGATGCGGGTGGCAAACTTATAGGCGCCGTTCTGCACCTCCAGGACGACGGCCGACTTGGAAGCATTGCGGTCCGCGTCGATCGTGATCGAGCCAGTGACGCCTTCGAAATTTTTCACCTTCGTGAGAGCGTCGCGGATCTTATCTGCATCAGTCGAGCCCGCGGTCTTAATCGCATCCCCGAGAATCATCATCGCATCATAACCCAGGGGCGCCATGCCGTCCGGCATGACTTTGTATTTCGCCTGATAGTTCTTCACAAAATCCTGCACCTTTGGATTCGGATCTTGCGTAGAGAAATGGGTCGTGAAGTAACAGCCATTGAGCGCGCTGCCACCGATCGCAGCGAGCTTGGGTGAATCCCAGCCATCGCCGCCGAAGAGCGGGACCTTTATACCTAACGAACGCGCCTGCTTCGCGATAAGACCGACTTCCGTGTAGTAACCAGGGATGAAAATCGCGTCCGGTTGCGCGGACTTGAGCGAAGTCAATTGCGCGCGGAAATCGCGATCCGTTCCGCCGCCGGAGTAAGAGCGCTCCTCGGCGACAACGCCGCCATGACTGGTGAAGTATTCTTTGAAGTAACGTTGCAGCCCCTGCGAATAATCGCTCTTTACATCGGCCAGGATCGCGACCTTTTTCACCTTCAGATTTTCCAGGGCAAAGCGCGCGTCAGCCTGACCCTGGAACTTATCATTGAAACAAACGCGGAAGATATAATCGCCGATTGTAGTCACTTTCGGATTAGTCGAACCGGGGGTGATCATCGGGATTTTCGCGGCCTGACAAATCGGCGCGGCCTCGAGCGAACGCGAGCTGGCGATCTCGCCGAGAATGGCGATCGACTTATCACTCGCGATTAATTTTTTCACCGCCGCGGAAGGCTGGCCGGGTTTCGACTGGTCGTCCTCCAAAACGATTTTGATTTTACGGCCGTTGAGCAAGCCGCCGGCGCTGTCGATCTGCTCGCGCGCCAGCTCCACGCCGTTGCTGGAGTTAACCCCGAAGGTCGCTTCGCTGCCGGTGAGCGAGGCGAACTCACCGACCACGATATCCTGCGCCCGACTCGTTAGGCTAAGAGCGAAAGTGCAAAGAGCGATGGGCAGAACCGCGCGCAGGAATGTCTTCATTGCCGTCACCCTTAACGCTTTGCCCGGAGAGGCGCAACGCTCTTCCATTCCTGGGCGGGGAAGTGGAGGTTGCGCTCGCCTAACGAGTATTATCGCTGGACCCGGCCCCGTGCTATCCTCGCGCGTGAAAATTTCTGGCGCCGGGATGGTTACCCGGCATCTGCTGGCGGAGCTGAGTGCTTTGCTACTCAGCCTTCCGTCGCTCGCCGCGCCTCTACCAAATGATGCGGGTAGCCAGCAATATCAAGCCTTGCCGCTCGAGCGTTCGCGGCAGAACCATCTCCTCGTTCGCGCGCGGATTAACGGCAAAGCCGCTCTCCTCGGCGTGGACACGGGCGCGCCGGTCAGTGCGATCGCGCTCTCGCGCAGAAAGCACTTCGGCCTCACGGCGCTGCCGGGTTCGTCCGAATTGCCCGCGCGTTTGCGGATCAATGGCGGGTTCAATCGTGTGGCGATTGCGCATCGTCTCGAGCTCGGCGCGCTCATGCTCCTGGATGAGCCGATGGTGACGATCGATCTGAGCGGCCCCGCGAATGCCTCGCACGATTTTCATGAGGAACAGCTCGACGGTATTCTTGGCGCCGACATCATGTTTCCGACGAACGCGGTGCTCGATTGCGAGAAGCAACTCCTGATTATGAAACTCGATCCTGACACGCCGGGGACGGTGCCGGGAGTGAATCATCGCGGCTGGCGCGACATTCCTATTCGCGTGACCAAAGGCTGGAATCTTTTCGTAGATGGCAAGCTCAACGGCAAGGCCGCGCAGCTCATGCTCGATACGGGGGCGTTCACGACCTTGATTCATCGGCCGTTCGTGCGCCAGATGCGGTTGCCGTTGCGTGATACTCCTTACACCTCCGGCGCGGTGAATCTCGACGATCGCGATTTGCAGCTAGCGACCATCGGCCGGTTTTCGGTTGGCAGCTTTGAAGTGAAACGGAAAGAGGTAGGAGTGATGGATCTCGCCGGTTTGATTCACGGCGATCTCCTGAAAGGGACGCCGCCGGTGGTGGGATTGTTAGGCTCGGAATTTTTGCGCCGGAACCATGGCATCATCGATTTCGGTACGCGCACGCTTTATCTAAAATTGTAAGGGCGGATCTGGAATGAATTTGGAAGCCAGGAAACCAGGAAGAGAAATCATTTTCTCTTTCAGGAAGTGAGAGGCTTAGTTTCTTTCCCCTTCCTGGCTTCCTGGTTTCCAAATTCAAATTATCTCCCCCTCGCATTGGAATGAATCTGGAAGCCAAGAAGCCAGGAAAAGAAAAGATGAAGCAGGAAAGGAAATAATACAGTTACCTGGAAGGTGATAACTCAGGAAGTGAGAGGCTTAGTTTCTTTCCCCTTCCTGGGCTTCCTGGTTTCCAAATTCAAATTATCTCCCCTCGCATTGGAATAATTTGGAAGCCAGGAAACCAGGAAAGGAGAAGAGAGGCTGCTCCGGATGATCCGTGAAAAATTAAATGCGAGCCCGGCTGATTCATGCCACTCATTGTCATGCAAAGAATTCTCTTACTTAGCCTCGTCGCGGGCGCTCTTAGCCTAACGAACCTACACGGTCAGGAGACAGACATCCCAAGTGCGGCCAGCCCTGGGGCGGCAAAAGGTTTGGAAACTCCCGGCGCCAAATCATCCGCCCACGCGCGGACAGCAAAACTGGAAGATGCCGGCAAACCGGGCGACACTAAGCCCATGGATACAAATCAAAAGGAAGTGGCCGTGCTGAAGACGAGCGACGGCGAAATGGTCGCTGAGTTCTCACCCGAAGTAGCGCCTAAGACAGTCGAGAATTTTAAGAAACTGGCGCGCCAGGGCTTTTACGATGGCACCGCTTTCCATCGCATCATCAAGGGCTTCATGATTCAGGGCGGTGATCCGAATACCAAGGATCTGGCGAACGAAGCGCGCTATGGCTCCGGCGGTCCGGGTTACTCCATCCCGGCGGAATTCAATGAGAAGAAGCACGTGCGCGGCGTCCTCTCGATGGCTCGCTCCTCCGATCCGAACTCTGCCGGAAGCCAGTTCTTTATCTGCCTCGGCACGGCGAGCTCGCTCGATCGGCAATACACCGTCTTCGGTCATCTCATTAAAGGTCTCGATATCCTCGATAAGATCGGAAACACCCCAGTGACTCGTGGTAATGGCGGCGAAAGCAGTAAGCCCACCGCGCGAGTCACGTTGGAGAGCGTCAAGATCGTACCGGCGGATTCGGTGAAAGACGACGCAAGGAAATAGCCACCGCAACGCAATTCATCCTGAGCGAAGTGGAGTGAGCGAAGCGAACGCAACGCAGCCGAAGGATCCCGTCGAGCGATCCGTGCAGTCTATATCGCAGAAACCTCCTCGCGGTCGCGCGAAGGAAACTCCACGGGATCCCTCGACTGCGCTGCGCTCCGCTCGGAATGACGAGAGAGCCACTTCGCGAGTGGCGCTCGTGCAAATGGCATGCGGGCCGGAGCCGGCGGCTAACATGGCCAAGGCCGTCGCACTAACACGTGAAGCAGCGGAGCAAGGCGCGCAGATCATCTGCCTGCCGGAGCTTTTCCGGTCGCAATATTTCTGTCAGATAGAAGACCACGCCAACTTCGAGCTGGCCGAACCGATTCCCGGTCCTTCGACGGAGTCGTTAGGCAAAGTGGCACGCGAGACCGGCGCAGTCATTATCGCGTCGCTCTTCGAAAAGCGCGCGGCCGGCCTTTACCACAATACCGCCGCGATCATTGGGCCGGACGGAGAGTTACTCGGTAAATATCGCAAGATGCATATCCCTGACGACCCGGGTTACTATGAGAAGTTCTACTTCACTCCGGGCGATCTTGGCTTTCTCAACTGGCCTACCCCACATGGCAATGTCGGCGTCTGTGTCTGTTGGGATCAATGGTATCCGGAAGCCGCGCGCCTAACGAGTCTAAGAGGTGCGGAGATACTTTTCTATCCCACCGCGATCGGCTGGCATCCTTCGGAGAAAGCAAAATACGGTTATGCCCAGCATTCCGCCTGGGAAACGATGCAGCGCAGTCACGCCATCGCGAACGGCTGCTTCGTCGCGGCCGTTAATCGCGTCGGCCACGAAGCGCCTGCGGGCGGTGATGGGATTGAGTTTTGGGGCCAGAGCTTCATCGTCGCGCCCAGCGGCGAGATCCTGGCCAAAGCCAGCGTCGAGCGCGAAGAAACCATCTTCGCCGATGTGGAATGGAAACGAGTAAACGAGCAGCGCACGCACTGGCCCTTCCTGCGCGACCGGCGCATCGATGCTTACGGTGGGATCGAGAAAAGGCTATTGGATTAGTTAGCGAAGAGTTAATAGCTCTCCTCTGCGCCACCGCGCGTTGTCATCCCGAGCGGAGCGCAGCGGAGTGGAGGGATCCCGCGAATAACCTCGGAACCTCAACCCAAATTATAGCTTGCGAGATCCCTCGCTTCGCTCGGGATGACATGCGGAGTGTGAGCTTGCCTAACGAAATTGTGGATGCTGCCGGATTTGTTCGGCAAACGCTACTTGCTCTTCCGCGGAAAGCCCCGCCGGAAACCGCACATGCGAGCGATTCCACCGACCTATCCATTCCGCGCCAAGCAACTCGTAGCCTTGCGTTGTCGGCGACCCGAGCGCAGCGGGCGTGAAAGCAATCGTAGTTTCTTCCTTCGCACCCGCGGGTCGCCCTTTAGCAACGAAGAAGCCCGCCGCCAGCAAGCCTCCGCGCGCCGGCGTCGAGTGTGAGTACGTAAAAAACTCAACCGCACGACCGGCGCATGTCGCGTACAGCCGCCGGAAAAGCTCCAGCGTCCATTGCTCGCGATGAGTCTTACTCGAAAACATATCGTAAAAGATCAGGTCCGGCGGCGCCGGCGCTTGTGTAAGTGTCTCGAGGAAGTCGCCAGCAACTAGCGTCCAGGTAAGACCCGGGTAGGGCTTCGATTTCCACTTTCCCTCGCGCAGGATATTTACCGGCCCACCGTGTCGGAGATAGGGAAACTTATCATCATGCCGCAGCGCTAGTCTTAGTGAATTGAGATCGTTTTCGAAACTGATAAGTCTCATAGGTCGTATAGGACCTATCTGACCCATCGCTTCATAGCACTCGATCGTGGCCATGGCGTTCGCCGCCGCGCCCAGCCCCACATCCCAAACTACGAGCGGCTCAGCCGTCGCGGCGAGCCTTTCCGCGAGCTGCGATTGCTCGACATAAAGGCTGCGCGCCTCCTCCATCGGTGGCGTGCGCATATGCATGATCTCGCCCGACGTCACTTGCCGGATGCTGGCGAAACCTTCGCGCGCGATGTGCACCTCATAGTTACCTAACGAGTATAGCTTCACCCGCGCGGCCTTGGGACACCGAACAGGATTCTCCCGATCCGATTCCTGGAGAATAGCGCGCTTCTCCCGATAGAATGCGGCGAAACTGCCTGCCAAAATACTCGCCCGGATATCCCGCATCAGTTGCTGGTAGAAATGGATGTTATGCTTGCCCAGGAGCTGCCAGCCAAGTGTCTCACTCGTCTTCGTAAGATGATGCAGGTAAGCTCGCGAGTAACGCGCGCAGGTGGGACAGTTACAAGCAGGATCGAGCGTCTCCTCCGAGAACTTATAAACACCCCGGCGCATTTGCAGAAAGCCACGCGAAGTGAAAACCGCGCCGCGTTGCGCGAGCTGCGTCGGCATAATGCAGTCGAACATGTCCACCCCGCGATGAACGGCTTCCAGAATATCGAACGGCGTGCCAACACCCATGAGATAGCGCGGCTTATCCTGAGGTAACAGTTCCGCGGTAAACTCACACAGGTCTTCGCGCTCGCTCTTACTCTCACCGACCGCCAGACCACCGATGGCAAAACCATCAAACGCCATCTCGCCTAACGACAACGCGCTCTGCCGCCGTAACTCCTTATGCAAGGCGCCCTGGACAATGGCGAACAACGCCTGCGGCGAATCGCCACGCGCGGCGAGACTGCGCCCAGCCCAGCGATAAGTGGTCTCGACCGCCGCTCGCGCCGTACCTTCATCCGCAGTCGAGGCGATGCATTGGTCGAGCGCCATCATGATGTCGCTGCCGATCGCTATCTGTGTCTCGATACTTAGCTCGGGACTCAGGAGGATGGTCTTTCCATCGAGATAACTCTGGAAGACCGCGCCCGCCTCACTCATGGAGCGCGCATGTGGGAGCGAAAAGATTTGAAAGCCACCGGAGTCAGTGAGGACAGACCTATCCCAACTCATGAAGCGATGAATACCGCCCAGGCGGCGAAACACTTCGACGCCCGGTCGCAGGAGAAGGTGATAAGTGTTAGCGAGAAGGATTTGTGAGCCAGCCTCTTCCAGCGTGCGCGTCAGCTGCGCCTTAACCGTCGCCTGCGTTCCGACCGGCATAAAGAGCGGCGTCTGGATCTCGTTATGCAAGGTACGAAACGTCGCCGCGCGTGCGCGCGAATCCGGCGCTGTCGCATCCAGCCGAAAGTTAAGGCGGGAAGGAGTCATCGGCAAAACTAGTAATCGATAACTTCAAAAGTGAGATCAGATTTCAAGCGCCCTGAAACGTTAAGCATCTCAGCATCTGCTCGCATACCAAAGGCAGCGTTTGGAACTCGACTGCTTTAAGCATTCGAGTTAGCAAAGCTCTCGGGAACAGGACAAGCGCGCGATAGCTAAGTCGGAAAACGATGCGCGCGCAGATTCACATCTGCTCGAGCGTCCGTCCCTTGGTCTCTGGCACAATCGCGCGGACGACGAAGAGTGAGATAAGAGCAAAGCCTGCATAAAGTCCGTAGGCGCCGCCCAGCCCGATGCTACGCAGCATGAGAGGGAAAGTCATCGTGACGAGAAAGTTAGTCCCCCATTGCGATAGCCCGGCTACAGCCAGCGCCGCGCCACGCATTTGATTCGGGAACATTTCCCCTAACAACACCCACATCACCGGCCCCCACGACATACCAAAGGCTACGATATAGGCATTGGCAGAAATAAGTGCCGTCAGACCGGCCTTCGCGCTAAGCTGCAAGGCGCCGCCAGCCGCGACATGCGCCGTTCCAAAAATAACCGCGAGTAACCCCAAAGTTATAGCCATCCCGATCGATCCAGTAATAAGAAGAGGTTTGCGTCCCCACTTATCTACGAGCGCGATCGCAATCAAAGTCGAAGCGACATTGATGACACCTCCTATGACATTGATTTTGAGCGCATCGCCTTCGGAAAAGCCGGCTGCGCGCCAAAGGATTTCGCCATAGTAAAAGACGACGTTAATGCCGACTAACTGTTGCAAGGCTGCGATAGAGAGACCTACCCAAACGATAGGATGCATCTTGCCTGTAACGGAGTGGTAAAGGTCGCGTAAACTCGGCCGATGATCGACTTTCAAAGTCTTCTGAATTTCCACGATCTTTCCTTCGACCGTTGACGCGTCGGAAACCATCATGAGAACATTTCGCGCACCCGCGAGGTCACCTGCCGAGACGAGATAGCGCGGAGATTCCGGGATAAGAAACAAACCGAGAAAGAAAAAGGAAATCGGTATGAGCTGCACCCAAAACATCCAGCGCCAGGCTGGAAAGTCGAACCAGAATCGGGAATTCGCGCTCCCCGCCGCGCGCGCGATGAGATAGTTAGCGAGAAAGGCGAGAAAGAGTCCCAGAACAATGCCTAACTGTTGCAAACTGGCGAGCCGCCCACGATAAGCCGTGGGCGAAACTTCACTAATGTAGGCCGGCGCGATAACACTCGCCGCGCCGACCGCAAAGCCGCCGATCAAGCGCGCGACGATAAAGACCGCAGAGTTAAAAGCCGCGCCCGCTCCCCAGGCGCCAAGAGCGAAAAGAACGGCCGCGGCAAAGAGAGCAGCGCGACGGCCGAACTTATCGGCGATGCGGCCGGCAAGAAAAGCACCTACGGCACAGCCGAGCAGGATGGAAGCGACATTAAACCCGCTCGCGACATCGCTCGAACCGAAGGCCGTCTTAAGCGCCTCGACCGTGCCATTGATGCAGCCGCTATCGTAACCAAATAGCAGCCCACCGATTGCGGCTACGCTGCTGATAAGCAGGACAAAGCCAAGGTGCGCCGAGCTTTCGGATGAGTCAGGGGTAGAGTTAGTAGGAGCGATATTCATGGGAGTTAGTGACGAGGTGGAGGTAGCAGGAAATAATTCGAATAATCATCTCAGCATTCTGGAGCGCGCAAAGCAAGCTACATCCAATGCGCATGACAACTTTTGAGGTCACAGTTAAACCAGGAAACGTCACTATAACTCCGGGCAAGTTGATTCTATCTTCCGGACGGGACTTGGTATCAAAGGCATACGGGCGAGAAACGCGTCGGCAGGAAGGTAGTCGATGCTTTGGCCTCGCTGGATTAATATTCCATTACACGCGCGTGGCGGAGCGGTTTATCCCGATTTCGTGCTCTTCGTCTCACTCGGAAAGCATTCGTCGAAGGAGTCGCGACGATCCGGGCGAAGAACTAGCGCAGTAAGGGAAAGCGAACAAACATCTGTAACATTCCAGACAAAGGCCGGACTCATCTGTCTTGCCTTGTGTTACAGATTCGTGTCGGGACGGTTACATTTCTCGTAGAACGTTCGTCACGGGATTGACGTCATATCCGGCGCGCGACAATCGTCGCTCATGCCCGAAGCGTCGCTCCAGATTTCTACCACGGGAGCTTCTCAGGAAGCTCCCCGCCGGTCGCGGAAGCTTCGACGAACGTCTGCTCCGCATGCGATCGCCTTCGCGGGAAAGAGAATCTCCCCGGAGATCGTCGCGCGACGCCGGAGGCGATCGATGGTTCCATCTCTCTTTCAAAAACTCTTACTCCGCCTCCGCTTCATCCGGTCCTACTCCAGTTAGCTGTGACCCCGTCGAGAGTAAATGTCGCCGGGTAAAGCGAACACACCCATTCTTCGCCCCGACGCGTCCTCGCGCACTCACCCCCAGTCACGACCAGTAGAGCTAGCAAGCGGGAGCGCCGGCGAACGACGTGGTGTCACTGAATCGTAACACAGCAATGCTTGAGAGCCCTAAGCGCGACATCAATAATCCCGCCGTGTCCCCGCTGCCGATAACTCGCGTATTATTCCCATCCATCCCAGGTGGGAAGAGGAGTCATTATGTGCTCTTACTTACTATCCTGTGCGACTTATTCGCGTTTAACTGTGTCGCCAGTCTTAGACCCGAGACACCGCCAGATACTCCCCGCGCGCCAAATAACTCAGGCGCCGCTCAGCCTTCTCCGGTAGGGGCGCTATACATTCGGGAGTACCGTGTCCAGGGGGCGCATAAGTTATCTAAAGGTGACATAGAAGAGGCAGTGTATCCTTTCCTGGGACCCGGGCGCTCAGCGACTGATGTGGAAGAGGCGCGCGCGGCGCTGGAGAAGGCTTTTAAGGATAAGGGCTATCAGACGGTAAGTGTCCAGATACCCGCCCAGTCGGCTGCCGGTGGAGTGGTGCTTTTGCAGGTTTCGGAGAATACCGTCGGTCGGCTACGAGTTAGAGGCTCTCGCTACTTTTCTCCGGCGCAAATCAAGAAGGAAGCGCCGTCTCTCGCGGAAGGCAATGTCCCGAATTTCAACGCAGTAACTCAGGATATCGTAGCTTTGAATCAGTTATCCGATAGACGGGTTACACCTTCTCTTCGCACGGGTATTATTCCGGGGACGGTAGATATCGACCTCGAGGTAAAAGATACCTTCCCTTTGCATGGCAGTGTTGAGATAAACAATCGCTATAGCATAGGCACCACCGAGCTGCGCCTGAACGGGGCCATAAGTTACAACAACCTATGGCAGTTAGGACATTCCATAGGATTCAGCTTCCAGCTTGCGCCGGAGCGATTGGACGATGCCAAAGTCTATTCCGCCTATTATCTGGCAAGGTTCCCCGGAGTGAGCTGGCTAAGTCTCCTGCTCCAGGGAACCAAACAGGATAGCAACGTTTCTACCCTCGGCGGCGCAGCCGTTGCCGGCCGGGGCGAAATCATAGGTGCTCGCGCGATTGTTACTCTCCCTCCGGCTAGGAATTTCTACCATAACCTAACCCTGGGTTTCGATTACAAGAACTTCGACCAAAACCTGACCATCGCCGGGCAGAATGTCGTCACTCCGATCGCCTATTACCCTCTCACCTTGGCTTACGAAGCAACCTGGGCTGAGAAAGGTTCAGTTACAGCCTTAAATACGGGAGTTACCTTGGCGTTGCGCGGCCTTGGCAGTGATGAAGCTGAGTTTGATTTCAACCGTTTCAGAGCCGGCGGCAACTTCATCTATGTGCGAGGCGATCTGGGTCATACCCATGACCTTCCCAAAGGTTTCCAGCTTTTCGGGAAGATTGCGGGTCAGGTAGCTAGCGAACCTCTCATTAATAGCGAGCAGTTTAGTGCCGGCGGTCTGGCTACGGTTCGTGGCTATCTCGAGTCGGAAGTATTGGGAGACGACGCGGTCCTCGGGACCCTGGAGCTGCGCGGTCCATCGTTTTTGAAAGGCCCTGTGGAGAGAAACGAGTTACGTCTCTATGCCTTCGTCGAAGGTGGAACGGTTTTCGTTGACTCTCCTCTGCCGGACCAGCAGTCGTCCTTTCAATTAGCGAGCATCGGCATCGGCACCCGCTTTCATCTCTATAACCACTTTAATGGGTCGTTGGACTTAGGGCTGCCCCTTATCAGTCAGGTCGAAACTCAAGCCTATGATCCGAGACTCACCTTTCGAGTCTGGGCGGACTTCTAGAGAGGAGTAGCTATCATGAAACGAAATCTCCTCTCCGGGAACTTACTACTGCTAAGTCTCCTGCTTGTTTTCTCTACAACGGCGGAGGCGAAATGGTGGAATAGCGATTGGACTATTCGGAAGAAGATCACGCTCGATACCACGGAAAAAGGGACCGCCATCACCCAGCCGCTTGGTCCAACGGCTATCCTACTGCGACTGCACGACGGTAACTTTCAATTCTCCGCCGCGAAAGAGGATGGAAGCGATCTTCGCTTCGTCGCGGACGACGATAAGACTCTCCTTAGTTATCATATTGAAAAATTCGACTCGCTCCTGAGCGAAGCCTTCGTCTGGATCAAGATCCCCCAGCTAAAACCCGATAGTCCTACGACTATCTTTCTCTACTACGGCAACAACGGTCCGACCGCGATCAAGGCGGAGAATGCCAAGGGCACTTTCGATGCGGACACGGTCCTCGTTTACCACTTCGCCGAGAAAAGCGGGGCGCCGAATGACTCATCCGCGGGAGGAAACAACGGCGAAGGTGCTGGCACACCGGTGGAAGGTTCCATGATCGGCGCCGGGCTGGCGCTAAGTGGTCGCAATGCCGTCAAAATTCCTGCTTCTCCGACGCTCGCGTGGACGGCAGGTGGTGAAATGACGTGGATGGCTTGGGTGAAGTCAGTCGCCCTATCTCCCAATGCACTTATTTACAGTCGTAAGGATGACACTTCTTCTTTTCTGGTCGGAATCGACAAAGGCGTTCCCTACTTTGAAGTCAACGGACAACGAAGTCCTGCCGGTAGTCCTATCGCAGCCAAGGATTGGCATCACCTGGCGATCGTTGCCGCAAGCGGAAAGATAATTCTCTATCTTGACGGCGAGAGCTACAGTTCCCTTCCCGTCGCCTTGCCGGCATTTAATGCAACGGCCGGCATCGATGGCGACATAGCGCCGAATAGTGCGGGCGGTCTTACCGGCGAACTGGACGAGTTAGAAATATCCAAAGTAGGCCGGTCACCCGATTTCATCAAAGTCACGGCCATCGACCAGGGCGGAGATAAGGCGAATAAGTTACTCACTTACGGACAGGACGAGCAGAGGACTACTTGGTTCAGCGGCGGTGGCACTTTGTCCGTGCTCGTTGGCTCTCTCACCGTTGATGGCTGGATAGTTATCGTCATCCTGGCCCTGATGGCCTGTATGAGCTGGTGGGTCATGGTCACTAAGATTCGTTACCTCAATGCTATCAGCAAAGGCAACGCCCTCTTCATGAAAGAGTGGAAACGAGTCGCCGAAGATCTGACCGCGCTCGACGAAGGGGATGCCGAACACGCGCGCTCGATGGGAGGTCGTGTTAATAAAGAAGCTCAGCGGGCAATGAGAAATGCTTCCGTCTATCGCATCTATCACATAGGCGTCGAGGAAATCCGCTATCGTCTCGCGGCGGATAACGCTACCGAAGGAACGCGCCGCGGATTAGCGGGCCGCTCCATTCAGGCTATCCGCGCCACGTTGGACGGCGGGTTGGTGCGCGAGAGTCAGAAGATCAACCGGCTCATTGTCCTCCTAACTATCTGTATCTCCGGCGGACCGTTCCTGGGCCTTCTCGGAACAGTCATTGGAGTGATGATTACCTTCGCGGCGATCGCGGCCGCCGGTGATGTGAATGTCAATGCGATCGCGCCCGGAATCGCGGCCGCGCTCCTCGCGACCGTAGCTGGCCTGGCCGTAGCTATTCCGGCTCTCTTTGGTTATAACTACATCATATCCCGGGTGAAGGACGCCAAGGACGACATGGCGATCTTCATCGACGAGTTCGTGACCAAGATGGCGGAGTTCTACCGGGAAACTCCCGCTCCCCATACCAATCGCATGGATGTCTTCCAGGAGAGCGTTCACTAACTCCGGGCTAAGTCTTTCCCACGATGCAAATCCAGGACGATAAGCCCTACGACGATATCAACATCACGCCGATGTTGGATCTTGCCTACGTCTTGTTAGTCATCTTCATCCTGATGACGACCGCAACCGTGCAAGGTCTCAAAGTCAATCTTCCCAAAGCCAGTAACACTCCCAGTCTGGCCAAGCCTAAGACTAAGGCCATCACTTTGAATAACGAAGGTAAGATCTTCCTCGATACCGTCCCGGTAACTCTCCCCGAGTTGGAGCAGCGTCTGAACCAGCAAAAGGCGCAGACTCCCGACTTCCCGGTCATCGTGCGGGGAGATAGTCTTACTCAGTATCAAGGCGTGATGGATGTCCTCGATGTCCTCGGCCGGCTGGGACTTACTCAAGTAGGTCTGGCCACGAAGCCGCAGGCGAAGTGAAGCAGGCGAAGGAATGGCTGCATTGCACCTATGGCGAGCGAAGATAGCGAACGCAGTTTTTTCCAGCGTTACAGGCTTGGACTTGTCATTGCGGCCGTGGCCTTCGCGAGCGTTGTCTTTCTTGTCGTTAAGTTTGTCCAAGGCAGCAGCTCTGCACCTCGGCGCGCGCCGGAGTTAGTCATGGTCAAACTCCCGCCGCCACCACCGACCCCGCCGCAGCAACCCACCCCGGAAGAGAAAGTCGTCGATCAGCAAGAGCAAAAAATCGAAACGCCGGAAGAGAAACCGCAGGACGAACCGCCCAAGCCGCCGGACCAACCTCCTATCGGCACAGGGATAAAGGGCGACGGTCACGGCGACAGTTTCGGACTCAGTGGCTCGGGCGGAAATGGTTTTGGCAATGGTAAGGGCGGAAGTCCTTATGACTGGTATGCCGGCCAGGTGCAGCGTCAGATCGCGGAGGCGTTGCGGAGCAACCGAGATACACGGGAAGCGAGTCTTAGTGTGAAGGTAAGAGTATGGGCCGATGCCTCGGGGAGAATCTCGCGCGCAGAGTTAGCGAACTCCACGGGTAACTCTGCCCTCGACGAGACACTTAGGAATCAAATCCTCACAGGGCTAAGAGTCACCGAAGGACCGCCGGAAGGAATGCCGATGCCTATCCTTCTGCGCATTACCGCGCGCCGTCCTCAGTAAGTCGAACTCCTGGCATAGAACTGGCGAACATGATCCCACTTACGAGTTATCTCCGAGCCCGACTTATCCTAAGTCTAACTCTAAGTGTCGGGTTAGCTTCCTGCTTGGTCGCGGCGGACCCGACGCCTCCGCCCGCACCGGAAGAGTTACTCTCTACTCCAGTGTTGGAAGAGACAGGGGTGCCTCGTAGCGTACCAGATCCGACTATCCCGAATTCCGGCGATCGCCTGACACCACCGCCCGATATCGCGCCTGCGACGGCGGGCGCCGCGCCCGTCACTCCTTCACAAAATGTCACCATCAATCTCATTAATCGATTGGTGCAACGAGGAGTGTTACCGAAAGAAGATGCGGATGAGTTAATTCAGCAAGCCGAGCAGGATGCCGCGACCGCGCGCGCGCAGGCCGCGGCCACACAGGCGGCGTCAAGTGCACCTGCACCCTCCGGCGACGATGTGAGGGTTACCTATGTGCCGCAGGTGGTGAAGAACCAGATTCGTGATGAGATCAAACAAGAAGTCATGGACCAGGCGCGCGAAGAACATTGGGCCGCGCCTAACGCCGTGCCGGAATGGGTCTCGCGTTTTCGCTTCTTTGGTGACATTCGTTTGCGCTATGAGGGCGACTTCTTTCCATCGGGGAACGATAACACGGGGGCTTTTCCTAACTTCAACGCCATTAACTCTGGCGCACCTTTCGATGTCTCGGGCACGCTCTTCTCTCCCCAGTTAAACGTCGATCAGGATCGTAACCGCTTTCGCCTGCGCGCGCGCGGCGGCGCTGCGGTGGACCTGGGGGAAGGCTTCAGCGCGGGGATGCGCATTGCTACCGGCGAAGATAACTCTCCGGTGACGACTAATCAGACTCTGGGTGTAGCGAATCAGCGCCAGGGCGGTAACTTTAGTAAGTTCGAGATCTGGCTCGATCGCGCCTTTTTGCGTTACGAAATCGGCGGGATTGTCACCCGCGATTTGATCGTCGAGGCGGGCCGATTCGATAACCCATTTTTCTCCACCCCTCTGGTTTGGGATGAAGACATCGGCTTCGATGGCCTGGCCTTTCAAGGTAAGTATCAGGTTGTCAAAGGGCTCACTCCATTTGTCACCGCGGGCGCCTTTCCCGTCTTCAACACCGACTTTAATTTCTCCAGTAACCGGCCCGATAAATTTCAGAGTAACGATAAGTATCTTTTTGGTGGGCAGACTGGCGTTACCTGGCGGATCAACAAGGACTTCACCGTCAAGTTAGCCGCGGCTTACTATCATTTCGAAAATATCGAGGGCCGGCTTTCCAGCCCATTCACTCCACTTACAGCCTCCGACGCCGGAGATACGGATAACAGCCGCCCTTCCTTCGCGCAAAGGGGGAACACTTACTTTCCTATTCGCAATATCGTCCCGACGGTCGACAACAATTTCGGGACAACGAATCAGTTCCAATACTTTGGGCTGGCGACGCCGTTTCATGAGTTAGTCATCACCGGCCGGGTGGACTTCAGTCATTTTGACCCGGTGCACCTTTCCGTGGTGGGTGAGTTTGCGACTAACCTCGCTTTCGATGCGAGTCACATCAATGCGATCGCGGTGAACAATCGCGGCCCGAACACGGCCACCGGCGCGCCGGGGAATTTCGAGGGCGGAAACAAGGCATTCATCGTCGAGTTTATTGCCGGTGCACCGGTCTTACTCAAGCGCTGGGACTGGAACGTCGCCCTCGATTATCGCTACATCGAATCCGACGCACTCGTCGATGCCTTCGTCGACTCGGATTTCGGCCTCGGCGGCACGAACCTGGAAGGTTACACCGTGAGTGGATCGCTCGCCCTATCCTCGCGCACTTGGATGAGTGTGCGCTGGCTAAGTGCCAATAGTATCGCCGGCCCGACCTACAAGAGCGACGTCATCCAGGTCGATTTCAACGGGAAGTTCTAGTCATGCGCACTTATATCTTACTCTCGTTAGGCATCGTAACTTTAGGAATAGGATTAGTCCTTCCGGCGCAAGGCGCTGATCCCACTGATAACAGAATGCGTGACGCGCTACGTAATGCTTTGTTGCAAGCTCGCAGTTGCGAAACGGAGAAGGCTACGTTGGAAGCCGCTAAGTCTGAGGCGGACGAAGTCAACAAAGGCCTGACCGCAAAAGTGGAATCGCTGACTTCGGGCAAGACCAAAGCAGAAAAGGCGGCCGCCGGACAAGCCGAGGAGATCACGAAACTAAAAGACGCTCTCGGTAAGTGGCAGGCTGCTTATCAACAAGTAACCGAGATTGCGAAAAAGACGGAAACGGAGCGGGTCAAGCTCTCGGGGAAGAGTATCCTCTTACAACGCGAGGTGGAGGATCAGCAACGCAAGAACGACGCGCTCTTTAAGACCGGCAACGAGATACTCACGCGCTACGAGCACTTCGGCCTGGGCGATGCTCTGGCCGCAAAGGAGCCATTTGTCGGACTTACTCGCGTGAAGCTGCAGAATCTGGTGCAGGATTACCGGGACAAGCTGGCGGACCAAAAGGTCAAGCCTTGAGCGCTGGACAGGAAGCTATCCTGTCCGCTCTCATTTTCACACAAACGTAACAAAAAGCTCGTTGCGGGTGGGAAAGCGAATAGCGAGGCTTTCCTAAGTTCGCGCCGCTGGCAACGCAGGAGTGAGATGCGAGCCTACTCCAGGTTATAACCGACTTACTTTTGATGCTTCCTACTTCCACGAAAAGCAAATGGAGCATGATGGTTATGCTCCTTGGACTTACCCTGATCTCTACTCTTGATGGTGGAGATATCCTCCGCGGCGGCGCTACCATGGGCGCGGCCCCATCGGCTAACCAGACCGGAGGAACTGCCGCGACACTTACTCCACATACCACGACCAGTGGCACCGATGCGCTCGCCCGGACGGCGCAGGCTTTACAAGCTGTCCAGGCAATGCAGACCGCAGCACAGCAAACCGCCATCCGGGGTGCTAATAACCTCGGAATCGATCCTAATCACCCAGGGTTACAGTTACCCAACGTGCCGAACGGTCTTGCGCTCGGCGGATTGCAGGTGGCGCCCGGTGTCCCGGCCAACCTCGCGGCGCCAAAGGCGAATGAAGACCCGACGCTTTGGGTAGGAGCGAAGCTTCCGACGCAAAGCACTCATACCGGAACTACCAACGTTTCCATCAAACAAACCAGCCAGCAGGCGCTGTTGAATTGGGAGACCTTCAACATCGGTAAGAACACCAAGTTAACATTCGATCAAAGTGCCGGAGGCGCTAATAAGAGTGAGTGGATTGCCTTTAACACAATTACAGATCCTACCGGCCGGCCCTCACAAATCTTGGGCTCAATCGACGCCGCCGGTCAGGTCTATGTCTTAAACCAAAACGGCATCATCTTTGGTGGCTCCTCTCAGGTAAATCTCCACACGCTGGTAGCTTCTTCGCTGCCTATAAATACCAACCTTCTTGTACGCGGATTGCTCAATAATCCGGACGAACAATTTCTCTTCTCCGCACTACCTATCCCAGTGCTGCCGAATGGTGGCAGCCTGCCTGCCTTTACGCCACCTGCTCCGCCCAATACACCTAGCGGCCTCGTCGGTGACGTAACTGTGCAAGCCGGGGCGCTTCTTTCCAGTCCTACCACTCCCGACCACGTCGGTGGACGCATAGCCCTGGTAGGACTAAACACGACAAATAACGGCATCATCTCGACCCCGGACGGGCAAACTATTCTGGCGGCGGGCCAACAGGTAGCCATGTCCGCGCATTCGAGTACAGATCCTAGCCTGCGTGGGCTGGATACCTTTGTCGGCGCGATCGGGCCTTACGGAAGTGTGGCTACGAATAATGGTTTGATCGACGCGCCACGTGCCGATGTCACGCTTACGGGAGGAGAAGTGGATCAGAACGGATTCATTAATAGCTCTACTTCCGTCGCTTTAAATGGCCGCGTCGATCTCCTGGCTAACTATAACTCGGTCCCTTCCATTCCACCCGGAGTGAATCCGGTGGTCGTGCTGACACCTTCCGCCTCGGGCCTAGTCTCGTTAGGCGCAGGAAGTGTGACTGCTATCCTACCGGAGCTTTCCAGCACAGATCGGGTGGTGGGAACAGCGTTAGCGCTCCCTTCGCAACTCAACCTCCAGGGAAAGGCGATCCACCTGGGTGAAGACGCTTCCATTCTGGCGCCTAACGCCAATGTCTCAGTGAGCGCTGGGAGCTGGCTGCCGGTCAATCCTAGTTACGCCTTCTTTGCCACAGACGGTCAGATCTATCTCGACTCGGGCGCATCGATTGACGTTTCGGGTTCCGTAGGAGTCGATGCCTCAGTGAGTGAAAACTTCATTACCGCGGACCTGCGCGGCGCAGAGCTGGCCAACTTCCCCACGCAGCGCAATGGTCCGCTTCGCGGTCAGACAGTGACTATCGATATTCGTAAGACTGGGACCTATAACGGACAGCCTTTCGTCGGGACACCTTTGGCCGACTTATCCGGCTTTGTCGCGCTGGTGCAGCGGACTGTAGGCGAGCTAACTGTAGCCGGCGGGCATGTTAGTCTTACTGCGGGAGGGTCTGTCATCCTGCAGCCTGGCGCGACCGTTAATGTCTCAGGCGGATCGATCAACTATTCAGGTGCGGACGTGCAGACGACCAAGGTTATCTCGGATGGCCGCATCTTCGATATCTCCCAAGCGACGCCGGATCGTATCTATCAGGGCATCTATACCGGCTCAACGGAAGCTCATCCTAAGTGGGGCATCTTCCAGACGACAACTAACCAGCTGGTCAACGGCTCGCAATTCGAACCCGGTTACACTCAGGGTGGGAATGGTGGGACGCTATCCATCTCCGCTGCGAGCATGGCCCTCGATGGCACTCTTCTCGGAGCCACTATCGTCGGGCCAAGGCAGCGAGATATGCCCCCGGTGCTGGGGTCGGTCTCACTGGCTTTCCAAGCCAATCTTCCTTCTCTCTCCTATCCGCTGATTTCGCCTAATCCTCCGGATATAGTTATCCGCAACGGTGGACAGCTCGCGGCTGCGGACGCTTTTGCGCTGGATGAAAATGGGTTGCCGTTACCTTTGCGCGACGATCGCAAAGCGAAGGCCTTTCTCTCGCCTGACTTATTCACGACTGGAGGGTTTGGCAGTCTTTCGGTAACGAACAGTGATGGTAATATCACCTTACCGGCAAACGTTACCATTGTAGCTCCGACCGGCGGCGCGATCATGCTCTCGGCCGCTAACCTCGACCTCGAAGGACATATCACCGCGCCGGGCGGCAACCTGGCTTTCAATGTCTTCGAGTTCTCGCCCTACCAATTCAACATCGCAGTGAATATAAGTCCGGGTCTGCTCACAGCGGTTCCACCGCCGGATAGGACACGCGGTAACTTTACTCTCGGCGCGCATGCTTCACTTAACGTCGATGGTTTGATTGCCGACGATAGGTCGGGAATCTTTTCGCCCGTTACATTCCCACTCATAACTAACGGTGGCTCTGTTACGATCAAGAGTTACAGCGTGGACCTGCAACCCGGCAGCGTGATCGATGCTTCCGGTGGGGTGGAGGTGAATGCGGCTAACTCTCCCACTTATGGCCACGGCGGTGCTATTTCGATCCAGGCCGGTCAGGATTTGGATATTGCAGCGCTTCTGGGTGGCACGCTCGACTTAGGCGCGACTTTGAGTGCCTACGGCGGAGGTAACCTCGGCGGCTCGCTGAGTATCCTCGCTCCCGCCGTGCAGATAGGCGGGAAAACGAGTGATAAAAACACACTCTCACTTACCCCGAGTTTCTTTAATCACGGAGGCTTCGGCAGTTTCACTTTTACGGGACTAGGTTCGCCCACAGATACCCCCGATACGTACCTCCCGGCGGTAACTATCGCGCCGGGCACCAGGATTCAGCCTGTGGCGCTAAGTCAGTTTGTTGATCCCACTCTCACCCTGGCGAGCGATCTTGTCCTAACTCAAAACTTGTTGCCGCAGGCGTTGCGCACGCCAGTAAGTCTGGCGTTCAAAGCGCCCGGAGTAACCGATATCTTTACCAGTGGCACATTAGTGGTACGAGGCGATTTCGTCATGGGCGCGGGAGCGTCGATCGTAACTGATCCCGGAGCGACCGTCTCGATCAGTGCAAACACCGCCGATGTCTTGGGAACGATTACTGTGCCTGCGGGCGCGATTAGTGTGACAGGCGGTGCTAACTCCAGTGCTCTTTTCCTCACTGACACGGGGGAAGCTCTTCCTACTCTTGCCCTCGGTTCCAGGAGTATCCTTTCCGTTGCCGGCACGACTCTTCTTACCCCCGATCCGTTCGGATTTCGGACGGGCTCGGTGCTTCCCGGCGGAAGCATTTCGTTGTCGGGAAATATCGTGGCCGAAGCGGGCTCGGTGCTCGATGTCTCCGGGACGAGTGACTCATTGGACGTCGCTCCTGGTTTCGTCGGTGTCCCACTCGCGATTGATCCTACTGCCGCACCTGTCGTCCGGACTACGATCGAGAGTGATGGTGGTTCGATCACTCTCAATGGTCAGCAAGAACTCTTTAGTGACGCGACCCTACTCGGCGCTGCGGGCGGCCCATCTGCTATGGGTGGTTCCCTGACCGTCTCTTCAGGTCGCTTCGTGGCGCCTTTGGCGGAGCAACCTTTGACGCCGCTCGATGTGACTTTGCAGGTCACACAAAAAGGTCCTACCATTCCCGCTGCCTCTTACTCCAGTGGTGATCCCGTCATTGGACATCCTGTGGTGGATACAACTGGCGCGTCGTTACCCGGCCTAGGATATTTCGCGGTCGCTGATTTCAACTCTAGCGGATTGGCTTCACTGACTCTCGCCGGCACGGTGAGCTTTGTCGGTCCTGTCACTGTGACTGGACATGGACGAGTGACTGTTGGGACCTCGGGAGTTATCTACGCAGACGCGCCGGTGCACTTGGACGCACCTTCTGTCGCGCTCGGTCAGGCGTTCCTACCACCTGTGCCGCCTGAGTTACAAACCAGTCCTTTCCTGGTCAATCAACAACCATTCTTCTTCTCGCCGAGTTACGGGACTGGCCGGCTGAATGTCTCAGCCAGCATGATTGATGTAGGAAACCTATCCTTGCAGGACATAGGAACGGCTAACCTGGTCGCGACGAATGGAGATATCCGTGGCGATGGTACCCTAGATGTGGCCGGGCATATCTCACTAACCGCGGGTCAAATCTATCCGCCGACGGAAGTAACCTTCAACATAGCGGCGTTTGATTACGCAGACGATACCGGCGCGCTGCAAAGCGGTTCGGTGACTATCCTACCCTCGGGAAACCGCCAGTTGCCTCTCTCCGCTGGCGGGATTTTGAATATCTTCGCGACCAACATTACTCAGGGCGGCGTCTTGCGCGCACCTATCGGGACAATCAATGTAGGAAGCAGCGGCTTCTCCAATGCCATGGTCGATCCGCTCTCGAATCTGCCTTTCGCTTCAACCGATCGTCTTACGGTTACTCCGACGAGTGTTATCTCGGTTTCGGCAGTCGATCCTCTAACGGGAACTAGTCTTATCATCCCTTATGGCACTAACCAGAATGGAACCTCCTGGATCGATCCCGCAGGGATAGACATTACGGCCGGCGGCGTTCCGGGTAAGACAGTAACTCTTACCGCGACGACGGTGATAGATGAAACGGCCGCCACGGTAGATATCCGCGGCGGCGGCGACCTTTTCGCTTACCAGTTCATCACTGGTCTTGGTGGCACGGTGGATATTCTTGGTTCGCCTGCCAGCTTCGCCATCGTGCCAAATTACGGACAGAGTTATGCGCCATTCGATCCTGGATACTCTAATAGCGCCCTCGCCGTGGGAGACAGCGTCTATCTAAGTGCGAGCAATGTCCTGCCTGCTGGCACTTATACTTTGCTTCCAGCTCGCTACGCCTTGCTTCCGGGCGCAGTTCTCGTTACTCCAGAAGCTACTCTTCCGAATGGCACGACTCCGCAGCTCGATGGTTCGACTTTGGTTTCGGGCTATCGCTTTAATGCCTTTACCGGTCAGCCCGTGAGTCAGCCCTTGCTATCTACTTTCGAGTTAGCTTCGCAAGCGGTGATAAACTCCCGCGCCCAGTATCAGATATATTCTGCTAACTCGTTCCTGAAGGACGGCGCCCTGGCTAACAATGCGGCCGTTCCGCGTCTGCCCATCGACGCAGGTCAGTTAGTCCTGGCTGCTACTGGTGCGATCAGCGTTCGCGGGAATGTCATGGCGATGGCTCCTCCCGGCGGTCTCGGGGGTTTGGTCGATATCGCCACACCGGACGATATACTTATCGCTGGTGGTGGAGCCGTGGCGCCGATAGGAACTCTTCTCCTCGATCCGGCAGAGCTTAGCTCCTTTGCCGCCGAAAGCCTGTTGATCGGTGGCCTGCGCTCCAACACGATCGACGGAACGTTGGTAACCGTTTCGACGGATAACATCGTCATCAACAACGCGGGCGACCCACTTAGCGGATCGGGTATCACTCTCGTCGCGAACGATAGTATTACTCTGACGAAAGGCTCCGTCGTCGAGCAATCTCCCGGGACGAGCGCGACTGCAGATACTTTGCTCTTCGGAAACGATGCTACGCCTGGGAGCGGTAACGGAGTGTTGCTGCGAATCAGTAGCGATCCGTCGGCTGCCATCCTCCGCCGAGGTGTCGATGCTTCTTCGGCTCCGGCTTTAAACATAGGCGCGAACGTAACGATAAGTGGGAACAGTGTCATCCTCGATTCGACCTCTGCGACCTCGCTTGATCCGACCGTTTCCTTACAAGGTAACTCGATTGCATTAGATAGCGGCCAGATAAGTCTGCAACTGGATAACCCGGGAACGCTTCAACCAACCACAGGCCTTATCCTCTCCGGGTTAGCCTTACGCACCTTGCAACAAAGTGCTACTTCAGTCTCACTCTTAAGTTACTCATCTCTGGATGTGTATGGAACCGGCGAGGTAGGCTCGTCGGAGATAGCAAACCTCTCCCTGCACGCGGGTGAAATTCGCGGCTTCAATCACAATGACGGCACGGTTACCTTTGCCGCGCAAAACATTTTCCTGGATAACACTGCCAACGGCCGCTCGCTAGGAGGTCTCGACGCAACTCGCGGGTCGCTCGTCTTCGCGGCGGACACTCTTCAACTTGGTGGCGGTACGATTGCCTTGGACCAGTTCGCGGGCACCACTTTCATCGCGAATAAAGGGATCATCTTCCAAGGCGCCGGAGGTATTGATGCTCAGGGTAGTGTTAACGTAGTCACTCCTTTGCTCACAGGAGAAACTGCTGCCACTTATAACCTGTCGGCGGCCGGTATTCTAACGGTGGATCGACCTGCCAACGCCTTACCGCCAACTGTGCAAGGCGGCCTCGGCGCGAGTTTAACTCTAACTGGTGAGAGCGTGACCGAGAATAGCAACATCGTTCTGCCTAGTGGCACTCTCACCATCCAAGCCAGCGGCGCTTTGCCGGGAAGCGATCTCACGGTCGGAGGTCTTCTCGACGTTTCAGGAACCGCGCAGCACTTTTACGACCTCACTAAGTTTACCGATGGCGGCGCGATCAAGCTCACTGCGACGAACGGCGACATTCTACTCAATGCCGCCAGCCTGATAACAGTCGCAGCGCAGTCGGATGGTGGAAATGCCGGAAGTCTCACAATCTCTTCCCCTAACGGTTCCATAGTTACCAAGGGTTCTCTTCATGGTGCCGGCGGGGCTGGCGGTATCTTCAATCTCGACATAGGAAGCCTGCCCCGGACAGCGGCGCTCGATACCTTGCTTAATAGCGGCGGGTTTACCCAAGCGCGTAATATCCGCGTCCGCACCGGCGACATCCTGGTCGATGGCGACTCATCAGCCCGAGCCATTTATCTCTCGGCCGACCAGGGTTCCATCACAGTTACGGGAACAATCGACGCCTATTCTAACAACGGTGGAACCATAGGACTCTTCGCGAACGCTAATGTAACTCTCGCGAGTGGCGCGGAGCTCAACGCGGCCGGCCTTACGCCCGACGCCGGTGGTAAGTCAGGCCTGGTCGATCTCGAAACCCGCGGCGCGAACGGTGGTCAGATTAATATTCAGGCGGGGTCGGTGATCAACTTGTCGTTAGGTACAGGACCCGGTGGGACACTGCACTTACGCGCGCCGCAGAATGCAGGCTCGACTGACCTCGCGGTCGCGCCGATTGCAGGTCAAATCCTTAACCCGCAAAGTATCGTGCTGGAAGCTTATCGTATCTTCGATGCCAGTGCCGATGGCTCCATTGATAACCAGGAGCCGGCAGTCCTGGGCAATGAGATTGCGATCAGTAACAGTGCCGCGGCTATCGCTACCCGGGTCCTCGGCACGAATGGTTTTCTGGCGCCGGTGTTGCACGTCCGGCCGGGGGCGGAGATTGTCAACGCAAACGGCGACCTAACGTTGAATAGTGACTGGGACTTATCGACCTATCGCGGGGGCGAACGCAAGGCGGTGGTGGATCAACTGGGTCAGCCCCTTTTCGACCAATCCGGTAACCCGATTATGATCGGAGTAGAGCCTGGTATTCTAACTCTGCGCGCGAAAGGCTCGATCACTTTCAACGGCGCTCTGACTGATGGCTTTGGCGATAGCCTTGGCACGGTGCCTTTCGATGTTCTCGGAAATGTCGCTCGCTGGACTTCTCCTTTACTCCCTGTGTTTGCCGATGGCACTCCGCAACAATCCTGGAGTTATCGAATCACCGCTGGCGCGGATTTCCAGGCTGCTAACTACCGAGCTACAGCTGCACCGGCTTTCAATAGTCCCGCCGGCTCTCTCGACCTCGGAGTCTTCGGCGGTGAGATTGCCTTTAATCCCTCGGGCTCGCAATTCGATGCGGTCACTAGCGAAGCACTCGTGGGTCACTACCAGGTCATTCGCACTGGAACTGGAGATATCGTTATTTCGGTTAGTGGTGATGTGAGATTGCAAAACCAGTTTGCTACGATCTATACGGCCGGGGCTCAGGTGAGTGACGCCACGCTGGGAGGGCGTTTCGACTTGCCGCGACTCGATGCTACCGGCGGCGAGACGATTTTGGGAGCGATCCAGGAGAGTCCTCCTTATCCGGCCCAATACAGTTCGGGCGGCGGTAACGTAGTGATCGATGCCGGCGTTGACATTCTTCACCTCGGCCAGGATAGCAACGGTAACATCATTCCTGACTCGGAGCGTCAACTTCCAAATAACTGGCTTTATCGTCGCGGTTATATCGATCCGGCGACGGGAGGATTTGGCGTAGCTCACTTAGGCGACATAGCATCGACTACCTGGTGGGTGGATTTCAGCAACTTCTTTGAAGGAGTCGGCGCCCTCGGAGGTGGAAATGTAGCTCTAAGTGCCGGACACGATGTGCAAAACGTGGACGCCGTTGTTCCAACTAACTCGCGTCAACCGAAAGACACCCCGGATTCTGGTCAACTCATAGAGTTAGGCGGCGGTAACCTGACGGTGCACGCGGGTCATGATATAGACGGAGGCGTCTATTACGTGGAGCGCGGCCAGGGCGAGCTAAGTGCCGGGAATAGCATTCATACCAACAGCACCCGCTCACCTTCTCTCATCACACTTACCGGCGAAGCTCCGCTCCCCGAGCAGACATGGCTGCCGACAACCCTCTTCCTGGGCAAAGGCAGCTTTTCTGTGCAAGCGAAGGCCGACCTGACTCTGGGGCCGGTGGCTAATACGTTTCTCCTGCCAGGTGGTTATAGTAACACTTATTGGTATAAGACTTACTTCTCTACTTATGCTGAGACCGATGCGGTAGATGTTTCTTCGCTGACGGGCACTGTAACTCTGCGCGAAAGCGCTACCTTGCCGGGTAAGATTTCGCCCGATCCATTGCTTCTCTCCTGGGAGCGCGATGTCCTGCTCCTTTCGCAGACGACGCCGACCGCGGCTTTTTATCAGCCATGGCTCCGGTTGGATGAAACGGATGTTACAGCCTTTGCCACAGTCACAGCTCTCCAACCTGGAACGTTGCGCGCTACCTCGTTCTCGGGTGACCTGAACTTTGTTGGTCAGTTACTCTTATCGCCTTCCGCGAGCGGCACGATTGATTTGGCCGCCGCCGGGTCCATTAATGGTTTGCAACAAAGCGGTGTCTTAAATGCAGGCGACGCGGCCACGCAGGTAAGTGCCTTTAACTCCGGCTTGATCAACCTGTCGGATGCTGACCCATCTTCCATCCCGGGAGCAGAGTCGCCCTTTGCTTTACAAACCATCGGTGGCCTCAATCCCGCCGCCTTGCTGACCAGCCCTGCGCACGTTCTGGACTTTGTCGATAAGTTATTTCTGGAGTCTGGTTCAATCGCAGGGGCGCAGGCTGTCCTGCAAACGAAACAGGCTTTGCACGCGCCGGGAGTGCTACACGCTTCCGACCCTAATCCTATCCATCTCTATTCTAACACTGGAGATATCTCTGGCTTCACTCTTTTCTCCGGAAAGGCAGCCAGGATCGCGGCGGGTCAGGATCTGACTGATGTGTCCCTGTATGTGCAGAACGCTAACTCCTCGGCTATCACGGTGATCGCGGCGGGCCGCGATATTATCGCGTACGATCCTAACTCACCTCTCCGCAGCGCGGCGCTGGCGTTGGGGAGTTTTCTCGATGTTCCGGGTGCTCCGCAGGCGGGAGATATTCAGATCAGCGGGCCAGGTGCGCTGGAAATTCTAGCCGGGCGAAATCTCGATCTAGGCATAGGTGCGCCCAACGTGGATGGGACCGGAGTAGGAGTTACTTCAATCGGAAATGCGCGCAATCCCTACCTGCCATTTGCGGGCGCGCAAATCGTAGCGGGTGCAGGGCTCGGCGCGGCGAGCAGCCTGGCGCAAAGTCAGTTGGACTTTAGCAGTTTCAATAATCTCTTCCTTAATCCCGCAACCGCGGCTGACTCAGGAGCGCGATATTTGCCACAAATCGCCAGTTTCCTCGGGACGCCGAGTAGTAGCGATGCGGAGACCTGGAGTTACTTTACTCAACTTCCGGTAGAAGAGCAGGATTTACTTGCGTTGAAAGTCTTCTATCTCGTCCTGCGTGACGCGGCGCGCGATCGCACGGTTCCGACTAGCGCGGGCTTTGGCACTTATGATGCCGGCTTTGCGGCGATTGCTGCGCTCTTTCCGGATTCGGCAGCTACGGGCAACATCCTTCTGCCTTCAAAGGAGATTAAGACTGCCAGCGGCGGTGATATAAATCTCTTCTCGCCGAGTGGCGGGCTAACTGTAGGATTGGCTAGTGGAACTCCGGCCGCCGACCAGGGTCTCCTGACGGAAGATGGCGGTAACATAAATATCTTCACCAACAATAGTGTCGCGGTAGGAACTTCGCGTATCTTTACCCTGCGTGGTGGGAATGAGATCATCTTTTCCAGTGTCGGTGACATAGCCGCCGGCGCCTCCTCTAAGACAGTGCAATCGGCGCCTCCTACTCGAGTCCTGATCGATCCGCAGAGCGGTGATGTGAAGACCGACCTGGCGGGACTGGCGACCGGGGGTGGCATAGGGGTTCTTGATACTGTCGCAGGCGTGCCGCCGGGAGATGTCGATCTTATCGCGCCCGCGGGAACGGTGGACGCGGGCGACGCGGGTATTCGTGTCACTGGCAACCTGAGTATCTCAGCGGTGCAGGTTTTGAATGCTGGAAATATTTCTGTAGGTGGGACGAGTGCGGGAGTTCCTACGATAGCTACTCCTAACCTGGCTGGTCTAAGTGCTGCGTCTAATGCCAGCGCGGCTACGACAAATGCGGCTGAGACGACGGCGAGACAGGCAGTAGCTCAACCAGCGCAGGACGTGCTTCCTTCCATCGTTACCGTCGAAGTGCTGGGTTATGGCGACGGTAGCGATGACGAAGATCTTAGGCGCCGGAAGAGGGGTTAGTTACCCTTGGCGCGCGACCGGGGTTAGACAGGATTAACGGGATTTACAGGATGAAAAAACCTGTAGGCCGGATACGAGATTTCCAAATCCGCTTTAATCCTGTTAATCCTGTCCAAATTCCCGTGGCAACCTTGGAGCAGAAGCTATGCGAGAGGCAGGAAGACGGCCTCTTCGTTTCGCAATTGTAACATAGAGCTCTAACTGTCACCGCCCTGTAACGAGACCCCCGTTTGTGTCACGCAAACGTGACTATAAACCGCTCGACAGCCATAGGACTGAGAGTGAAGCATGACCACATGCAAAAAGCCCTTCGCACTCAGCCCGAAAAAATGCTGAGGGCATGGGCAACTTAACCAACCAAGCACTTAGCACACCCACTAACTCAAAATGAAACTAACTAAGTTCGCACTCACCGCTGCCCTGGTTCTTGCCGGGTCAGTCTTACAGTCCGCGCATGCGCAGACGCCAGTCGTTTATACCGATGGTGACTTGTTCATGGGCTTTCGCTCAACGACCTCGACCAATGACTACCTTTGGGACATTGGTCAGTTCTCGCTCTTTAATAACGACCCCGTCGGCTTTCACCTTGCCCTCGGCAACATCAACCTCGACTTGACCACGGTCTTCGGCTCCGGCTGGCAGACGAACAACAATGTCCAATGGGGTGCCGCCGGAACGCATGACTTCGATGCCAGTGGCAACCTCATCGCTAACCTCTACGCGACCAAGGTTGAGCCTACCATAGGGACTCGCGCACTCGCCTGGACCCGGCAATCTACCTCAGCGCAGATCGGCTCATCGAGTCAGATTGAGACGCTCGCTTTCGGCGGCTTCTTTGGCAACCTGTCCACGGCCAACAACCCGACGGCTATCATCCAGTCCACCACTGGTGTGAGTTGGGCTTCGTTTCAGCCCGGCGGCACGAATACGACCGGCGGTAGTTTCTCGACCTGGGTTCCGACCATCGAGGGACCGACCACCCCTGGAGTGGGTACAGGAATTCCTGGGACCCGCTTGGATCTCTTCGAAATCCTGCCGGACAACAGCGGGACCAACCCTGCCTCCAAGTATATCGGCACCTTCAGCATCGATGCCGCCGGGAATGTCAGCTACGACGTCTTTGCCGCTGTGCCTGAGCCTTCCACCTACGCTTCCCTCATCGCGGGCGCAGGTCTTCTCCTGGTCATGCTGCGTTTCCGCAGCCGCGGTTCTCTTAATGCCTAACCAACAACCTAACTCAACTCATTCCTAACTCTTAACTCATCCTAAGAAACTCAAACTCAGAAATGAAAAAAATAACGACACTTCTGTTGGGCGTCCTCGCCTTCGGATTCATCAGCGCGGCCCAGGCTCAGACGCCGATCCGCATTACCGGATCGACTGCCTTTCGTTCCAATTCCTTAACCGCGATCCTGAACATCATGGATCCAGGGTTCACCTATGGATACACGGGCACGACTTACACGTCATCGAAGGCCGCTATCATCAAGGGATCGGTCGGTGGCAGCGCCGTCACGATCAAGACTTCCTGGTCTGGTTCTGAAGCCGGCAACCAGACGGTCTCTTATGGCGACAACGCTACTCCGATTAACGTGCTCTTCCTGCCCGATAGTTCCACCACGAGCACAGGCGGCACGCCTGGCCTGCTCGACCCAACCGTGGCCGGCAATCCCAACAGCCCGGAAGTTCCGGATGTTGCCCTGTCGGATACCTTCCAAAGCACCTCCTTCTTCTTTGGCACTTACTTTGGCAAGTTCTATCCGACCTTGAACTCGAGTAATACCACGCCGGGACTGCCCGTCGGTCAGATCGTCGGGGTGGTGCAGTTCAAGTGGATCGCTGGCCGCAGTATCCCCGCAGGGTTGAGTAATATGACCAGCCAGTTAGCCCGTGACCTTTACGCCTCGGGCACAGCGGCCCTCGCGCTCTGGACTGGTTCGCCGGCCGATCATGGCACGAAAGTCTTTGCCATCGGGCGCGACTTTGACTCTGGGACTCGGCTCACTGCTTTTGCCGAAACCGGCGTCGGCGCCAAGGCTGTCGTGAAACAGTATCAGCCGCAAAACGCGGCGAATGCAGTCATCACGACGGCAGGGGGAACGATCGATCACCTGACTCTGTGGCCAGCCGGCAGTGTGAACGGCATTCCTTACGGTCCGGGCAACGGCGGATATTCCAGCGGTGGCCAGCTCGCCGCGGCGATCAACAACTTCCCGCCTGCGAACTCCTTGCTCGTAGGTTATGCGGGCATTAGCGATGCGGACGCCAATATCACCAACATTGCTACGACTGGTGCGACAGAGCTCTCCTACAACGGGGTGACTCTGGGTAAACCCGAGAACCCCCTTCTCATTCAGGAAGGTGCCTACACTTTCTGGGGTTACGAGCATCTCTACTATCGGGATTCCACCGCGGGCGTCGTGAAGACGGTCGCCGATACCCTTGCGCTCGACATCTTCAACACCGACGCGCCTTTGCCTCATTACTCCGATATGCAAGTCACCCGCTCCACGGACGGAGCGACGGTCGTGCAGAAGTACCTTTGATCGTTTGAACATCGCATAGGTCTAGAAATCAGCCGGCGCGGGTTCGATCCCCGCGCCGGTTTTCGTTTTGTCGCTGGCAGCGCTCCAAATGACTAAAAAAAACATCGCGCAGGGACTGCTCGGCTTCACTTTTTTGCAGTGTGCGATTATCCTTGTTCTCTCCCTATCTTCTCACTTCTTTGGCGAGCCTGGCCCTACACCCCCAGCGAAAATTGAGCAGAAGATCGTTGCTCTCCCGCGGTCTCAATTTGCGTTTACCCCGGAGCAGGCGCCGCGCCCAGTACTTCCGCAGCCCGCTCAGCCTATCGATCACACCGCCTTGAACTCCGCGACGAGAGCGGGAGAAGCCGCCGTGGCTCCCCTCCTCCTCGACCCACAAGTCGGAGTGCGCGGTTCGCGCGCGCTGAAGAAAAAACTGGCGGCGAACGTTCCCCAACCTGGTGACGTTTCCCCGGCGAATCTTTTCCCGCCCACTTTCGAACAGGCCCAGCAAACCCTTGATATACCTCTCGCCTTTTTCGGTTCTTCGGCCGCGTCTGGATTAACCCCGGCCCAAACGGCCGATGTGGCCAAAGTGGCTGATCAGTTCGTGAGCGCCGTCGGTGTCAACCAGGATCCCGCGGACCCTGTTTACGCCGGAAGGTATTACACCGCGCAAGAGTTAGCCGACGCGCAGGTCTTTGCCGTCTCCGGGCAAACTGCCTACATGGCCTTAATCGATGCGCGCGCGCAGGCGGCGGGCAATGCGCCTTCCACTCACTGAGGACCGGTCTAACTCATGTTAGGAATAGATCTGCATATCTCCTAACAATCGTTCATGACTTACTCGGCTTCGGCGCGTCAGAGTGTTGGTGTTCCTTATACTCTTCGACCAGTTTCTGGCCGGCTGCGATTTGGTCGAGAGTCATGCCACTCTTAAAGTCTACCAGGAACTTGATCGCGGTAACTTCGTTTTGCTCGGCACTTAAGGTAAGCCACTTGTAGCCCTCCGCGGCATCTGCTTTCACTCCACTACCGACACAATACATTTGGCCGAGATTGCTCTCCGCTTTGGCATTCTGTTGCTCCGCGCCACGCTGAAACCACTTCACCGCTTCAGCCAGATCACGCTTCACGCCGCGGCCGTTCTGATACATTACGCCGAGGACGTTTTGCGCCCGGGCGTTTCCCTGATCGGCCGCTTTCTGTAGCCACTTCGCGGCTTGGGAGTAGTCTTGCGTCACGGCTGGGCCGCCGTTGTAATAGAGATCGCCCAGGTGAAGCTGCGCGGAAAGTAAGCCTTGCTCCGCCGCCTTCGCTAACCATTCCACCGCTTCCTTGTCACCTTCCTGGGCGAGCATGATTCCGAGGTTATCTTCGGGCAAAGCGGCGCCCTGGCTGGCAGCCTTTCGTAACCACTTTTTCGCTTCGACCTTATCCTGCGCAACGCCGCCGGCGCCCAAGGCGTAGAGAGAAGCGAGATTGTTTTGTGCCTTGGCGTTGCCTTGCTCGGCCGCACGCCGATAGTATTCCAGCGCCTTCTTCGCGTCGGCAGCTACACCCTTTCCTGAGTCATAAGCTCGCCCCAGCATAAACTCGGCTTCGGCGTCTCCTTTCTCTGCCGCAGCCAGGGTCTTATTCAGGTCAAACTCTTCGCCATGACCTAGGGCTACCCAGAGCGCGGCGGCCGCGGCGAAAGGAAGCCAGAAACTAACGAACACCTTTAAGATCTTATTATTCCGCAAGGCTCGCACCATCGATGGCAAAGACATTTTTCAGCGGGAAGGTTATCTAACTCCCAGTTAACGTGGACTCACTCCGCCAGGCGATATACTTCCACCAAAGCATTGCCTGTGGCGCCATTCGCTCCGCGCAGAATAGCGGTATAGACACCGGGCGCCAACGCCGTCACGATGGCAGATTCCTTGTCGTTCGTCGGAGGCAGTTTCGTCGCCGCGATTTCAGCCTCCTGGGAGTCCTTCCAGTTATCGTTAGTAAACATGAGGACGCCCGAGCTGTTATAAATCTCGAGGGTGGGATCGAGCAGAGCGTTACCCAGGGGCAGACTTGGGCCGAGCCCGCGCACCAGAACGTTTGCGCCCGCTTCTCCGTTAATGATAACCCCTGCGATCATGACACCATCGTTGGTCTTCACAAAGCCGCGGGTGGAGATATTCGCTATTTTGGAAGTCCCATCCGTTTCGAGATCGTAAATCTCGAGTAAGCCCACTCCAGTAGAATCATCCTTTCCCTGCACCACTGCCGTATAGGTGCTCGGTTGCAAAGGCAGGAGCAAGGCGGGCTCGCTCGGACTGGGCGGCGCAACAGTGCTGGCAATGATTTCCTGGTTATTGGTATTGGTCATCCAGTCGTCATTCGCAGCGATCAGCGTTCCGCTTTTATCGTAAAGAGACAGCGTCGGATCGGCCAGCGCACCCGCGACAGGAAGAGATGCGCCCAAGGCTCTGATGATAACTTTCTTGGGGCCGGTGCCAGTAATGATGAAACCGCCGATGAGAACATTGTCACCCGCGCCGACGCTGAGGCGAGTGGAGATGTTAGCCAAGTTACCGTTCAGAGGGGGAGTAGCGCTCGGAGTAGGAGTAGGACTGCCGCTAGGTGTCGGAGTGACTGTTGGGGTAACTGTGGCGCTAGGCGTCGGGGTTGGAGTCGGTGTCGGGGTCGGTGTCGGTGTCGGTGTCGGTGTCTGGTGTGGGGTGCCGGAAGGAGTGGGAGTCGGCGTGGGAGTCGGCGTCGGCGTGCCAGCCACCATCACGTCGAAATTCACATTGCCCGAGGAATCGATGCTAAAGGTGCCGATATAAACAGCATTGGGATTAGTGCCAGAGTTATCCGGGACGATCTTAAAAAAATCCAACCGGGTATTAACAATCCCTGTGCTGGGGGAACCGGGTGTAACGGGAGCTTCAACGGTCGGATTCCAAGTCGAGAAACTGGTGAAGCCCAGCGTGTTTGCGCCGCCCGGTTGAAACGAAGTCCAACTTACTCCCGTGGTGGAATGAATGACAGCGGTAGGATTACCGGCAGTTGAAGTCTGGCCATAGAAGCCACCAAAGGCCAGAGTCTCGATTTGACTCGAAGAACCAGTTTGCGCCGAAAGGGACTGTCTTTGCCAGGGGAGGGCGAAGACACCTACACTAGGCTCAGCTTTGCTGGCGTAGAGGTTGGAGATAAGATTGCCACTGCCATCGAGATCGTTTGTCCCCGCGACTCCCCATTGGATATTAGAATCTGTCGGCCAGCCCGAACCGAAGAGCGATCCCGAGCTCAAATCTACCCCGATATTCCTCACTGTGAGATGAGTGCCCGGAGGATTGCTGTCGAATTGGGTATAGGGACCGAGATCCCAGAGATACTCATTCGTCGCCATGGAAGAGTGAAAGCCCATGAAGAGATCACCGTCCGTGTAAACGAGAGAAGTCTGGGCACTGGCGCGCTGCTGGAAAAGGGCGGTCCCTGCTAAAGATAGCGCGAAAGTAAAAGATAGGATTCTATGTTTCATGAACGCAGATTGGGGAAAGACCGGTACCACAAATAGCGTGGTGCGCACTCAGAAAAGACCGATCGAAATGCTACTTTGTCAGGATAAGTATGCGGTCCTGGAAGTCGAAGAGTTTAAGGTTACATTAGCGTGACAAACCCTACTTCCAGCTGCGGCTCTAATCTGAGTCAGTGAGCCGATAACCGAATCCTCGAATCGTCTCGATAAGATCACCGAGGTGTCCCATTTTCTCCCGCAACCGGCGCACATGAGTGTCCACCGTGCGCGTATTAAAGGAAGTGGTATAGCCCCACACCTCGTGCAAGAGCCTTTCCCGACCTAGCACACGACCGCGATTCTCGATGAAGGCAGCAATCAATTTGAACTCCGTCGAGGTCAGGGTCATAGGCTGTCCTTCCATCGTCACCACATGGCGTGGCCAATCGAGAACGAATGGACCTTCGAGGATTTCTTGCTTCGTGGCCGCTCCCGGCTCACGACGTCCAGTCACCACCTTGACGCGTAAAAGAATTTCGCGCGGACTAAAGGGTTTCGTCACGTAGTCGTCGGCGCCTAACTCAAGGCCAGTGATGCGATCCACTTCGTCTCCTTTCGCGGTGAGCATTACGATCGGTATCTCACGGGTTCTCGCGTCCCCTTTCAGGCTGCGACACACTTCGAAGCCGCTCATCTTGGGCAGCATCACGTCGAGAATGATGGCCGCGGGTAACTCTGCGCGCGCAACGGCTATCGCCGTCGCGCCATCCGAAGCAATAACCACACTATACCCGCCGGCTTTGCGCAGCGTGCCTCTTAGTAACTCGGCTACATCGTTATCGTCTTCGACGACCAGGATACTTTTTTTCATACCGCCCGGAGAGAGCGATGGTTGTAAACGAAGACTGTTTCGATGATGCCACGGTAGCGTTACAATCAGGTTAAATCGGGCCGAGCCTAGCGAGAGTTAGCAGGCCCTCGCCCGAGCCCGCCTACGGCCGGATTTTCGAAGCTGGAACCAGCAAGAGCGAGAAGTAGCGGTTATCGTTCCTGAGACCGCTAACCACGCGGCGGAAACTTTCTTGCTAAGTGACGTCACTTATGGCCTCGGAGTTAACGGGCGTTTGGAAACGTTTGAGAACGCTGCGGGCCGCTGTGGCGCTATTCACCGTCTTATCCACCACATATATCGTGTCTTCGCAAAGCGCCGGAGTGAACTGCACGGTCGCATAGCCGTAAGTGCTGCTCTGGAAATAGACGAGGTGAGGAATAAAGGCCGCGGCGAGTGCTTCGATGCCAGCTTCCCCGGCCGTATCAAGGCCGAGCTTGAACGGCCAGGTTGGGAAGAGGTGATGGCGGGCGTCATATATTCGCTATTCGCGGGCCTTCTCTCCGTCACGTCACGACTAGGTGAAGATCAGATGTCGTCTGCGCGACGACTCCGAAAACGTCTATCTCTAGTTAGGCGATGACCGCACTCTACATAACCCTCGACGCCGAGGGAAAGCCTATTCCGGAACAGCTTCCAAATCTTCAAGCGCTTGCGCTCCATTCCGAGCGAAGAGCAAACGCGGCGGCTCTTGCCTGGCGCCAAATTTACTGCGCCGTTCCATCTCCGATTGACATTCGACGGTGAAACGAGCAAAGGGAATCGCGTTGAGTCGTATCACCGGAATCGGCTCTCCTGACATCTCGCAGATACCATATCTCCCCTCTTCGATTCGCTGCAGGGCGTGGTCTATCTCAAAGAGAGAATCGACTTCCTGGGATAGCAGACAGAAAGCCAAATCGCGATCGCAGGCATCACTTCCGGCATCGCCGTTATGAGTCGCATAGGCAGGAGCGTCGCCCGCCTGCACCTGGGTATCTCGCGCGGTCCAGCTCATCGCCTCTAATAACGCGTCGCGCAGGACGAGCAGTTTTTCCTTCTGCAATCCTGCAAAATCTTCGCGTCGTTGCTGGGATCTGGGTAGACCTCGCGCTTGCCCGGGCCTCCAATCAGGCTCCCGGGTAATTCTCTCAGTTACGCGGGCCCGCGGAAAACGCGACGACGAGACGGAAAGGGCCGAGCCCTTCAGTTTAGGATGTGAGATTTCGGTCTTCATTCGCCTACCTTCTGCGGCCTCGGTGACACCCTGATGGCATCCTTGTAGCGATTCTGTGAATCATTGGCCGCAACCCCGTAGACCTCCCGCCTCGGTATGCTAAACGTCGATCTCGCCTAACGAATATAAGATTGCTCGCGCCGGGTTAAATTCTCCTTTTAGCGAAAGACCCCGCGGCGGGCAGGACGCCGGTGCGGTTGCCATTAACCTATCCGCACCAAAGTGCCTCTCCGTCGGCCATTACTCGCGTGTTGGGAACCCGAGACGTTAGCTAATAAAACCTTTATCCACCGGCCGAAGGTTGCCTAACGAATAAAGGCTGCTCTCGTCTTAGCCTTCGCGAACTTCCGCAAGCTGACGCGATGTTTCGATAAAGTGTCATGGACGCCATGTCAGCGTCACATTTCGCTGAGATGGTGTCGCCATGGAACGAAATGGAAGTGCTTCGCCTAACGAGAAAAGGTCACAGAAGCGCCGTCGCCGCTGTTACCCTTACTCTTGGAGTCCTCATTCGTCGAACGACCTGATCTTCATTCCTGTTTTACAGCCTGGCAGGAGCATGACGCGAAGCCCCGCGTTGGATCGCCAGCGGGAGCTATTGACGAAGCGCGCTGACTCAGGCCAGCCGCGAGGAAAAAAATGGTCGCGCACCCCTCATCTCCCCACCGCCCCCATACTGCGACCAGATCTCCGGCACGCCCGCTTCGATCGCGACGCGCTTCCTACACTCGTTAGGCAAGACTTCATTGCGATCGCCGCCCGGGCCTCCCCTAGGGTTGTTCTGCCGCACGCGCCGACGATCCGCCGAGATGTTACTGCGTCTGGCCGCCCGCGCCGCGTATGCCATCGCTCCGAGGGAGAGAAATCTTAAAGCCGACAAAGCTTGCCTCTCTGCAAAGTCAACAGAGGTCCATGCAATGTCACAAGCTGTTCCCGAGCTGTCCGCCACCTAGCCCGCGTCACCCTTCGTTCTCTTCGAAGCCTTCACACACATACCACACAGTTAACCCATGAATCGCAAATCCCTTCTCTCTCTTACCGTTAGTTTTTTCGCCTTAGTCCTTACCCACACCGAGGCGGCCCCCATCAGCGGTGACATTGCCTTCGCCGGCCGCATTCAAGTCGATACCGGCAACGTCAATACCGCAAATTCGATCACGCAATGGATTAACACGCGAGTCGAAATTACTGACGGCGATTTTTCCTCGATCCCCAACAACACGCCTGCTTCATTTACTGCTCCATGGATTTTTAACCCTTCAACACCGACGCCCGGACTTTGGAGTGTAGGTGGCTTTCGGTTTGACCTTCTTACCGCGACGATCCTTAATCAGGGGAATGGCTTCCTTAACATCACCGGGACTGGGATTGTCTCGAGCACTAATTCAGCGTTCGATCCTACTTTCGGCACCTTTAATTTTAGCGCCCAAAATCCCAGAGTGGCTGACACCTTTAGTTTCTCAGCAGCGCAGGAGGTACCGGAACCAGGCTCAGTGAATGTCCTGCTCGCTGGGGCCGGCGTGCTGGGGGGAGCAGTGGGCTTCCGAAGACGGAGGCAGCGCCTGGTGGAGCGTACCTGCGTTCGAGAGCGATAAAATACGCGTCGCGCTCCGCGATGGCTTGTAAGAGCTCCATAAGGGAAGCGGGGACAACATGTGTTGCCTAACGAGTAAAGGACTGCGACCCGGAAGATAGAGTCACTCGAGAAGGAAGAAGATTTCGAAGCGGAACCGTTCCAGAGAGGAGCGATCAATTCGCCGCCTCTTTTTGGAGCAAGACGCTACAAATAGGTTGGCGCGATTGCGGTCATCATCCAGTTCGATAAACTCCCGCAAATGGTCAAGCGAACTTCGGCAGGGCGGCAGTTTTACGCGATACGCTGCACTCTCCTCGCACTCGTGCAGCAGGGATTCGAAGATCGTGGCACCTTGCGGACGACAAATTTGCAGCCAGGGTGGCGAAATTGGCAGACGCGCCAGACTTAGGATCTGGTGGAGCAATCCTTAGGGGTTCGAGTCCCCTCCCTGGTACCTCTAACCGATGAAAAATCACCACTTGGAGATTGAGCGGAAATTTCTTCTTCGCCAGCGGCCGAGCGGTCTGGCGAAATTTCCGCACAAAAAAATCGACCAGGGTTATCTCACGATTGGGCAGGACCGCTCGCACGTCCGCGTGCGGCGCAAAGGGCTCGTCTGCACCCTCACTTTCAAGCGTGGCTCCGCCCGCGGCCGCGAGGAACGCGAAATTCGCCTCACCCCCGCGCAGTTCGCGATTCTCTGGCCCGCGACGAAAGGCGCTCGCCTAACGAAAACCCGCTACGATGTTCCGTGGAAAAAATCGGTAGTCGAAATCGATATTTACCATGGCTCGAACGAAGGTCTCATCGTGGCCGAGGTCGAGTTTCCGGACGAAATAAGTTGCCGCAATTTTCAGCCGCCGGATTGGCTTGGCGTCGAGGTCAGCGGCGCGAGCCGCTATAGCAATCCGCGTTTGGCGCGCGATTAGCGCAACGCGAAATTGCCAGCCGAAGTCCTGTTCGTCATACTGTCAGCGAGCTTTTGATTTTTCGCGCATGAACCGCTTGTCGAACAAAAAAATCCTCCTCGTCGAAGATGAGGTGGACGTGGTGGACATGCTCACCTTGCAGTTGCGCAAAGCCGGCGGCTTCCTCGTCAGCGTCGCGCACGACGGGGCCGAGGCGTTAAAGAAAGCGCGCGCCGAGCTCCCGGCGCTGGTCGTGCTCGACCTGATGTTGCCGCGCATGTCGGGCCTCGAAGTCTGCAAAGTTCTCAAGACCGAATCGAGCACGCGCCACATCCCGATCATCATGCTCACGGCGAAGGCGGAGGAGGTCGATCGCATCGTCGGCCTCGAGTTCGGCGCCGATGATTACGTGACGAAGCCGTTCAGCCCGCGCGAAATGCTCCTGCGCATCAAAGCCATTCTGCGCCGGGGCGAGCCTAACGAATCGGAAAATCTCACCCGCGGCGCAATCATGATCGACAGCGCGCGGCATCAGGTCTTTGTCTCGAACAAGCGGATCAACCTCACGGCGGTCGAATTCAAACTGCTGAGCATGCTCATGCAACGGCCCGGCCGTGTGCAGGCGCGCGATCGTTTGCTCAACGAAGTTTGGGGTTACGAAAGCGCCATCGACACGCGCACCGTCGATACGCACGTACGGCGGTTGCGCGAGAAATTGGGCAAGGCCGCGAGCGCGATCGAGACCGTGCGCGGGTTCGGTTATCGGCTGCGCGAATAAGCGGACGTCATGGGCTGGATCGCGTTTGTGCTGGCGGTCGCGCTGGTTGTTTACGGATCCTGGCGCGTCTGGCGCGAATGGATTTTACCCGCGCGGCATCTCGATCGACTCGTTAGGGCAATCAACGCCCGGGAAACGCCGGCGACGTTTCTTATCGGCGAGCGCGGGCGGATGCGGCAGATCGGTCTGGGGTTCGAGGAGGTTTTTCTGCGCGATCGCGAGCTGCAAACGCAGGCGCAGAAGCGGGAGTTTGGCGTGCAGGCGATCACCGGTGCGATGGCCGATGGGCTCGTCGTCTCCGACGGCGAACGCCGCATCCGGCTGGCGAATCGCGCGTTTCGCGAGATGTTCGAAGTCGATGGCCTAACGAACGAAAGCAGCCTGCTCGAAATCATCCGTGACGCCGGCGTCGAGCGATTGTTAAGCGAATCGCTCACGCGCGGCGAGACTCAGCGCGGCGCCATGACCCTGCCGGGAGCGGAAAATCGGCAACTGGAAGTGCTGGTCGAGCCGATCAAAAATGACCACGCGCAGGTCAACGGCGCGGTCGTGTTGTTTCGCGACGTCACCGGCGTGCGCCAGACGGAAACGATGCGACGCGATTTCGTCGCCAACGTTTCGCACGAGCTACGGACGCCGCTTTCGATCCTGCGCGGCTATCTCGAGACGCTGCTGGAAAATCCGAAGCAGCCGCCCGCGGAATTGCTTCGCATTTTCGAAGTGATGGAGCGCCACTCGAACCGGCTCACGCTCCTCGTGGACGACGTGCTCAGCCTCGCGCGCCTCGAAGACTCTGGCGCTTCTCTCGATCTCACGACCGTTCGCCCGGCGAATTTTTTGCGTGGGATGATGCGCGATTGGGAAAAGAAATTCGCCTCGAAACGTCTCGCGGTGGAGCTCGACGCGGCCGACGACCTGCCGCTCTTGCAAGCGGACGAAGGCCGGCTCCAGGAAGTAATTTACAACCTGCTCGATAACGCGGTGAAATACTCCGAACCTGGGGGCCGCATCATCGTTGGAGCGACGCCCCACGATGAGCAGCTTTGTTTTAGCGTGTCTGATTCCGGCAGCGGCATTCCAGCACGTGATCTCCCGCGGATTTTCGAGCGTTTTTATCGCGCCGATAAATCGCGGCAAAGCGAACGCGGCGGGACCGGTCTCGGTCTGTCGATCGTCAAGCACATCGCGCAACTGCATGGCGGCCGAGTCGAGGCGGAAAGCGAGACCGGCCGGGGCACGACCGTGCGGGTGTTCTTACCACGGCACGAAACGGCGGTTCGTTAGAGTGGGTAGCACACGCGTCCGTGTACTGGTCGCGCTGTTTCAGGCGACGAACTTTTTCTTCGCCTTCGCGCATTTGCGCCTGTCATCACGCCTAACGAAAAGCGAGAAGCCATCTAATCGTAACTCGCAACTGCACGGAAACTGCTTTAATTCCTTAGAGAATGATCGCGCCCAAACACATCCTCGGAACCTTCGACGAAGCGCTGGCTTCCCTGCGCAACAACGTCCTGATGATGACCGGCCTAACCACGCGCAATCTCGAGAACGCGCTCAACGGTTTGCAACAACGCGACGACGACCTGTGCGCGACCGCGATCGCCGACGACGAGGAAGTCGATCAACTCGAGAAGCAAGTGGACAAGGACGGAATCGATTTGCTCCTCCGTTTTCAACCGGTCGCGTCCGATCTGCGGCGAGTCGTTTCGGCGATGAAGCTCTCGGGAAATCTCGAGCGCATGGCCGACCAGGCCGTCAACATCGCGCGCAAAGCACGCAAGCTGAACCGTCATCCGGCGCTCGACGAAACGGCCTTGATCGAGCCGCTGCGCGAGCATGCCATGAGCATGTTCAAGGACAGCGTCGATGCCTACGTGCACGAAGACATCGAGCTGGGGCGCGGCTTAAAAGCACGCGATAAAACGCTCGACGAGATGAACGCCAACACGAGCCGGCGTCTGATCGAGCGCATGGCGCAAGACCCGGAACAGTTGCGCGGCTATTTGAACTTGATGTTCATCGCGCGGCATCTGGAGCGGGTGGGCGACCACGCCACGAACATTGCGGAGGACGCGATCTACGCCGCGGCGGCCGAGGACATTCGGCATCAGCCCTACGTGCCCGCGAGCGCCTAACGACACGGACTTTTCCTTCCGGGGAGGACGGGCTGGCAGCCCGTCGTTCGGTGCAGTCTGCACCGAACCGTGCGGAGGTGGAGGGCGAGTGACCAGAGCACGTCTTCGCCACGGAAGATCCCGCCGTCGGACTGTTCGTACGCTCGTTTCGAAATAGTCGTTCCACCTTCTCACTCCGCACGGTTCGGCGCAGACTGCGCCGAACGACGGGGTGGCACCCCGTCCTCCCCAGAGCGGATTCGACGCAAGCCGGCTTTTTTCCGCTTGGCCGCGCGGTTGATTTCGTTTAACCGCAGCACGAAAGCCTCCGCATGCTCTCGCTCAAAAAACTGCTCGGCCACGATGAAAAATTCTTCGACCTGCTCGAGGCGAGCGCGCAGCAGGCGGACAGCAGCGTCCATCATCTCGTCGATCTTCTGGCCAAACTGGAGAAGCACGATTCGCCGCAGAGCATCGAGGAATTTGTCCACAGCCGGCGCAAGGATAAGCAGATCACGCAGGAGCTGACGGAGCAGCTTTGCAAAACTTTCATCACCCCGCTGGAGCGCGAAGACATTCAGGCGCTCGCCGCTTCGCTCTACAAGATTCCCAAGACGGTCGAGAAAATCGGCGAGCGCATTTTGATTTGTCCCGGCGATCTCCATGGCCGCCAATTTCAAAAGCATCTGCAGCTCCTCGACCAGGCCGCCGAAGCGGTCCTCGCGATGGTGAAAGAATTGCGCAACGGCACCGACGTCGCGACCGCGCGCGAGATGAATGCGCGTCTGCAAACGATCGAAGGCGACGCCGATAAGCTCGAGCTCGAACTCCTGCGCGATCTTTATCACGGCGAGTACGAGGCGAAGCAGATTATCTTTTTGCGCGACCTCTACGTCCTCCTGGAAAAGGTGATCGACCGCTGCCGCGATGCCGGCAACATCATTCTCCAGGTCGTGCTGAAGTATTCCTAGTTCGTTAGGCGAGCCTTTATGGTGCTCTTCTTTCTGGTCGTCGTCGCGGCCATCGCCTTCGAATACATCAACGGTTTCCACGATGCCGCGAACGCCATCGCCACCGTGGTCTCGACCAAGGTTTTGACGCCGCGGCAGGCCATCGCGATGGCGGCTTTTTTTAATCTCACCGGCGCGCTCATGGGCACCGCGGTCGCTTCCACCATCGGCAAAGGCATGGTCGATCTCAAAGTGGTGACGATGCAGACGATCCTCTGCGCATTGTTAGGCGCGATCGTTTGGAACTTGGTCACCTGGCTGCTCGGGTTGCCTTCGAGTTCCAGTCACGCGCTCATCGGCGGACTTTGCGGCGCGGCTGTCGCTTCGGCCGGCGGCGATTTTTCCGTGCTGAAATGGCGGACCGGTCTGCTCCCGAAAGTTGTGGTGCCGATGATCTCTTCGCCCGTCGCGGGTTTTATTTTTGCCGCACTGTTGATGCTCCTGCTCCTCATCGTGCTCCAGTCTTTCACCCCGCATGTGGTGCAGCGAATTTTCGGCAAAGCGCAGCTCGTGAGCGCGGCCTGGATGGCGCACAGCCACGGGACTAACGATGCCCAAAAAACCATGGGCATCATCGCGCTCGCGCTTTTCACGGGCACGACCAGCGGCGCGTTTGCGCATCTGCCGCCGGGCTTACATTTCCTCATCACGCCGGCGTTCGCAGTGCCGAAATGGGTCGTCGTCCTCTGCGCCGCGACCATGGCGGCGGGGACCGCAGCGGGGGGCTGGCGGATCATTCGAACATTAGGCCACAAGATGGTGAAGCTGCAGCCGGTGCACGGTTTCGCCGCGGAAACGACCGCCGCGGTGATCATTCAAGCGGCCAGCTCCTATGGCATTCCGCTTTCCACCACCCACGTTATTTCCGCGTCGATCATGGGCGTCGGCGCGGTGAAACGTTTCAGCGGCGTGAAATGGACCCTCGTTAGGCGAATCGTTTGGGCGTGGGTTTTCACTCTGCCGGTCACCGGGCTGCTGAGTTATCTTCTCGCGCGCGGTTGGGCGCTTTTATGAAACTTTATTTTCTCCGTCACGGGAAAGCCGACTGGCCAAATTGGAAAGGCGCCGATGACGATCGGCCTCTGACGAAGGCCGGCCGAAAAGAAGTGCGAATGATGGCGAAGTTTCTCGTTAGGCTAAAAGTGAAGCCGGATCTCGTCCTAACAAGTCCACTGCCGCGTGCGGCGCAGACAGCGGCGATCGCCGCGGAGGAGCTGGGATTGAAATGCTTGGAAGAAAAGTCGCTCGCGCCCGATTTCGGAATGGCGGAGTTGAAGCGGCTGCAAAAAAAGCACGCGGATAAATGCCTCATGCTCGTCGGGCATGAAGAGGACTTTTCGCGGGTGATCGCTGGCCTAACGAAAAACGAAATCAAGCTCGCGAAGGCTGGTGTCGCGCTCGTGGAATTGAAAGAGCCCGATTCCGGGAAACTGCGCTGGCTTTTCCCGCCGAAGTTTTCCCGGGTGGTGAGCCGCTTCTCCGGGTAGCGCATGCGTCTCGCGTGCTGGTCGACGCGTCTCGCGGCGACGAACTTTCTCGCCCCGCGCCGTTGAGAGATGGCGAGTCGTTAGGGGAAAAGTTCGCGACGGTGGAACACCGTCGCCAGCACGCGAGACGCATGCGCTACCCAAACTGCCGAGCGAACGCTCGCTAACTCACGCGTAGTTCAGCGAATTCGCCTGATGCCGGATGTCTTCGGCGTCGGTCGTGTAAACAGCGTCCTCGCCGATGTTCTTTGCGTGGTCGCCGACGCGCTCGAGATGGCGCGCGATGAAGAGCAACTCCAGGTATTCGGGAATTCGCGCCGGGCGTTCCGCCATCTTCGCGGTCAGGTTATCGGCGATGTCGTGATTCATTTGGTCGAGCTCGCGGTCGCGCCGCTGGAGGGTGCGCGCAAGGGTGGTGTCGGCATCGGCAAAAGCGCGGATGCTGTCGCGGAAGAGTGAGTTTGCTTCGATGAACATCGGCCCGAGCGCGATGGCTTCGTCGAGCTCCGGCTCCATCGTTAGGCGACGAGAGCGACGCGCGATTTTTACCGCCTGGTCGGCCACGCGTTCGAGGTTGGCGCCGAGCTTCATGGTCGAAACGACCTGCCGCAGATCGGACGCGACCGGTTGGAAACGCCGCAGAATTTCCACGCCGTCGCGATCGATTTTTTTCTCGAGTGCGTCCACTTCCGCTTCGTCGGAAATGGTGACGGCGCACAGCGCGGCGTCGCGATCGAGCAGGCAGGTCATGGCATTCTGCAAATTGCGATCCGTTAGGCTAGCCATCATGAGCGCGTCGGCGCGGAGAGCATCGAGCGCCCGGTCGAAGTCGCGCAGGATATGTCCGTTGGGCATCGTTAGGCTCAACCGAAACGGCCGGTGATGTAGTCTTCGGTTTTGCGTTCGCGCGGCGAGCTGAAGATCTGCGCGGTGTCGCCGAACTCGATCAGCTCGCCCACGTAAAAGAAGGCGGTCTTATCGGAGACGCGGCTGGCCTGCTGCATGTTGTGCGTCACGATGACGATAGTGTATCGCGTGCGCAGTTCGCGGATGAGTTCCTCGACGCGCGCCGTCGCGATAGGATCGAGTGCGCTGCACGGCTCATCCATGAGCAGCACTTCTGGCTCGACGGCGATGGCGCGCGCGATACAGAGGCGCTGCTGTTGGCCGCCGGAAATGCTCATGCCGGGTTTTTTGAGATCGTTTTTTACTTCGTCCCAAAGCGCGGCCATGCGGAGCGAACGCTCGAGGCGCTCGTTGAGAATGTGGCGATCGCGCACGCCGTTCAGCCGCAAACCAACGAGGACGTTTTCCTCGATCGACATGGTCGGGAACGGATTCGATTTTTGAAAGACCATGCCGATGCGGCGCCGCGCCATCGCGGGATCGGAGCCGGGCCGATAAAGATTTTCGCCGTGGAAAAGAATCTCGCCGTCCACGCGGGTGTGCGGGACGAGTTCATGCATGCGGTTGAGACAACGCAGGAAAGTCGATTTGCCGCAACCGCTCGGGCCGATGATAGCGGTGACAGTTTTCGCCGGGATCTCGATCGAGATGTTCTTGATCGCCTGTTTTTCGCCATACCAGATGGAGAGATTGCGAACATCGAAGGCCGGCGCGGTGACGGCAGGAGCAACGGCATTGTCGTTAGGCGCAGGCGTGAGCGCGCTGGTTTGCGAAGTGGGTGTCGGAGCTGACATCGTGAGGTTGGACATTTCGTTAGGTGACCCGGGCGGCGCGGTCGCGAGTGAGGAAACGGACAGAAACATTGATGACAAAAATGCCGACAACGAGGACGAGCGCGCCGGCCCAAGCCTGCCGATGCCAGTCTTCGTAAGGCGAAATGGCGTAGGAAAAAATTTGCAGTGGGAGCGCGGCGATCGGCTCGGCCAGATTGCGATTCCAGAAGCGGTTGCCGAAAGCGGTGAAGAGCAACGGCGCGGTCTCGCCGGCGATGCGAGCGAGCGCGAGGAGAATGCCGGTGACGATGCCTTTCGACGCGGTCTTCATCACGATGTGAATGATGGTGCGCCAGCGGCTGATGCCGAGGGCGAGGGACGCTTCGCGATATCCGTTAGGCACGAGCAGGAGCACTTCTTCGGTCGTGCGCATGATCAGCGGGATCATCATAAACCCGAGCGCAACTCCACCGGCGTAAGCGCTGAAGCTTTTGAAGGTGAGCACGATCAATCCGTAAACGACCACGCCCCAGGTGATCGACGGGACGCCGTTCAAAATATCGGCCACGAAACGCAGCCACCAGTTGCTGGAAGCGTTGCCATACTCCGCGAGGTAAACGCCGCCGAGCACGCCGATGGGAACGCCAATGAGCGACGCGAGCGCGAGCAGCTCGCCCGTGCCGACGATGGCGTTGGCCATACCGCCGCCGATTTCACCGACTGGTTTCGGGAGCTGGGTGAAGAAGGCCCAGTTGACCGAGCCCGCGCCTTTTTGCAGCAGATAGAAGAAGACGAGGCCAAGCGGCGCGATGACCAGGATGGCGGCGAGCAGGGAGAGCGCAGACGCGAGCGCGCTTTTGATCTTGCGCCAGCGGTGGTTGTCGTGTCGGGCAGCGATCATCGTTAGGGCTTTTCGTTAGGCGCCGCGGGTCGCAGAGGAATTCTTCAGCGTCCGGAGGAGGAGTTGGCCGACGAGGTTGGCGACAATCGTGATGCCGAAAAGGACGAGGCCGATTTCAAAGAGCGCCTGCAAATAAAGATCGGTTGTCGCTTCGGTGAACTCGTTCGCGATTACGCTCGCGAGGGTGTAGCCGGGCTTGAAAAGCGAGGCGGCGATTTGCGGCGTGTTCCCGATGACCATTGTCACCGCCATCGTCTCGCCGAGCGCGCGGCCGAGTCCCAAAATGACCGCACCGAAGATTCCGCGCTTGGCGTAGCTGAGAACGGCGATGCGCGTCACTTCCCAGCGCGTCGCGCCGAGCGCATAGGCGGCTTCGCGCTGAAGGTTAGGCACGCTGCGCAAAATCTCGCGCGAGACCGAAGTGATGATGGGCAAAATCATGATCGCGATGATGATTCCGCCCGCGAGCATGCAGACGCCGTAGATCGGTCCGGTGAAAAGTCCGGTCCAACCAAAGTAATGCTTCAACCACGGGAATGGATAATCGCGCAGCCACGGAATCATGACGAAAATTCCCCAGAGTCCGAGGATGACGCTCGGAATCGCAGCCAGCATCTCGATCAAGGAAGTGAGCGGCTGCCGGATCCAAAGCGGCGCGAGTTCCGTGAGATAAACCGCGGTCGCGATACTCAGCGGCACCGCGATGATCAGCGCGATCACCGACGAAACGACCGTCCCGTAAATGAAAGGCAGCGCGCCGAATTGCTCCGCGACCGGATCCCAGGTCGAGGTGCTGAGAAAATTAAAACCGAATTTTTTGATCGATAAAAAAGAGCCGTGTGCCAACTGCCAGCCGACCAGAAAAACAAGGAGCACGACCACCAGCGCCATCGAAAGGGTGAGCCATTCGAAAGCTTTGTCGGCGAAACGCGACGGCGGCGCCATCACCGCCCGCGTCCGCGGGATTTCCCCGACCACCGGCATGGGAGCGACGACTGGCATTGTTAGGCGGGTTCGTTAGGGCAATTCAGGCGTGCGCGCAGCAGCGCACCGAAGTTAATACTTGATCTCGCTGATCCGTTGCAAGACGCGCTCCCGCAGCTTGTCGGGAAGCGGCGCGTAATCGAGATCCTTGGCCATTTTCTCGCCGTCTTTCTCCGCCCATTTCAGGAACTCAACCAGCTTCTTGCCTTTAGTCGCGTCCTGCTGCTGCTGATAAACAAGCAGCCAGGTCACTCCAGCGATCGGGTAGGAATCCTTGCCTGACGCGTTCGTCATCGAGAAGCGGAAGTCGTCCGGGACTGTCGCCGTGGCCAACGCCGCCGTGACCGAATCCAAGGTCGCCTTCACCACTTGGCCGTCCGCGTTTTTCAAATCGGCATAGGTCATTTTGTTCTGGATCGCATAAATCAATTCGACGTAGCCGATGGAGTTCGGAGTCTGTTTCACCTGACCAGCGACGCCTTCGTTGCCCTTGCCGCCGAGGCCAGCAGGCCAACTCACGGAAGTATTATTGCCGACTTTGCTTTTCCAATCCGCACTCACCTTGCTCAGGTAATCGGTGAAGATAAAAGTCGTGCCGCTGCCATCCGAACGATGGACGACGACGATCTCTTCGTCCGGCAATTTCGCCCCGGAATTAAGCGCGGCGATCTTTGGATCGTTCCACTTTTTGATCGTGCCGAGATAGATGCCGGCGATGGTTTCGCCATCGAGTTTGAGCGCGGGATTGCCTTCGAGGTTGTAAGTGATCACCACCGCACCAGCAACAGTCGGGATGTGGAGCAACTTACCCGGAGCCTTGGACAGGTTATCATCACTCATCGGCCCATCGGACGCGCCGAAATCGACCGTCTGGGCCATGATTTGCTTCTGCCCGCCGCCCGAACCGATCGACTGATAATTAAAGCGGACGGAAGGATCGACCTTGGCGTAGGCGTCAAACCATTTCGAATAAATCGGATAAGGAAAAGTCGCCCCGGCGCCGTTGATCGTCTGCTGCGCGGAAGCCGTCGCGGCTACGCCAGAGAGGAGCAAAGCAGCGAGGAGTTTGCGGCTGAGTGAGTGGAGTTTCATAGTGCGGTCACCGTGCCGTAAAGCCCTGACGAGGGTCAAAAGCTTTACTGTTACAATCCTGTGACGCGAATTCGTTAGGCACTGCGAGCGAGCAGTTAGCCGATGGGTGTAGAGGCGAAAAAAACGGCGCAATTCCGATATGCGCCGGGAGTAAGCCGCCGCGCCGATAAGAGCCGCGCCCGGGAGAGTTAGAACCCACGCCAAAAAATGGGTCGTCGCTGCCGCGCATTCCGCGGCGAAACCGCCGACCGGGCGCAGATGCGGAGTGATGCGCGAGCCCATGGTTTTGACGATGCGTCAGCCGCCAAACATCGTCCCCACGCCATCGCCGCATGACAAGAAGGATGATCCAGAGTGCAATCTCATAGCGTATGCCCAAACAACTGCATGCCGTCGCCAGCCCATTGCTTTTTCCCGCCGGCCACGAGTAAGGCGACGATGATACCCATAGTCTTCTGCGCGTCGTGCGTCCCGTGTCCACGGCTGTAAGCGCCCGCGGAAAAGAGCGTCAGCTTGGCAAAGATACCTTCCGCCTTATGTCTCTCCGTCGGAAAAAGTAAGCCAACTTACACTTACCATGATGAGATAACCCAAAACGAGACCTATAAGTGGCGAGAGAATAAGAAAGGCGATAACTGGTATCCAACCTTTGATCAGGATGACGCTAAAGCCCGCCTTGGTACCCGCGCCGGCAAAGCCACTTATCAGCGCAGGCGAAGAGTTGGTTGGCAAAGCCATCAGCCAGGTACTAATATCCCAACAATCACCCTACCACCGCAGCGAGGATGACATAGATATCGACCGCGTGCGGATCGATCAGTTTCTCGCTGATCGTCTTCGCTACTCCAGTGCCAAAGACAAGAGCCGCGGCGAAGTTAAAGAAGGCCGCCCACAGCACCGCCTGCAAAGGTGATAAGACGACCGTCGCGACGGAGTTAGCGGCATCAAGGAAGCCGTTAAAGAAATCGAAGGTCAGCGCCAGCGCGATGATTCCGAAGATAATCCAAAAAATTGGATTCATCGTTCGGCCTAACGAGTATAGGACTACCTAACCAACCCAGCGTCCTAAGCTATTCTTGAGCACGACCCGCTGCAAAGTGCGGCTGACGTTCTCACAATTACCGATGGCGGTCTCCATCCAGTCGTGCAGCTCTTTCTTCTTCATCACTCGAGCGGCTCGGGATTGTCCTTAAAGAGGCGACCGAGGAATTCCACCCGGTGATCATCCGCCTGTCGCTCCAACCTTCATCGCTACAACTGGGATCGACCTCACTCCATCTCACCATGAACAACCTCTTGAGCCTCCATCACTAAATTGCGAACAGAAGCGAAACCGGACGGGCACAGGCCTCGGCACAGGTCTCTTCTCGTTCCTCGGGCGAGCACCAGAAGGTGGATGTAGTGGGAGCCTTTGTAGGAAGGCCCGCAGCTCCACTACTTATTGATGACCACTCGCGGCGCAGCCTGGCTCACCGCCAGTTGGTCGCTCACCTTCTGGATTTGCGATGTCAGAGTGTCGATTTGTTTCTGTTGCTGCGCGATAGTCGACCGTAAGCCCTCTTGCCGGGAGACCGTTGCTTTCAGCTGAGTGATGGCCGTTTCCTGTTCCTGCATCATTCGTTCCTGTCGGTCGACCTTGCGATGCTCTTTGAGAAATTCGTTGAGTAACATCGCGTTCACGGCTTCGTAACGGACCGTGTAAGCCTTACCCTGCTCGTCGCGCGCCACCAGTTCCGGATTCACTTGTTCCACTTGCTCAGCCACAAGGCCAAACTGCCGAATGCCATCGGGATCAAGCTCATGCTTGTAGCGGAAGGTTACTGGTTTCAGGGCGAGGATCGCTTCGCTCGCCTTGTCCATCGGCTTGATCTCGTCCTTGAACCGCTTCGAAGAGGTAATCGTCCCTAAGTGGCCATTCGTATCTATTATTACTCCTACGCCTCCCGCCACCGTAACTCCACTGATGCCGGCGATAAAGGTGTTCTTCTGGGCGGGTCTCGTGCCAATCCGAATCTTCCCGGACTCGCCCGCGACACCAGCGCTGCCGATATCGATATTGTTATTGCCGATGGTGAGTGCGGATCCCGCTGAAAGACCTAGCCCTATGTTGTTACTGCCGGTGGTGTTGTTAAAGAGCGCATTAAAACCGCTGGCCGTGTTGTTGCCGCCGGTGGTGTTGTTAACGAGTGCACTGACACCGTTAGCCGTGTTAAAGCTCCCGGTAGTGTTAAATAGGAGTGAGCCGCTACCGGTGGCCGTGTTGTCGATCCCCGTTGTGTTGTTAAAGAGCGCAGCATCACCGTTGGCCGTGTTGTCGCCGCCGGTGGTGTTGTTAACGAGTGCACTGCGACCATTGGCCGTGTTCTGGCTGCCGGTTGTGTTAAGTAGGAGCGAGTTGTTACCGGTGGCAGTGTTGGCCGCGCCGGTTGTGTTGTTAAAGAGCGCGTCAAATCCAATGGCTGTGTTGTCGGAACCGGTCGTTAGGCTGAAAAGCGCATCCATTCCCTCAGCTGTGTTACCGTTGGCATAGTCGCCGTCCGGAGGTGGGCTAACTGCTCTTGCCGCTGGCGACAGCGCCAGGCATGCAAGGCCGGCGGCGATGAAAAGAATACCGGGGCGCAATGGCGGCCGGCTGACCGAAGTTCTGATGGATGAAATAAGATTCGTTGGCTCCAATGGATGATGCATTTGAAGTGTTCTCTCACCGGGTCGTTCAGCCTGCCAGGAGAGAACGGTAACTACCTTGTTACTTTTCTGGATTTGCGCTCGGCGCGCCCCTTACCCGGAATTCCCGCACAGCGATCTTTCCCCATGTAAACTGTGTAAAGTTACAACTCCGTTACTTTTGGTCGCTCGCGGGCTGCGAGACTTCACGGCACTCATAGCGCCAATGAAAATATTATTCAGAAAAATTCGTCCGGTCGGTGCGGCTCGCGTCGCCTCCCGACAAAACCCTCGCACCACACTCATCCTCGGTCTCGTCCTCGCCGCGCTGTCGTTAGGCAACGCCGCCCAGGCGAAGACCCGCTCCTTTCCGATCCCAACTCCCAACAGTCAGCCGATCTCAATCACGATGGGAGCGGATGGGAATTTCTGGTTCACGGAAGCAAATAGCAGCCGCGTCGCCCGGATCACGCCACAGGGAGTGATCACGGAGTTTGTGACCCCGACCTTCAGCTTCCCCTTTGATATTACTCCGGGCCCCGATGGCAACATCTGGTTCTCCGAGGGTTCGACGGGTCAAATCGCTTTCATCACTCCTGCGGGCCAGATCACCGAGATCGTCTTTTCGAGTTTCGATAACTCATCCGGCATCGTTACTGGGCCTGACGGCAACATCTGGTTTACTGACCTGACCGGTAACAATATCTGGCGCTACAATCTCACCACCCGAGTCCTGAACAAGTTCCCGGTCCCGACGCCGAACTCGTTCCCAAATGACATCGCGGTGGGTGCAGATGGTAATCTCTGGTTTACCGAGCAGACAGGTGGAAACATCGGGCGGATCACCACGACCGGAGTCATCACGGAATTCGGCAACGGTGGCTTGGCTTCTCCCCGCTCGATTACTGACGGGCCGGATGGCAACGTCTGGTTTACGTTGAGCAACCCGCAAATCGGCAAGATCACACCGGCCGGCGTCGTGACCTTCTTCGCCACCCCGACAAATGCCGAAGATATCGCGCGCGGGCCGGGAAATACTCTCTTATTCACCGAGTTTGGCTTTAACAAAATCGCCAGCATCACCACCAGCGGTGTAGTTACCGAATCGCAAGAGTTCCGGAACAGCGAACCGACCGGCATCACCGCCGGGGTTGGCCACACTGCCTGGTTCCTGGGCTTTGGGAATAACAAGGTCTATACCACGAATCTTCCTCGATAAGGACGATGTTGTCCGCGATGGCGGATCTTCAGCTTAACGAATAAAGGACGGGCGGGAGGTTCTCCCGCCCGTTTTGCTTTGCGACGAAGCACCGACTCTCCGGACGCCTTTTGTCTTGGAGCGCACCGCGCCGTCTATGCCAGGGTAGCGCCTTGAGCAAAGAAAAGCGCATAACAATCCCAGGCAGCGACGGAAGGTTCGAGCCGCGGGAAGCCCCTTCCTTCGATCCGATTTTGATCAGGCGCTTGGTGAGGTGTGACGCAGGCAAAACGCCCCAGGCCCCCCAAGACCTGGGGCGCTGCCGCCTTGACCTATTGACCGCTGGAAAAGAGTTACTCGCCGGTCGCTTCGTTTAGTCTGGGAGTCTCGACCTCGTAGAGATTATTCTCGCCGTGTTGCTGGGAGAAGAAGAGCCGGCTCTTCAGTGGGTTAGGCGGGCGGGTGCCGATGAGCCCGCCGATGGTAGTGTCGCCATCGGAGTTATGGAGGCCGGTCGGTTCGTTATCTTCGGCGATCGCCATCCGGTCCTGGCCAAGAGCGACGAAGCGCGCCGCAGTTGCCGGGTTGCTCACGTTATAGGCCCAGATCGAGTCGAGCTTGTTTAACTCATCGTGCAAGGTGTCGCCGCGATCTTCGGCCGCGAGAAGGGTGGTGCGGCTGGTGAAGGTGACGTTATCGAAGCTCGAATGATCGGCATCACCCAGGACGACAATGCTGATAGTGCCGGTCTGGCGGGTCTGATCGAGGTCAACGCGGAAGATGCCGCCCCATGCGCCGCGGGCGGCAAGAGCGGGGTCATTGCCGGCGTTGGCATCGGTATCACCTGTGATGTCGAAGAAGAAGGTGCGGAAACCACTCCCAGGTTGGAATTGGCCGTTCTCGGGACGCTTGAAGGGCGTAGCGCTGGCGGCTTTCGCGAGGGCATTGGCGTCAAAGGGAGCGGTCCCATTAGTCGCGGTATCGTGCACCGTGACCCATTTGACCGGATAGCTCGTCCCCGGAGTGTGCAGGTCGAGTTGGTTCTGCGAAAGAGTGTCGCCCGTAGGAACGAAGACGACCGGCTGGCCGTTAATGCTTACTTGCAGAGCTTGTAACTTACCCTGAGTAAGGTCCGCTTTGTTCGTCGGCACGAAGCGATAGACGAAAGAGTTAGGATTCTTAGCGAAACCGAAGAGGGCGCCGCCGACATCTTCGACGATGAAGACGTTGCCCTGATCGTCGGGATGGATTCCTTCGTAGCCACCCTGCCCCAGACTACCATAGAGCGTGCGCAGCCCAGCCCCGCCGCCGGTGCTGGAGTCGAAGTCGTCACTTACCTCGATCACGCCGCCGAGATTTCCATTTTCCTGCGTGAAGAGAAGAGTCTGCGAAAATGGATCCCAGGTGGAGCCATCGATGCGGGTGAAGTGGGTCAGGCCATCCGTGCCGGGCAGGGTGAGCAAGGTAATACGGTGATCCGGACTCGACACGTCGAGGTTGACGCGCGTGATGTAGGCCAGGTCGCCGCTATTCTCATGACCCTGGAAGAGAAAATGCCGCCCGTAGTCATAACCCACGGTGGGACCGCCGGGATTGTGATCGAGGATGAGATAGGTGTTTTCGTCCGGCTCGGTCAAGGTGACTCCGTCGGCCAGCAAGCCGTAGCGGACGATCGGACCGGTCTGATTTTCCAGCAGGTCCAGGCCTTGTTGCCGGAGATCGAGGGCGAAGTTTGGCGCGACGATGTTGTCGGAGACGACGACCGGGTTGGCGTCAGGCACGCTCTGCACAGGTCGGCCGAGCACGGTGATGGGGCTGGCGTTCGTTTGCGCGGCCAGAGCCGCGGTCGCGAAGAGACTGAAGATAACTGTTTTTGTAGTCATACTGTTTTGTTGGTTAAGACTGCTTTTGATCTTGTTCTTATGGTTTGGATTTCGCGGCTTGATGGCCGCTGCCAGGGAACTTGCAATGTCTTTGTGTCGGCACCGTGGAGTGCAGGTGACATTTTGGCGAAATCAGAACCAACGCCGGTGCCTTGAAGATCACGCCGGCGGGGAAGGAACGGCGTTCCAGGGACAGTATGAATAGCTCGCTGCGCTACTAGCCCTGCGCCCCGTCCGGCTAAGTCGCGAGCTACTTAGTCTTAGCCTCGTCGAGTCGCGGGCCGAGTAACTCTACCTACCCGATATATTAGGCCGAAGCAGCAGGGTGCTCTCCTATCGCAAACCACCTAGTTAGATCCTTGTGGACGACTGTAATTCCGGCAATGAAGTCGTGAAAGCACGGGTTTGTAGTAGGGCCAATATGCTGAATAAGAGATAAGTTCCCAAACAGCGAGGAGAAGCGGATCGCGCGCGGGCACTGAAAGGTATAAATCCACCAAACTGAGAGGTGGAAAGACAGGACCATCCGTCGGCGCGATGACTCGCGCTTCCTAGGGCCGAGTCGCCGAAGAGACGGCTATCCTTTGTTCGTTAGGTATTCGTCGGAGACGGCTGCACAAGGCGAGCAGGATGAGAGCCGCAAGAATGTTGGTCAGGACGGCTGTTGGTTACGGGATGGGAACGATCTGCAGGTTCCTTTCATGAGAAAACAAGTCATCAGCACGGAGGAATGGTATCAGTAAAAACAGTACTTTTGCCGACGCTCGGTCAAGCTTTTTTCCGACAACCCTTCTCGCCCTCACGTGTGTCTGCGGAGAGAGATTCAGAGCAGTTGATACGGGTCGACATCGACCGCGACCGCGACGTCTTCCGGGAAGGGAAGTTTATCGAGGGTCTCACGGATGAGACGGCTTAGCCTCACGATAGCTTCACCCCGGATGAGTATGTGAAAGCGGTAGGAGCCGTGCAGCTTTTCGAGAGGCGCGGGGGCGGGATCTCCGATGTTATACTCGTTAGGCAGCGCTTCCTTCAGTCGCCGTGCGAGCGTTTCCGCCGAAAAGCTCGCGCGCGTTTCGTGCTCGGAGCGGACAGTGATGAGAACCGCATGCGTCGCCGGCGGGAAGTTGCAGCGCTCGCGGAATTCCAGCTCCTGTTCGAAGTAGCCGGCGAAATCGTGATGGCGCGCAAACTGGATCGACGGACTAAACGGCGTGTAAGTCTGGACGAAGACTTCGCCTGGCGCCTCGCCGCGGCCGGCGCGGCCCGCTACCTGAGTGAGTAACTGGAACGTCCGTTCGCCCGCGCGAAAGTCTGGGAGATGAAGGGCGAGATCGGCGTTGATGATGCCGACTAGCGTGACATTTGGAAAGTGGAGTCCTTTCGCGATCATTTGTGTGCCGACCAGGATGTCGATCTTGCCTGAGCGAAAAGCGTGGAGCGTTTCGCGGTAGGAATCCTTGCGCGTCATCGAGTCGGCGTCCATCCGCCTCACCACGGCGTTGGGAAAAATCGCGGCGACATTTGCCTCCACTTTTTCCGTCCCGAACCCGGCATAGACGAGCGCGTCTTCGCCACATTCCGGGCAGCGCTTCGGCACCGCCGCACTGTGTCCGCAAAGGTGGCAGCTGAGGCGTGCGTTGGTGCGATGAAAGGTGAGCGCGACGCTACAGTTCGGACAATAGCGTGCCTTCCCACAATGGCTGCAAAGGAGCGACGTGGAAAAGCCCCTGCGATTCAAAAACAAAATCGTTTGTTCTCTTTTCGTTAGGCGATCTTCGATTGCGGTGCGCAATTTCTCCGAAAGGATGGCGGCGGCTTTTTCCTTCCGGCGTTCCTGGCGCAAATCGACCACGCGGATGAGCGGCATCTGACATTGATCGACGCGCTGGGTCAGCGCGCTCAGCAGATATCTCCCGCGCGTGGCATTAGTGTAACTCTCGAGCGAAGGAGTGGCCGAGCCGAGGACGACGACGCATTTTTCCATTTTCGCCCTAACGACCGCGACATCGCGGGCGTGATAACGTGGTGCCTCTTCTTGTTTGTAGGAAGTCTCGTGTTCTTCATCGACCACGATGAGGCCGAGATTTTCCAGGGGCGCGAAGACGGCGCTGCGTGCGCCGATGACAATGCGCGCGCGGCCGCAATGGAGCTTGTGCCATTCGTCATGGCGTTCGCCTTCCGAGAGATGACTGTGCAGAACAGCGACGAGATCCGGCTGCGCGGCGAAGCGGCTTTTGAAACGTTCGACGGTTTGGGGCGTGAGCGAAATTTCCGGGACAAGGACGATCGCGCTCTTCCCGCGCGCAAGCGTATCGCGGATGGCCTGCAGATAAACTTCCGTCTTGCCGCTGCCGGTGACGCCGTGGAGGAGAATCGGCGGATGCGTTTCGGGATTTTCCAGCGCAGTGCCGATGAGCTGCAAGGCCGCGGTCTGCTCAGCGTTCATCGTCAGGTCGGCGTCGGCGATGAATTGCTCGGTCGCGTGAGGATCCCGCGCGACGGCTTCCTCGCGCAGTTCGACGAAGCCACGCCTAACGAGTGCACGCAGGGTGGTGTTATCGAGTGAAGTTTGGCGCAGCAATTCCGCCGCGGGCATCGGCTCGGTCAGCCGTGAGATTGCTTCGAGCAACTCCGCCTGGCGCGGCGCGCGCTTTTGTAATTTCGCCATCTCCTCGGCCTCGGCGACGCGTAGCTGCCTAACGAAAAGCTGTTTCCGCCAACCGACCTCCGCTTTGCGGATCACCTGTGGCAGCAAACTGCGCATGACCGTCTCGATCGGGCAACAATAGTAACTCGCCATCCACCGCGCTAAGTCGATCAGGCTCGAGCTGAGAACGGGCTTCTCGCCTAACAATGCCTCGATCGGCTTTATTCCTGCGGTCGCAGTTTCCGCGAGCGTCGCGACGACAGTGGCGAGAAGCGTCCTCTCGCGAAACGGCACGCGCACGCGTGAGCCAACGACCACCTTTTCGGCGAGCGCGTCCGGTACGCTGTAATCGAGCTCGCGCCGAATGGAGCGATCGATGACGACGCGAACGAATCTGGTGGAATTTAATTGCTCAGCCAAGGGATGCGTGAATTGCTTCTGCGCGTGAGTTTCCTCTTCGGGGTCAGATTTATCCAGCGGAGACCACGCTGCCTAACGAACACATGATCCGTTTCCTCTTCAAACTGATCATCTGCCTCCTCCTCGCCGCAGCGCTGGGGATCGGACTCCTCGCGTGGCGTTCGGGCGATTCGCTCTACACACTTTACGAGTGGCTCAGCCCGGCGCACTTCCAGCAGTATGACGCCCTGATTCGCGGAGCGGCTTTGCCTAACGAACTCGATCCGATGTTGGTCAAGGCCGTCGTCTGGCGCGAGAGCCGGTTTGACCCGCAGAAGTTTGGCGCCGCGGGCGAACGCGGGCTCATGCAGGTGAGCGAAATCGCGGCCCAGGAATGGGCGCGCCAGACGCACCGGGAAAATTTTGTGGTGGAGGAACTATTCGATCCGAAAACGAATCTTGCGGCCGGTTGCTGGTATTTGCGGCGGGCGATGGACCATTGGAAGGCGCAAAGCGATCCGACGCCTTTCGCGCTCGCGGAATACAATGCGGGGCCGAGTCGCGCGCTGCGCTGGGCCGGCGGCGAGGGAGCGCGAACCATCCCGGCGAGCGATTTTCGGCGCAACATCGATTTTCCCGGGACGCGCAAATATGTGGAATTGATTCTGCTGCGCTATCGCTTTTATCAGGACCGCGGACGGATGTAAAAAGTGAGACGGTGGCAAATCGTGCCGCTTACAAAGCGGCTTCCAGGTCTTCCCGAAAAAGTTGCCGCCGCTCGTCAGGAAGCGAGTCGTTAGGGGCGCGTAACGCGTAAGCGCAAGAATAACCGCGTCGCGCCGTTGAGCGCGACCTTGGCTTTGATCGTTTGCACGTTGTTCTGCGTTGCCACGACTTCGTTGGTCGGGTTGGACGTCGTCCAATTCGTTAGGTCGCTGGATTGTTCAACCGAATACTGGATGTCGGTCGCGGTCGTGACTTTCGTGTAGGTCAGGGTGAGGAAGCCGCTTTCGAGCGCGACCTTCGGCAAACTTGTCGTATCGGCCGCGAGCGGGTTCGTGTGCAACGCGTACTCCAGCAAGTTCGCCAATCCATCAGCGTCGAGATCGCCTAACGAATCGGTGACGCTGTAAATCCAGCCAAGCTTTGACGAGATGCGCGTTGGATAAAAGCCGCTGGGCACGGGCGCGTTGCCGGTGATCAGGATATAGGGCGGTTTTCCGTCATCCGAATTGTAGAGACCTCGGGTGTCGAAGAGCGCGCCGTTGAAGGCGCCGTTGCCTGACGAGTCGGTGTAAAACGGTCCATCCACGGCGTAGTGGATGCCCGCGAGTTTCCAGACGCTCCCATCCTCGATAAACGCAGCGCCGCCGGAATCGCCGCTTGAGAGCGTCGCTTCCTCCGTTAGGCCCGGCGCGTCAAAGGTAGCGTAGATGAAATCGTTGTCGGGCGTGAGGGTGGAAATTTGGCTAACGACATTTTCGCCCCAGCGCTCGACGCCGTCACCCGCGCCCCAGTTCCAGCCCGCAAGCATGTTGTTCACGAGACGGTCGGTCCCACGTTGGGTGCCGCGTCCGATCACGAGAGTCAGCTTGCCGACTTCATCCGATTTCGTGTAGAGCGGCGCGAAGGTCGGGAAAGTTTCGGTGACCTGCCAAAGATCGAGATCGGTATTCGGATCGGCGAATTGCCTAACGATTGAATAATTGTTGCCGCCGAAAACGAAAGTCGAACCGCCTGCCTGTCCAACGTGTTTCGCGCTCAGGAAAAAATGCGGCGCGATCGGCGTGCCGAGAAAGGAGCCCCAAATGCCTTCGTATTGCCAGCCGCTGTTCGCGAGCATGCCGCTTGGCGCGGTGGTGTTCGCGGTGGGATCGGCGGTGCGGTAAAGAATGACCGCCTGACTGGCGATCGGCCTCGCAGCGAGAAGCAGGACGAAGGAAATCAGCCTAACGATTAAAGTTAATCGAGAAAGCGAATTCACCGCCACACTTTGAGGCAGAAGCCACCACCGCTCAACTGTCATCCCGAGCGCAGCGCAGCGCAGCCGAGGGATCCCGTGGAATTTACGGAGAAACTCGCGCGGCAAAGATCGCTTCACGGTTTCACCACGGGATCCCTCGACTGCGTTCCATTCGCTGCGCTCATTTCACTGCGCTCGGGATGACGAGAGCGGTGACCGCCGGGACTTGTGCGCGCCGTGTCTTCCAATTGGCAATCCCCAAAGCCGCGCATCCCTTGCCAAGGCCCAAACATCATCTACAGTCGGGCTTCGTTTATGGCAGAAAGCAGTGACACGAAGGACATGAAGGAGTTCCAGCTCCACGAGAAGGACACGGGCAGCGCCGACGTGCAAGTCGCGCTCCTCACCCACCGGATCGCGCAGCTCACCGAACACCTGAAGAGTCACGCCAAAGATCATTCCTCGCGCCGCGGCCTCCTCAAGATGGTCGCCACGCGCCGGAGCCTGCTCGATTACCTCAGCCGGTCGAAAAACGACCGTTACAAGAGCGTAATCGGGAAGCTCAACCTGCGGAAATAACCGCGGGAAAAATCTCTGGCGTCGCTCGCGTTCTTCGCCCGCTGCTCGAGCCATTTGTTATAAACAAGAATCGCGATCCGAGCCGATCGTGCACCTTGAGTTTAGGTTTTAGCTTCGTCACTCGTTAGGCCGACGACGGATTTAAAACCTACAATTAGGGTGACCGGCTTGGATTTCGCACAACAGGAAATCCATATGCAAAATCAAGTCACGGCCCAAATCGGGTCCACCCAGATCACCATCGAAACCGGCAAAATCGCCAAGCTCGCCGACGGCTCCGTCATTGTCTCCTGCGGCGAGACCATTGTCATGACCAGCGCCGTCTCGGCCACGGCGACCAAGGAAGGGCAGGATTGGTTCCCGCTCACCGTCGATTACCGGGAGAAAGCGGCGGCGGTCGGCAAATTCCCGGGCGGCTATTTTAAACGCGAAGGTCGGCCCAGCGAAAAAGAAACGCTCACCTCGCGCATGACCGATCGGCCGCTGCGCCCGCTTTTCCCGGCCGGTTACCTTTACGACACTCAGGTCATCTCGATCCTGCTCAGCGCCGATGGCGAGAATGATCCTGATATTCTCGCGATCAACGGCGCGTCCGCGGCGCTGACCGTTTCCGACATTCCTTTTGCCGGCCCGATCGGCGCGGTACGAGTCGGCCGCGTCAACGGCGAATTCATTGCCAATCCGACCCACGCCGAGCGCGAACAGAGCGACCTCGACTTGGTTTATGTCGGCACTGAGAACGACGTCATCATGATCGAGGGCGCGGCCGACGAGTTACCTGAAGAAGACTTCATCAAGTCCCTCGAATTCGCGCACGGTCATGCGAAGGAAATGATCCGCATCCAGCGCGAGCTCGCGCAGCAGGTCGGCAAGCCGAAACGCGAAATGCCGCTGATGGAAGTGAAGCCGGAAATTCTCGAAATCGCCGACCGCGTGGCTGGCGACCGGATCGAAGCCGCGCTCTATACCGAAGGCAAAGTCGCCCGCAGCAAAGCGGTCAACGGTTTGCGCGACGAAGTGAAGGCTGCGGTCCTCGAGAAATTTCCCGAGTCCGATAAATTCGCGATCAACCAGGCCTTCGATTACGTCCAGAAAAAATCGTTCCGCGCCAACATCCTCGACAAACAGAAACGCGTCGACGGCCGTGGCTATGACGACCTGCGCCAGATCACCTGCGAAGTCGGCGTCCTCCCGCGGACGCATGGTTCCGCGATCTTCCAGCGCGGCGAAACGCAGGCGATGGCGCTCGCGACTTTGGCCCCGATCGAAGAAGCGCAAAAGATCGATGCCTATGGCGGCGGCGAAACTTCCAAGAGTTTCATTCTGCATTACAACTTCCCGCCCTTTAGCGTGGGCGAGACCGGCCGTTTTGGCGGCGCGAGCCGGCGCGAGATCGGCCACGGCGCGCTCGCCGAGCGTTCCGTCGAACCGGTGGTGCCGAGCCAGGAAGATTTCCGCTACGCCATCCGCATCGTCAGCGAAGTGATGGAGTCCAACGGCTCGACTTCGATGGCGAGTGTTTGCAGCGGCATGCTTGCGCTGATGGACGCGGGCGTTCCAATCAAGACACCGGTCGCCGGAATTTCCGTCGGCCTCGTCACCGAAAATGACGAACAGGGAAATCTAAAACGCTACAACCTGCTCACCGACATCATCGGCTCCGAAGATCATTTCGGCGACATGGATTTCAAACTTTGCGGAACCAAAGACGGCGTCACCGGTTTCCAGCTCGACCTCAAACTTGCCGGCGTCAGCCACAAAATTTTAGGCGAAGCGATCCACCGCGCGAAAGATGCGCGCACGAAAATCCTCGCCATCATGGCCGAGACGCTCGACAAACCGCGCGAGTCGCTCAGCAAATACGCGCCGCGCATTGAGACGCTAAAAATTAACCCCGAAAAAATCGGCGCCCTCATCGGCCCCGGCGGCAAAACGATCAAAGGCATCGTGGCTGAGACCGGCGCGGAGATTAACATCGAAGACGACGGCTCCGTCCACATTTACGCGACGAGCGGCGACTCGATGGCGCGGGCGAAAGAAATCATCGGCGGGATGACCAAGGAGATGGAAATCGGCGAGCTTTATCACGGCCGCGTCGTTTCCATCAAAGAATTCGGCGCCTTCGTTGAAGTTTTCCCGGGCAAAGACGGCCTCGTGCACATCTCCGAGCTGGCAGATTTCCGAGTCAATCGCACCGAAGACGTCGCGAAAATCGGCGAGATGATGTGGGTCAAATGTATCGGCATCGACGACAAAGGCCGGGTGAAACTCAGCCGCAAAGCCGCGCTCAAAGATCGCGGTGAAATCGAAACGATGGGCGCAACCAGCGGCGCCGAAAATGCCGGTGGCGGCGAAGGCAATCGCTACGAGCGGCGCGAAGATCGCGGACCTCGCCGCGATGGCGGCGGTGGCGGTGGCGGACGCGGTGATCGCCGCGGAGGCCGTGACCGCGGCCCGCGGCGCGAAGGCGGAGACAACCCCGGCCCCCGAGGCGGCGGAGAAAATCGCGGCGGGTATGGCGGTGGCGAGCAAACGCAGCCCCCAGCCGAACCGCAGCAGCGCTCACAGATCGAGCCCGGCGACTACGAGCCTTCGCGTTAACAAGTCTGTTGTCGCAGTTGTAGCTGCTTCGCTGTGCGAAGCACGGCTTTGCGCTCGCATTTGCGAGCCATGCGTCGCCCACAGGGCGACGGCTACACCGGCGCGAGCTGACGCAGCTTGCGCACGATGCGCGGAATGATCTCGAGCACGCGATCCAATTCCGCCTCGGTGTTATACCGCCCAAAGGAAAAGCGCAGGCTACTCCGCGCGTGCTCGTTCGTCAGGTGCATCGCGCGCAGCACATGCGAGGGCTCGACCGCGCCGGTGGTGCAGGACGAGCCTAACGAACAACAAACGCCTTCCTGATCGAGCTTGATCAGGATCGCCTGCGCATCGACGCCGAGGAAGGCAAGGTTGGAAGTATTCGGCAGACGCGCGCCCGGATCGCCGTTGATCGCAACGTCGTCGAGCTGCTCGCGGATCGTTTCTTCAAACCGATCCCGCAAGGCGCGCACCCGCGTGTTTTCCTCTTCGATGGTGGAAGCTGCCAGCTCCGCCGCCTTCCCGAGCCCGACGATCGACGCGACATTATCGGTGCCGGCGCGGCGTCCGTCTTCCTGCGGTCCGCCGATGACCATCGGGTGGAACTTGGAATTGCGACTAACGAAAAGCGCGCCGACGCCTTTCGAGGCGTGGAGCTTGTGGCCGGAGAGCGAGAGAAATTGGAACGACTGCCGCGATAAATCGATCGGCATTTTCCCGACCGCCTGCACCGCGTCGGTGTGAAAGACGACGCCCTTTTCGCGACAGATCGCGGCGATTTCTTCGAGAGGAAAAATCACGCCGGTTTCGTTGTTCGCCCACATCACCGACACGACCGCGGTGTCCGGCCGGATCGCGCGCTCCACTTCGGCGACATCGAGGTGTCCATCCCCATCGACTTCCACGATCGTCACTTCGCAGCCGCGCTTCGCCGCCGTCTGGCAGAAATTCAAAACCGCATTGTGCTCAACAGAAGTGGTCACGATATGCCGCCGGCCAGGGGTCATCTGGAGCGCGGAATGGAGCGCGGTGTTATCCGATTCCGTCCCGCCGCTGGTGAAAACGATTTCGTTAGGCTGACAGCCGAGCAGCGCGGCCACGCGTTCGTGCGCGAGCTTGATCGCGTCCTTCACCTGCGCGCCGAAACGATGCGAGCTCGAAGGGTTCCCGTAACGCTCGGTCAGGAACGGCATCATTTCCTCCAGCACCCCCGGGTCGATCCGCGTGCTGGAATTATTATCGAGATAAATAAGGTCGTCGTCAGGCTTCATTTGTTAGGCAATAAAATTTTTGAATTTGGAAGCCAGGAAACCAGGAAGATCGGAGTAAACTTTTCTGGCTTTCTGGTTTCCAAATTCGTCTCTTCTTCGTTAGGAAAATTTCTCGTCATTCCGGCGGGCGCGGTTCGTTCCCCGGGTGTTGCGCATGGTGATGCGTCCAGCGGAAGTAAAGATTGCGCAAATAAATGGGCAGGGGCAAGGCTGTTTGCAAAATGCCGACCGAATCGTGCCGATAAATCCAAAAATAACTCAGGGTGAGAATGGAGCCGAGCGCGCTGCATTCCCAAAAGCCGATCGGGATCACGCTCTTCCGCGCGCGCTCGGAGGCGATCCATTGAATGAAAAAACGAAGCGCGAAAATGGCGCTACCAGCGAGCCCGACGATTTTCCAAGGAGAGAGCGTGATGTGATACCAGGGCGTCGCGGCCATCTCGGCGAGAATGTTCATAAGGCACGACTAACGACTGCGCCCGCGCGAGTGCCCAGTGATTTTTTCCGAAAATCGGCGCCGAAATCCTGTCCACCCTACGGCCTCTGTGGTTCACTTTCGCGAATGAGTTCGATTTGGGATCAGGCTAACCCGCACCTGCGCGACCTCGCGCTCTACGAGCCGGGCAAGCCAATCGAGGAAACCGCGCGGGAGTCCGGTTTGCGGCCGGAGCAAATCATCAAGCTGGCCTCAAACGAAAACCCGCTCGGCCCGTCCCCGCACGCGGTCGAGGCGATGCAGCGGGCCCTGACTCACGCTAATTTTTATCCCGATGGCGGCAGCTTTTATCTGCGCGACGCGCTCGCGCACAAGCTCGGACTCACCCGCGAAAACATCATTCTCGGGAACGGCTCGAACGAGATCATCGAGTTTATCGGCCACGCTTTTTTGCGGTCTGGGGTGGAAATGGTCACCTCGGAGAACGCCTTCATCGCTTACAAATTGATCGCTGCGCTTTTCGCCGCCACCACGGTGGCAGTGCCCGATCGCGAGTTTCGTTTCGACCTCGACGCCGTCCTCGCCGCGATCACCCCGCGCACCCGCGTTGTCTTTATCGCCAACCCAAACAACCCCACCGGCACACTCGTTAGGCAGGAAGCGCTCGACCGTTTCATGGAGCAGGTGCGTCACGACGTCGTGGTCGTTTTCGACGAAGCCTACTTCGAATATCTGGACGAGCCGCCCGACACGCTTCGATTCGTTAGGCAAGGTCGCAACGTGATTGTGCTCCGGACGTTTTCCAAAATCCACGGCCTCGCCAACCTCCGCCTCGGCTACGGCATGGCTCATCCAGAGATGATCAGGGTCCTGCAAAAAACCCGCGAGCCGTTCAACATCAACGGACTCGTGCAGGCCGGCGCGCTCGCCAGTCTGGCGGACGAAAAACATCAGGCCGCGACCAAACGGACGACTGACGAAGGCCGCAAATATTTGGAGAGCGAACTCGCAGCGATGAAGCTGCCGTTCGTGCCGAGCGTGGCGAATTTTGTCCTCGTTCGAGTGGGCGACGGCCACGCGGTTTTCCGGGCGATGCTGCAGAAGGGCGTCATCGTGCGCGCTCTGAAAGGCTACAAACTACCGGAGTGGATCCGCATTTCCATCGGGACGATGGAGCAGAATCGCCAGTGCATCGCTTCGCTGCGCGAGGTTGTAGCGTCCGCTGTCCCAGCGGATTCAGCTGAATTGCAGGTAGAGGATGGAGCGGCGCGTGATGATGGCGGGCCCTTATGCGCTGAGGACAGCGCACGCTACAGCGCGCGCCGGATGAAGAAAAAACCGCCGCGGTTGGAACGGCTCTTTACCAATGAACCTCTTTTTTTCGTTACCTTTAATACGCACGGGCGTCGTCCGCTTCTCGCGGATGGCTCCCTGCACGAGACTTTCGTCGCTTATGCCCAGGGTGCGAGTGAGCACGGTATCGGCGTCGGCCGCTACGTTCTCATGCCGGACCACATCCATCTTTTCATCAGTTTTGGACGCGACGCGACGGCGGATTTGGGAACATGGGTAAAAGGTCTGAAGCGTGCTTTGGAGAAGACACTGCTCGCGGCGGGAGAGAAGCCGGTCGCCTTGGACAAGCAGACTCTCAGCTCATTTTGGCAGCCGGGATTTCATGATCACATTTTGCGGAGCGACGAGAGCTACGCGCAGAAATGGGAATATGTGCGGGAGAATCCGGTGCGGGTGGGACTGGTGAACGCTGCCGCGGACTGGCCCTACGCCGGAGAGATCGTGTCCATTGATCGTGTTTGAGCCCGCTGTAGCGTCCGCTGTCCCAGCGGATGAGGCGCGGCCCGAGGCACGGGGAAATGCGCTGAGGACAGCGCACACTACAGCGCCAGTGCGAAGGTTGCGTTGAAGATGAGCGAACGTTTTCCAGACACCATCGCTGCCGTCTCCACGCCGCCCGGCGAAGGCGCCATCGCACTCGTTAGGCTGGCGGGGCCGGAAGCCATCGCCATTGCCGGTCGCATCTTCCGCGGAAAGAAGACGCCTAACGAAATCCCGTCGCACACGCAGCACTTCGGCGAAATCTTCGAGGACGAGCGCGTGCTCGATCAGGTGATGCTCTCGGTTCATCGCGCACCGGCCAGTTACACCGGCGAGGATGTGGTGGAAATTAGCTGTCATGGCGGCGTCCTCGTGACCGCACGCGTTTGGGAAGCCTGCCTCCGCGCGGGCGCGCGCGCGGCGCGTGGCGGTGAGTTCACCGAACGCGCTTTCCTCAACGGCAAACTCGATCTCACCCAGGCCGAAGCGGTGATCGATTTGATCCGCGCGCAGACCGATCTCGCGCTCCGCTCCGCGAACGAACAGCTCGCAGGTCGGCTCGGGGAACGCATCACCCAACTGCGCGCCGACCTCATCGCGCTGGTGGCCAACCTCGAGGCTTACATCGATTTCCCCGACGAAGACATCGCGCCCGATGTGGGCGATGCGTTCCGCGCCCGCCTCGCCGGGATTCGCGAAAAGATCGAAGCGCTCCTCGCGACCGCGGACCAGGGCCGGATTTTTCGCGAGGGCGTGCGGGTGGTGATTTACGGCCCGACCAATGCCGGCAAATCGAGCCTGCTCAATCGGCTCCTTGGCTTTCCGCGCGCGATCGTTAGTCCAACGCCGGGCACGACCCGCGACACGATCGAGGAAGTGGTGAACCTGCGCGGCGTCGCCCTGCGCCTGACCGATACGGCCGGGCTGCGCGCGAGCACTGACGCCGTTGAACAAGAAGGAATGGCGCGCACCGAACGCTCGCTCGAGAATGCCGATCTCGTTCTGCACCTCGCCGATGCGAGCGAGGCGAGGCCGGAAAATTTCGCGGCGAAGGATGGAGAACGCGCGGAGTTGCTCCTGCTCAACAAGTCCGATCTAGCGGAACATGCGGATTGGAAAGAGTGCGACGCGCTGCGGATTTCCTGCACGGCGGAGAATGGTCTCGCGGGTTTGGAGGAGAAGATTTTGGCGCGCGTTGGAGCGCAGTCGTGGGACGGTCCGAGCGCGGTCGCGATCAACTTGCGTCATCGCGATTGCCTGCGCCGCGCGCTCGAGGCGTGCGATCGCGCGCAGGCGGCGGTGGGGCAAAATCTCCCGTCGGAACTGATCGCGGTCGATCTGCGTGACGCACTCCAGGCCGTGGGCGAAGTCGTCGGGCAGGCCGGAACGGAGGACATTCTGGATTCGCTCTTCGCTACTTTCTGCATCGGCAAATGAATCGCCTAACGACGGGTTGGTACCCAGGTTTGGTTCGGCCGCTGCTCTTTCGGTTGCACCCGGAAGCGGCGCACCATTTCTCGTTAGGCGTGCTACGGATGCCGGGGGCAGGCGCTTTCCTGCGGCGTTTCGCGCCGGCTCCCGCGCCGCTCGAACTTTTCGGGCTGACTTTTCGAAATTCGATCGGCCTCGCGGCTGGCTTCGATAAAAACGGCGTCGCGATCCCGGCTTGGGAAGCGCTCGGATTCGGCTTCGTCGAGATTGGGACAGTCACGGCACGGGCACAACCAGGGAATCCGCGCCCGCGCATTTTTCGCTATCCGGCGCAGCGGGCGCTGGTCAACCGGCTCGGTTTCAACAACGACGGCGCCGAGGTGGTGGCGGAACGGCTGCGCCGGTTGCGCGCGAGATCGCGGCCGCCTTCCATCCCGATCGGGGTGAATATCGGCAAGTCGAAAGTGACGCCCCTGGCAGAAGCGCCTAACGACTATTTATTTTCCTTTCGCCTCCTCCAGCCATTGGCCGATTACATCGCACTCAACGTCAGCTCGCCGAATACGCCGGGTTTGCGCTCGCTGCAGGAAGACGAAGCGTTGCGCGGACTGCTCCGGACGATTACTAACGAGAATTCGCGGTCGCTGCGGCCCAAGCCGATCCTGCTCAAGATCGCGCCGGATCTGAGTGACTCGGCGCTGCTGGGCATTGTGCGGGCGTGTGAAGAGTTCGCCCTGGCAGGAATCATCGCGACCAACACGACGCTCAATCACTCCTCCCTGGCGGCGGAAACGGCCGAGGAAGGAGGGTTGAGCGGCGCGCCTTTGCGGGTGCGGTCCACTGAAGTAATTAAGTTTTTGCGTTCCAGGACAGGGCTGCCCATCATTGGAGTTGGTGGGATTTTCGATGCGGCTTCCGCGCGCGAAAAACTCACTGCCGGCGCGCAACTGGTGCAGGTTTACACCGGATATGTCTATCGCGGGCCACACCTCTTGAGCGACATCCTGGGTGAAGAAAGTGGGTAACTCCTCGCAGAGTTACCCACTAAGTCTGAAGTCTTAAACTAAGCCTGACTCTAACTAATCCTTACGGAACCTCGTAAACCTCAACCAACGCCACGCCAGTTGTGCCGTTCTTCCCGCGCACGACTGCCGTATAGGTGCCTGGATCGACATTGAGCAGGAGAGCAGACTCCTTGGCGTCGGTGGGCGGTGCGCCCGTAGCAACGATATCTGCTTCATTGGGTGCGGTCGTCCAATCGTCGTTAGAATAGATTAACTGCGAACCGCGATAGAAATCGAGGGTCGGGTCGGCCAGAGCGCCGGTCACGCCGTAGGCGGTCAAGCTGGGACCAATCGCGCGGATAAGAATGTTATGGCTGGTTTGCCCGTCGATGATAAACCCACCAATGAGCGCTGTGTTATCATCGGATCCCACGAAAGCGCGCGTTGAGATATTGATCAGATGGGTCGCGCTAGTTGAATCCAAGTCGTATACTTCGACCTCGCCGACACCATTAGCCTTACCACGCAGGATCGCGGTGTATGTGCCCGGCGCCAGCGTAATGACAATGGCAGATTCGTTGTCATCGGTCGGCGGCAACGTGGCTTCAATGGCAGCTTCCTGGCTGTCTTTGTAGTTATCATTAAAGGCGAGCTGCGTGCCGCTTTGGTCGCGCAGATCGAGGGTCGGATCTTGCAAGGCGTTGATTACGCCGCGCTGAGTAAGGGAAGGACCGAGCCCGCGAATGAGAACCTGCTTAGAGTTACTCCCTTGGATAATGAAGCCAGCGATCATGACGTCATCGCCACTCTGCACCAGACCGCGAGTAGAGATGTTGATCGGCTTAGTGGAGAGATCAGGATTAGTGATATCGACAATGGCCGTAGCTGTCGTCCCGAGGAATGCGCCATTTGTAGGATCAGACAGAGTGATCTCGAACTGACGCGTTGGTTCGCCTACCGGTTCATTAATGAGCGGGACCGTTATATTTTTCGAGGTCACATTAGGACCAAAGGTGAGCTTTCCGGAAGTAGCGACATAATCGCGACCGGCAACGGCGCTTAGGTTGCTGGTAGTGTAACTGACCGAGTAAGTCGTGTTCGGATCGCCGATGCGGGAAAGGACGACGGTGGCGGTAGCTACTCCAGCCTGGTCATTGGCAGTAAAGTTCGGCGACGAGAACTCAAGGGTGGTCGCATCGTCATCGATAATACTGACCGTAGCGACGCTCGGCGTTCCCAGCTTCGGCGCAGGGTTTTGTACCGGAACCGTCGCCTAACGGATTGGACAAGATAACCGTGAAGGTGGTCGTTCCGTCAGTCGAACTGTTTTCGACAATCGGAATGGTGATGGTTTGCGTGGTAACGCCCGCATCAAAGGTCAGACGACCTGTCGTACGGGTGTAGTTCGGTCCATCCTTCGCCGTCCCGTCGCTGGTCGCATAGTCCACTGAGATGACCTCAGCCGGGTCACCCACGCGGAGCGCCTGGACGGTAAGAGTGACCGTCCCCGAGCCTTCGTTCACAGTATAGTCGGAGGGGTTGAAGCGGAAGCTCGTGACATCGTTGTCGATGATGTTCACGGTTGCCTGCCCACGCCCGCCGACGAAACCGGTACCATCCGCCGAGCTAAGTGTGACGGTGAATGAAAGAGTGGGATCGGCAGTTGGGTCGTCGATGAGGGGAATCTGAATCGTCTTACTAACTTCACCGACCGCGAAGGTAACACTCCCCGTTGTCGCGACGTAGTTAACGCCCGCAACGGCGGAGCCATCGCTCGTCGCATACGTAACCGTAGCCTTGACACCAAGGCCGCCGGAACGCGTGATGGTGAGGGTGGCAAAGCCTGCTCCTTCATCGACGTCGTAGGAATCCTGATTGAAGCCAATGGTAGCTGTAGGTGAATCGTCGTCAGAAATATCGACGGTCGCAGTAGTGCTACCGACAAGCATGGCTCCGGAGCCGGGATTACTAAGCACAACGAGGAAGCTTTCAGTGCTCTCAATTAGAGAGTCGTTGATAATTGGAACACTAATGGTTTTCTGCGTTTCGCCGGCATTGAAAGTAAGTGTGCCGCTTTTCGTGGTGTAATCCTTACCGGCGGTAGCAGTGGCGGGAATAGTCTGGTAACTAACAGTCAGAACTTGATTAGGATCTCCTGCACGACTCGCCACCACAGTAATATCCGCGGTCCCGGCAGTTTCGGCGACGGTATAGTTAGTGGGACTAAATTGAATCGTGCTAAAGATATCGTTGTCGATAATTGTGACGATCGAACTAGAGACCGCACCAATGATGGCGCCCGGGCTCGGATTGCTAAGTGTGACTCGAAATGTCTCTGGCGATTCCGCGATGTTGTCATCACTGATAGGAACAAGAATAGTCTTGGTCGTTTCACCCGGTGCAAAGGTGAGGGTGCCGCTGACCGGTGAGAAATCGAACCCGGCAAAGGCAGTGATCGGCGACGCGGCATAGTTAACCGATGTTGCCTTTGAAGCATCTCCGTTCGGTTGGAGATTTACTGTAAGGATGGCGTTACCGTTCCCTTCGACAACACTATAAGTGGCGCTGCTGAATTGAACGACATTGCCAAGATCGTCATCGGTGATTGTGATCTGTGTGGTCGAGATACTTCCAAGGCGAGCGACGTCACTTCCTGTGAGAGTCAAGTGGAAGGTCACATCACCCTGGATAAGAGTGTTATTCGGAATGGGTATCTGAATAGTCCTCTCGGTTTCGTTCCCGATCGTGACTCCCATGAAAACGATAGGAGCAAATTTTATCGAGCCGCTAACTGCGGTGAAGTTTACGCCTTCCTGCGCGGTATCTCCTGGCCGAATCTCCGTAGTATAGTTAACGGTGGTTCCCGCCACCGCGAAATCACCATAGCGAACTACCTCAATGGAGATCGATTCCTGTGCGCCTTCCATGAAGGTGTTAGTCGTAGTTAATAGCTGGACGGTATTAGGACCGGAGTCATCAAAGATAGTTACGATGGCAGTACTCTGCTGCCCGATCGAAGTGAATGGTCCCGGATTGACCAGAGAGACGGTGAAAACTCTTGTCCCCTGTGGGGCTGGATTATCTGTGACGGGAATAGTTATATCCTGAACATTCACCCCCGCTGGAAAGGTGATGAGAGTCGATGAAGGTGTTTGATAGTCCGCCGGGTTAGTGGCCGTATCTCCCGGCGCCCCCAGGGCCAGGTGAACAGTTAGCACCTGTGTCGGATCAGCCCCGCGGGTGGCTCTCACTCGCACGGAAACGGCGCCGCTGGTTTCGACAACACCATAATTGCTTGAGTCGAACTCGACTGTATTCAGGCCATCATCATCCTGGATTGAGACCTCGCTGGAAGAAGGCAGACCCAGGGTTGCATTCACCGGGTTAGTAAGAACGACGGTAAAGGACTGAGGCGGCTCGACCACTTTGTCGTTCAGGATAGGGACTGTGATGGTAGCGACTGAAACTCCCGGCGCAAAATTGACCGTCCCGCTTACGGGTGTAAAGCGCGTGGTGCCAGCCGAACCCGGTATCGCCTGATAGGTGGCAGAAACGGCGGTGTTGGTAGAGCCTGTCCGGTCGAGGAGAACAGTAAGGGTTATGGCGCCGGCGCTTTCCAAAACGGAGTAGTTAGCCGAGCTGAATTGCAGCGTGCCGGCGGAATCGTCGTCGAGGATAGCAAGAGTGGCCGTTGAGGTAGTGCCCAGGGTGGCACCGGTAGGATTCGCGAGAACCAATCCTACCGTCTCAGTATTCTCGACCAGCGTGTCGGATAGGATCGTTATAGGAAAAGTCTTAAGAGTTTCACCCGCGTTGAAAGTAAGACGTTTGTTACTGGCACTAGTGATAGCGACGTAGTCTTGTCCAGGTGTAGCGGATCCTGTTTCGGTGAAGTACTGCACGGTGACCACTTGGTTCGGGTCGCCGACGCGATTTACGCGAACGGTTACGTTGGCCGTGCCGGCACTCTCCCCTACAGTGTAGTTCGAGCTGACGAACTCGACCGTATTCGCGCTCTCGTTATCTATAATCATGACCTCGGCAGTCTGCGTTCCGCCGGGGATAACAACGCCAGAGTTAGGAGCTGCACTAAGAACGATGGAGAAGGACTCCGTTCCTTCGACCTCAGTATCATCAAAGATCGGAACATCGAAAGTGGCCGAAGTCTGGCCTTGCGCGAAGGCGACCGCGCGCGAGACGGTCGCATAGTCCTTATCAGCCGTTGCCGTCCCGCCGACGGTGGCAACGTTTACCTGCACGGCGGCGTTAATGTTGCCCGTGCGCAATAGAGTAATGGTCGCATTGACTCCATCCTCAGAGACTTGATAGCTCGTGTTACTGAAGACGACGGACGAGCCTTCGTTATCGACAATGGTCACTCCAGCCGTTGCACTACTGAGCGTGTAAGTCTCGCCCGCAGGTTCGGTTAAATTAACTGTAAAAGTCTCGTCGCCTTCCAAGAGTGAGTCATCAAAGATCGTAACAGTGAAGGTTTGCGACGTAACTCCTGGAGCGAAGGTAAGTGCGCCTTGGGTTCCGGCGAAGTCAGCGCCGCCTGTCGCGGTGCCGGACGCGGTTGCATAGTCCACTGTGTTACTGCCAGAGGTATCGCCGGTGCGAGTAACTGTCACCGTCACAGAGCCGGCGCTTTCATTTACGGAGTAGCTCGCAGGATTAAAACCGATCGTCGTGCCCGAATCGTTATCGTCGATTGTGATTGTCGCCGTGCTCGTGCTCAGCGTGGCGTTAGTTGGATTGGAAAGCGAAAAAGTGAATTGTTCGGAGCCTTCATGGACCAAGTCATCAGTGATTGGCACCTGGACAAGTTTTGCCGTCTCGTTAGGCGCGAAGCTCAGGGTGCCTGTCGTTTGCGTGTAGTCTGATGGGTGGACCGCCGTGCCGTCAGCCGTCGCATAAGCGACCGTAATAGTCTGCGTGTTTCCGGCTGTCCGCGTGACCTGCACGACGATGTTAGCCGTCCCATCGCTTTCGGAAACGGTATAAGTGCTGGATTGAAGAGAGACCGTGTTTGCGGTTGCGTTTCCGGCGCAAAAAAGCGCAATTAGGCAAAAAAAGGCAAAAAGGGTGAGTGTTTTAAGATTGTTCATGGAGTCGTTAGGCTGAGCAGGAAGCGAGTTTTTGCGCTGGCAAATCGATCGTCAAAATCGAGCGCGGAGATTGTCAGAAGAAATTGCGTGGTGCAAGCTTTATTTGTTCCGTTAATCGCGTCCTTACTCGGCAGCGGCTCTTTGTGGAAAGGCGATGTTGATTCGCCTAACGATTCTTTGGGAACGCAATATTTCTGAGAAATCGTTTCGATCGTTTCCCGTGATGCGCAGGTGAATTCTGCGAATAAAGAATTGGCGCGGGCGTCCTATAGCACGTTTGAAAACCACTCCGGCCAACCGAGGCGACAAATCCGATGCTTTTGCGTCGCCCAAGTCTACTCCTTGCCATGCGGTTGGTTTTCCTATCTCCTCTCCCCTTTCCCCGCTCCCTATGCTCCGCTACCTGTCGCCGCTGAAATGTCTCGCGCTCGGCTTGGTCGTGACGATCGCGCAGGTCGTCCTGGCGGTTGGATTTTCCGACGCCGAAGGCGAAGGCTCGTGGCCGGAGCGGTATCACACGCTCGTGCAGCACGATAGTTTTTGGTTCGCCAATATCATCGACCGCGGCTACAACACGACGCTCCCGCCGATCGACCACAAGGAAATGGAGGTTTCCAACGTGGCCTTTTTTCCCGCTTATCCGCTGCTGACTATCGCGCTCCGGCGCGTCACGGGCCTCGATACTTACAGCGCGCTTTTGGCCACGGCGCAGCTCGCGACCTGGGCTTTCTGGACTTACTTTTTTTTGCTCGCGGAACGTTGGGCGTTGTCCATGGCCGCGCAGCTTTTTGGTGCGCTCGCGATCGTCGCTCATCCGGCGGCGTTTTATTTGGTGGCCGGTTATTCCGAGTCGCTTTTTCTCGCGTCGCTCGTGGGATTTATTTACTGGAACACTCGCCCGGGGCGCACGGCTGCGGTCTTGGCGATTTTGCATGGCGGAGTGATGTCGGCCACGCGCATCGTGGGGTTGATTTGTGCGGGCTGGCCGCTCTTGCAGTCGATCCTGGAGAAAGGCTGGAATCGCACGGGGAATTTTCGCGCCTTTGTATCGCGGCAACGGTCACCGTTGCTCGTAACCATCCTTTCCATGCTGGGCGGGATTTCGTTTTTCATCTACTGCCAGGTGCGTTGGGGACGATGGGATCTCTATATGCTCACGCAACACGCGGGCTGGGCGATTGTGCCCGACTACCTCGCGGCCTTTAAGTTGCGCAACTATCATTGGGAAATTCCTCCCTACGCCAGCCCACTCATGGTGAGTCAGTTCACCAGCGCGATCGCGGGTGGATTGTTTGTCGTCCTCGCGACCGTGGAGCTGCTGGCGGCGCGCGGGGGACGGAGTGGTTGGCGCGGCCGCATCGGATTCTATTTTTGTGCGGCGGTGATTTATTATCTCTCGCTCGCGGGGGTGGCCTCGGTGCAGATGGAAAGCATGCTGCGTTACGACCTTTGCGTGCATGCGCTTGTTATCCTAGGGTTGCTCCACTTTTTGCGGGAGCTCCCGGTCGCTCCGGCTGTAGTCCGGGCACTCGGGATGGGCGTTGCGGCGTTTGCCTGTGCCGCCGGGCTGGCTTTGCAGGGTTACTATGTTTGGAACTTTACACAGGGAAACTGGGTCGCTTGATCAGCCGATGAAAACCGGTGTGGCCATCATCGGCGCGGGACCCGCGGGTCTGACCGCCGGCTATCTGCTGGCGAAGAATGATGTCGAGGTCACGGTGCTTGAGCTCGATCCGGTGTATGTCGGCGGCATTTCGCGCACGGCGCGCTATAAAGGGTTTCACTTTGATATCGGTGGTCATCGCTTCTTTTCGAAGTCGAAAGCAGTCGAGGATTTCTGGAATGAGATTTTGCCTAACGACATGCTGCAGCGCCCGCGTTCCTCGCGCATTTTCTATGGAGGAAAATTTTTTGCCTATCCGCTGAAGCCATTCGAGGCGCTGACCAAGCTTGGCATTATCAGATCGGTTCTCTGCGTTTTCTCGTGGCTGCGGGCGCGGATTTTCCCCGTGGTCAATCCGCGCAATTTCCAGGATTGGGTGATAAATCAATTCGGGCGCCGGCTCTTCAACACCTTCTTCAAGAGCTACACCGAAAAGGTTTGGGGCATGAATTGCCGCGAGATCTCGGCCGATTGGGCGGCGCAACGCATCAAGGGCTTATCGTTAGGCAGCGCGATCAGGAATGCGGTTTTGCCGCAGCGGCCACCGCGCGACAAAAGCAAAATCATCAAGACGCTGATCAATTCCTTCCGCTACCCGCGGCGTGGCCCCGGCATGATGTGGGAAGTATGCGCGCAGAAGATGCAGGAATCCGGCGGCGCTTTGGAGATGGGTTGCAAAGTTACGGGCTGCGATTACGAAGAGCTGACGGAGACCTGGAGCGTGCGCTATCGCGATTCTCGTGGGCAAGAACAAGCGATAGAGGCCGAGCATGTGATCTCATCGGCTCCCATGCGCGAGTTGATCCGCGGCCTTACGCCTCGCGTCGCGCCCCGCGTCGCCGAGGCCGCCGCCAGCTTAAAGTATCGCGATTTTCTCACGGTGATGCTGATCGTGCGAGCCGAAGACGCTTTCACGGACAACTGGATTTATATCCACGACCCGAGCGTAAAGGTCGGGCGTATTCAAAACTTCCGTTCCTGGTCGCCGGAGATGGTGCCAGAGGCTGACAAAGCTTGTTACGGCTTGGAATATTTCTGTTTCGAGCATGACGGGCTTTGGGATTCCAGCGATGCCGATCTGATCGAACTGGCGAAGCGCGAGCTGGTACAGATTGGTTTAGCCAAGGGGGCAGATGTCGTGGATGGCTGCGTCGTTAGGCAAAAAAAAGCCTACCCGGTTTACGACGACGACTACGCGCGTCACGTCGCCACCATTCGCACGGAATTGGATCAGCGTTATCCCAACCTTCACCTCGTCGGGCGCAATGGGATGCACAAATACAACAATCAGGATCACGCCATGATGACCGCGATGTTGTGCGTGGAAAATATTCTCGCCGAAGAAAAGCTTTACGATCTCTGGCAGGTGAACGGCGATGCCGAATACCACGAGAGCGGTGAGACCGAAGCCGAGCCGGAACAGGGCACGGCGATTCGGCTGGTGCCGATGCGCGCTTCCGCCACGGCCGAGCTGGCTTCGGAATAGCTCAGCCTAACGAGCGCTTCAGGCCGCCGCGCTGTGCACGCGCGTGCGCAACCGGGCGAGACGCGTCTTCACGTCCTTGCAACGGCGCCGTTCGAAGACTGCTTCCGCCTCCGGGAGGGATTGCTCCTGGTAAGGAGGACGTGCCGGCTCGAGGCAGCGTTCCGCAAATTCATTCGCCATCCAGACGCGATGCAGGCTCGCTTCGGTCGGGTGTTCCTCCGCTTCCGCCAGAAGCAGGTCGCGCATGGCAATAAAGGAAAATATTTCCTCTGCCACGGCACTGTTCGGCGGCGCCGGAGGCCGGGCGAGGACGGGGCGTTGGGATGCGATTTTTTTCGGTTGGCGATACGGGAGAGTCGCTTGCATACCTCCCCGAAAAAGCAGGTCTCGTGCTCAGGCCTTGGGAAATTATTAAAAAGTGCGGCGAATTTCCGGATACGGCCCGTCACCTGCTTTGTCTTAGCAAGTATGATGAAAGCCCCTTTGCAAATCCTGACGGTGGAGGATGAAAACGCGGTCGCGCAGATTCTCGCGCTCGTCCTCGGTGGACCGACCGCGAAAGTCACTCGGGCCGTGGATGGCTGGGAAGCGCTGATTAAGATCGGTGCGAGCGAGCGGCCCTTCGACCTTGTGATTACCGACCACCGGATGCCCCGCGTGGGCGGTCTCGACCTCGTGCGCCGGCTGCGGGTACGAAAGTACGACGGCAAGATTCTTGTGCTCTCGGCTCATCTTTCCGACGAAGACATCCAGGCTTACGAAGACTTGAAAGTGGACATGATGATGTCCAAACCCTTCGACTTCGAAGAAATCCAGAACGCGGTTGCGGTCGTCACGCGCGGCGCCTCGGTCGCGCAAGACTAACGAACGGGCGGGGCCGTTAGAGTTTCGGCATTCGAGCCCATTCGCCGCCGGCTCGCGCGCTTTGCCCGGCGCATTCCAGAAACGCCATCCCCTCCACGCCGTCATCGACCGTCGGAAAATCGCATTCGACCGCGGGAGTGTCGCCGCGCATCGCGCGTGTCGCTTCCCGATAAATATTGGCGAACGCCTCGATGAAACCTTCCGGATGACCGGAAGGCAGACGAGTAAATCGTCGCGCCTCTTCACTCAGGTAGTCATGTCCCGGCGAAAGGATTTGTTCCGGGGAGTTGATGCCGGCCATCCTTAACTCGTTAGGCTGCTCCTGTCGCCAGGTGAGTGCGGCCTCTTCGCCGTAAATGCGGATCGTAAGACTATTGTCATGCCCGATGGAAATCTGTGAGGCAGAAAGAATGCCTTTGGCTCCGCTGCCATAGCGAAGAAGAAGACTCGCATCATCCTCCAAGCGCCGGTGGGGAACAAAGGAAGTAAACTCCGCGCAGAGCTCCGCGATGTGCAGTCCGGAAATATATCGCGCCAAATTCTCAGCATGAGTGCCAATATCGGCCAGACAACCCGAAGGGCCGTTTTGCGCTGGGTCCGCACGCCACGGTCCCTTAGGCCTTCCCTCGTTAGGTAGCGGATGACTCATCCACGCCTGAGGGTATTCCACGACCACCTTGCGTAACTTGCCGAGCCGGCCGGAGAGGACGATTGCCCGTGCCTCCTTGACCATCACATAACCGGTGTAGTTATGAGTCAGCACGAATAGTTTGCCCGACGCTTGCACGATTTCCCTCAACTCAAGCGCATCCTTTAAACTCGTTGCCAGCGGCTTATCGCAAACGACATGGAAGCCAGCTTCCAAAAAAGCGCGCGCTATCGGCACATGCGTGGCGTTCGGAGTTACGATAACGACAAAGTCTATCCGCTCCGCCTCGGGTAACATGGCTTCGGATTCGATCATCTCTACATAGCTATCGTAGATCCGGTCGGAGGGGAGAAGTAACTCAGCGCCGAACGCGCGAGACTTAGCCGGGTTAGTCGAGAAAGCTCCGGCGGTCAGCTCAATCTGATTATCCAATCTCATCGCCATGCGATGAACTTCGCCAATAAACGAACCAGTTCCGCCGCCGACCATTCCCGCGCGTAGTCTTCGCCTCATACAGGCGATGACTTTCGACTAATCTCGCCCGTGCGCAAAACTTCGCTGCAAGCGCATCAGTCTAAGTCTCGGTGGGATGACTTACATTAGTCAGTCACCCACCGAGATACTTGAACTGAAACGGAAAGGAGCCAGGACGTAGACCCAGCCCGATCCGGTGATTTATTGTAGGAGCGACGAGCCCGTAGAATTGAGGAGCGCCGTATTATTGAGATTATCGCAATCGTAGGCGTAGGTCTCAATCATTCCTACTCCCTGCAGGAGCGAGACGCCGGTGGTGAAGGCCTGGCTGAGACTTCCTCCCAATCGCTGTGTGTCGCCGCTATTGGAGACAAACTGGAATCCGCATGGATGAGTTAAGGTGTAATTACTGATGAGTGTATTCGGCGGATAAAAGACACTGGAGTCAACACTCAGGCTGGCACACATGACACCAAAATTAGAATAGGTCGCGGCGCCCCAATTCCCTACTGCCATCAAGGCATCATCACCTTCATTGGTCGTGAAAGGTCGCGCAGCGGTCAGGATGACCGCCTTTCCAGGCAGAGCTTCGGCATAGGCGGAGATAACTGTATGCGCAGCATCGGTCCACGCCGGCACGCCGCCCAGCGGAGCAAGGATATCTACATCCGTAGATGTGCGGGCGACATAAGTCTCCATCACCTGACCCAGGCCGCCGATGATAACTCCCGCGAGGGAGGGATCGTTTGCGTAACGGGCCGCGAAGGCATTGATAAAGTTAAGCTCCGCCGACATCTCTACGTGAT
>JACDGS010000087.1 GCA_013821455.1 Chthoniobacterales bacterium
GATCAGCCGGGGTCAACGCCCCCGGCTACAACGGTGCGGATCGCTGCAGTAGTTCCACCAACTGATCCTTCCACAACGCCGCCACGGTGTGGCTACCGTGTCCGCGCGTTTTTTCGCTCAGCGGCAGGACGAGGGCGCGCCCGTTAGGCACGCGTTTAATCTCGCGTTCGAGGACTCCCAACTCCGGCGGATTGATGAGATCGTCGGCGGAATTTATTGCCAGCAAAGGCGCACGGATCTTTTCCAAGCCCGGGCCGGGATCATAATCGCGCGACGCTTCCACGGCGTAGAGGACATCGTTGGCGTCGGCTGCCTTCACGTAGTCATCGACGAAATGGTCGAGGACGGCGTCGGTTTTCGTTAGGCTAGGTGCTTCTTTTTGCCGCAACACCGGGTTGCTGCTCATGAACCAGAGCATCTCGGCGGCCGTGCGCAGACTGGGCGGCTGTGTTTTGTAATCGCCGCCGTCCCAGGCCGGGTCGTTCCGGATCGCGTCGATAATGAGGCGGCGCCATCCGCGATTTCGCCCGGAGATTTGTGTGGGCAAACTCGCGAGCGGCATGAGCGCGTCCATGAAATCGGGATGCAGCTCGCCCCACATCCACGTGTGCATCCCGCCCATCGAAGTGCCCATGACGAGTCGCGTGTGGTTGACGCCGAGGCCTTCGGTGAGCAAGCGATATTGGGCTTCGACCATGTCGCGATAGCCGTAGCGCGGAAATTTCGCGTGCAGGTCGTCGCTGGGCTTGCTCGATTTGCCGTGGCCGATGCCGTCGGGGAGGACGATGAAAAATTTCGTCGCGTCGAGCGGCTGGCCTGGTCCGAAAAGTTCGCCGGCAAATTCCGGGCGGATGAATTGCGCGCCGCTACCGGTGGTGCCGTGGGTGATGAGGACGGCATTCTGCGTTTTGCCCTGCGCGTCCTTAATCGGCTTGCCTAACGAACGATAATGCAAACGCAGCTCCGGCAGAGTTTCGCCGGAAGTGAACTTGAAATCCTTCAGGATAAAATCGCTCTCGTTAGGCGCGGGATAATCGGCGGCCGCGAGCGAAGCAGAGAGCGCGAGGAAGAGAAGGAGCGAACAGGATCGGGTCATGCCGAACCTTCGGACGCAACGGGAATTTCGCTATCACTCCGGGTAGCGCATGCGTCCCGCGTGCTGGCCGACGCGTCTCGCGGCGGCGAACTTTTTCTTCAGGTTGAGTTTGCCTAACGAGTGGAGGAATCCATAAAAGTTCGCGACGGTGGAACACCGTCGCCAGCACGCGAGACGCATGCGCTACCCGGAAGGTGCGGTGCGAATCTTGAATCCAAATCCCCGCGCCCTGCATCCCAACCTCGATGTTACAGGATTTTCGTTTCGCTTTTCGTCAGCTCGCCAAGTCGCCGGGCTTCACTGTCATCGCGATCCTCACTCTCGCGGTCGCGATCGGAGTCAACTCGGCCATTTTCGCGCTCGTTAACACGGTTATCCTCCGGCCGATCGTGCCGTTGCGGCCTGCGGAAGTGGTTAATGTTTTTACCGCGCGGCAGAACGCTTCCCACGATTACCGGCAGTTTTCCTTCAACGAATTCAGCACGCTGCGTGAGAACACCGATGTCTTCGCGGACGTGGCCGCGATGCAGTTTGCGCTCGCCGGCATCGGGCGCGGTGAAGAGATGCGGCGCAGTTTTGTTTTCCTCACTTCCGAAAATTATTTTTCGTTGATGGGAACGAAGCCGGCGTTGGGTCGGTTCTACGACGCGGCGGAATGCCGGCCGAACGCCAACATTCCCGTGGCGGTGGCGAGCTATTCGTATTGGAAACGGCTGGGCGGACGCGCCGATTTGGTTGGGAAGCCGCTCATCGTCAATGGTCAGACTTACTCTCTGATCGGCGTGGCGCCGGAAGGTTTCTCCGGGGTGAGCGCGCTGCTTGCGCCCGATCTCTGGCTGCCGATGGGAGTTTATTCGCAGCTTGGCTCGGCCTTTAGCGATCGCACGGGCGTGATGGATCTGGCCTCGCCGAAAAATTACACGCTCAATGTCGTGGCGCGGCTGCACTCCGGCCTAACGATTGATTCCGCCAAGCCGCGCCTGGCCGCGCTCGCGCAGCGCCTGACCGCGATGCAGCCGCCCGATTCCGAGGGCGCACGCGAATTGCAAATTCAAAAGCCGTCGCGTTTCAGCATCAGCACGCAGCCCGATGATGACGGTCCGATTGGGTTCGCGGGCACGCTCCTCATCGCCATGGCCGCGGCCGTGCTTTTAATTGCCTGCCTCAATCTCGCGAACATGCTCCTGGCGCGCGGCGCGAATCGGAGCCGGGAAGTTGCGCTTCGTCTCGCTCTCGGCGCGAGCCGCTGGCGCATCGTTAGGCAATTGCTCTCCGAAGGACTCGTCCTCGCGTTCGCCGGCGGCGCGCTGGGATTGCTCATCAGCTACTGGAGCAATTCGCTTCTCTCGGGTTCGTTAGGCGCACTCTTCGGTTCGATGAGTTTTTCTGTGGTGCTCAATCTCCGGCCCGATCTTGCCGTGATGACGCTGACCTTTGTCATCTGCCTGGTCGCGACCTTGCTCTTCAGCCTCGGACCCGCGCTCAAGGCGACGAAGGCGGATCTGGTCAAAGACTTGAAACAACTAGTAGGCGAGCCGGCGCACGTCGGCCGCCTCAATCGCTTTTTTGCCGGGCGGCATCTGCTCGTCATGGCGCAGATCGCGCTTTCGCTCATGCTTCTTTTCAGCGCCGGTTTGTTTTTCCATGGAGCGCTGAAGGCGGGCGCGCTGTATCCGGGATTCGATCGGAGCGGCGGCATCTCGGCGGAGATGGATTTTACCCTGCGCAACGAGCCGGAAGCGGCGGCGAAACACACCATGTTCGCGGCGCTGCAGCGCGCGCAGGAGTTACCCGGCGTGCGCGCGGCCGCCCTCACGACCATGCTTCCCTATGGCAACCTAACGAATGGCCGCCGGCTCATGCGCATGGATGAAGCCGCCGCGGCGAAGACAGATCCGAAAGCGCCGGAAGCCGGGGCAGGCGGGATCTTTACCGCGATCACGCCGGGTTGGTTCGATGCCATCGGCGTGAAGCTTTTGCGTGGCCGCAATTTCACCGAGACAGAATGTGAGAACAAAGATACGCCGGCGGTCTTGATCCTCGATGAGATTCTGGCGACAAAACTTTTTCCGAAGAGCGACGCGCTCGGCCAGCACGTGCGTTACACGACGCCGCCGGGCGACGGCTCGCCTAACGATCTCACGATCGTCGGGATCGTGAGCAAACATCGTCACGAAGTGCTCGGCGAAGAAATGCCGCGCCGGATTTTTGCGCCGCTGGCACAGGCTTATAACGGCGACGTTATCCTGCAGGTGCGCCTGACGCGGGACGATCGCGCGGCGGTGGCGGCGATGATTCCGACTTTGCGCCAGACCTTGCGCGACATCGATCCGACGATGCCGATTCTGCGGATCGAGCCTTTCGCAAACATCGTCGAAAAAAATGTCGGGCTTTGGGCGGTCCGTTTCGGTGCGGTGCTCTTCGGGATTTTTGGTGTGATCGCGCTGCTGCTCGCGGCGGTCGGTGTTTACGGGGTAAAGGCTTACGCGGTGGCGCGGCGCACGCGCGAGATCGGCATTCGCATGGCGCTGGGCGCGGACCGGCGCGACGTCTTCGCGTTAATTATGAAACAAGGCGCGCTGCAAACGGCGTTCGCGCTTGGCGTGGGAGTGCTCCTCGCGCTGGGGCTCGGGCGCGTCCTCGCGCAGATGCTTTACCAGGTCAGCCCGATGGATCCGTTGGCGCTGGGTGTCGCGAGCGTGATGCTCGGCGGCGCGGCGTTGCTGGCGTGTTATCTGCCGGCGCGACGCGCGACCCGGGTGAGTCCGATGACCGCACTGCGGACGGAGTAGGAATTTGCGCAAGAACCTCGTTGGAGGTCCGCGCACTCTGTCATCCCGAGCGGAGCCGCAGGCGAAGTCGAGGGATCCCGTGAAATATCCGTGCAGGTAAGCGGCAGGTAATCGCAACGAAAACTTCACGGTTACCCCACGGGATCCCTCGACTCCGCTGCGCTCCGCTCGGGATGACAACGCGCCTTGCCTAACGAAACCCCGCGCGGTCTTGAAGTGAGATTTACGTCCGCGGGCCAAGCCGCTGCGATTTCTAGAGATGAGACCGACGCGCGAGAAAACAGTTCCCGGCTGGCTCGGCGCGGCGCTGACTCTCGGCACTTTCGCCGCGCTCGTCTGGCTGGAGAATCGCCGGCCGTTGCGCGGTGCGGTCGAATCCAAATTGCGCCGCAACGCCCGCAACCTCGTGGTGGCGACACTCGGCGCTCTCAGCGTGCAGCTGGCCGAACAACCAGTCGTTAGGCCACTCACTCGCTTGGTGGAACGGCGGCAGCTCGGCCTGCTCAAACTCGTTAGGCTACCTGCCTGGCTGGAAATTCCGCTCGCCATCGCGCTGCTCGATTACACGCTTTATCTCTGGCATGTGCTCACCCATCAGGTGCCGTTTCTCTGGCGCTTTCATCAGGCGCATCACGCCGACCTCGACATGGACGCTTCGACCGCGCTGCGTTTTCATTTTGGCGAGCTGATCCTCTCCGTGCCATGGCGCGCGGCGCAGGTTCTTCTTCTTGGTGTTTGCCCATGCGCGCTCTCGCTTTGGCAAACGGGACTGCTGCTTGAGATCATGTTCCATCATTCCAATGTCGAGTTGTCGGCCGAGCTCGAAGCGCGTCTTGCGCGGGTGATCGTGACGCCGCGGCTGCACGGGATTCATCACTCGATTGTCGATGACGAAGTGAAGTCGAATTGGTCGAGCGGCCTAACGATTTGGGATTGGCTCCATCGCACACTGCGAATCGATGTGCCGCAGAGCGCGCTCACACTCGGCGTGCCGGCGTTTCTCGATCCGGCCGAAGTGGAGTTAAAAAAAGTGCTGGAGATGCCATTCGTTAGGCAACGCGACCCACGCTTTTTGCCTCCGCGTTAGAGCAAGCGTGAATTCGCAGTCCGGGGAGGACGGGCTGTCAGCCCGTCGTGGGAGGCAGTCTGCCTCCCACCGGGCGCAGGAGCGAGATCGAACTGGCTTGGGGAGTGACTCGTGAAATGGACCGCCGTTTCTGCGCCCGATGCTGCAATTCAATTCAGCGTCATTCGTTCGCCCGACGTCCGGCAGACTGCCGGACGTGACGGGCTACCAGCCCGTCCTCCCCGGAGCTCGCAGCCACGCCGTGGGTTAGCTGCGCACCTGGCCGTCGCCGCGGATGAGATATTTGTAGGTCGTCAATTCTTCCAAACCCATCGGACCACGCGCATGCAACTTGTCGGTGCTGATGCCGATCTCCGCGCCGAAACCAAACTCGCCGCCATCGGTGAAGCGGGTCGAAGCATTCCAATAAACCGTCGCGGAATCAATCTCGCGCAGGAAGCGCTCCGCCAGTTCCTCATTGCGGGTGACGATGCAGTCGCTGTGATGCGAGCCGTAACGTTCGATGTGCTCGATGGCCTCGTTAGGCGAATCGACCACTTTCACCGCCAGGATGAAATCGAGATACTCGGTGGACCAGTCTTCTTCCGTTGCGCTTTGCAGCTTCTCGTAGCCCAGCGTCCTTAACTCGGCGAATGCAGTTTCGTCGGCGCGCAACTCGACTCCTTTACTCGTTAGGCGTGGCGCCAGCTTCTCGAAAAGCGCCGGCGCAATCGCGCGGTGGGCGAGCACGGTCTCGGCCGCGTTGCAGACTCCGGGCCGTTGCGTTTTGGCATTCATAATGATCTCGCACGCCATTTCGAGATCGGCTTTCTCGTCCACATAAATGATGCAAACGCCGTGCGCATGTTTGATCACCGGCATGCGCGCGTGGCTGACGACGGCTTCGATCAGCGCATGGCCGCCGCGCGGAATGATGAGGTCGATATAACGATCCATTTCGGCCATGAGCCGGACCGCTTCGCGATCGGTTTGTGCGACGAGGAGGATGCTGTCCGGGGGCAGGCCCGCCTTGGCACCGCCGCGTTGCAGGGCGTCGGCGATGGCGACGTTGGAATGAATCGACTCTGAGCCGCCGCGCAGGATGACGGCATTGCCCGTTTTCGTGCAGAGAACCGCGGCGTCGCTCGTGACGTTAGGCCGCGACTCGTAAATGATGCCGATGACTCCGATCGGCACGCGCACCTTGGAAATTTTGATTCCGTTAGGCTGCGTCCAGGTGCGCAGGACTTCGCCGACCGGATCGGGCAGAGCGGCTACCTGGCGAATGCCCTCCGCCATCTTCGCGAGGCGTTCGTTAGTCAATGTTTGGCGATCGATCATCGCGCTCGCGAGATTGTTCTCCCGCGCGCGGGTTAGGTCCTGCTCGTTCGCCGCGAGGATTGAATCGGCGCTGGCGATGACTTCATCTGCCATCGCGCGGAGAGCATCGTTCTTTTGCGCGCTGTTTAATTGGGCTAACGAACGCGAAGCCTGGCGCGCGTGCCGGCCGAAATCGAGAATCTGCTCGGAAAGGTTCATTGCTGCCGGCGCCTCCTTTTGTCATCCCGATCCGGCGGAGCGCGGAGAGGGACCCCTCCATGCAATATGCGCGCCTTGGTGGAAGGAAGCGTGGATTCCAGGTTGTGGGGTCCCTCTCCGTCCTGCGGCGGTTCGGGATGACAACTTACGCGCGAGAGCTGAATGCCGGGTCATCCGAGCGAAGTAAGTCAGGCGCCGCGTCTTCGGGTTCTCAGCTCGAGACATCTTAGCTTTTCGTTAGGCGCGAGCGCCGCCGAGTCACGAAATGCGTCCCCGCTTCCTCGCCTGCTACGACCGCGGCGATGCGGTGCGGCTGGCGGCCGTTGATGATCGCGGTCGCGATGCCGGCATCGACCGCCGTCTGCACCGCGTCCAGCTTGGCAATCATGCCGCCCACGGAAAAGCGGCCCTTCTCGCCGTTCACGAGATTTTTCACCCGCTCGATGTCGCGCACTCGCCTTACGATTCGGCCCTGTGAGTCGAGCAGGCCATCCACCTGCGTCAGCAGGATGAGCAGGTCGGCGCCAGCCAGCACCGCAACGTCCGCGGAGAGCCGATCGTTATCTCCGAATTTTAATTCTTCCACCGCGACGGAATCGTTCTCATTAATAATCGGAATGACGTTCCCGGCGGCGAGCAGGCGCTCGAGGGTGTTCTTTGCGTTGGTGCGGCGCATCTGGCTGTCGAGATCGCCGTGGGTGAGGAGAAGCTGCGCGACGTTGAGTTTATAACGCGCGAAGGCGGTTTCGTAAGCGCGCATGAGTTTCGATTGTCCAATGGCGGCGCTCGCCTGCGCAGTGGCGAGATCGGTCGGGCGTTCGTGCAGTGAGAGTGCGCTCATGCCCGCGGCGACGGCTCCGCTCGTCACGGTGACGCACTGGTGGCCGGCACGCACGAGCGCGGCGATTTCCGCGGTGAGCTTGGCGAACTGTCTCGGATCGAGTCCCGGCGACTTGGTCCGGGTGAGAATACCGGAACCGAATTTAAGGACGATGCGTTTCGTTTTGGCAGCCATGCGAAGGGGAAGTGTTCGTTAGGCGAGACCGTAAACGGCCCGTGCCTTATTCGACTTCCGGTGTTTGCAGAGAAGCAACTGCGATGCCGATGGCGGCTTCCGCGAGATAAATGCTGCGCGCGGTCTTCGGATGCTCAGCTAGTTCCTCCGTCGCGGCGCGGAGCAACTCCGGCCCGAGATGCCAGAGGAGCGAATGCCAGCGCGGCTTGAGCAAACCCATGACGCCATCTCCGATGAGAAAAAGGCCACCAAGCTGGAGGATGCGCCGAACGATCAGGTTGTTCATCGGGCAACCTATGGCGCGGTCGGCGGGGAGTTTCAAATGGATCGTGCTCGTGCGAATCAGGGCGCAGGTTTGCGCTCGCTCAGGCCGACGATGCGGAACGAATGAGGTCCCTGCGGCTCGAGGAGGAGAATCCGGATGATTTCATCAGAGGATTGTTCCTTCTCGTGGTGGAAGTCGAAATGGAGCGAGAGGCTCACGCGAAGTTGTCCGTTAGGCATGGGATCAACGGCTGCTTGGGCCGCCTGTTCGATGCGGCGCTCGGGCCAGCGCGCTCGGTCCTGCGCAAGTTCCTGTTGAATTTTTTCGCGCGAGGTATTGGGGCGGCCATGATAATCAACGCGGTCGGCAAAGAAGCTGCCTTCAGGCTCCGGATCGGATGCGCGGGCCGCGTCGAGATAAGCGGCGACAAATTTTTCGAGCGCAGCCCGGCGGAATTTCAGGGGCGGATTGGTGGGCGCAGCCGGTGGGTTCTCCGGAGCGGGCGGGGGAGGACCGTGTGGGTCGATGCCCGATGCGGGTGATGGGGTAGCGATGGCGAAAAGGTCGTTAGGCCAAAGGAGGAGGGCGAATATTAGCGACAGAGCAAGAGCTGCGCGGCGCAAAATTTTTCCGGACATCCAGGAAGCATATCGCAGGGTCGCTCCGGGGGAAAACATCTGCCGCGTGAAGGCTTGATCGCGTTCGCGCGTCGTCATCCCGAGCGGAACGACGTGAAGTCGAGGGATCCCGTGGGG
>JACDGS010000007.1 GCA_013821455.1 Chthoniobacterales bacterium
CCGCGACTCCGACGTCTTCCATCGACCAGAAACTTTTCGGCGGGATGAGATGGCGTCAGGTGGGACCATTCCGCGGCGGACGCGCGCTCGCGATCGAAGGCGTTCCGGGCGAACCAAACACCTACTACTTCGGCGCCGTCGCCGGCGGGGTGTGGAAGACGACGGATGGCGGTGCGAATTGGACGCCGCTGTTTGATAAAGAGGCGATCTCGTCCATCGGCGCGATCGCGGTCGCACCATCCAATCACAATGTCGTCTATGTCGGCACCGGCGAAGCGGCCATGCGCGGCAATGTCACTTACGGCACCGGCATGTATAAGTCGTCCGACGGCGGTAAGACGTGGAAGAACATCGGCTTGAAAGACAGCCGGCAAATCGCCCGGATCGCGGTCGATCCCAGGAACCCGGACATCGCGCTCGTCGCTGCCTTCGGGCACGCCTTCGGACCCAACCAGGAGCGCGGTATTTTCCGCACGACGGATGGCGGCAAGACGTGGGCGAAAGTTCTCTACAAAGACGAGAACTCCGGCGCGATCGATGTCGTGCTTGATCCGCACAATCCAAACCTCGTTTTCGCCTCGCTCTGGCAGGCGCGCCGCCAGCCGTGGAATTTCTCCAGTGGCGGACCGGGCAGCGGTTTGTATCGCTCGGAAGATGGCGGCGTGACTTGGAAACAATTGCAAGGAAACGGCCTGCCCGATGGAATTCTCGGGCGCATCGGTGTCGCGATTTCCGGCGCGGACTCGAGTCGTGTCTATGCGATCGTGGAAGCGAAAGAAGGCGGCATCTTTCGCTCTGAAGACGGCGGCGGGAAATGGACGCGCGTGAATGACGACGGCCGCTTCCGCCAGCGCGCGTGGTATTTTTCGAACATCTACGCCGACCCGAAAGCGCCCGACACCGTCTATATCTTGAACACCGGCCTCTACCGCTCCGTCGATGGCGGAAAGACCTTCAACCTCCTGCCGGCGCGCCACGGCGATCATCACGGGCTTTGGATTGATCCGGAAAATCCGCAGCGTCTCGGCAACGCGAACGACGGCGGCGCGAGCGTCTCCTTAGACGGCGGCAAGAGCTGGACTACGCAAGGCAACCAACCGACCGCGCAGTTTTATCACGTCGCGGTTGACAACGCGTTTCCGTATCACATCTACGGCGCGCAGCAGGACAACTCGAACGTCTGCATTGCCAGCCGCACCGATACCGGAATCATCGGCCCGCAGGATTGGTATCCGGCCGGCGGCGGCGAGTGCGGCTTTGTCATTCCCGATCCGCGCGACTGGCACGTGATCTACTCGAATAACGAGGGCTTCCTCACGCGCTACGACAAGACTAGGGAGCAAGGGCAGGACCTCAGCGTCTTGCCGCTGGATAACGCCGGACACGGCGCGGCGGATGTCGTTCATCGCTTCCAATGGGTGTCGCCCTTCTTCCTTTCGCCGCACGATCCGGACACGATCTACACCGCGGGCGAAGCCGTCTTCAAATCAAACGATCATGGACAAAGCTGGAAGCAGATCAGCGGCGATCTCACGCGGAACGATAAGACGAAGCAGCAACCGAGTGGCGGTTCCATTCAACTCGACATCACTTCAGTCGAGTACTACGACACCATCTTCGCCCTCGCGGAATCGCCGAAGCAAAAAGGAATGATCTGGGCCGGCACCGACGATGGCCTGGTTCACCTAACGACGGATGATGGCGCGCATTGGGCGAACGTCTCCCCGAAGATGCCGGAGTGGAGCACGATCGATTTGATCGAACCTTCGCCGCACGACGCGAACGCCGCCTACCTCGCGGTCGATCGCCACAAGCTCGACGACATCAAGCCTTATATCTTCAAGACCGCCGACGCGGGAAAGACGTGGAGCGCGATTGTCAAAGGGCTGCCTGACGGCGCAATCGTGCATGCGGTGCGCGAAGATCCAAAGAGGCGCGGCTTGCTCTACGCCGGCACTGAGCTCGGTGTTTTCATGTCGCCTGATGACGGCGCGAACTGGCAACCCTTGCAGCTCAACCTGCCGGTCTCACCCGTGCATGACCTGGTCGTGAAAGATGATGACTTGATTGCAGCGACGCATGGCCGCGCCTTCTGGGTGCTCGATGACCTGACGCCATTACGCCAGGTGAAACCACAGCTCGCGCCGACGGACAGTCTGCTCTACCAGCCGCAAACTGCGCTCCTCCTTAACTATCCTACGGAGTACGATAAGCGTCAGCCGGTGGGCGAGAATCCGCCTCCTGGCGCTATCATCGATTACTACTTCAAGAGCGCGCCGAAAGATGAGGTCACGCTCGACGTCCTCGATGCCAAGGGACAACTCGTTAGGCATCTTTCCAGTAAGGAAAAAAAGGACAACAAACAGCCTGAGGAATGGCCCGACCGCGTGCAGTCCGCCAAAATCATTCCCGTGGCCGAAGGCATGAATCGGTTCGCCTGGGACCTGCGCTACGATGACCCTGTGCAAACGCCCGGCGCGTTCTACTCCGGCGAAGGACCGCGCGGGCCGAAGGTGCTCCCCGGTGATTACCAGGTGAAGCTGACCGTCGCCGGCAAAGCGCAGACCGCGCCACTCCACATCGTCATGGATCCGCGAATCAAAGACGCCGGCGAAGCGGTGCAGAAGCAGTTCGAGCTCGGCCTGCAGGTGCGCGACCGCATTTCGCAATTGCACCAGGCGGTGAACGAAATCCGGGACGTCAAAGCGCAGCTGCAAGCACTGCACATGAAGTTCGCCGGCGAGCCGCGGGCCACGCCGGTGCTCGAGATGGCCGAAGATTTGCGCAAGAAGATGTCTGCCGTCGAAGAGCAGCTCATCCAGGTGAACATGAAGAGCTCAGAAGGAAATCTCGTCTTTCCGAACATGCTGAACGAGCGCTTCGATTCCTTCAGCCACGTCATCGACGGCGCTAATGCCGCACCGACGCAGCCGCAATACGACGTCTTCAAAATGCTCAGTGGCCAGCTCGACGAACAGCTCCAGAAATGGACGCAACTGAAGACCGACGATGTCCCTAAAGTCGGCGCGGCGATCAAGCAGCTTGATCTACCGGCGTTAATCGTGAGCGAGAAGGTCGAGCCGGCGAAGTAAGAGGCAACGCGCTTGGTCGCGGATCAAACGGGAGGCGCGCGGTCATGGCGCTCATCGGCGCGGCGCCAACCCGACGACCGCAGGTTGCGCACTATGGGAACGATCCTGCTGACGTCCGGTAGACGCTAAACGCTCGTCGCCGTTCGCTTCCTTCTGCCGACGAGAAAAATCGCCGCGCCTAACGAGTTCGCCAACAGGATTACCGCCGTGATTTTAAAGGTGAACGCCGACGAATTCTTCACGGTGATGATCGGAAAGATCGACAGACAGACATAAAGCAGGGTCATCAAAAATCCCGAGCCCGCGGCGATGCGCAGCCACCACGGCGGTCGCGCGGAATTCACACCACGCAATCCGATCAGCGGGATCGCGAACATCACCAGATAAGTCAGCGCGTAGAAGATGCCGCCGGCGTTGAAGAGCAGTTGGAACGACTCCTGATTGCCCACGCCGATCAGGCTGAGCAGACCGAGCGCGAGCGTCATCGCGCCGACGAGCAGGATCGAGTTCACCGGGGTCCGATAGCGCGGATGCAACTTCGTGAACCATTGCGGGAGTAAGTGATCCCAGCCCGCCACCATCGGCAGCCTCGTTAGGCCGGTAAAATTCACGCTCGCCTGCGCCACTCGCAGCGTCATCAGGAGCGCCAGCGCCACTGGCACGATCAACGCCGCCAGCCCGAAGGGCGCAAACGGCACGCTCAAGACCTGCGGGATCGGCGCGATCAGATCGATTTTATCGAGCGGAATAAACGCCAGCACCGAGCTCGTCCCGAGGATGAACATGATCGCGATCACCGGAGCCGCGATTAAGACCGACCGTCCGATCGTCCGTCCCGGGTTCCGGCATTCACCCGCCAGGATCGCCACATACTCGAAGCCGCCGAGCGCGCCGAACCCGAGCTTTCCGAGGATATTCAGGCTGAACAACGAGACCACCGGCAGCGCCGTCGCCAGGGGCGAATAATGCCCGATCGTCCCGCGCGCCACGCTCACAAACGGCAGCGCGATCAAGACCGCGAACACCGTCAGCATAATGATCCCGCCGACATTATGCACCCATTTCCCCACGCTCAGCCCCACCGTCGAGACGTACACCAGAAGCCCAACCACGAGGACACTCGCGAGCGTGATGATCCATTTGTTCGACGCGATCCAAGCCCCGCGCGGCCCGATCGCGTAAGCCAGATTCGTCGCCAACTGCAGCCCGGCCTCCGACGTATTCGTGATCACATAGAGCCAGAGATTCCAAGCCACCATGAACCCGAAGAGCTCGTTAAACCCGAGCTTCGCCCACTGATAAAGCCCGCCCTCCAGCGGCATGCGGCGATTGAGATAAATCACCACCGCCGCCGACGGAAAATAAAAAAACGCAATCGCCAGCAGCCAGAAAACGATATGCGCCGGCCCGAGCTTCGCCGCCGCCCCGACCCACGACAGCCCGATGACGAAAAGAATCTGCGTCAGCGCCAGATCGCGCAGCCCCAGTTCCTTCCGAAAAACGGAACTGTGCTCCGCCACGCGCTCCTCGGATGCGTGAAACTCAGAGACTTCGTCAGCGTTGCTGTGCTTTCGCGACATCGCCCGCACGATCTCCAAAACACCGTGCGGTGTCGATCATTGAGGCAATAAACGACAACGCATCTAGAAGCACAGGGTCCACGGCATTGGCACAGAACGTACGCGGCTTAAGATAGTCCTTGCTTTGGCCGCCCTTTTGCTACCTTATCGCACCATATCCCCCCCGAGCCTTCGGGCGAGGGGCGCGAGGCCGCGGGAGCAATCCTGCGGCTTCTGCATTTTATGGCCCTGAAGACGAACGTCTACGTCGACGCGTTTAACCTTTACTACGGCTGTCTGCGCAAGACGCCGTATCGCTGGCTGAACCTGGCGGCACTTTGCTCGAAAATTCTGCCGAGGAACGAAATTCATCGCATCCGATATTTCACTGCGCTTGTAACGCCGCGGCCATCTGATCCGCAACAGCGAAACCGGCAGGAGGTATACATTCGCGCTCTGCGCACGCTGCCGAACTTGAGCGTGCACACCGGCCGCTATCTCGCGAGCAAGGTGCGAATGAAACGCGCGGACGGTTTTGGTATGATCGAAGTTCTGAAGTCGGAAGAAAAAGGCTCCGATGTCAATCTTGCCAGTTACCTGCTCATTGACGCCTACCGGAGTGATTGCGATGTCGCGGTAATTATCTCGAACGACTCGGATCTCGTTTTCCCGATCGAGCACATCAAACAGCAAGTCGGCAAGGTCATCGGCATCCTCAACCCGCGTTCGAGACCGAGCCGGGAATTATTTCCCCTCGCAAACTTCTACCGACAAATCCGCCCGAGCGTTCTGGCCGACAGTCAGTTTCCCGACTCGTTAACAGACGCCCAAGGCGAGTTCCACAAGCCTCCAAGTTGGTGAGATAGTGCCGGCACCCACGGCCAACTTTCTCCGGTTCGTTGCAGGCACCTTCGTATCTGATTCTGCACTCCGATGAAATACCTCATCGATACGAATGTGTTCATTCCTCTGGAGCCTACCGCACTCGCGGAGGTCGAGCCGTTAACGAGTGCTGCCGCAACGTTTGCCCAAAAATCGAATCGCGCAGGATTTTCATTGTTCGTGCATCCCGCTCAGACGAGAGAGATTCTAAGCGATCGCGACGAAAATCGCCGTAGCTTGCGAAGCGAATTACTGCAGAAATATCCTCTTCTGCCTCAGCCGCCGGACTCGCGACGTGTGGACCGCGTTCTTGGCTCCGTTAAGCCCGACAGCCATCACTGGGTTGACCATCAGTTGCTGGCTGCTGTGCATGCGGACGCGATTGATACATTGATCACCGAAGACATCGGCATTCACAGGAAGGCGAAACGTCTGGGTTTGGAGCACCGGGTGGCATACTTGGCTGAGGCGATCGCAACGCTAGGCGCTCTTTTCGATAACGTCCCCGCAGCACTTCCAGCAGTTGAAGCGACGAAGGCACACAATCTCGACGCGTCAGATCCAATATTTCACTCTGTTCGGCAGGATTATCCGCCGTTTGATGAATGGCTGAAAAAGTGTAAGCGCGAGCATCGGCAAGTTTGGATCGTTCGCGCCCCTGACAGAAGCTATGCCGGCGTCGCGATTGTGAACCGTGAAGATCGGCCGGATTTCGGGGCGACCCTGAAGACGTTGAAGATTTGCACATTCAAAGTCTCCGCGGTCCACGCGGGATTTCGCTACGGCGAATTGTTGCTCCGCGATGTTCTCCACTACGCTGAGCAGAACGCGTTCGGTTCTCTATTCGTCGAGGTTTTTCCACGCCACGAACGACTGGTCGCGTTTCTGCAGGAATTCGGTTTCTCTGACCAGCACGCGAATACTGGTCGCGGCGAACTGCGGATGACGAAAAGGCTCGCGTTCAACGCCGTCGACCTCGCCGAATGCGATGCTCTTGAATTCAACAGACGCTTCGGTCCATCCGCCATGAAGTGGGCGGACACTCCCGCTTTCCTTGTGCCGATCCAGCCGAAGTATCACGATCTTCTCTTCCCAGAAGGGACATTGCAGGCAGATTTCTTCGAAGGCCGCATGGCCTGCGGCAACGCACTGCGCAAGGCTTATCTGTGCAACGCGGTCTGCCGAGAAATTAAGCCGGGGGCCGCAATCTGCTTTTACAGGTCCGAAGATGTTCAGGGAGTGACCGTGATTGGAGTCGCAGAAGAAACGCTCGTGTCGCGGCGTCCAACGGAGGTCGCTCGCTTCGTCGGAAAGCGGACTGTGTATCCGCTTCGCGAAATTGAGCGTCTATGTCAGAGCGAGGTGTTGGCAATCCTCTTTCGTCAGTCTCGAGTGCTGCGTGCGCCGATCACGTTGGACAAGCTTCTCGAAAGCGACATTATCGCCGGCGCCCCTCAATCAATTGTGAAACTGAAACTCGCCGGCCGAAGATGGATTCAGAATCAGACCCAGGCTCAGTAGCTCTTCTGGCAATTAAGCCGCGTTTTGCCGACGCGATAATCGCCGGTCGCAAGACCGTCGAATTCCGTAAAACGCGATTTTCCCAGCCTCCGCGATATGTGGTGCTTTACGCAAGCACGCCGGTCAGGCAGATCGTCGCGTATTTCAAGGTCGCGTACATCAAAGAGCTTACGCCACTCGGCTTGTGGCGAAAATTTCGGCACGTCGGTGCCATCGAGCATGACGAATTTTTCGACTACTACGACAACTGTTCCCTCGGGTACGCGATTGTCGTCGCGACCGTTTGGAAGCTCGGGAAGCCTGCTCGTTTGGGGCATTTGCGTCCGCGTGGCGCTGCACCACAGAGTTTCCGATATCTAAACAAAAGTTCGATCCGACGCCTCTCGGAACGCCGTTAGGCCATGCCACTCGAGGGCTTTAAGGAGGGCAGGATCAGTGGTCCGGGGCGAAGTGTGGGTTTTTGGGTTCGCTCCCCAAGGTGGCGGCTACGATGACGGCGCTTAGCTCAGTAGCGGGAGAAGTGACCGGAAGAATTGATCGAAGCGCGCTCAGGAAAGCCAGCCATGCCAAATGTCTTCCGCGACTCGGCGTTTGCCTGTATCACTTCAAGCCTATGAAACGCCGTGACTTTATTCGCTCGACTGCGGGTGCTACTCTGGCCGCCACTGCCGCGCGCCAACTCCGCGCCCAAACGCCGAACATCTTGCCTAACAAATCGATCAAGCCGGTCGTGATCTCTTCGGCCAACGGCAACAAGTTCAAAAACGGCGGCGACATGACCTGTGTGCAAAAGGCGTGGACGATGATCACGCAAGGCGCCGATGTCCTTGATTCGTTGATCGCGGGCGTGAACCTCGTCGAGCTCGATCCGCTGGACGACAGCGTCGGTTACGGCGGTTTGCCGAATGCCGATGGCGTCGTGCAGCTCGATTCGTGTTGCATGCACGGCCCGAAAAAACGCGCCGGCGGCGTGGCTTGCATCGAAGGCGTGCGCACGCCGTCACTCGTCGCGCAGAAAGTGATGGAGATGACCGATCATCATCTCATCGTCGGCCAAGGCGCGCAGGATTTCGCGCGCTCGATGGGATTCAAAATCGAAGAGGACTTGAACACGGAGCATTCGAGAAAACTCTGGCTGGAATGGAAACGCCGGATCGATCCGGAACACTATTTGGATCCGGATAAACGCTCCGGGGAAGCTCGGCGGGTGCAGGAGGAGATGATCGCCGATGGTCTGCTCGATCCGCGTCGGGTTTACGGCACGATCAATTGCAACGGCGTGAACGCGAAAGGCGAAGTCTGCGGCGTGACCACGACGAGCGGCTTGTCCTGGAAAATTCCGGGACGGGTCGGCGATTCACCGATTCTCGGGGCGGGACTTTACGTCGATGGCGACAGCGGCGCCGCCGGGTCAACTGGCCGAGGCGAGGCGAATCTTTACGGACTTTGCTCTTACCTCGTGGTGGAAAACCTGCGGCACGGCATGACGCCGAAAGACGCCGGTCTCGACGCCTGCAAACGGATCAAGAAAAACACGATCGAAAAGCGACTGCTGAACAGCCGAGGCGAGCCGAATTTCAATGTGAACTTCTATGTCCTGAACGCGAAGGGCGAATACGCAGGGGTGGCGCTTTACGCGAACACCTTCGCGGTCTGCACCGAGGATGGACCGAAGACGGTCGCGTCCGAACCTCTGCTGCAAGGAAAGCCGGAGGATTAGCCTTCGCGGCTCTCCTGGACGCGAGATTCCTATCCCGCGCGCTCTCCTGTACGCCATCTGACAACCGCAGCGCGATGAGGAATCTGGAAGCCAGGAAACCAGGATGATTAGGAAAACAGGAAATAGGATAGGCTGCGGGGGTTTCGGTTCTGTTCTCTTTTTCTGGGTTCCTGGTTTCCAGATTCAAAATTCCTCACGCGGATTACTGGATAAACCGGATAGTCATCGGGTAGCGGTAGAACTTCCCGTCGCTCGCCTGGATGGCGGCGATGATGACGAAGACGGCGTTCAGAACCCAGAGGATGGCGAGGAAAACGAAGCCGACCAGAATCAGGCAAAAGACCAGCGCGACGGCGTTATAGATGAGCATCGAGATTTGGAAGTTGAGCGCTTCCTTGCCGTGCGCGTCGATCTCGGGCGAGTCGTGGCGTTTGGCCAGCCAGACGATCAGCGGCGGGATAATGTGGCCGGGAAAATGAATGAAAACGCCCAGCAATGCGCTGGCGTGACAAAGCGCGGACCACGTGCGCACGTTGCTGAGCGAGGTGACGGGGAGCGGCGGTGGTGTTGGGTAGGTTGTTTCCATGGCTTCTACTTTATGGATGCAACCGGCTCGACGTTTGGATTCAAAAAAGCTTTAGGACGGGCGGAGCGCGGCGAAAGCCTAGCGGAGCAAAGCCGTAACCTTGGCCAACAGCTCCTCAATCATGGCGGTTGGTAACTTGCTGACAAACGAAGCGTGTCGCGCCGACCAATCCAGGCTCTTCACTTGGTCGCTCAGGATTGCGCCGGTAATTGCCATGTCATCGGGCAAAATGACCTCGAACGGATAGCCCTTTATCCGATTCGTGATCGGGCAGAATAAAGCCAGGCCGGATTGTTGGTTGTAGCTGCGCGGTGAAAGCACGACCGCCGGTCGATGCCCAGCTTGTTCATGGCCGGTCTGCGGGCTGAATTGCAACCAAACCAGATCGCCGCGATCCGGGACGTAGCGACGCGGCATTACCAGGCTTCCCGCCCAGTCGGTTGATCGATCTCAGTTTCGGCGTGGCGATTTTTTTTGGTGATCCTGACGACCAGGTCTGCGAGTTGATACGTCTTGCTTGTGATCGGCGCAATCACGAGGCGCCCGCGCGTCACCCGCACATCCACCGGCTGGCCTTCGCCGACCGACATCTCCTCGGCGTAGGCGCGGGGAATGCGCAGCGCCAGGCTGTTTCCCCACTTCTGCAACACGGTGGTCATGTATCTACATTAAAGATACGCTCGGAGGTAGCGCAAGCGGAAAGCGGCCGGACGTTTGCACATCCGGCCGCTTTGATTCGTTAGGCTGTCGTTAGGCAATCAGACGCCGACGGCGATGCTGACTTGGTTGCTCCACTGGCCGACGCGGTTGTCCCCGACGCGGTATAGCCTGGTAGATCCACTTCGCGGGCGCATTCGGGAAGGTCTGGGTGTCGGTCTAGCCTGCGTGGTGTCGATCGCGAGCAGGACCATGCCTTTGCCGTCGCCGCGATCGACCTGCAGTTCGCACTGGTCGAGGAATGCGCTGAACCCCTGCCAGCCCCAGGCGATGCTGACCTGGCCGCCGCTGCTCGAGAGACCGAGCACCGGCGCGAGGGTGGCGTAATCGGGTCCGACTTGCGGTGTGCCTTCGATCCCGAACGCTTGACCAATCGATTCGTTGTAATCGGCGCTGGCTTTGATCTGCTTCACGAGCGCGCGAAGGTAGGAACGGCGGGCGCGCCAGTTGGCGGCACGCTGCCGCCCCGGCCCTCGAGATCCTTCCAGGCGGTCAATTGTTGGAGGCGTTTTGGGTGATCTCCTGGCATTGCAGGACGTAGCCGAAATAATCGGAGTCGGGTGCTATCGTTAGGCGGCTTCGCTGATCGCTTTACACGCCCTCGCAAATAAGTGAGTGCTGCGCATGAAGACGATCCTTCTGCTCACCATCTCTAACGTGTTTATGAACCTGGCCTGGTACGGCCATTTAAAGTTCAAGAACGAGGCGCTCTGGCTGGTCATCCTGGCGAGTTGGGGGCTGGCATTTTTTGAATATTGCTTTCAAGTGCCGGCGAATCGCCTCGGCTCGAATGAGTGGACCGTGCCACAGCTCAAGGTGCTGCAGGAATGCATCACCCTGGTCGTCTTTACGATCGTCGCCTTCGCGCTTTTCCGGTCGCCCGTGAAATGGAACATCCTCGTCGCTTACAGCTTCGTCGTCGGCGCGGTTTTCTTCGCCTTTAAGTTCTAAGCGCGTCTCGTGCGCCGTTATCGAGTTCGTTAGGCTTCGTTAGGCAGCGGAATAGGCTTATCGCTCCACCTCATCCCGAAACGGCTTTCGATCCTGGTAAAGGGCGAGACGTTCTTTTAAATGCTTTTGCCGTTGGGCATCTTTACCGGCGAGATCGATCGCTTCCTGCTCGTAGCAAACCGCGTCGTCGTAGTTTCCGGCCTCCGCCTCAGCCGCCGCGAGTGTGTCCAGGTAGTTCCAGTTCCTCCAGGAGCTTTTCTCACATTCCGCGGTTGCCTGCTCGACCGCTCTGGCCCCGTCGCGGAACGCTGGATCCGGACAAGTGGCCAGAAGCCAGGCCAGAGGTTTCGACCGAGTCGGGACGGCGCCGCGTGCCAGCCCCTTGACCTGTTCGTAGTCGCTTACGGCCGGCTGGTATTGACCCGCCATCGCATAGGTCCGCGCCCGATCGTTGTAGCCATCGCCCGCCTGGGTCAGTTTTATTAACTCGGTGAAATCGGCGATGGCTTGCGGATACTTTTTCAGGTCGCGGTAAGCCAGCGCCCGGTGTTGCCAGGCAAGCTCATCGCGTGGATCGAGCTGCAACACTCTCGTCAGATCGTCGATCGCTTTCGTATAGCTCTTCTCATCGAGATAAGTGAGCGCCCCGCGAATAGGAATAACCCTTTTGTTTTGGCGCGAGCTGGATGGCCGTCGTGAGGTCTGCGAGCGCGCGGTCATATTCCTTCTCGTCACGATAGAATCGCCCACGGGCCCCAAACGCGGCCGCGCTCTGAGGATTGATTTGGATCGCGGCGTCGAAACTGGCGATAGCTCCGTCGCGATCCTTTAGGTGGCTCGAGGCGTAACCGGCTTCGATATACGCAGCGAGATATTTCGGGAAGGCACGGATCGCTTCCCGAAAAGCGTGGCGCGCGGCTTCGAAGTCGCGCGTCCTTTCGTAATGCAAACCTTCGTAATACCAGACGAGGCCCAGATTGGGATCGAGGCGAAGAGCATGCTGGTAATCCGCGAGCGCCAGATCGAACTGCCGCGTTTCCTCATAGGCAAAACCGCGTTCCTCCAAAGCGTAGGTGAAATCCGGATAGAGCTTCAGCGCTTGGGAAAAGTCGTCGATCGCGTCAGCCGGCTGTTGCAATTCACGATAGCAGTCACCGCGGTAAGCCAGCGTCCACGCTCGCGCGGAATGCGCGTTCGGTTTCTTTAACGAGGAGGTGAAATCCCGGATCGCGCTTTCGTATTTGCGAGACATCATCGCGGCATAACCTCGTTGGAAGTCCGCCCGGCCCCAAAAAAAAACTGGTGAGTTCGTAAGCCGCAAAAACGAAAACACCCGCCCCGAGGACGAGCGCCGTCACCACTCCGATGATAAGCACTTTCTTCACGATTCGAACATAACCACGTTAGGCGGTCGCTTTACCAGCGTGGCTTCGCAAAGGCGCGTCAGCGCAATGGAAGTCAGTCATCTTGACTGACTCGGCCGGCGGGCTTCCAGCCTGCCGAAAACGGATCGCGCGCGCTCGTTAGGCGGCAGCGCTTATTTTTTCTCTTCGGCGAGCTTGAGACCGAGGTCGCGGAGCTGGCGGAAATCGACTTCGCTCGGCGATTGCGACATGAGATCCTGGCCGCGGTTATTTTTGGGAAACGCCATCACTTCGCGGATCGATTGCTCGCCGCAAATGAGCATAACGAGCCGATCGAGGCCAAAAGCGATGCCACCGTGCGGCGGCGCGCCTAACCGAAACGCCCGGAGCAAATGTCCGAACTGGGTTTGTTGCTGTTCTTCGCTGATGCCAAGGACGGCGAACATTTTCGCCTGCAAGTCCGGCTCGTGAATGCGGATGCTACCGCCGCCGATTTCGACGCCGTTCAGAACAACGTCATAAGCCTCGGCGCGCATTTCGCCGAAGCGTTTTTCTTCCAGCAAAGCGAGGTCGTCGGCGTGCGGGCGGGTGAATGGGTGATGAACGGCGTTCCACTTCTGCTCCGCGGAGTCGAACTGAAGCAGAGGAAAATCGGTCACCCAAAGGAAGTCGAGTTCCTCGGAGCTTTTCGTTAGGCCTTGAATCTCCGCCACGCGCAGGCGCAGCCGGCCGAGCACTTCGCAGGCGACGTCCCATTTGTCGGCGGCGAAGAAAATGAGATCGCCTTCTTCGAGCGCGAGCTTCTCTTGCAGCGCGCTTTTTTCCGCGTCGGTGAAGAACTTCACGATGGGAGATTTCCATTCGCCATTTTCGATTTTGATAAAGGCTAGGCCTTTGGCGCCGAAGTTTTTTGCGATCGCCGCCATCTCATCGACCTGGCCGATGGTGATGCCGGCAAAGCCTTTGGCATTGATCGCTGTCACCACGCCGCCACTGTCGATCGTGCTGCGAAAAACCTTGAAGCTGCTCGCACGGAAGTCGTCGGTGAAATCGGCCAGCTTCATCGCGAAACGGCGATCGGGTTTGTCGCTCCCGAAAGTGCCGACGGCTTCGCGATAGGTCAGGCGCGGGAATGGTGCCGGGATATCGATGCCGCGCGAAGCCTTGAAAATCGCGGCGAGCATACCCTCGGCTAACGCGTAGATATCGTCCGGCCTAACGAACGACTCTTCAATGTCGATCTGGGTAAACTCCGGTTGGCGATCGGCGCGCAGATCCTCGTCGCGGAAGCATTTCGCGATCTGAAAATACTTCTCGATCCCGCCGACCATAAGGAGCTGCTTGTATTGCTGCGGCGCCTGCGGCAGGGCGTAAAATTTCCCGTTCGTTAGGCGGCTCGGCACCAAAAAATCGCGCGCGCCTTCCGGCGTGCTCTTCGACAAAATGGGCGTCTCGATTTCCAGAAAACCCTGGCCATCGAGGTAATCGCGCGTCGCCTTCGCGACGCGATGACGAAGGCGCAAATTGCGCGAGAGCCGCGGACGGCGCAGATCGAAATAGCGGTAGGTGAGGCGGAGATCTTCGTTCGCGACCTCGGCGTCGAGCGGGAAGGGGAGCGGCTCGGCGCGATTGAGAATCGTTAGGCGCGAAACCACCAGCTCGATCTCGCCCGTCTCCAGTTTAGGATTTTCCGTGCCGGTCAGGCGCGCGGCGACTCGGCCTTCCACCTGGATGACGTCCTCGTCGCGGAGGTGGTGCGACTGTGCCGCGACCTCGGCGTTTTCTTCCGGGCGGAAGACAATTTGGGTAAGTCCTGCGCGATCGCGCAGGTCGATGAAGATCACGCCGCCGTGATCGCGCCGGGAATTGATCCAGCCCGCGAGCGTAGCTTGTTCGTGGATATTAGCGGCGCGCAGAGCGTTGCAATGGTGAGTGCGATACATGGCGGGGCGCGGCGGAGTTTCAGTTTGGGCGATGGGAACGATCTCGCAAGTTGCTTGTGGGGTAGCCACCGTTTGCGACGAGAACACGCGAGATGTGTCATCCCGAGTCGCGCAGACGACGTGGGACCCCGCAGTTGTACTCTGCGCTTCCGGCCAAAAAAGGGCCGCGGCTTGCATGGAGGGGTCCCTCTCCGCGCTGCGCCGGATCGGGATGACAAATGTGCGCGGGTTGAGGAGGTTCGTTAGGCTGCCAGGAGGGCCCGGATGCGCTGAACTATCTCTTCGTTAGGCAAAAGCACTTCTTCCCGGCTCTGCAGCGTCTTGAGTTTCACGGCGGGCCATTCGTCGCCGTAAAGCAGCGTTGCTCTTGCGCCTAACGATTCGGCGGTTTGGAATTGCTTGCCGACCTTCGCGGCCGCCATTGGATAATCGACGCGCCAGCCGGCGTCGCGCAGTTGTTGCAACTGTCGCATCGCGTCGGCGCGGCGTTCTTCCTTGGCGATCACCAGATAAAGGTCGAGTGCGCTCTCTCGCCTAACGAACTCGTCGAGCTGTTGCGCGGCAACAGGATTGCCCTTGATCAGCTCACCCAAAACCACGTCGCCCATCGCGAAACCGACCGCGGGCAGCGATACCGCGTTGTCGCTGAGTTGTGCGATCAACTTGTCGTAGCGGCCGCCGCCGGCGATCGCGCGCAGCTCGCCTTTGCGGTCGAAAATCTCAAAGACAACGCCGGTGTAATAGGCGAGTCCGCGCACGATGGAGAGATCGATTTTCGCGAAATCGGCGAGACCGCGCTGCGCCAATTTCTGCACCAGCTGTTCGAGCTTTTCGCTGCGGCCGCCGCCGTCGAGCACTTTGAAAACCGGCTCGCCTAACGAGCCGAGCTTCTCCGCCGTCTTCTCGCGCGGCTCGCGTTCGCTTTTGTCGATCGCTTGCAGAAGCTCGGTCCAGCGTTCGTTAGGCACATTTTCGGCGGTGAGGAGATCGGTCCAAAAAGCGCGGTCGCTCAGCCGCACCACGAAGTCGTTAGGCGTAAAGCCGAGGCCGCGCAGGAGATCGATCGCGAGTGCGATGATTTCGACATCCGCGCCTAACGAGTCGTCGCCGATGAGGTCGCAGTTGAGCTGGAAATGCTCGCGCAGTCTGCCGCGCTGCTTCTTCTCGTAGCGGAAACATTGCGGGATCGAGAACCACTTGAGTGGCTTGCGAAACTCCCGCGCGTGCGCCGCGACGACGCGCGCCAGCGTGGGCGTGAGCTCTGGCCGCAGCGTCACTTCGCGCTCGCCTTTGTCGGTGAAATTAAAAAGCTGACTAACGATTTCCGGGCCGCTTTTTTTTTGCAAAAGCTCGGTCGGTTCGAGCACCGGCCCGTCCCATTCGACGAAGCCATAGCGGCGGCAGACCTCGCGCCAGGTGGCGAAGATGGCGTTGCGAAAAGCGCAATCCTCAGGAAGGAAATCGCGGAATCCAGGGAGCGGTTTCATAAAAATCGCCTAACGATGGGACCGCTTCCTGCTCCTTTTCCGAAATAAGGATGCAGTTGAATAAAGGCCGGCGCACCCAAGTCGGACATAAACGACGGAATCATCCGTTAACCAAACCAAAGGACAAACATGAAACAAAACAGATTCAGTAAATTAATGGCGGCCGGAGTGGTGAGCGCATTTGCGCTCGGAACTGCTCTCGCGCAGGAGCCAGCCACCACGACCACAACCACTAACGTTGGCGGAACGACGGCAGTGACCGCGAGCACCACGGCTGGGGACACGGGGATATCCTCCACGACCACCTCGAGCCTGGACGGCACCGGCACCCTCACGACTCTTTCGCCTGAAGGAAACATCATGACCGTGCGCACGACGACGAGCGCGGAGCCGACGACGTATTACTACACGAGTAAGACGATGGTGGTTGATCCGTCCGGTCAGGCCGTGCAAATCTCGGCGCTGCGCCCCGACATGCCCGTCACCTACACTTATGCCAAGGAAGGCGATCGCCTTGTCATCACGAAGGTGACTTTGCAGAAGCCGATTTCTTTTTACGAGAAGAAGGAAACGACGACCACGACGACGAGTCACTAATGATTCGTTAGTCGTTAGGCGACGAATTCTTAGACGCCCGCGAAGATTTTCTTCGCGGGCGTTTTTCGCGTAACTCAGGCATCCTGCCTGATACGTCATGCATGCTTCCAGCATGGTGGTTGGATGCTGCGGGCTGGAAGCCCGCGCGACTCATCAGGCAGGATGCCTGAGTTACGTCAGTCGCCGTAGCCTTTGGGGAATTTTTGGTGCCACTTCCATGCGCTCTCGATGATGGCGCGCAAGTCTTCGAATTTTGGCTGCCAACCCAGCTCGCGCTTTATTTTTTCCGAGGCGGCAATGAGGCGCGGTGGATCGCCGGGCCGTCTCGGTTTCTCCACGACGGGAATTTCCCGGCCCGTGACCTCGCGGCAAATGTCGATGACCTCGCGCACACTCGAGCCGCCGCCGGTGCCGAGGTTGTAGCAGGCGCTTTCCTTCGCGCCGACGGCGAGGATGTGCGCGCGCGAAAGATCGAGAATGTGAATGTAATCGCGGATGCAGGTGCCGTCCGGCGTTTCGTAGTCGGTGCCGTAAATCTCGACCTGCGGCTTTTGGCCGAGCGCGACTTTGAGAACGTTTGGAATCAAGTGCGTCTCGCAACGATGATCTTCGCCGAATTTCTCCGTCGCGCCGGCGGCGTTGAAGTAACGGAGCGCGACATATTTCAGTCCGTGAATCTCATCGTACCAGCGGAGGATTTTTTCGAAGAGCAGTTTCGATTCGCCATAAGGATTGATCGGGCGTTGCGGCAAAGTCTCGTCGATCGGCACCCGCTCGGGCGGCCCGAAGGTGGCGCAGGTCGATGAGAAAACGAGCCGACCCACGCCCGCGTCGCGCATGGCGTCGAGCAGGTTGATGCCAGCGCAGACGTTGTTCCGAAAATATTTCGACGGGTTCTCCATCGACTCGCCGACGAGCGCATTGGCCGCGAAATGCATGACCGCGTCCGGCTTCGTTTCCTGGAGCGCTTTGCTGATTTCTTCGCGCCGCGAGAGATCGCCGCCGATGAAAGCGGCGCGCTCATCGACGGAGAGCCGGTGGCCCTCGGTGAGGTTGTCGAAAACGACGACCTCATGCTTTTCATCAAGCAACAGCTCGACGCAAATACTCCCGATGTAACCCGCCCCGCCGACGACGAAAATCTTCATCCGCGGACAGTGCGGCGCGGCGTGCCGCTGTCAAAAAAATGCCGGGGACAGGTGGGTGTTTTCGCGACCGCTCGGTTTTTTGTTCAGGCTCACGATCATGGCGTGAACTTTGGGATTGCGTGCTCGCGGCGCGAGCACCTCCAGGCTTTTCGTGGTCGAGCCCCATTCCAGGACGTCGATATCCACGTGTTGCACGCCCCACTTATTCATCTCGAAGCGGTTCGTCTTGTAGAGGTCGATCGTGCCGGTGCCAACGAGCGCGCCGCCATAATCATCAATGCGAAAAACTTCATCCGTCTGGACGATGCGGAATTTCGTCCCGAGCGGCCAGCGCGACCAATCGGCCGAGGCGCTCTTGATGTTGCTGCCGGAAAGGCGCGTGCCGATGGCATTGCGCGGGCCGCCCCGCTCGGAGTGGGTGTAGGCGGTGGTGCGGACCTGGGAGATGCGATCGGTCGCGGGCTGTTTGCTGGCGCTCTGGGGCGCCTGGGTAGCGCAGCCTGCGGCGAAAAGGGAGAATACGCCTAACGACGAAATTTTCAGCAAGCGGCGCATCGCGAAGATGCCTGCTTATCGATTGAAGGCGCGGGTGGCAAGACGTAATTTCTCCCGCTTCGCCGCCGCTTCTGCCTTGATCTCCGTCCCGACTCCCAGCCGAATTGCCATCCGGCCGCACATCTTCCTCGATGGCAGGCTGGCGCTTTTTCATGAACGCGAACGCTGGCTCGCAGTGGCCGATCTTCACTTTGGTTACGAGCTGAGCCAGCGTGCGGCGGGGCGGTTGCTGCCGATGTGGGGGATGACTTCGATCGAGCAGCGATTGACGGAATTGCTCGATGATTATCAGCCGCGGCAGCTCATCATCGTGGGAGATTTGGTGCATGATAAGGCATCCGGCCAAGCCGCGGCGGAGTTGCTCGACCGTTTGCGGACCCGTTGCGAAGTAATCGCTTTAGCTGGGAATCATGACCGGCACGTCGCGCGCGCGATTTTTTTCGAGACGCGCTGGGAGACGCCGGAGTTTATCTTTCAACATGGCCATTGCCTGAGCGACGAAGCCGGCCGGATACAGATCATCGGCCATCACCATCCGGCGGCCAGCCTCAGCGACGGCGCGGGTTTGCGGCTGAAGTTCCCCGCCTTTGTGCAACAGGAACGCTGTTGGATTTTGCCGGCCTTTTCGCCCTGGGCCGGTGGCGTGGTTTGGCCTAACGACGACGGGGAAAGCCGCATCTGGCTCTGTACGCCGCAGAGAGTTCTGCGCGTGGACGGCAACCGCACCTTCGCCTAACGAGCCGCTGCGGCCAGCTCGGTCGTGCAGTGGGGGCAGCGGCTTGCTTTCACGGGGATGGTCATAGTGCAGGCCGGGCAATCCTTCGAGCTTGGAGCGGTGTCGGGCGCGGGCCGTTTCAGTTTGTTCATCGCTTTCACGACGAGGAAAATGCAAAAGGCGACAATGATGAAATTGATCAGCACCGTGACGAAATTTCCGTAATTGAGTGTGACGGCTTTAGCCGCGGCCGCGGCCGCCGGCGTCGCGAAGTTTGTCGCGCCATCCACGCCGGCTTTGAGGACGACGAACTTGTTTGAGAAATCCAGCCCGCCTGTGGCCAGCCCGAGCGGCGGCATGAGAATGTCCTTCACGAGCGAGGTGACAATGCCGCCGAACGCCGCCCCAATGATGACACCGACGGCGAGATCCACGGCGCTGCCTTTGACCGCGAACTCTTTGAATTCTTTCCACATAGCCTGAGTCCTTATCAGTTGGCCACGACGTTGACGAGTTTTTTGGGAATGACCACGACTTTGCGCACGGTCAGGCCAGCGATGAACTCCTGCACGCGCGGGTTTACGAGCGCGAGCGCTTCCAATTCCGCGCTAGTAGCAGTGAGAGCGACTTGGATGCGGTCGCGCACTTTGCCGTTCACCTGCAGCGCGATTTCGACTTCGTCTTCCACCAGAAATTCCGCCTGATATTCCGGCCAGGGTTGACTGGTGATTTCGTCAGGCAAGATCGGGAATTTGTGGCCTAACGTTTCCCAGAGCTCCGAGGAAAGATGAGGCGCAAACGGATTCAGGAGGACAAGTAGCGTTCGCAACGCGACGAGCGGCCGCGACTGCGCCGTGGTGAACGCGTTCACGAAAATCATCATCTGCGCGATGGCGGTGTTGAAGGAAAGCGCTTCGATGTCTTCGGTCACTTTCTTGGTCGTGGCGTGCATCACTTTGAGTTGCGCCTTATCGGGCGCGCTCTCCACGACGGCGCTGGAGAGGATCCATTCGCCCGCCTGATTTTCCTCCATAAGCAAACGCCAGACACGGGCGAGGAAGCGCGATACGCCCTCTACCCCGGTCATGCTCCAAGGCTTCATCTGCTCGAGCGGACCCATGAACATTTCGTAACAGCGAAACGCGTCCGCACCGTAGTCGGCGATGACGTCGAGCGGATCGATCACGTTGCCCCAGCGCTTCGACATTTTGCGCCCGTCTTCCCCGAGGATGATGCCCTGATTCACCAAGCGCTGGAACGGTTCGTTCGTCGTAAGGTGACCGAGATCAAAAAGCACTTTGTGCCAGAAACGCGCGTAGAGGAGGTGCAGGACCGCGTGCTCCGTTCCGCCCACGTAGAGATCGACGCCGCCCTCGTGTTTCTGGTTGACGCTCGGAAAGGAGGCTTCGATACTTTTAGCTACGCGACGGAACGTTTCGGACGTTTGAGCGGCGCTCGCTTCGGTGATGGCACGCTTCCCCGTCGCCCTTCTCTTGTATAGGGTTTTAGCCATCAGACGTCCGGCGGACTGGAGAATTTCTTCCACGTAGTAGATGGCTCCCCCGGATTCCTTGACGTAAAGCAATGACTGCCGGCCGCGGCCGGTGACGCGGCCGAATTCTATCCTGTCGGGCGCTCGCAGGATTTCCGGAATCCGGAGGATGTCCCTAAGACCGATGCTGACCTGCTCCCGGGCATTCTCTCTTCGGTCATCTCCATGCTCTTTAAGGATATGTCGGAGGGCGTAGTTATCGATGCAGTGATGGTAACCGATGAAATCCAATCCGGTTTGCCGCCGTAATTCGACTGCTTCGCTCGTCGTAACTGCCGCGAGGGTGACGGTCCGATGAGGAGCGTGGGGGAAATTTTTGGCGATCTCGAAAAGATTCCGAAGCTCAAGGGACACGCTCGTCTCAAGCGGTGCAGTCTCGCCGGTCATCCAATAGCGCTCTGCATTTTCGCTAACAAAACGTTCCGCGTTTCCCGGGTCGCAGAAGCGCAGATAGTACCAGCAGGAGCCGGCCCATTGCGGCATGGTGTTGAGCTCTCGCGTGGCCGTTTCGGAATAGCGAACCCAGTCTTGCGCGCGTGCGAGCGGCGGTTCGCCGGTGCCGGTGGGCTTGAAATCCTCGAGCGGAGGCGGGATGAGCGGGAGTTCGGTTTCGCCTAACGAACGATGTCGCCCGTTTTCCCAGACAATCGGGAAGGGCTCTCCCCAGTAACGTTGGCGCGAGAAAAGCCAGTCGCGCAATTTGTAGCTTGTTGCGCTCCAGCCGAGGCCGCGTTGCGCGAGCCATGCGGTAATTTCACGTTTCGCTTCCGAGGTCGTTAGGCCATCGATCAAGGGTGAGTTGATGGCGACGCCGTGGCCAACGAAGCCGATGGCAGGTTCGTCGTTAGGCGGCTGGACAACCTCGACGATCGGGAGATCGAATTTGCGCGCGAACTCGAGGTCGCGCTCGTCATGCGCCGGCACGGCCATGATCGCGCCCGTGCCATAGCCCAGGAGGACATAGTCGGCGATCCAGATCGGGATGCGCTCGTTGTTTACCGGATTGATCGCGCAGGCGCCGGTGAAGACGCCGGTTTTTTCCTTCGCGAGATCAGTGCGTTCGAGATCGCTTTTCGCGGCGATCTGGGCGCAGTAGTCTGATACGATCTGGCTTTGTTCGTTAGTCGTTAGGCGCCTAACGAGGGGATGCTCCGGCGCCAGCACCATGTAGGTGGCGCCGTAGAGCGTGTCCGGCCGGGTGGTGAAGACCGCGATGGTTCCGTCATGCCCGGCGATCGCGAATCGCACTTCCGCGCCTTCGCTTTTCCCAATCCAGTTTCGCTGTAGCAGCTTGATTCCTTCCGGCCAGTCGAGTGGCTCCAACTCGTCGATCAGGCGTTCGGCGAAAGCGGTGATGCGCAACATCCATTGACGCATCGGTCGCTTCACGACCGGGAATCCGCCGACTTCGCTTTTGCCGTCGATCACTTCCTCGTTTGCGAGAACGGTACCGAGTTCGGGGCACCAATTAACTGGGACTTCCGCCACGTAGGCGAGCCGGACGCTGTCGGGATCGTGGCCCGTGTAGGTGGAGATCGGGTCGGCTTTTTGCGTCGCCGGATTAAACCAGCTCTGATAAATCTGGAGGAAAATCCACTGCGTCCAGCGAAAGTAAGCGGGATCGCTGGTGTTGATTTCCCGCTCCCAGTCGTAGGAAAAGCCGATGCGCTCTAGCTGCGTCTTGAAGCGCGCGATGTTTTCACGGGTGGTGATTTCCGGATGCTGGCCGGTGCGGATGGCGTATTGCTCGGCGGGCAAACCGAAAGCGTCCCAGCCCATCGGGTGGAGGACGTTGAAACCGCGCAAGCGTTTATAGCGCGCGATGATATCGGTGGCGGTATAACCTTCCGGATGCCCGACGTGCAGGCCGCTTCCGCTCGGATAGGGGAACATATCGAGGACGTAGTATTTCGGCCGCGCCGGATCGAAATCTGGATCGCCCGGATTGAGCGCGTGAAAGAGCCGGCGCTCGTCCCAAAGCGCTTGCCACTTCGGCTCGATGACGTCGAAAGGGTACGGTTTGCGACGTTCGTTCATGCGGAAAGAGGGCCAACACTAGACAGGATTAATAGGATTTACAGGATGGGTTTGCCGCTTTGAAACGGCGCTGGAGTTTTATCCAGTCAATCCTGTAAACCCTGTCGAATGCTTTCTCTTTGCCTGGCCACGCGCAACGCGCACAAGACGCGTGAGTTTGTCGAGATGCTTGGCGCGGAGGTCGCGCTCGAGGATTTGAGCGCGCATCCGGAAATCGAGGAGGTGATCGAGGACGGGGCAACTTTCGCGGAGAACGCGCGACTCAAGGCCGTGAGCGTCTCGCGGTTCCTGCCGGGCTTCGTCTTGGCGGATGATTCCGGTCTCGAGGTGGATTCGTTAGGCGGTGGACCGGGACTTTGGTCCGCGCGCTTCGCGGGCGCGGGCGCGAGCGATGAGGCAAACCGGCGAAAGTTGTTGGAGGAACTGGCGGCGCTCGGACCGGACGCGGCCCACACTGCACGCTTTTGCTGCGTGCTCGCGCTGGCACGCGCCGGCGAAGTGCTGGCGACTTTCGAAGGGACGGCCGCTGGCGAAATCGTGAGGCAAGCGCGCGGGGCGGCCGGCTTCGGTTACGATCCGTTATTCCAGCCTAACGAATTCTCAAAGACATTCGCCGAACTTTCCGCGGCCACGAAGAACTCCATCAGTCACCGTGGCCGCGCTGTCACCAAATTGAAACAGTTTCTCCGAGCCGCGAACCTCCTGACGTAAGGGGAGTCGGTTACGGTGTTGGGGCCGGTGGTGGCGGAGGAGGTGGTGCCCCACCGGGCGCCCCAGCTGCATTAGGCGTGCCGGGTGCGCCAGGAGCACCATGCTTTATTTTAATTTCGTAGGCGACTTTCTCGATGCCTGCCGACCGCACACGATCGAGCAACTTCATCACCTCACCGTGGAGCGCTTCTCTGTCTGCACTTAGGAAGACCTTCACCTTGGCATTCCCCTTGTAGAGCGCGAGGAGACGCGGCATCACGTCACCGTCAGTGACCACTTCCTTATCGAAGTGAACGACGCCGTCGGCATCTATAAACAAACTGAGATGATCCCTCGGATCGGGCGTCGCCGTTGGCTGAGCAGTCGGTGGGACGATCGCTGGCAGGTTCACGCGGATGCCTTTCATGTGCACCTGGCTCAGGCTCACCATCATGAAACTGGCCAGAAGGAAGAACATGATATCGATCAGCGGAATGATTTCGATGCGGGCCCTTTTTTTTGGCACTGGCGAAGTGAGTTTCATAGCATCAGGTTTCGTCTAAAGCTGGGCGCCTTGCAGCGTGTAGGTAATCGGCACAACGACCTTGTGATAAACGCCCGGCTTGCAACGCCAGCGTCGGAAGGTGTTAATGGAGGTCTGGTCGAGAATCGAACTTCCGGTGCTCTGGGTGGCTGAGACATCCGTGGCATTGCCACTGTCATCAAAGGTGATAAGGAATTTGCCGCTGCCGGTCGCGTGGGAGCGCCGGGCTTCGTAAGGGTAAACAGGGTGCGGCGCACTGGTCCAGTTAGCTCTAGCCGCCGAATAGTTAACCGTCCCCGAATAGCTCGTGCCTCTATTCTCTGAGACCTTCGGTCTCGGCTTCGGCGGTGGGACATTCGGCGGGCGCGGGGGAGGAGTTGGCTCTTGAATTGTGAACTCAGTCGGTTCATCTGGCGGCGGAGGGGGCGGAGGCGGTTCTTCTTCGGGTGGCGGCGTCGACTCCGGAGGTAACTCGGTGATGACGGCGTCGATCGGTGCTGACGGCATGGCAATCTCCTCGGGAACTGCCTCCTGCGGATGAATGCTGGCCAGGCCAACAGCGGCAGCTTCAATTGCGAGGGCTGCCGCCAAGGAGCCAAGGAACTGCCACCTTGGACGCGGTTTGTAGAAGATCGGCGTGGCCATGACTCTCGAACTATCGGGTAGCTTGACTGGGCAACGATGGGCTCTTCACTTCAAAGGCGATCTTATAGAATCCAGCTGCCCGCACCTGCTCGATCAATCGGAGGACGTCGCCGTGGTAGGCATCGCGATCGCCACGAATGAAAATCTTGGCGCCTGGACTGATGCGACGCACGTTGAGCAATTTTTGATAAACGTCGTTCGGATCCACCTTTTGTTTGTCATAATAAATCTCGCCGCCCTTATCCACCGAAAGAGCCACGTACTCACGCCTCGACTGGGTCTGACCGCTGATGCCGGGAGGTAGGTTCAGCTTTATGCCCTTCACGTGCACCTGGCTCAGGCTCACCATCATGAAGCTGGCCAGGAGGAAGAACATGATGTCGATCAACGGAATGATCTCAATCCGTGCTTTGTGGTGCGGGATTGGTGAGCTTATATGCATGAGCGGCGTCCTTATCCTTTAAAGGGACGATCCATGGGCGGAGCTCTGTGCTTGCCCGGCAATGGTTACCTCGTTCCCACTTTTAGCTCCCAACATAACCTCAAGATTCGTCGCTGCCGTTTGTAGTTCGAACTCTAAGTTAGACACTCGAGAGGAGAAATAATTAAATGGAACCAGCGCGAAAATCGCGATGCCAAGACCGCACGCCGTCGCGATGAGCGCTTCCGCGATACCGCCGGTGACGGCTTGCACGGCGAGCTCTTCGCTCCCCAACATGCTGAACGATTTCATCAGCCCGGTGATCGTGCCCAACAGACCAAGTAACGGCGCGAGGGTGACGAGCGTGTCCATGACCACGAGGTAATGGCCCGCACGTTTGATCTCGATCCCGGCCGCTACTTGCAGCGCCCCCTGGAGCGACGAGTGCTGATGATTCAAGCCGTTCCAGATCATGCGCAAAACCGGATCGCGCGTGCCGCGTGCCAGTTTCGAGGCTTCGTTCACGTCGCCGGCCTCGAGCGCGGTGAAGACCTTTTCGACCCGTTTCGGATCGCGGCGAAAAAAGCGGAAACCCCACCAGACGCAGCGATCGATTACCACAAACAAGGAGACGATGGAGACGAGCAGGATCGGCCACATAATCGGCCCGCCTGCCCTAAAGTTTCGAATGAAGAAATTCGAGCTCTCCGTGGGCTCCGCTGGAGCCGGAGCGGCGCTAGCTTCCGGTGTCACAGCGGCTGTGACAGCGGGTGAAGTAACAGCAGCCGGTGAAGTGTCGGCTGTCGCGGGAGCTGTGCCCGGTGCAGGCGGAACAGCCGGTGCGACTGTTGTCCCAGACGCCGCTGCGACAGAAGCACCGGGAACTGCGGCTTCCGACGGCGAAGTGGCCAGAGCGGGTGAAGTCGCCGGCGCGCCAGGCGGATTCATCGCCGGGCTCGTCGCTGGCGGGGGCGGACTTTGCGCGAAGCCGGCGAGCGCGACACTGAGAGAGCAGAGACTAACGATGAGCGTTTTTTTCATATTGAGCAGGTTGATGGTTTCGACAGAAGATTCCGGCGTTGGTTGATGGCGTTGGTTATCCCAGAGAAAACGAGCGCGCGTCGAGTAAAACTTTTCCAATTTCTTTGCCGGCGGCGATTCATCGAGACTCCATGGTTAATTCGGATGGGCTTTTACAGTGGGATGTAGAGAAGCGCAGTAAATTGCACATAGGCAAGTTTATTCCGCCGCACGCGCGGCGTGCGCGACCCGATTGCGCAGGGGCGGCCAATCGCCCACCACGGCTTCCAGTTCATCGTCCGTCCGGAGCGCTCCGACTCCTGACGGCGTCCCGGTCAGAATCAAATCGCCTGGCTCGAGGGTGAGCGATTCACTCGCGAAAGAAACGATGCGCGCGACCGAATAAATCATCTGACTGGTGCGCGCCTCTTGTCGTATCTCGCCGTTCTGGCGAAGCGATATCGGGAGATCGTTAGGCTCAACCTCCGTGTAAACGAACGGCCCGACCGGCGTGTAAGTGTCGAAAGATTTGCAGCGCGAAAATTGTTTTTCGGCCTTCTGTAAATCGCGATCGCTGATATCGAGCGCGACCGTGTAACCAAAGACAAAATCAAGGGCGCGCTCCACGCTGAGGTTCTTCGCTCGCGTCCCGATGACAATCGCGAGTTCGGTTTCGAAGTCGGTCTTATGCTCGGGAAAAGCGATCTCGATCGTGCCTTCGTGCGGGAGGAGCGAGCTCGGCGCTTTGAACCAGATGAGCGGCGAGCCGATCTCTGTCCGCTGCATTTCTTTAATGTGATCGGCGTAATTCAAACCAACTGCGATCACTTTGCTCGGCTCGACCGGCAAAGCGACGGTCAGTTCGCCTAACGAACGCACTTCTCCGCTCGACTCGAGGCCGCGCCAGAACGGCTGCCCTAACAAGTGCACCTCCTGACCGCGCACTTCGCCATAGACTTTTGCGCCCTGAAAAAGAAAGCCGCCGAAAGTGCGCATCGCGTCCGAGCTTTCGCGCGTCGCGCGGACGCGTCAAGCCGCATGCGCGCGTGTCATCCCGAGCGAAGCGCAGCGGAGTCGAGGGATCCCGTGGCGCAACCTGGAAGCTTGAGAGCGCCAAGGTTTTGGTCGCGTCCGGCTTCGAGGACTTCGAGGCAGTGCCACGGGATCCCTCGACTGCGCTACGCTTCGCTCGGGATGACAGAGCTGCTGGCACCACGCCTAACGAGTCGATCGCGGAACGATGGCGACGAAATCTCGCACCGTTTTTTGCTCGGAAATATCGGCCCCGCCCGCGACCCAGAACGCACTGGAAGAACCGCCGTCGAGATTAAGCGCGCGCGCGAATTTTACCTCGCCCGCTATATTCGTTAGGCAGAGAACTCGCGCCATTTCCGCCAGGGAAACGCCGGAACAATAACCGAGCGCCGCGCTCTTGCGGCCATCGATCGCGGCAAAAGTTCGGCGTGCCGAACGCGTGTCGTTCAAACCGGGTACCGGTTCCCCACGTTCCACCAAGAGCGGACCGCACTGCACGGCTTCCGCGACCGCGCGGTTCATTTTGAAATGCGCCGCCCTAACGATCTCGACGCTATCCTTCTCGGCGAAAAGAACTCCGCTTAAAAGCTTCGCGCGGCTCAAAGGCGAAATCGTTTTGCCCGCGCTCACCAGCAAACCGACCGGAGCATCCTGAGGATCGAAATAGCCACCATTCACTCCGGCGAGGGCGTGCAGGTCAGTCATCACCGCGGCAAGATCGCGCCGCTCGGCGGGTTGATCGACCAGGCGGAGTGTCGCCGCGCTGTTGCGAAAGATGGCGAGGTGCAGAGTGGCGCGCTCACCCGTTTCGTCGTTCGCCACTTCTGTCTTCCGGTGCTCGATGAGTTCGTTAGGCGAATTTTGCCGCTCCGAGCTCACGACATTCCAATCCGCCCTTGCCGGAGTCCAAAATCCGAGAAACAAGAGCAGCGCAAGGCAGCGTGGATTCATCGCCTAACGAACGCACTTCGCGGCGCGGGGTCAACGCGGCGCCAGCGACGCAATAATGTCCCCGGAATTTACGAGCCGGCTTTGAGCACGGCGAAGGTGCGGCTGCCTTTGCGATCGAGATAGAGCAGGATTCCTTTGACTGGATCCGCATTCGTTAAGGCGGCGCGGAAAGTTGCGACGCTCGTGACGGCCTTTCCATTTACTTCCGTGATTACATCTTCCCGGCGGATGTCCTGCGCCGCAGCGATGGAGTCATCGGCGACGTCAGTCACGATGACGCCTTGCTGCACGCCGAGATTGAGGCGCGCCACCATCTCTTTCGTCAAATCCTGCACTTGCAGCCCGAATTTATTAATCTCTTCCTGGCGTGGCGGTACGACCGGCGCGGAAGGCGCAGCGGCGATTTTGCTGAGGTCGTTAGGCAATTCCCCCGTCGTAATCGCGATCTGCATAATCTGGCCTTTGCGCCAAACGCTGAGATCGACTTTTTGGCCGACTTTCTTTTTTAAAATCTCGTGCTGCAGCTGGGCGTCCGTCGTCACGGGCGCGCCATCGACCTGGGTGATGACGTCGAACGGGCGCAGGTCGCTTTTGTAGGCCGGCGCGTCGGCTTCAATCGTGCGCACAATGACGCCGCGATCGACGCCTTTGAAGAGATCGCGGAGCGAGGGATTGTCGCCCAAGGTCTCGATGCGAATACCAAGCCACGGTCTAACGATCTTCTGGCCGGAGACAAGCTGCTGGCCGATTTCGTTCACCAGATTGCTGGGAATGGCGAAGCCAAGGCCGCGATTGAGTCCGTTGATGAGGGTGTTCATGCCGACGACTTTGCCGTCGATGTCGCAGAGCGGGCCGCCGCTGTTACCGGGGTTGATCGAGGTATCGGTTTGCAGGTAGTCGGCGATGTTGTAGCCGTCGGTCTCGAGCAGCTTGGTGCGGCCCTTCCCGCTGATCACGCCGAAGGTGAAAGTGTAATCGAGCTTGAAGGGCGCGCCGATGGCGAAGGCAAACTGCCCGACCCGCACCGCGTCGCTGTCCGCGAGTTGCACGACCGGGAGATTGTTCGCGTCCACCTTGATCACGGCGATGTCGGTCTTCTCGTCCGTGCCCACGATCTTGCCCACAAAGTCGCGGCCGTCCTTCAGTTTCACTTCCACTTTATCGGCGCCCTCGACGACGTGGTAATTTGTGTAAATAAATCCATCCTGCCTAACGATGAAGCCGGAGCCTTCGCTCTGCACCGCTTCGGGCGGGGTGCCGCGTTGCGGCGAGTTACTGTCGGGCGATTGGAAAAAAAGATCGTCGAGGGAGTTGTCGCTGCCGTCCGCTTTTTTCGTCACCTCGATGATGACCACGCTCGGAGCGACGGTCTCGAAGACTTTCTCGAAAGCGCTGTTGAGCTGGTGAACAACGTCTTTCCCGGGAGCGGCGGCTTCCGCGGGAATGGTCGCGGTCGGTTCCGGAGTGGGCGCTGCCGGAGCAGGGGAAGTCTGTGCGCGCGCAGTCGCGCCTAACGATAAGGTCAGGAGAAGCGAAAGAAGACGATGCATAAGCGGCGATATGGACAGAAGCGCGCGGTGCGCTGTTCAAATAGTATCGGGAAGCATAAAGCGGGCAACCGTCATCCCGAGCGGAGCCCAAGGCGAGGTCGAGGGATCCCGTCGGGTTTCCGTGCCGCAAGTCTTGCTGCGCGACGCCCTCACGATTTCTCCACGGGATCCCTCGGCCTCGCTCGGGATGACGGCGCTTACCGGGCGCCTCGCACGGAGCGCAACGTGCTTTACGCACTCGAAAGTGCCCACATTGACACCTTAGTCAGGGCCCTTAGCTTTTTTTCTACAAATCAAAATGCTTACTCTTGCCGACGGCAAAAAGGACGGAAAAGAGTTCATCTCTATGGCGCCCGGTTACTTTCCGGATGTCGCGCCGGAACTCTGGAATGACTGGAAATGGCAGCTCAAGAATCGCGTCACGACTCTGGCGCAACTCGAGCAGCACCTCGTGCTCTCCGAGGAAGAGCGAGCGGGCGTGTTGCTCTCGGGCGACAAACTCGCGCTTGCGATCACGCCGCATTTTTTCAATCTGATCGAGCGGGATAATCCGGACTGCCCGATCCGGCGTCAGGTCGTCCCGCGGATCGAGGAGACCTGGGCCTCGCCTTACGATATGGCGGACCCGTGCGGCGAAGACTCGCACATGCCGGTGCCGGGATTGGTGCATCGTTATCCCGATCGCGTGCTTTTTCTGGTGACCGACCGTTGCGCGAGTTACTGCCGTTACTGCACGCGCAGCCGCGTAGTCAGCGGCGTAGGCGAACAGGAATTGCACACCGAATTCGAGGCGGCCTTTAAATATCTCGAAGAGCACACCGAAGTCCGCGATGTCCTTCTTTCCGGAGGCGACGCACTCTTATTTAGCGACGCTCGCTTGGAGAAAATTCTGAGCCGGCTGCGCGCCATCCCGCACATCGAGTTTCTGCGCATTGGAACCCGGGTGCCGATTTTCCTGCCGCAAAGAATCACGCCGGAGCTCTGCGCGATGCTGCAAAAATATCATCCGTTGTGGATGAGCGTGCACGTCAATCACCCGCGCGAACTCACCACGGAGGTGCGCGCCGGTCTGGAGCGGCTGGCGAACCACGGCATTCCGTTAGGCAACCAAAGCGTTCTCCTCGCCGGCGTAAACGACAACCTCGAAACGATGAAGACGCTCTTGCACAAGTTACTCATGTGCCGGGTGCGTCCGTATTATCTCTATCAGTGTGACCTTATTACTGGCTCATCACACCTGCGCGCCTCGGTCGCGAAAGGCATCGAGATCATCGAAGGCCTGCGGGGACACACGACTGGCTATGCGGTGCCACAATTTGTCATCGATGCGCCGGGCGGTGGCGGCAAAGTGCCGATCAATCCCGGTTACGTTCTCTATCACGACAACGAGAAGATCGTGATTCGGAACTACGAAGGCCAGATCTTCGAGTATCCCGAGACCGGCGGGGACCAAAGCGTGCAATTTGCGCCGCAGCGCGAGTATCACGACGAGTATCTCTATTCCTAACTGCGTCTAAAACCCGTTAGGAAGTCAGGCAGCGTGCCTTTACTCGGCCGAAGGCCTATCAGCCGAGTTAGGGCCGGAAGCCCGACTTCCGAAACTTTCTCCTCTTCTGGCACAAAGCTCGCTGCATTAGAACACGAAGGGCATCTCCACGGACTATCCGTCCGACTCCTCCGGGCGCCAGCCATAGGCCGCAACCCGTGCAGCGAAACTATGACCATGAAGCCGACCCTTTACCCACAACCATTATCCCATTTCACGATCCTATCGGTTATCGCCGGAGTTATCGCCCTCGCCTTATCCGCGCCCACATCTGCGTTGGCTATCGGCTTAAAGCCGCAACCCAGCGGCATCTACGACCTGCTGGTGGGCGCGCCCATCACCGGCATGGTGGATCTCACTAACAATCCACTGCTCGATAATCCCAACGTCGATGGCTATCGCTTCAAGAGCGGCTGGGCCAGAATCCAACCGGATGGCCCGGATACCTATAACTGGGATCAGATTGATGCGGCGATCGCGATCGCCGCGGCGCATGGCAAGAAACTTAGTATCAGTATCGGCGCCGGCACTGTGACCCCCGACTGGGTCTATAACACTCCTCCTCTCGTCTATAAATATCCCATCATCGAGACCGACCCTGCCACGGGTCTATCCATAGGGAACGAACCGCTCCCGTGGGATACGGCCTATCAGGCAAAATGGGCAACCTTTCTCGCTGCCTATGCCGCCAGATACGATAAGAATCCTAACTGTTCCTACATCGTCATGGGTGGATTCATGCAGGTTATCACTATGACTCTGGCGGGTATCTCCGCCGATGAAACAGCTCTCACTGCTCTCGCGCAAAACCCGCCCGCGGGTTATCCAGGACTTACCACCTCCTATACCGACGCTAATGCCGCTTACATCCCCGCCGCGGAAGCTATCATCACTCAATACACCAATACCTTTTCTGAAACTCCGGTCATCGCTACCCTGGCAAGAGTCTTTCCCAGCGCTGCCGGACTGACGGACCAACAAACCGTAAGCGACTGGGCCTTGCTCGCTTTTCCAAATCATTACGGCACCATGGTCTCAGCTCTGTACGGCACTGTCCCGCCGCACGCGCCCGCGCCCGTGCCTCCGATCGCGAGCGCGAAAGGCTTCCAAATGGTCTGCCACGCCAGCGACGCGTCGCGCCTCTACATCGATCCGGATCCCGTTCCGCTTCCTCCTGCACCGATTCCTTTGCAAGACGCGCTCGAGCACGCTGTAAGTCTCGGCGGCAAGTATGTCGAAGTTTACGAGGGCGACCTTACGCCGGCGGTATCGCAGCCTGTCCTGGCCATCGAGCAGGCTAAGTTGAAAGCGAATGTAGCAGCGGGCGGCCCGCCGCAGACGCCGACGAATTTGCGGATAACTCCATAAGTCTTCGCACCTCCCGGTATTCCTTCGAGTTAGTTCCCGAAAGGGGATTTGTGATGCAGCCTCCCGACCTCCAGCGCGCGTATTCTTGGCGTGCCGATTACCGCTCGCCGATTACGCCAGGAAAAAAAGAAAGCCGCCGAACTCGAAGTCACGCTGGATCCTGAGACCGTCGCGGAGGACGCCGGCCTGCGCTATGTCAGCGACGATCAACCTGGTTACTCTCGCAAGAAGCGTGGCAGTAAGTTCGTTTACTTCGATACCGCCGGCAAAGAGATCAAGGATGAGACTCGCATCCTGCGTCTGAATCGTCTCGCGATCCCACCGGCTTACAAAGACGTTTGGATTTGCCCTTCGCCAAACGGCCACCTCCAGGCCACCGGGCGCGACGATCGCGGCCGTAAACAATACCGCTATCACGAGAAGTGGCGGCTTGAACGCGACGAGAACAAGTACGAAAAGATGATCGTCTTCGGTCAGGCTCTTCCTAAGATCCGCCGCCGACTCAGGCGAGATTCAAAGAAGAAAGGCCTGCCGCGCCAGAAAGTGCTCGCGACCGTAGTCGAGTTACTCGAGCGCACCTTCATCCGCATCGGCAACGAAGAGTATGCCAGGGAAAACAAATCCTTTGGCCTAACGACCATGCGCGCCCGGCACGTTGATGTGAAAGGCGGCAATGTTCGCTTCCGCTTTCGCGGCAAGAGCGGCGTCGAGCACGACATCGACGTGGACGATCGCCGCGTCGCTAAAATCATAAAGAAGATGCAGGAGTTACCGGGCCAGGAAGTCTTTCAATATCTCGATAACGAAGGACAGCGCCACCAAGTCACTTCCGACGATGTAAATAGTTATCTCCACGAAATAACAGGTGAAGAGTTCACGGCGAAAGACTTCCGCACTTGGGCCGGCACTGTCATGGCCGCGATGGCCTTACAATCCCAGGAGCTGTTCGAGAACAAATCGCAGGCAAAGAAGAACGTCAAAACTGCTATCTCAGCCGTAGCGAAAATGCTGGGCAACACCCCGACAGTTTGTCGTAAGTGCTATGTCCACCCGGCGGTCCTTGAGACCTATCTCGATGGCAGCCTTATCGAAGGCCTGAAGAAGCGAACAGAGAAAACTCTCGCTAAGTCCTTTGGCCGTTTGCGCAGCGAAGAAGTCGCTGTCCTCACCTTCCTACAGGAGCGCTTGAAGAAAAAGAGTTAGAAGTCATCGTCATCCCGAGCGAAGTCGAGGGATCCCGTAGAGCTTTTGGAAAGCCCCGCAGCCAGAACACTCAAACTTAAGGCGCGGTCCGCGTTGGCCAACGATAACACCTAAAAGTTGCTGATAATAAGACTTGCGAACCACAGCCACGAAATGAAAGAAGTAACTCACAAATGAAGTATCTCTTCTTTCTTACCTTTCTGGCAGTCAGTCTTTCGACCGGCCGCGCCCAGGGCATAACCTCCTATCTCGTTGGCGACCCCGCCGACGTTATCGTGCGACCCACCGCCGGCACCTGCGTCATGGGCGGCGCGACCGAGGACGACAACGCCATGCGCTGGTTTCTCGAACGCGCCCACGGCGGCGACATCCTGGTCATCCGCGCGACCGGCGACGACGCTTACAATGACTATCTCTACCGTCAGTTAGGAGTGACCGTTAACTCTGTTGAGACGATTATAGTTCCCTCCCGCGCCGCCGCCTCCGATCCTTATCTCGCGCAACAACTCACTAACGCCGAAGCGATCTGGATCGCAGGCGGCGACCAATATGACTATGTCTCCTACTGGAAAGGAACGCCCGTTGAGCGCCTTCTCAACGAGCATGTCAGTCAGAAGCACGGAGTCATCGGCGGCACCAGTGCCGGCATGGCGATCCTGGGCAGCGATTACTTTAGCGCCGCCAAGGGAACCGTCACTTCCGCCGAAGCCCTGGCCGATCCTTTTAACAGCAAAGTAACTCTGGGAGTAGATGACTTTCTCCACTTATCCTTCCTAGGAGACACCATCACCGATACTCACTACGATAACCCCGACCGCCGCGGCCGGCACTTTACTTTTATAGCCCGGCTCACTCATGACCTGGGCCGCCGCTTCTACGGCATCGCCTGCGACGAATACACCGCCATCTGCATCGACGGGGAAGGACGCGCTCGAGCCTTTGGTGGTTATCCTACCTATGACGACAACGCCTACTTCCTCCAGACAAATTGCGTCGTTCCCTATAACCCTGAAGTTTGCACAGCCGGAACCCCGCTCACCTGGGATCGTGCGGGCGCAGCTGTGAAAGTGTATCATGTAAAAGGCGATGCTAGCGGCAGTGCTATGTTCGATTTAAAAGGCTGGCATGACGGCAAAGGCGGCGCCTGGGAAGAGTGGTCGGCGAAAGCCGGAGTTATGACTTATAAGACGCACGCGGCCCCGCCGGCCTGCGGCAAGCAGTAAGGCAGCATTCACTAACATGTCCAAGCCATCCGACTTCGCGATCAGGTCCGCCACAGATGCGGACGTAACCGTGATCCTCGACCTGATCCGCCAGCTGGCCGAATACGAGCGCGCGCCGAACGACGTTGTCGCGACCGAAGAATTGCTGCGGGAAAACCTTTTCGGCGCGCATCCGGCGGCGGAGGTCCTCCTCGGCGAAGAAGCCGGTGCGGCCGTTGGCTTCGCCCTGTTCTTTCACAACTTCTCCACCTGGATTGGCCGTCGTGGATTGTATCTGGAAGACCTATTCGTCCAGCCCGACGCGCGTGGCCAAGGCTATGGGCGTGCTTTACTCGTTAGGCTAGCCGAAATCGCTCAGGAGCGTGACTGCGGCCGCATGGAATGGGCCGTCCTCGATTGGAACGACCCGGCGATTCAGTTCTACCGTAAAATCGGAGCCAAACCTAACGAGGAATGGACAATCTTTCGCCTCACCCGCGATGGCATCTCCGAACTCGCCGCGGCGCCAAAACGGCGCCAGCGCGCCACATCCCGAGAAAGGTAACGAGTGCGAAGTAAGTCCGGGGAGCGCACGCGCCCTCGCGTGCTGGTTTCGGCGCCTCGCCGAAACGAACTTGCGCCGAAGGTTGAGAGCCGAAGGACCTCGAGTACCCCAAGTACGCGCTGGCGACGGCGCTATCGCCTCAGCGCGAGTCAGCCATACGGTTACATTGGCCGCCAACTACCAATCGAGCGCTCTAAATTTGAAAGTAAACCCATCGCCTCAGCTATCTAAGGCGTCTAACATTCCCTGGCCGCTCGCCCGAAAGAAGAGGCGACTTGGAAACTCGACTGCTTTAGGCAGCCAAGTTAGAAAAGCTATCGGGAATAGCATCAATCTCCTATATTGCGACGAGCGAGAGGACCTCCAAGTTCAATGAATAAGCGCCACACAAACATCAAATCGGCGCGGATCGAAGATTACGCTTTCCTGAGTGACACACAGAGCGGCGCGCTTGTTAGTCGCAATGGCTCGGTGGACTGGCTTTGCCTGCCGCGCTTCGATTCCGGTGCTTGTTTTGCGGCATTGTTAGGCGGAAAGGAAAACGGTTGCTGGCATTTTACACCCAAAGGTAAGACGAAGAAATGTTCCCGCCGTTATCAGGGCGATACCTTGATCCTGGAGACAGAAGTGCAAACCGCGGATGGCACCGTGCGCTTCATCGATTTCATGCCACCGCGCGGGACGAATCCCGACATCATCCGCATCATAGAAGGTGTCGAGGGCAAAGTAACTCTGCGCATGGAGTTAATCATCCGCTTCGACTACGGCTCGGTTGTTCCATGGGTCAGGCGGCGTCATGGCGGCCTCGAAGCTATCGCAGGACCTGATGCACTTATCCTGCGCACGCCAGTGGAGACACACGGCGAAGACCTTAAGACGGTGGCCGAATTTAAAGTTACCAAGGGTGATCGTATTCCTTTTGTCCTGACCTGGTATCCTTCCCATGAGTCACCGCCCAAGCCCGTCCGCGCCGAAAGCGCGCTAAGTGACACTAAGAGTTATTGGCGGGAGTGGTCGCGCCGCTTTGAACGCGCCGGTCCGTGGCAGGACGCAGTCATGCGTTCGCTCCTGACACTTAAAGGACTCACTTATGCGCCCACTGGCGGTATCGTAGCCGCGGCGACCACTTCTTTACCGGAGCAAATCGGTGGCGTGCGTAACTGGGATTATCGTTTCTGCTGGTTGCGCGATGCTACGTTCACTCTTTTCGCTCTGCTCGGTGCGGGCTATCAGGACGAAGCCAGAGCCTGGCGAGAATGGCTTCTGCGCGCGATCGCTGGCAGTCCCTCGCAAGTACAAATCATGTATGGAGTAAGTGGGGAGCGGCGGCTCGAGGAACGTGAGTTACCCTGGCTAAGTGGCTACGAAAATTCCCAGCCCGTGCGCGTAGGAAATGCCGCGGCCGGCCAGTTTCAGCTCGATGTTTTCGGCGAAGTCCTGGATGCCATCTATCAGGCGCATCGGTCCGGCTTGGAATCGAGCGATGCCGACTGGCGGTTGCAAGCTGCGCTTCTTCATTTTCTCGAAACAAGATGGGAAAAACCCGATGAAGGCATCTGGGAAGTGCGCGGTCCGCGTCGCCCATTTACTCATTCCAAAGTCATGGCCTGGGTCGCGTTCGATCGTGCCGTGAAGCTGGTGGAAGATTGTCAGTGCGATTCCGATGGCAGCCTCGAGCGCTGGCGAAAATTACGCGATAAGATTCATCGCCAGGTTTGCACCCGCGGCTTCAACAAAAAGAAGAATGCCTTCACCCAGTTCTACGGCTCGGATGCGATGGACGCGAGCGTTCTTATGTTGCCATTGGTTGGTTTTCTTCCGCCTAACGACAAAAGGATTCGCGGCACGATCGAGGCGGTCGAACGCGAGCTGCTTCAGGATGGATTTGTCCTGCGTTATCGGCCTAACGAAAAGAAGGTGGACGGTCTTCCCGGGAGCGAAGGCGTTTTCCTGCCCTGTTCCTTCTGGCTGGCGGATTGTCTCCATCTCATCGGCCGCAAAGGCGATGCGCGCATGCTCTTCGAGCGGCTCCTCGCTTTGCGTAACGATGTCGGACTTTTGGCGGAAGAATACGACCCGAAGAAGAAACGTTTCCTCGGCAATTTCCCGCAGGCTTTTAGCCATGTCGGATTGGTCAATAGCGCGCAGACTCTCTCCGAGCGGCCGGGCGCCGCGGCCGATCAGCGTGCAAGTTAAAGTCAGCGTGGCCCAACTTGCTGCACGCGCGAATGAGGCCGCGAGCGATTCTCGAAGCGTTGTCGGAGTCATGAGCGCGCCGGAAAAAATTAATGCCGCGGCGGGAAAGCGATGGCGCGCGAGACAGCTCTCGCTAGGCTTTCATTCCATGCTCCGGTCAGCGTTATTCTTGCTTGTCTCCGGATGGAATGAGCCAGTGTCAGCAGGGCGTTTTGGATAGCGGCTGACTCTGTCCCATGGCTCAAATCTTCTCCCGCAGCGCCAACGTGCACGCGCGGGTGATTCTTTTTGGCCTCATCATCTTACTGGCTGGAGCGGGCTGGACGATGTCGGCCATTTTTTGGTCGCCCTACACCACCTACGTCGATGTGCCGTTATCACAGCCGGTTCCCTTCAGCCACAAACATCATGTCGGCGACGACGGAATCGACTGCCGCTACTGCCATACCTCAGTAGAGAAATCGGCCTTCGCCGGCATCCCGAGCACGCAGATTTGCATGACCTGCCATTCCCAGCTCTGGACCGAAGCGTCGCTCCTCGCGCCCGTGCGAAATAGTCTAACGACAAATCGGCCGCTGCAATGGAACCGTGTCAACGACCTGCCCGACTTTGCCTATTTCAATCATAGCATCCACATCTCAAAAGGCGTCGGCTGTTCCACCTGTCACGGTGAGCTTGATAAGATGCCGCTCACCTGGCGGACGCAAACCCTTTACATGAAATGGTGTCTCGAATGCCATCGCGCGCCGGAAAGCTACGTCCGGCCACACTCCGAGATCTATGATTTGCATTGGACGCCACCGCCCGATCAGAAGAAGCAGGGACTTATACTCGTTAGGCAAAATCAGATCGATACGACGGGGCGACTAACTAACTGCTCAACCTGCCACCGATGAAGTCCGAGTCACCTAAGTATTGGCGCAGTCTGGAGGAACTCGCTGCCACGCCGGAATTTGAAGACTGGCTGCATCGCGAATTTCCGCGTGGTGCTTCCGAGTGGAATGGCGGCCTGCCCCGGCGCGATTTCTTGCGCTTGATGGGTGCTTCGCTCGCTCTTGCCGGCCTCGGCGCCTGCACTAAACAGCGCATCGAAAAGATCGTTCCCTATGTCGATCAACCCGAACGAATCATACCAGGACAGCCATTGCGTTTCGCGAGTGCGACTTCGTTAGGCGGCTACGGTCAAGGTATCGTAGTCACGAGCAATGAGGGAAGGCCGACCAAGATAGAAGGGAATCCTGACCATCCTACAAGCCGCGGAGCTACGACTGTCTGGGCGCAGGCAGATCTGCTCGATCTCTACGACCCAGATCGCGCGAAGATTGTAACTAATGGAAATATCGGTGGAACCTGGGGAACGTTTCTGGAGCGGCTCAATCTAAGTCTGGCTGAGCCAGGGGCGAAGGGCGGGATTGGACTTAGGTTTCTTACCCAAACAGTCACTTCGCCAACACTGGGATCGCAGTTCCAAGCCATCGCCAGGAAGTTCCCTGAGGCGCGATGGCACCAATGGGACCCACTGACCCGAGACACTGTTCGAGAAGCTCGCGCAGGTGGCGTTCACGGTGGCGAAAACCTCTACGATTTCACGAAGGCGAAAGTCATCGTCGCGCTCGACTCCGACTTTCTCTATCTCCATCCGGCTGCCTTGCGTCATGCGCGTGACTTCGCGACTGGCCGTCGGGTAGAGAAGCCGGACGGCGCCGTCATGAGTCGCTTCTATGCCGCGGAGCCGACACCTAGCATTACTGGCTCTAATGCCGATCACCGTTTGCCTATCGCCGCGCGGATGATTCCGGCGCTCGCCGCTGCGCTCGCGGCCCTCGTTGGCACAGGGGAGACTGGCGCAGACATTCCCGCGACGGCGAACGAATGGATCTGGGCCGCCGCACAAGATCTGCGCGCACACGCGGGCGAGAGCATCGTCCTGGCAGGTGAGACTCAGCCCGTCGCGGTGCACGCGCTGGTGGCGCAAATCAACGCGTCGTTAGGCAATTTTGGCTCGACGGTTTTGGAACGCAATCCGGTCGAGCCCAATCCTATCCCGCAAGGTGCTTCACTTAAGACTCTCGTGGAGGAAATGCGACAAGGTGTAGTTAGCGTACTTGTCATTCTCGGCGGCAATCCGGTGTATGATGCGCCGGTCGATCTCGACTTCGCTGCGGCTCTTAAGAAGGTGAAGTTGCGCGTGCATCATACCTTGCAGGTGAATGAGACTTCGCACCTCTGCGACTGGCAAATTCCCGCGACGCACTTTCTCGAAAGCTGGAGCGATCTGAGAGCCTGCGATGGGACAGTGACCATCGTGCAACCACTTATCGCGCCACTCTATGATGGCTGCTCCGCGCATGAGTTACTGGATGCCTTTCTTCAACAACCTAACCGGAGTGCTTATGAGATTGTCGCGGCCTACTACGGGCAAGGTGTGGATGAAGCGGGCTTCGAGGCGCAGTGGCGCAAGTTTCTAAGTGATGGGATAACGACGGGAGAGAAACCGCCGCGCGCGCAAAGAACTTCAATCGACTCTTCGTCCGCTGCTTTACCCCAGCCAGGAAGTGGATTGGAACTTGTATTCCGCGCCGATCCTAACGTTCTCGACGGACGCTACGCCAACAATGGGTGGTTGCAGGAGTTACCTCACCCTTTCTCTAAGATCACCTGGGACAATGCTATACTCGTTAGTCCGACCCTGGCCCGGCGCGAGAAGCTGGAGAACGGCGATTACCTTGAGCTGGCTTACAAAGGACGAAAGCTAGCCGGCCCTATCTGGATTTTACCCGGCCAGGCCGAAGAGACACTTACCTTGCACCTGGGTTACGGCCGGCAAAGTGCCGGACGTGTCGGGACGAACAAAGGCTACAATGCTTACTCGCTGCGCACCTCGGATGCACTCTGGGACGGCTCTGGCCTAACGATCCGCAAATTGCCGCGCCGGGAAGAGTTCGCGACCACGCAGCATCATTTCACGATCGATGGCAGGGATATGTATCGGGCTGGAACCCTGGCTGAATTCATGAGTCATCCGCGCTTCGCGGCGGAGATGCGCGAGGTGCCGAAGCCGGATGAGACCCTGTATAACCCTGATGAGTTTGAGAACAAAGGCTATGCTTGGGCGATGGTCATCGATCTCGGCACCTGCATTGGCTGCAATGCCTGCACCATCGCCTGCCAGGCCGAGAATAATATTCCGGTTGTTGGCAAAGCGCAGGTGCGCGCTGGGCGCGAGATGCATTGGATACGCATCGATACTTATCACACTAACTCACCGGATAACCCGGAGTTTCACCATCAGCCGGTGCCGTGCATGCACTGTCAGCACGCGCCTTGTGAGTTAGTCTGCCCGGTAGCCGCGACCGTGACGGATGACGAAGGACTTAACCTGCAAGTCTATAACCGCTGTGTCGGAACTCGTTATTGTTCCAATAACTGTCCCTATAAAGTCAGGCGCTTCAATTTTCTCGAATACAACGGCAATCTTAGTGCGAGCGAGAAGCTGGTGAAGAACCCCGATGTCACGGTGCGTTCGCGCGGAGTAATGGAAAAATGCACCTATTGTTTGCAGCGCATCAATTCGGCGCGCATCGCGGCGGAGTTACAGCGGCGCACGATTCGCGATGGAGAAATTACTCCCGCTTGCGCGCAAGTATGTCCTTCCCAGGCGATCGTCTTCGGCGACCTGCATGATCCGAAGAGCCGAGTATCGCATTTGAAACAGCATCCGCTCGATTACGGCATGCTCGCGGAGCTGAACACACGACCGCGCACTAGTTATACGGCGAAGCTGCGCAACCCGGCGAAAGGACTTTCGTGAAAGCGCCGACTTGTCATCCCGAACGGAGCGAGGGACCCCTCTCTTGCCCTGACGCTCTCCTATTAAATGCGCCGTTGTATGGGCTTAGAGGGGTCCTTCGCCGCGCTTCGCCGGCTCAGGATGACAAGTGCTACGGATGGAGCGTCCAATGAAATCGACCATCCCGCCTAACGAGCAAAGGAACACGCGGATGTCGCCGCTGGGTTATCCGACAAACCTGCTCGCCCCCGGACAGACTTACGAAACCGTCAACGAAACGATCGGCTCGATTGTCCTGCGCAATCGCCAGCCCGCGACCTGGTGGATTGGTTTTGTTGTCGCCTTCGGCCTGCTCATGATGTTCTTCTTTGCTCTCGCCTGGCTCTTCATTCGCGGGGTCGGTATCTGGGGCATTAATATCCCCGTGGCGTGGGGATTCGCCATCGTCAACTTCGTCTGGTGGGTCGGAATAGGTCACGCCGGCACCTTTATCTCCGCCATCCTTCTCCTCATGTTCCAGCATTGGCGCACGGCGATTAATCGTTTCGCCGAAGCCATGACTCTCTTTGCCGTCGCTTGCGCCGGCTTGATGCCGTTACTACACTTAGGCAGGCCCTGGCTCTTTTTCTATCTCTTTCCCTACCCGGATACGATGGGACTATGGCCGCAATTTCGTAGCCCGCTCGTCTGGGATGTCTTTGCTGTCTCTACTTACTTTATCGTTTCGCTCCTATTCTGGTATCTTGGCCTTGTTCCGGATGTAGCAACCCTGCGCGACCGGGCTGATAAGAAATGGCAGAAGAAGTTCTACGGCGTTCTGGCTCTGGGCTGGCGTAACTCCGCGGAACACTGGCAACGTCATCAAATAGCCTACCTACTCCTCGGCGGCCTGGCGACGCCTTTGGTTCTTTCAGTGCATAGCGTAGTGAGCTTTGATTTCGCCGTAGCCATCGTGCCGGGGTGGCATTCTACCATTTTCCCGCCTTACTTCGTCGCGGGCGCTATCTACTCGGGCTTCGCCATGGTCCTTAACATTATCATACCCGTGCGCAAGCTCTACCATCTCGAGAACCTCATCACCGAGCGCTATCTCAATAACATGGCTAATGTCATGTTCGTCACCGGCCTCATGGTCTCCTACGGTTATCTCATCGAAGCGTTCATGTCCTGGTATAGCGGAGATATCTTCGAGCAGTATATGATGTTGAATCGCGCCTTTGGACCATACGGCTGGGTCTTTTGGGTGCTGATGCTTTGTAACGTGATTGTGCCGCAGGCGCTCTGGTCGGCACGCATTCGCCGTAACCCGCTCACTCTTTTCATCGTCGCTTTCTTCATCAATGTCGGGATGTGGATCGAGCGCTTTGTTATCGTCATCACGAGCTTGTCTCGCGACTTTGTCCCTTCGTCGTGGGGGATGTTTTTTCCTACCGTCTGGGATTGGGCGGTTCTCTTTGGCAGCGTAGGTTTGTTCCTTACTCTTCTTTTCCTTTTTGTGCGCTTCTTCCCCATGATCTCCATCTCCGAGTCACGCGAGTTAGTCGCGGAGCCGCAAAAGGCCAATGCCTTATGAGTGAAGATTGGGTTTACGGACTGGTCGCGGAGTTTGAGAGCGACGCGCAACTCATGCGCGCGGCGGAGGAGACTTATGCGAAAGGTTATCGCAAGATAGATGGATTTACCCCGTTTCCGATTGAAGGTCTGGGTAAGGCGTTGGGGAAGAGTAACCGTATCCCCTTACTGGTATTGCTCGCCGGAATCCTGGGCGGTTGCAGCGCCTACTTTATGGAGTGGTTCGCGAATGTGGTGAGTTATCCTCTGAATATTGGCGGCCGTCCCTTGCATAGCTGGCCGGCGTTTATTCCCATCACGTTTGAGCTCACTGTCCTCGGTGCTGCTCTGACCGCTTTCTTTTCGGTTTTCGTCTTGAGTGGCTTGCCTAAGCCTTATCACCCGATGTTTAACCTGCCGGAATTCGAACGCGCTTCGCAGGATCGCTTCTTTCTCTGCATCGAGACGGTCGATCCGCAGTTTGATCCCGTGCGCACCCGCTTATTTTTGGAAACTCTTCGGCCTTTGATGGTGAAAGAGGTGGCTAAATGATCCGCGCTCTTTTATGCGTCGGATTAAGCAGTCTCCTCCTGAGTAGTTGCCGGCAGGATATGTATAACCAGCCAAAGGCGAAGACCTACTCGCAAAGCGAATTTTTCCGCGACGGAACGAGCGCGCGTTCTCTTCCGGCCCATACTGTGGAGTATCACGGCGCGGGCGAAAGTGAGGTTTTCAGCACCGGGCTGACGGACGGCTTTCTTATCACACAGCTACCGGCGCCGCTTACCCCGACTCCCGAATTACTGCAGCGTGGGCGGGAACGCTATGACATTAATTGTGCGGTCTGCCATGGTCTTACCGGGGCGGGAAACGGCCAGATCGTGCAGCGCGGGTTCCCGGCGCCGCCGACTTATCATAGCGAACGCCTGCGCAACGTGCCGCTGGGTCACTTCTACGATGTTATCACGAATGGCTACGGGACGATGTATTCCTACGCTTCGCGGGTCGAGCCTGTAGACCGCTGGGCGATCGCGGCCTATGTCCGCGCCTTGCAACTAAGTCAGCAGGCGACGACCAGCGATCTCCCGCCTAACGAACAAAGGACCTTGGAGGCAACGCCTTGAGCGCGGAAGCGGGCACACTCATCAAGGGACCCAGCCGCTGGGCGCTGGTGGTAGGAGCGGCCTGTCTGCTCTTATGCGCGCTGGGGTGGTTCTTTAATCCGCGGCAATTTTTTATTTCTTATCTGTTCGCAGAGTTAGTCTGGGTGGGTGTAGCTCTCGGCTGCATGGCATTTCTCATGATCCACTATCTCACTGGCGGAACCTGGGGCTGGCCGGTGCGACGCTTCTTCGAAGCGGCCGCCAGGACATTGCCTCTCCTCGGATTACTCTTCATTCCAATTTTTTTTGGCCTGCATCTCCTCTATCCCTGGGCCATGCCCGCGCGAGTGGCGGCGAGCGCAGCGCTCCAGCAGAAACAATTCTACCTAAGCGTCCCATTTTTCATCGTGCGCGCCGTCGTCGCTTTCGCGATCTGGAGTTGGCTCGCATTCCTTCTTAGTAAGTGGTCGGTCGAGCAGGATGCCACTAACGATCCTGCGCCGATGAAACGACTGCGCAAACTCAGTGGTCCGGGATTGGTCATCTATCCGCTGACTGTGACTGTGGTCTTTGTCGATTGGGTCATGTCATTGGAGGCGGATTGGTATTCAACCATGTTTCCCATCCTGATCTGCATCGGCCAGATGTTAAGTGGGTTGGCCTTCGTTATCCTACTGCTCGCCTGGCTGGGGCCGCGCACTTCGTTGGCTGAGATTCTCGGAAAGGAGAACTTTCATTACCTCGGCAGTCTCCTGCTCGCCTTCACCATGCTGTGGGCTTACATGAGTTTCTCGCAGTTACTTGTCATCTGGTCGGGTGACTTACCCCATGAGATCTCGTGGTATCTCCATCGTATCTCAGGCGGCTGGCGCTGGGTTCTTACCTTTCTCGTCCTATTCCATTTCTTCGGCCCTTTCTTTCTCTTGCTTTCGCGACAAATGAAACAGACGCGCCGCGCGCTGGCGACGATCGCCGGCGCCATGTTCATTGCGCATGTGGTCGATGTGTGGTGGATGGTAGCGCCGTCATTTTATCCGCAGGGTTTGCATGTGAGCTGGATGGATTTCGCTGCGTTATTAGGCATCGGCGGTATCTGGCTTTCCTTCTTCGCACGTAACCTCGCGGCGCAACCATTAGTGCCGATGAACGACCCGCGCTTCGCCGTCGCCGCAGTTAAAATATGAATCCACAGGGGCGGACAAGAGAGAAGGACGGGCACGAAGGCAGGGATGCCGACATTCTTGGTGTAGTTTTGATTATAGGCCTTGTCCTAGTCCTGCTCGCGATAGGGTTTCTCGCCGCGCGGGGAGTGTTTCGTTATGCGCAAAGAAGAACCGGTCCCGCGGCCAGGGTGATGAAGCTGGCGGACTTCCCGGCGCCACGTCTTCAGGCCTATCCGGCGGATGACTATCGAGCTTTTCTTAAAGCCCGAGAGAGAGAGTTACACTCTTACGGATGGGTGGATCGTAAGTCGGGTGTGGTTCGGGTACCGATCGAGCGGGCCATGCAGCTCGTGGTCGAGCGAGGCTTGCCCGAAGTCGGAGGAGGACAGACCCGGGTGCAACTAATGCAAGCTCGCCCGGCAAGTGAGGCGCAGCCTAAGAATCCGGTTGGGCCGCCTTCATCATGAAACCGGGAACGCTTCTCCTCGCCTTGCTTCTCTTTGCTTTCTGGTCGGAGCGGGCTTTCGCTCTTTCGCCTAACGAGCTCAACCACCTCGGTTATGATCAACACCTCGGCCAGACTATTTCGCGCGACTTGCTTTTTCGGGACTCCGAGAAGCGGACCGTTTCGATCGGAGAGTTACTGACTAAGAAGCCAACCTTGCTTGTGCTGGGTTACTACCATTGCCCGATGCTTTGTACGCTGATCAATGATGGCTTGATCGAGTCTTTGCAGGAGCTGCGGTTCGATGTTGGCCGCGATTTCAATGTCATCAATCTCAGTGTCGATCCGAACGAAACGCCGGAAGTCGCCGCGGCGAAAAAGCGCGAATATCTCAAGCGCTACGGCCGTCACGGCGCCGAGGCGGGTTGGCATTTCCTTACCGGCGACAAACAGTCGATTGCGCAGATAACTAACGAAGCGGGTTTACGTTTCGCCTACGATCCCGCGACTCATGAATACGCTCATCCGAGTGGCTTTGTCGTCCTGACTCCGGAAGGTAAAATCTCGCGCTATTTCTTCGGGGTAAATTACGATCCAAGGGAACTTAGAAGCGCCATTATCGCGGCCTCGCGCGGGGAGAAGGGTTCGATCGTCCAGCAACTTATCCTCCTGTGTTTTCACTATAACCCTATAACGGGCAAGTATGGGCAACTGGTGCTGACCGTCCTGCGCATCCTGGGTACAGCTACCGTCGTCGTGCTGGGGGGATGGCTTTTCTGGCTGAGTCGAAGCGGTCCGAGAAAGACGGCCGTCGACGGTTCCGGGGCATGATGGACGACTTTCATCTTTTTCCGGTTGATGCTTCTTCCAGCGCCCAGCAGGTGGACTGGCTTTTCTACGCTCTTATCCTGATGTCGCTCTTCTTTATTGCGGCCGTCTTTCTGCCGATCTTTTATTTTTCGATTCGTTATCGTCGCGGAGCGAAGGTCGATCGGTCGAATCCTCAAATCGGCTCGAATCTTCTGGAGACGGGGTGGACGGTGCTGCCGCTCCTTATCTCGTTAGGCGTCTTTACCTGGGGCGCGTTGGTTTACTTTCGGTTAGAAACTCCTCCGGCCAATGCGCTGCAGGTGCAGGTGGTGGCGAAACAATGGATGTGGAAGTTACAGCACGCTGAAGGTAAGCGGGAGATCAATGAGTTACACCTCCCGCTGGGAACGACGATAAGTCTAACCATGACTTCGGAAGACGTGATCCACAGCTTCTTTGTGCCCGCTTTCCGAGTGAAACAGGATGTCCTGCCGGGAAAGTATACGACTGAGTGGTTTCGGCCGACGCGCCTTGGGGAATATCATCTTTTTTGCGCGGAGTACTGTGGGACGAATCATTCAGCGATGATCGGTCGTGTGGTCGTGATGCGCCCGGCCGACTACGAAGAATGGCTTAACTCAGGAGAGACGGGGCGATCGATTGTCTTTGAAGGACATCGTCTTTTCCAGGAGCGCGGGTGCAGTGGATGTCATGTCGATAGCAGAGCTATTCACGCGCCGCCTTTGGAGGGAGTCTATGGGAAGCAGGTCCCGCTGGCCTCGGGAGAGATTGTGACCGCGGACGATCAGTATTTGCGCGACTCGATCCTGGTCCCAGGAAAGCAGATCTCTGCGGGTTACGAGAATCTTATGCCCAGTTATACGGGGCATATCAGTGAGGCTGAGATCATGCAGATCATTGCCTACTTAAAGTCGTTAGGGGAACAGAGGCCGGAACGCTAATGGAAACACATCTGGAAGCGGAATCGGCGACAGCCAGAATTGTTAGAACCTCCGGTAGGATGGCGCCGGTGAATTATCTTAGTCGCGAGCACGGCGTGAAGTCCTGGTTGCTGACGACGGATCACAAGCGGATCGCCTTACTCTATCTTTTCACGATCCTCTTCTTTTTTACCATCGCGAGCGTCGCCGCCGCGATGATGCGGATCGAACTACTGACACCTCAAGGCGATCTCGTTACCTCGGAGACCTATAACAAGCTTTTCACCATCCATGGCGTGCTCATGGTTTGGTTTTTTCTTATCCCGTCCATCCCTGCGGTGCTCGGAAACTTTGTCATACCTATGATGCTCGGGGCGCGTGATGTAGCGTTTCCGAAACTCAATCTGATTAGTTGGTATCTCTTCATCATCGGAGGCGCGCTGGCTTTGTGGTCGCTCGTGCACGGGGGGGTGGATACGGGTTGGACCTTCTACACACCCTATAGCACCACTTATGCTAACTCACATGTCATCTCGATGGCGGCGGGTATCTTTGTCGCGGGTTTTTCTTCCATCGCTACGGGACTAAACTTCATCGTCACCGTGCATAAGTTGCGCGCGCCGGGGCTAACCTGGTTCCGGCTGCCGCTTTTCATTTGGTCGATGTATGCCACGAGCCTGATCATGGTATTAGCGACACCGGTCCTTGCCATCACCCTGGGACTTATGTCTCTCGAACGATTCTGGGGTATCGGAATATTCGACCCCAAACTGGGTGGAGATCCGGTGCTGTTTCAACACCTCTTCTGGTTCTATTCGCATCCGGCGGTTTACATCATGATTCTTCCCGGGATGGGAGTTATCAGTGAGGTAATTACCTGTTTCTCGCGCAAGCAGGTGTTTGGTTACGCCTGGATCGCGTCCGCCAGCATGGCCATTGCTATTCTGGGTTTTCTCGTCTGGGGACATCACATGTTCGTTAGCTCACAGTCTATCTACGCCGGGATGGTTTTCTCGATTCTTAGCTTTATCGTCGCTATTCCTTCTGGGATTAAAGTCTTTAACTGGACGGCGACTTTACACAAAGGTTCGATTAGTTTTCATACACCGATGCTTTATGCACTTGGCTTCATTGGACTCTTTACGATCGGTGGCCTAACCGGGCTTTTCCTCGCTGCGCTCGCAGTGGATGTGCATGTCACTGATACTTACTTCGTGGTGGCGCATTTTCACTACATCATGGTGGGAGGAATGGTAACGGCCTTCATGGGCGGCCTGCACTATTGGTGGCCTAAGATAACCGGCCGGCTCTACCCAGAGTTCCTGGGCAAAATCTCAGCCATCGTTCTCTTCATCGGCTTTAATCTAACCTTCTTTCCACAGTTCCTTCTCGGCTATCTGGGTATGCCGCGCCGCTACCATGCTTATCCGCCGGAGTTTCAGGTATTCCATGTCTTATCGACAGCGGGCGCGACGATTCTTGGAATAGGCTATCTCATGCCGCTTATGTATCTTATCTGGTCGCTAAAACACGGACGGTTAGCAGGGCCTAATCCCTGGCGGGCCACTGGCTTGGAATGGCAAACGGAATCGCCGCCGCCAAAGCATAACTTCGAGGAAACTCCGATTGTAACGGGGCCGCCCTACCAATACTCAGCGGAAGAAGATAATCAGATCGAAATGGCCAATGTCTAAGGAACAACAGCGCGGCCGGATTGAGGTTGTTCTTAACGCCAAGTCTGGCTCGCAGAAGGCGGAGGAAGCGCATAACGCTATCGAGCGAGTGCTAAGTCAGTCTGGGCGCCCGTATCAGATCACGGTCCCGGCTAAGAATGAGTTAGGGAAGATGGTGAAGGAGAAAGCGGCGAGTGAGTGTGAGGTGTTAGTAGCGGCGGGTGGCGATGGGACGATTTGTAGCGTGGCCGACGCGGCTTTGAAGAGTGGAAAGACACTTGGTGTTATACCACTGGGAACCTTTAACTATTTCGCAAAAAACCTTGGGATACCTTTGGAGCCGGACAAGGCGACTGAGGTTCTTCTTGGTGATCATACCGTGCGCGCTCCTGTCCTCGATCTGAATGGGCGACTTATCCTGAACAACACCAGCATTGGCATTCATCCGGCTGTGCTCTTGAAGCGGCGCCAGATGTATCGGCGCTGGGGGCGCAACCAACTCAGCGCTTATGCTTCTGTCATCATGACGGCCTTTCAGCCTCCCCCGCGTCTGCGCGTGAAACTGGCGCTAAGTGAAGGTGAGGTCGAGCGCGAGACTCCGTTAGTCATGGTGTGCTCGAATGCTTTTCAGATGGAGGCTTTCGGGCTGGCGGGTAAGGAGTGTTTGGCGGAAGGAAAGTTCGCCCTGTATGTCGCGCGCATGGCCGGACGCGCGACGATTTTCAAACATGGAGTTAGGACCATGTTACGGAAGCTGCGGCCGGAGATCGACTATGAGGTGATCTGCACTTCGGATGTAACGATCGAGACGCGCCGCCGGCGATTTCGCGCGGCGGTGGATGGTGAGTTGGAAGAGTTAGAAGGTCCGTTGCGTTTTCGCGTGAGATCGGAAGCGCTCTGCGTCTTGGTGCCTGAGGAGCCGGAGAAGGAGTGAGGAAGCTGCTGCATCTTTCGGATTTGCATTTTGGGCGGGTCGATAACTCGCTCGTGGAGCCGATGGTGACGATGGCGCAAAGTCTCGCGCCCGATCTGGTGGTTGTTTCCGGTGATTTTACCCAACGCGCGCGGCGGACCCAATTTCGCGCCGCCCGGATTTTCCTGGATCGGCTACCGATGCCGCGGCTGGTTGTTCCGGGGAATCACGACATTCCGCTTTGGGATGTCGTTAGGCGATTCGCTAGTCCGTTGGGCCGCTATCGGCGCTACATTACAGATGACCTTGCGCCCTTCTATCATGATGAGGAGATGGCGGTGCTGGGGATCAATACGGCGCGCTCGCTCACAAGAAAATACGGGCGGATCAATGCCCTGCAGATCGCGCATGCCGGCGAGGTCTTTGCTGGCATAACCTCGGGAGTGACCAAGGTGGTGGTGACTCATCATCCCTTTGACCTACCTCCTGGATCTCATAGTCACCTGGTAGGGCGCGCGGCCATGGCGATGCAGGGATTGGCCGCGGCAGGAGTCGATCTTATTCTTTCAGGCCATCTCCATTTGCAGCATACCGGCCTAACGACGAAGCGCTATCGGATCAAAGGTTATTCCGCCCTCGTTGCGCAAACCGGAACGACCATCTCGACGCGTGGCCGCGGCGAGGCGAATTCGTTCAACTTCATCACAATCGAGCGCGAGGCGATCTCGATTGCTTCACACCTTTGGTCTCCGGAGCAGCGTCAGTTCCTTGCGAATCCCGTTGCTCGGTTTGTGCGGTCGGCCGAAGGCTGGAGACCCGCCTAACGAGTAAAGCACTTCAAACGTAGCTTTCTACACGCTCATAGCACTGGGAGACATTGCCGCGCCAGCATAGGGTAGCGAGGTAAGTGTACAGCAAAACCTTCCGCGCGAGGATGTCCCGCGTGGAAGGTTTGCCTCTAAAATTGAAGCGAGACTACGGAGTCGGCGACGTCGTGGTCGTCGTCTCAGTCGTCGTGCTGGTCTCAGCGGCCGGCGAAGCAGTCTCAGCCGGAGTCGCGGTGGCCTCTGCGGCCGGCGATGTCGTGGTGGTCTCGGTTGTAGTCGAGGTTGACGTGTCCGCCGGAGTCGCGGTTGCGCTCGCCGTGGTGTCCGCGGGCGCTGGGCTCGGGGCAACGACGTCGGTTTTTTGTTCGCACGCCGCGAGAAGGGCAGCGCTGGCCAGGATGCAGATATATTTCTTCATAGGTTTTGGGATTCGCGCCACGTTGGGGTCACAATCGACTCGGGGCAAGGAAACTTTTCGGCTTTGTAGAATTTAATTTGGACGGGAAGAGCGAGACAGGATTAACAGGATTTACCGGATGAGGCGAAGACGAGTGTCGCGGGCTCGTTTGTTCAATCCGGGAAATCCTGTTCAAGTTTTCGGTCTTACGAAGGTGATGCGGCGTCATCAGCCGCCTGAAACGGCGGTTCGTATTTCATCCCGTGCGCTTCGGCGACGGCGGGATGAGTCAATCGGCCATCCATGGTGTTGATCCCGCCGATGAGTGCGGGTTGGCGTTCGCATGCTTCTTTCAACCCCAAATCCGCCAGCAGCTCGACATAGCGGTAGGTAATGTTGGTTAGCGCCTGCGTAGCGGTCCGCGCATAGGCCGCCGGCATGTTGGCGACGCAGTAGTGAATGACTCCTTCCTCGACGAAAACCGGATCAAGGTGAGTTGTCGGCCGCGAAGTCTCGACGCAACCGCCCTGGTCGATCGCTATGTCCACCACGACACTACCGGGGCGCATGGCCCGGAGCATTTCTCGCGTGATGAGTTTCGGCGCTTTCGCGCCCGGCACGAGGACGGCGCCGATGAGAAGATCAACCGAGGGCATCAATTCCTGCAAATGCGCTTCACTGGAATAGAGCGTGTGTGCCGAGTGCATGGTGATGTCGAGGAAACGCATCCGCTCGAGATCGACCTCAAGAATGGTTACGTCCGCACCGAGGCCGGTCGCCATACGCGCGGCGTTGACGCCTGATGTTCCGCCACCGAGAACGACGACACGACCGGGCAACACTCCCGGCACGCCGCCGAGGAGAACGCCGTTGCCGCCGTTGTGTTTGGCGAGAAAATAAGCGCCCATCACGACAGACATGCGCCCTGCGATTTCGCTCATCGGTTCCAGCAAAGGCAAACGCCCGCCAACCTGAATCGTCTCATAAGCAACGCCCGTAACGCCGGATTTCATAAGCGCTTCCGTGAGGGAACGGCTCGCCGCCAGATGCAGATAAGTGAAAAGGATCTGTCCCTTGCGCAGAAGCTCGTACTCCGCGGGCAAGGGCTCCTTTACCTTCACGATCATGTCGGCGCGCCGGAAAAGATCGGGCGCATTATCGACAATCTCCGCGCCCGCAGCGGTGTAGTCCGCGTCGGGGTAGCCAGTGCCGACTCCAGCGTTCTTTTGCACGAGCACAGTGTGCCCGCGCTTGGTTAGTTGATAGGCCGCGGAAGGGAGCAGGCTGACGCGGTTTTCCTGCTGCTTAATTTCTTTCGGGATGCCGATGATCATATCTCACTGCTTCGCACCAGAAAGAGCGCGAAGCTAGTTCAAAGAGGGATCGTCGGGAGCGGCCGCCAGCATCTTGAACCACGGGCCCAAACCGCGCATAATTTCGAACCAAAGCTTCGGCAATTTCTCTGGCGCAAGAGTCGCGCGGTCGGGCGCTTGCAAGAGCCACGCCTGCTCTTCGAGCTCTTTTTCCAACTGGCCCGCCTTCCAGCCAGCGTAGCCGACAAAGGCGCGAATCGACTGATGCGCGGCGCTATTAACATTCTCGAATGCTTCGGCCACGACCTCTTGATTTAAGCTGAGGGAATTACGTCCTTTCCAATCGAAGGCCGCAAACATGAGCTGGTTCGTCCCGACCGGACCGCCAAGGAAAACGGGAACGTTGCCGAGGGCCTCGGGCGTGTCGTTGGCGACCAGCTCGGAGACTTGTTTGTCGAGCGGACGGTTGATGATCACCCCGACCGCGCCGTCGTCTTTGTCGTGCGCGGAAATGAAAAGAACGCTGCGCCGGAAATTTGGGTCGAGCATGCTGGGATGCGCGATCAGGAGTTGTCCGGCAAGGCTTGGCGAATCTCCAGAAATCTGACGCATGAGAAAATAGAAACCCGCGCCGGGCCGATGCAAGTTTGCGCGGCGCGCTCAACCCCTGGGACGAATCTCGCCGCCGGCCAGTTCCAGGACTGGGCCGTCCCACGCGGACTCGCGCCAGTCGAGACTGGTGGCCGTGATGAGCTTTTGGGACTCGTTAGGCAAAGCGGCCAGAAGTGCATTGCGCCGGGAGGCGTCGAGTTCGCCAAAAATGTCGTCGATCAGGAGCAGTGGTGGACCTTCCGCCTCTTCGGCCAGGAGCCGTGCCTGCGCCAATTTCAACGCCAGTGCGGCGGTCCGCTGCTGTCCCTCGGAAGCAAATTGCGCGGCCGACATTTCGCGCACGAAGAGGCACAGATCGTCCCGGTGTGGTCCTACAGTCGTTAGGCGCAAACGCGCGTCTTCCGCCTGGGCGCGCTCCAGATGGGCCGCGAAATCCTCTTCATTTCCCGGCACGTAATCGAGGGCCAGACTTTCATTCCCGCTGATCGCATGATGACTTGCCTCCGCCGCCGGCCGCAGACGCCTAACGAGTGCGGCGCGCATTTCGCCTAACGACCTCCCCGCTTTCACCAGCGGCTCCGTGTAGGCGGTGAGTTCGCGCGGGCGTGGGTGCGGGGATTTCAGCAGGGCATTCCGCGCCCGCAGCGCCCGCTCGTAGACGCGTAACGCGGGGCGATAACGCACGTCTACCTGGCTGCCGATGAAGTCGAGAAAGCGCCGTCGCGTTTCGGCCGCGCCGCGGATCAGATCGAGATCGTTATTCGCAAAAGAAACGACGCGTAGAAATGCCAGATAATCTGCGAGGTCCCGCTGCTCGACGCCGTCGAGAGCCACCTTCCGTCGCAGCGTGCTGTAATAAAATTGCAGGAGGTGCTCTTCGATATGTCCCGAGACGACGAAAGATTTTTCCCCCGCGCGCAAGGCCGGCGCCATCGTCGCTGCGCGTTGCGATTGCAAACGCAAGAGCACGCAAGCTGCCTCGAGCAGCGTCGTTTTACCCTGGCCGTTGGCGCCGACGATGAAATTAAAACCGCTGGAAAACTCGGCCGCAATCGCGGGGAAGCAGCGAAAGTTGCGCAGTTGCAGATCGCGAAGCATGCCCGCGCCGGTTCACAGACTAACGAGTTCGAGGCGGCAAGTCATCCGCGCCTCGGTCACTCCGCGTTGATAATAATATCCGTCGATCGGCGTGACGTCGCCCGGCTCGATTCCCGCTGCCGCAATGATGAAATTCTGATCGCAGAAAATGCCGTTCGTCGGATCCATCCCCACCCACCCAGCACCGGGCAAATAGACCTCCGTCCAGGCATGGAGCGATCCTTCCGCGCGGCGCGATTCCGGATCCGCTTCCCGGAGGAAGCCGCTCGTTAGGCGCGCCGCCAAGCCGTTCTGGCGGAGGACCGCGGCGAGGAGCAGCGCCACGTCGCGGCAGGCGCCTTTGCCGATGCGCAGAGTCTCGTTAGGCGGACGCGCCGGTCCTTCCTCGCGCCGCTCGTAACTGACGCACTCGTGCAGGCGCTCATTCAACTGCACCAGCGTCGAAACGGTTGGCCGCGGATGGTCAATGTTAGGCGCGGTCCAGTGTGGAATTTCCAGAGCGGTATCGTGAGGCGCTAATTGGTAAGGCGCGAGCACGCGCTGCAATTCCACGGGGTAAGAAAAGGGCATGGTCGCCGCCTCGGGCGCGAGCAGGAAATCGAAAGGATTCCGTTTTTCCAATTCCAAATCGAGCTCAAGCCCGAAGCGAAGTTCCGCCGCCGGATCGGTGAAGGAACAAGCCGCGACACAGTTATCGAAGACGTCGCGGCCGAAGCGCACGTGAGCATCTGCGTTCGTCTCAAACTTCATCCGCAGCACGCGCGTGAAGACGTCGCCGCGTGGAAAAAGCCGCAGCTCGTGACGAGAAAAACGCACGGGCGCAGCATAACGATAAGAGGTTTCATAGCGGACGCCGAGCTTCACCGCGGGGACGCTAAGTCGGCTCTTTAAAAATTCCTATTCGATCCAAAAATTTTCTTGCACCGGCCATTCAGGTCGACTATCTGATCCGCAGATTTGAATGATTGTTCTGGGGGGAACAGCCGCCCTTCATGCCCTTCGGGTGTGGGGGGCGGTACCTTTTTGGGGTAATGCCGCCGGTCGAAAATCCCCCCGCACCCGCCCGAAGACGGCTCGGTTGTCCGCTCGCTTTCGCCCTCGTCGTTCTCATCCTGGCGCTGCTCGGGGCCTTCCTTTTTTACCGCGCTGAAACGTGGCCGGGTCGGACGACGGCATCCCTGGAACGCGTGGGCCGTGAGGCGCGTGACGAATTCGTTAGGCTGGCTCAGCTGCAACCTCGCGTCACGATTAACGATCGTGTTTATCTGGAGCAAACCACGACCGTCGCGCAGCTCGCCGTGCTCGAGCGCCAGGTGGAAGTCGAGCACGAGTTGCTGCACTCGTGGGCCGGGAGCACGAAGCGGGTCAAGCTGCATGGAACTTTCGCCGTGAAAGCTGGCTTCGATCTGCACAAAAAATTCAACGTTGATATTCATCCCCAGGGAGTCCTGATCGAGCTCCCGCACGCTGAGATCCTTTCCGTCGAGCAAAAAAGGGTTGAGGTGCTCGCGCTCGAAAACGGTTTGTGGAACCGGATTTCGCCTAACGACATCGAGCACGAGCTGGCCGCCCTGCCGGAACTCGCGCGCGCAAAGTCCCACGCCCTTCCAGCCGAGGCGGAAGACACTTTCACGCGTCAGTTCCTGGAAAAATTTCATCCTTCGCAGCCGGTGCGTGCCATCTTTCCTGCGCCGTCGCCGGCTGGTTAGGCATTCGTTAGGCCAGTGACGGATTTCACCATGCGGTTGCGCAAACGTCTTCTTTTTTTAGGTGCGATCCTGCTGCTTCTTGGGGTCTTAACCGCCCTGCTCGCACCTTACGCGGTCGCGCGGGGCTTGCGCGTCTGGCTGGGCTGGGCGGCGCGCCAGGAGGGCGTCGCGATCAACATGGCCGGAATCGATGCACCATTTTTGCACGCGATCACGATCGACCAAGTGCGTCTCGCGCCCGGTCCGGACGACGCGCGGGCGATAGACCTGCAAGCCAGTCGCGTCATCCTCGATTTAAATTTCCGCGGTTGGCTTTTCTCCCGGCGCGCCCGTTTGCTCCACTCTGTTCGCGTCGAGCATTTGCGCGGTCGGATTCAACGCACAAAAGCGAGCCGCGCAAGACTCGACTGGCGCAGTCTGCATCGTTTACTTCCGGACGTTTTCGGTTTCCAGGACGCCGATCTCGATGTGACGACGGACGAGACCGCGTTCGCTTTTCATGGGGTCAACCTCAACGGCAGCGACGTGGAATCGGGCAGCTTTACGGCGCACGACATCCACGTGACCTCGCCCATTCTGCGCCAGAACTTCACCGAACTGCGCGGCGCCACGGCGTGGGACGGCGAGCGCCTAACGATCGCAGGATTGCCGCTCGTGAGGGGGCTCGATCTGGAAACTCTAACCATCGATCTTTCACGCCTAACGAAAAGGCAGCTCGGGCTCGATTTTCAACTGGACGCTTTTGGCGGAACCTTGCGTGTCAGCGTCCAAGGCAGCGGCGGCGAGAAAAAATTTGGTCTCGATCTGGCTGGATCGGCCGCGAATATTTCCCTCGCGCAAATTTCGGCAGCGGCCGGTTTGCTCGAGCCACTCACCGGTTCGGTGCACGCGGCGCAATTCACCTTCCGCGGAAGCCCGGGAGAATTTCTCGACGCTACGGCTTCGATCTGGATCGAGCTTTCGGATTTCGCGTGGCGCGAACGGCGCGGCGACCATCTCGTCTTCGGCGCGACTTATTACGATCGCCGGCTGCAGGTCGAGCAGCTTTACGTGCAGCAGCAGCCTAACGAACTGACTGTGAACGGCGAGTTTCTCTGGCCGAAACCGCCGGCCAGGTGGAACGCGCTGCAGTTTCGCGGCGTGGTGAATGCGGCCATCCCGGATGCTAATGCGTTTGCGCAGCTTTTCGGCGCGCAAGCGGGGGATTTTTCCGGCGCGCTCTCGGCCCGCGGTGAAATCGATTCTCTCGATCCCTCGGCGCACGGTCGCCTCGGTTTTCGCGGAGATGGCCTGCGCTTTCGCGGCGTCTCTCTCGATTCGTTAGGCGGAATTTTCCAGCTCCAAGGTTCCGAGGCGACGCTCGCCAACCTGGAGATTCGCCACGGCGACGATTTTTTGCGCGGGCACGGGACCGCGGACCTCACCGGGGCGCATCGTTACTCTGCCCGTCTCACCGGAGCGATCGGAAATCTGTTGGAGTATGCGCCCGTTCTCCCGGCTGCGTGGCGAGCTTCGAAGATTGGCGGCGGCGTCACCTTTGACTGGACAGGCGACGGCACCGCGGCGGCGCATTCGGGAACGATGCAGATTTTTGCGCACAGTTTGCAATTGCCGTTCGCGGCCCTGCGTGCGCCGATCGATGTCACGCTCGAAGGCACCTATTCGCCGCAGGATGTTTTCTTTCGCACTTTCAAATTGGCCGACGATCGCATCTCGTTAGGCGGTTTCCTCATGCTCGGTCCGGATTTCGTCGAGCTGCAGGCGCTTCAGATGACCCTCGATGGAATGCCGCGAGTCAGTGGCACGCTTTTTCTGCCGTTGAGCTTCGAGCGCTGGCGCAAATCCTTCAGCCTGCTCGACGCTCTGGAGGAGCGGCAAAAATTCGACGTCGATTTGATGGTTGATAATTTTGACCTCGCGGAACTTCCGCGCGCGCTTGGAGAAGCGGGCGCGACGAGCGGATTGCTCAGCGGCAAGCTGGCCGCTTACGGCCCGCTCTCCGCGCTACAGCTCACCACCAATTGGCGGTTACAAAACCTTGGGCCTTCCGCGAAGCCGAATACGATCGACTTCGATTCGCACATCGAAGGGGGAAGAGCCGACGCGAATCTGCGCGCGCAGTTCGGCGTCAGCGCGCCGTTGCGCGTGAGCACTTCGCTGCCACTGCGCTTGGAGAAGAAGAGTTTCGAAGACGGCTCGATTGTCGATCAAACGAAACCATTTTGGCTCACGCTGGATTGCCCGGCGTTGTTCCCGTCGATGATGCCGGAAAAGCTTCGGCCTTTTGGCGTGAAGAGCGGGCTTGTCTCCGGGCAGATCGTTTATTCAGGAACTGTGTCCACGCCTATCATCGATGGGAGCGCGGAATTCCTCGATCTGAAAATAAATCCGCCACCGCCCCTGCCGGCGTTGACTAATCTCACGGCCGCGCTGCGCTTTGGAAACAGGGAGGCCGTAATCGATCGGCTTGCTGTCGATCTCGATGGAATCTCCACGGAAGGGCGAGGCAGCCTAACGACGACGCCCTCTTCGTTTGCGCTCACTCTCCAAACGGCGCCGGGAAGTCTCGCGCTGGCGGGCATCCCCGCGCGCGGGAGCGAAATCTCCGATGTCCGGCTTTTCGGCGACGCGCCCGGACAGCAGCCGGTAAAGCTCCAGGAAGTCATCGTTAGGGGAAAGACCGGCGCGAACAATTTCAGCCTAACGATTCGGTCGGACGCCGGACAGACGACCTTATTTGTCGATCCTCGCGCCGCCTCGACGGCGGGACCGCTGCTTCTTCATCCGATCGAGCCGTCGCTCAATGATAAAGGAAACCTGTGGCCGTGATCACTTTGCCATCGCGCACCAACGCCGTGTGTTTTTGCGGCCCGGTATAGGATCCGAAAACGTTGCGCGCGTTGACGGTGAACTCGACGAGATAACCGGACACTTGCTGATCCTTCGTCACCGCCAATTGTCCGGGCTTGGGCTCGCCTAACCATTTTACCTGTACGCTCTTCGGATCGCCAAGGCTCGAGTTCAGCCAAGCGGTCACGATTTCGCGATAATTTTGCGGATACGCTCCGTAATCCGGCGCGGGACTTTGCGCGCGCTCGATGGTTGGCTGCAGAATGACCAGCGCGCAGAGCAGCGGGAGTAGCTGGGCGATCCGTCTCATCGCTTCAGCGTAGCGTCCGGCCGCACGATGTCGAGACTGCGAGAAAGATGCTTTCGTCGCGGCGAACATTTCCGTATCCGTTACGCATGCGAATTTTTCTTCTCTCGCTTCTGGCCGGCTCTTTCTTGCTTACGGGCATCGCCCCGGCCTCCGCGCAGCCCACGCCCGCCCGCCTAACGACCTCGGACCAGGCCCCACAAACGCTCGACCCGGCCGCGGCCACGCAAGCCTGGCTCGCCACCGTGCCGGCGGACAAGCGCGCCGCTTCCGATGCGTATTTCGAAGGCGGTTACTGGCTCATCCTTTGGGATTTTCTTCTCGGCGCGGCCATCTCGATTTTCTTTCTCGCCAGCGGGCTTTCCGCGCGACTGCGCGATTTCGCGGAACGGAAGACGCGCTTCAAGGCGATGCAGGTCGCCCTTTACGCGGTCTGCTACGTCGTGATCAGCGCAGTCATTTCGTTTCCGCTCGATGTCTATTCGCAATATTTTCGTGAGCATCAGTACGGCTTGGCGACACAGACATTTGGCCCTTGGTTTGGGGAGCGCTTGACCGCATTCGCGATCACGATCGTCGCGGCCGCTTTGGTTCTGATTGTTCTCTATGCAGTTTTCCGGCGGGCGCCGCGGACTTGGTGGCTTTGGGGCACTGGCGTCGCCATTATCTTTGCCGTTTTTGGATCACTCATCGCGCCGGTCTTTATCGAACCGATTTTCAATAAGTATAAGCCGCTCGCCGATCCGAAAATCAGCGCGTCGATTCTGGCCATGGCTTCGGCGAATGAAATCCCCGTGCACCAGGTTTTCGAAGTCGATGCCTCGCGGCAAAGCAATCGCGTGAGCGCGAACGTCTCCGGCATTTTTGGGACGACGCGGATCGCGCTGAACGACAACTTGCTCAAGCAATGCACCCTGCCGGAAATCCGCGCGGTCATGGCGCACGAGATGGGCCATTACGTGCTTAATCACTCGATGAAGCTGATTTTGTATTCGAGCGTTTTCCTCTTCGTCGGTTTCGCGTTGATGCGAGCGCTTTTCGATCGCTGTGTGCGGCGCTGGGGCAGTAGTTGGGGCGTGCGCGGGATTGCGGATCCGGCCGGGCTGCCGCTCATCGCGCTACTTTTTTCGACCTACTTTTTCCTGCTCACTCCGTTGCTGAATACCGCCACGCGCGTGACCGAACGTGAGGCTGACGCTTTTGGCATCAACACGGCGCGGGAGGCCGATGGCTTCGCCAAAGTCGCGCTGAAACTCGGCGCTTATCGCAAGCTCGATCCCGGTCCGTGGGAGGAAATCATTTTCTTCGATCACCCGAGCGGGCGCGCGCGCATCCGCATGGCGATGGATTGGAAAGCCGCCAACCTTCCGGCGGGCGATGCCGGGAAACCGCTCACGGTTTCTCGTTAGGCTACTTGTCGTTAGGCGAGGGCGTGGGCGTGTCGTTAGGCGACGGTTCGGGTGCAGGGGCGGAGTTCATGGTCTGCTTGAGCAAATCCGCCAGCCGCCAGCCGGCGAGGTGCATCTCATGAAGCACGACTTTGGCCGACCACGTACGGTAGGAAACACCGTCCGGCATGGCACGTTCCACCGCGTCGCCGAGCGCGACCGTTTTCTCGTGATCGAGCCCGGGATGCACGTGCTCGAAGCTGAGCCGCACGTGCGCCGCGCGCGCGAGCGGAAGGATTTCGTCGGCCCACGCCTCCGGATATTTTTCCAACGGCAAATCCGCCGGCAGCTTCCAGTGCTTCGGCGCGTCCTTGGCCAGGCGCTTCGCGAGCGCTTCCTCGCCCGCGTCCATTTTGGCGCGGCGCTCTTCCTTCGGCATCGTTAGGGGAGGTTGCGGCAGGTTGGCGAAAACCGTTTCGCTGTCCCAATAACCGTGGAGCTTCGGATGTTTCGCGGCGAAGGGCGGGGGCGTGCCGTTTAGCTGCAAATGCAGAGAGTTACCGCCTTCATCCGCGAACGTTTCTCCCGGCTGATCGGGATTGGCCGGCTGGCCTTGCGCGTCAAAGTATTCCGCGCCGACATGCAGCGGCTGATGAATGTCGCCGACGAAATGCGCGAGTAAGATCACCGCGATTGGTTTCGTGATCGCGCGCACGTTTTCTTCCGGCTCTTCGCCCCGGAGGACCGCAATGCAGGAGCGCATCATGTGCACGATGTCCCATTGCGTCCGGCCGGCTTTGCCATCGGTATATTTCTCGAGCGGCTCAGCCAGCGGCACGTCGGTGTAGTGAAACCAGTGATGGTTCGGCACCGCCGAATTTTCGTCCTCGTTAGGCGGATTGGCCTTCCAAAACGCGCGCAACTGCTCGGCGATTTTTGGATGCGAGGAAAAGTAACTTTGCACCATGGGATCGTCGACGCCTTTGGCATCCCACTGCTTGATCGTATCGGGAATGATCGCGACCTCACGCAGAGTGTAACCGTCGAGCAGCTCGGAAACCTTTGCGCCCGTCGGCGTGTGCGCGAGGAGCTTGTCGGCGATCTCGCCGATGATCTGATGACCTTCAGGACCGTACGCTCGGGCAGGAGCAAGTGCCGCGAAGAGGAGCAAAAGGGAAAGCCTGAATTTCTTCATGCGAGAATCAGCCTAACGAAAACGTCCCGAACACGCGAGCAGTTCCACTAAACGCTCGCCTAACGAGTCAGCGCGAGGTTCTCCGGTCCGGCTTCTTCCAGCTCCAGCGGTCGCTGCTTGGGTTGCTCCAGCTTGATCGGCTGCTGCGCCTCCGGCTGTGCGGCGCTCAGACGAATTCCGACGAGCTTGCTCACGCCGCGCTCTTCCATCGTCACGCCATAGAGAATGTCGGCCTTGGCGATCGTTCGTTTGTTATGCGTGATGATGATGAACTGACTCTGACTAACGAATCGATCGAGCATCTTGATGAAGCGATTGATGTTCGATTCATCCAGCGGCGCGTCCATTTCGTCGAGGATGCAGAACGGACTCGGCCTCACCATGTAGATCGCAAAGAGCAAGGCGACCGCGGTCATCGTGCGTTCGCCGCCGGAGAGAAGCGAAATGCTTTGCAACTGCTTGCCCGGCGGTTTGGCGATGATGTCGATCCCGCAGTTGAGAGCGTCCTTCTCATCGAGGAGCGCGAGATCGGCGCGGCCGCCGCCGAATAGCTCGGCGAACATCTCGCGGAAGTTAATTTTCACCTGCGCGAAAGTCTCAGCGAAAAGTTTCTCCGTCGTTTGGTTGATCCGCGCAATGACGTCGAGCAGCTCGCGGCGCGAGTTCGTTAGGTCGGTGTTCTGCGTTTCGAGAAAAGTATGGCGCTCTTCCAGCTCGTCGTATTCCTGCACGGCGTCGAGATTCACCGGCCCCATGGCGTCGAGCTGGCGGGTCAGCTCGGCGATAATCTGGAAAAGCTCGGCCGCATCCGGTTCGTTAGGCTCGTCCTCTTTCGCATTGCGTTTGATTTGGGCGCGCAACGTTTTCGTAAACGCATAACGATCCGGCGCGAACTCGCGCAGATCGATCTGGTAACGGCGCATGACGTGTTCGGTCAGGTTCTCGATTTTTATTTGCAGCTGCGTCTGGCGCACTTCCTCTTTGCCGCGCGCTTCATGCAGATCGCTCAGCGCTTTGCGCGCGGTGCGCAGCTCGGCCTCAAACGCTGTCACTCTCGTTAGGCGGGAGGAGCGCGTCGCCGCGATTTCGCGCACGTTGGCGACGGCCTGCGCCAATGCCTCTCCGATGCTTTCGATCGCTTCCTCCGCCGCGCTGGATTCAATCGCCTGCTGCTCGCGGCGTGATTGGTAGGCCGCGATATCGGCGCGGCGCGTGGCAATCAATTCCGCCAGTTCCGCCTGCCGCGCGGTCATCGGTTGGCGTTGACTGCGCAGACCTTCGTGACGTTGACGTTCGGTTGCGACGGCGAGACGCAGTTCGCTCAGTTGTTCGGCCAGTTCGGCGTCGCGCAGGCGCGCTGCTTCCGCGGCCGAACGGCGGTTGGTCCGCTCCGCGTGTTTTGAATCGAGAGCATTTTGCAGGTCGATTGTTTCGCTCTCCAACGCGGCAACTCTTTCGGTCGCGACGACGAGCTGTTGATCGAGCGTCGTCTTCTCCCATGCGAGCGCGTCGGCTTTGCGATTGGCTTCGTGCAGCTCGCGCTCCAGAGCGTTGATTTCGACCGAGGTCGCCGAATGCGCGCCGCGTGCGGTCTGGTGCGTCTCGCGGATTTCGTCCAGTTTTTCCGCCGCGCGCTTGACGGCGCGTTCGGCTTTCGTCCGCTGGTTTTGCAAAGTCTCACGCGCCGCCAGGAGCTCCCGATGTTCCGCGCCTAACGACGCGATCTGCGCTTTGCGGGCGAAGAGCGAGCTGCTCTCGGCATCAACGCGGCCGCCGTAAATGATCCCGCGACGGGAGACGAACTCGCCGTTGAAGGTGGCGAAGGCCAGACTCGGGTTTTGCGCCTTCAGCGTTCGAGCCTGCGCGAGATCGGAGACAAGCGCTACTCCGCCTAACAATTGCCTAACGACTGCTTCGAGATCGGGTGGCGCCTGCACTTTTTCACTCGCCCAGCCGAGTGTTCCTGCCGGGAGCGCGTTTTCCTTTTCGGTCGCGCCCTCGCGCAATAGCTCCGGCGCGATGAGCGCGGTCTGGCCCAGTTTTTTGTCGGAAAGCTTCGTGATGATCTCGACCGCGACGGCGTCATCGCGCAGGACGATTGCGTGCAGATTGCGGCCGAGCGCGGCCTCGACCGCAGGAATAAATTTCTCCTCCACTTCGATGAGCGAGGCGAGCGCGCCGACCAGCGCGGGCAGCAGGCGATCGGGATCGTCCAAGCCCTTGAGCAGCGCCTGCGAACCTTCCGCCAGACCTTCACCTTCGCGGTTGAGCTGCTGCAAAACTTCAAGACGCGACTGGCGTTCGGTTAACGCGCGTTCGCCCGTAAGCAAGGCCGACTCGGTCTCGCGCACACTCGCGTTGAGGCGATTTAATTCCTCTTCGGCCGCGGGAATTTTAACGGCGGCGGACTGCATCGATTCCGCCTGTTCGTGCGCCGTCGCGCGCAACGCTTCGAGACGGCTCGCGATTTGATCGCGTTCCGCTCCCGCGTTGCCTAACGACGCTTCCAGCTCCGCCACCCGCGGCCTCGTCGCGCCGTGACGCTCCTGTGTGCCGACAATTTCCTGCGCGAGATCTTCAAGCCGGTGTTCCGTTTTTGAAATCGCCAGCTCGAGTGTTTGCAAAGCCTGATCCTGCTCTTCACGTTCGCGCCGCACCGCGGCGGCGCGGTCGGCCGCGGTCGTCAGCTCTTCTTTCTTGGAAGCGAGAAGCCGCTCGGTTTCTCCAAGCAGCGCGTCGGTGTCATGAATCTCGGTTTCCTGTTGTGCGAGCTTCGACTCGGCGGCGGCGACGTCACTCTCGTAGCGCTCGATCAGCGTCGCCAGTTCCTGGGCGCGTTCGCGATTGAATTCGATCCGGCTGCGATGTGCGGCGATCTGATTTTCCAGCCGCTGCACCTCGGCGCGCGCGTCGTTGATTTGCGCGTCGATTTCGTCGAGCCCGCGGCGTTCGGTCGCGACCGCGTTCTCCTGTTCTTCGATCGCGCCCTCGGTGGTGTGCTGCTGCTCGTCGAGACGAGCGGTCGTCGCGCGCGAGATTTCGAGTTCCGTGCCTAACGAGTCGAGCTGGTCGCGCGAATGATGCGTGTCGAGCACCTGCAAATCGGCCAGCAACGCCTGATATCTGCGCGCTTTTCCGGCCTGGCGCTGGAGCGAGCCGATTTGGCGTTTCACTTCCTTGATGATGTCGCCGAGCCGCAAAAGATTCGCTTCGGTCGCTTCGAGTTTGCGCAGCGCCTCGCGTTTTTGCGTTTTGTATTTCGTGATGCCGGCGGCTTCTTCAAAAACCGCGCGCCGATCTTCCGGCCGCGAGCTGAGGATCTGATCGATCCGGCCCTGTTCCATGATCGAATAGGCGCTGCGGCCGACGCCGGTGTCGGCGAAAAGCGCCTGCACATCCTTCAGCCTAACGACTGTCTTGTTGAGCAGATATTCCGAAAGCCCGTCGCGATAAACACGCCGCGAAACGCGCACGTCGTGCCAGTCCACGCCGAGCTCGCTCGCGCAGTCGCTGAACGTTAGGCTGACTTCCGCGTAGCCGACCGGTTTGCGCGTGTCGGTGCCGTTGAAAATGACGTCGGCCATTTCGCCGCCGCGGAGCGCTTTCGCGGACTGCTCGCCGAGAACCCAGCGCACGGCATCGAGGACGTTGGATTTGCCGCAGCCGTTAGGCCCGACGATCGCGGTCACACCTTCGTGGAAATTAAAAACGGTTTTATCGACGAAGGATTTGAAGCCGAAAAGTTCGAGTGATTGGAGGTGCATGGAGCGTTAAATTTACATACGCCCCGCGCTCGGCGGTGACAATGAAAATAAACGCTATCTTGGGGGAGGTGGCGACGTTCCGCACAAGATGTAGTGCGCAGCGAACTGGACGAATTTGGAGGCCAGGAAACCAGGATGAAGAACGATTTCCCCTATCCCCTTCCTGGTTTCCTGGTTTCCAAATTCGTTCCTTCCTGTTTCCGCCGGAAGAGGAACAGAACCGAAGCGACTGCGAGCACGATGCCGGTAATGAGAAATTCCGTGCGCGTCGCGTGCGCTAAAATCCAAATGATGACCACGATCGCGATTGGCGGGACGATCCAGGCGCCGGGAAAGGAGAAAGGTTTGCCATCTGCGCGCACATCGCGACGGGTCAACTCCAGCGCCGCCGCGCAGCAGAGCAAATAAAGAATGAGAACGGAAACATTCGCGAGAATCGCGAGCTGCTGGAAACTCGAGCTGAGCGACAGGGCCAGGCAAATCACGCAATAAGAAACAATCGCAATATCCGGCGTCCGAAAACGCGGGTGCACATGCGCAAGAACCGCCGGCAAAAAACGGTCGCGGCCCAAAGCGAAAAGAATCCGCGGCGAGCTGAGCACGTCGCTCGCGACAAAGCCAAAGGCGGAAACGGTCGCGCCGAGGACGAGGAAATTGCGGCCGGCCGGTCCAGCGAATCGCCCCGCCGCTTCCGCGAGTGGCGCGGTGGTGAATTTGCCCAGATCGCCGAGGAGAATTCCCTGCGCGACCATTTGGATAAGGATGTAGAGCAGCGTCGTTAGGCCAAGCGCGAGATAGATCGCCCGCGGCACGGTGCGCGAGGGATTTTTCACCTCGCCGCTCGGGACCAGCGCCACCTCGATGCCGGCAAAAGCGAAGATGAGCAGGAGCACGCCTTTGCCGAGGGCCTGCGGTTCGGGCAACGCGATCGCCAGCGCGTCCGCTCCCCTAACGAAAAAGAAACCGACGCCAACGAAGAGAATAAGCGGAACAAGTTTAATCACCGTGATCAGGCCGACGGCCGTCGTGCCGCCGCGCACGCCGCGGACGTTGATCCAGGCGAGCGCGCCGAAAACGAGTCCGCTGATGAGAAAGTGTCCGAGCGTCGAAGCCAGCGCGGGCAAGAGCACGGTGACGGAAGCGGAAAAGAGACTAACGACTCCGGAAACGCTCGTGATCGCGGTGAGAAAATAAAGAACGCCACCGAGAAAACCGACGAACGGTCCGAAAGCGGCCTCGACATAAGCGTAAAGTCCGCCCGTGAGCGAGACGCGGCTGCCCGCGATGGCGAGAGAGGTTACGACCAGCGCCATCACCACGGCGCAGACCAGAAACGCGACCGGCGCGGCCGCGCCTAACGACGCCGCGACCAGCGCCGGGATCGCGAAAATGCCCGCGCCGACGGTGGAGTTAACAATATTTGCGGCCAGTCCCGGGACGCCGATGGCACGAACGAGTTGATCATCGACGCGTGCGGTTGCGGGTGGCAGATCCGTCACGCGTGCATGGTGGGCGCAGGGGCGGATGGTGACAAGCTAGAATCGCGGGATAGGCCCTATGCGACCCATGGGTCTTATAGGACCTGTCTAATAGCCGGCGGCCTGCCCGTCCTTGCGGCTCTCGCTCGCACCGGCATACACGCGTTCGCCGTCGTGCATCTGCACTTCGATCGCCTGATAACCGCCGTAGTCGCCGACATCGAAACGCATGTCGTGCCCCTTCGCCTTTAACGCGCGCACGCTTTCGTAGGGGACACCGCTTTCGACTTCAACATAGCCGCCGTTAGGCGACAGCTTTTCGCCGGTCGGTTCGTTGTCGTCTTCGTGCTGCCAGCGCGACGCGTCGCCTGCTTCCTGCAGCCCCATCCCGAAATCGATCATGTTCGTCAATACCTGCACGTGACCTTGCGGTTGCATGTCGCCGCCCATGACCCCGAAGGCGAGCCACGGCTTTTTGTCCTTCATGACGAAGCCCGGAATGATGGTGTGAAACGGGCGCTTGCCCGGCGCGTAAACGTTGGCGTGTCCTGGCTCCATCGAGAAAAGCTGACCGCGATCCTGGAACATGAAGCCAAGGCCGGGAACGACGATGCCGCTGCCCATGCCGCGGAAGTTGCTTTGAATCAGGCTCACCATATTTCCCTCATCATCCGCAGTGCACATGTAGATGGTATCGCTTTGGCCTAACGATGGATTTCCCGGCGCGACGCTCTTCGCGGCGTGATCGGGATCGATCAACTTGCGCCGTTCCGTCGCGTAACTTTTCGAGATCAAACCGGCGATCGGAATTTTTGCGAAGTCCGGGTCGGCGTAATATTTCGCGCGATCGGCGAAGGCGAGTTTCTTCGCTTCGATCATGGCGTGGAGCGTGGAGGGCGAATTGGAGCCCCACGTTTTCAAATCGTAACCTTCGAGCAAATTCAACATCTCGAGCGTGGCGAGACCCTGCCCGTTAGGCGGTAGTTCGAAGACATCGTAACCGCGATAATTCGTCGAGACCGGTTCCACCCAAGTCGAGGTGTGCTGCTCGAAATCCGTCTTGCGCAAATAACCGCCGTTCGCACGCATAAAGACGTCGACCTTGTCTGCGATCTCGCCTTTGTAATAAACGTCGCGCCCTTGTTCGGCGATCAGGCGCAGACTGTGCGCGAGCGCGGGATTTTTGAAAATATCGCCCTCGTTAGGCGCGCGGCCTTTGCCATCGAGCGTGTAAGTCTCGAGAAACGCGCCCGGGAATCCTTGGTAGATCGGCACGCTCCGGCTCCAATAATGCGAGATGAGCTGCGTCACGGGAAAGCCTTCCTCGGCATAATGAATCGCGCCGGCGAGATCGTCGCCGAACGAGAGCTTCCCGAATTTTTTGTGCAGCTCCGCCCAGGCATCGACGCAGCCCGGGACACTGATCGGGAGCATGCCGGCCGGCGGGATAAATTCGCGATGGAGTTTGGCCAGCTCGCTCTTCATCTGCTCGTAGCTGAGCCCGCGCGGAGAGCGGCCGCTGCCATTCAAGCCGTATAGTTTCTGCTCCTTCGCGCTATAGACGATCGCGAAAAGATCGCCGCCGATTCCGTTCGAGACCGGCTCCATCAAACCGAGCGTCGCGTTCGCCGCGATCGCGGCATCGACCGCGCTCCCGCCGCGTTTCAAGACATCGAGCCCGACTTGCGTCGCCGCCGGCACGCTCGTGCAAACCATGCCGTGGCGTGCGAGCACGGGCGAACGCGTCGCGAAATTCCTGCCCGTAATGCGATCGATCTGGGCGTGCGCGTGGTGAACGGCGCCTAACGAAAAGCAGAACGCGAGGAAAATTCCGCATGACGAATTTTTCATCCCCGCAGCGTAGCAGCGAGCGGGCGGAAGTCAGGCTTCCAGCCTGACTCGGCCGACGGGCTTCCAGCCGGTCGGTTCTATTTCGGACAGGCTGGAAGCCTATCCGCCGAGTCAGGCAAGATGCCTGACTTCCGTGACAAACTTTTCCGCGCGCACTAACGTCTGCGCATGCGCCAAGATTATCTCGACGACTATTTCACGTTTCTTCGCTTCCCCAGCATTTCGACGGACGACGCTTACACCGAGAAGCTCGCCGAGTGCGCGCATTGGCTGGTAAAAAAACTGAAGGGGATTGGCCTAACGACTGAGCTCGTCTCCACGCCGGGGCATCCGGTGGTTTGGGCGAGAAACAAGCATCAGCCCGGCCGCAAAACCGTCATGATTTATGGCCACTACGATGTCCAGCCGCCTGATCCGCTCGAGCTTTGGGAGTCGCCGCCCTTCGATCCGGTTTTGAAGAACGGCTATGTCTTCGCGCGCGGCGCGACCGACAACAAAGGCCAGATCCTCGCGCACATTCTCGGCTTGCAGGAAACGATCGCGGAGCAGGGCGATCTGCCGGTGAATCTGCATCTGGTGATCGAAGGCGAAGAAGAAATCGGCAGCGGAAATCTGCCCGGCTTCCTGGAGAAACATCGCGACTCGTTAGGCTGCGATGTCGTCGTCGTCTCCGACACCGGCATGATCGCGCGCGGCGTGCCGACTTTGAGCTACGGATTGCGCGGGGTGACCGCGCTCGAATTAAAAGTGACCGGGGCGAAAATGGATTTGCACTCCGGCGTTTTCGGCGGCGCGGTCGCGAACTCCGTCACGGCGCTGGCGCGTTTGCTCGCGACTTTGCACGACGCAAATGGCCGCGTCGCAATCGAAGGCTTTTACGACGATGTAAAACCACTGGAGGATTGGGAGCGCGAGGCGTGGCGGAAATTGCCGATCGACGGCGATAAGGAAATCCTAACGGAAACTGGATCGCCCGCGCTTTTCGGCGAGGAAGGCTACAGCACGCTCGAACGGCTTTGGGCCAGACCGACCGCGGAGATCAACGGCATCGGCGGCGGCTACCAGGGGAAGGGGACGAAGACCGTGATCGCGAGCCACGCGATGGCGAAACTGACTTTTCGCCTCGTGCCGAATCAGGATGGTGACAAAATTTTGCAGCTCGCGCACAAGCATCTCGAGAAAAATTTGCCGCCCGGCGTCACGATGGAGATCACCGACGGCCACAGCGGCCCGTGGTATTTGACCGACCCGCATTCAGCGTTTGGCGAGGCGGCGCAGAGCGCGTTGAAGGGGGCGTTCAAAAAAGATGTCGCGCTCATTCGCGAGGGCGGGAGCATTCCGATTGTCTCGCAGTTCCGCGACATTCTCGGCGTGGAAACTTTGCTCCTCGGCCTCGCGCAGGCGGATTGCCGGGCGCATTCGCCTAACGAGAATTTTCCGCTCGAAAATCTCGAGGTGGGAATCAAGATGAACAAGGCGATCCTGGCCGAGCTGGCTCGTTAGGGAAGGATCGCCCTTGCGAGTTCTCGCGCTCTTTCTGCTTCTCCTCGCGCTCGCACCGCTGCCCTTGCACGCGGAAGAGGATTCGTTAGGCAGTAAGATCAAGAAAATCTTCGCCACACCGACTCCAACGCCGTCGCCTCGACGGCACAAAAACACGGCGAAGAAAAGCACACCAACTCCTTCTCCAAGCCTATCGGCATCGCCCGGGGCCGGTAAAAAACACTCGCACAAGAAATCTCCGAGTCCTTCGGCGGAAGAGGCAGAAACGCCCACGCCTTCACCAAGTCCGTCCGCGACGAAGAAGAAACTGAAACATAAGACCTCGCCCACACCCTCCCCGGAAGAGGACGAGACACCGACGCCAAAGCACAAGAAGTCTTCTCCTTCCCCAAGCGAAACGCCCTCGCCCACACCGAGCGAAACTCCGACGTCGAGTCCAGACGAAGAATCTCCCTCGGCTTCGCCTAACGAATCGCCGGAAAAACAGTCGCTCGTCGCGACGGTCGCGCCCGATGAAATCAAAGGCTACGACGAGAATTCCGAGCCGATTCGCAAGTTGCTCGACACGGGGCTGGACCTGACAAAACGCGATTTGAAATACATCTACGGCTCTGCCGATCCGGCGAATGGCGGGATGGATTGCTCCGGTTTCATCTACTACGTCCTGCGCGAAAACGGGGTGAAGGATGTGCCGCGCGACGCGAGCGGGCAATACGTTTGGGTGCGCAAGGCTGGAACTTTCCGCGCCGTTCTCAGTCGCGATTTGGATTCGTTCGAGCTCGACGAATTGAAGCCGGGCGATCTGCTTTTTTGGACCGGCACCTACGACGTAGAGAAAGATCCGCCAGTGACGCACACCATGATTTACCTCGGCATTAGCAAAGAGACCGGGAAGCCGATCATGCTCGGGGCAAGCGACGGCCGCACTTTTGATGGCAAGCAACGCTACGGAGTCAGCGTCTTCGATTTCAAAACCTCCGGCGCGAAAAACGAAACTTCGTCAGGAAGACACCCGCGTTTTGTCGGCTACGGACGCATCCCCGGGTTGTAACACAGGCTGGAAGCCTGTGTTACGGCGGGTGGGCTTTGGCCGCGGGCATCTCGACTTTCGCATGCTCCTGAGCGGGCCCCGTCGCCTGATGCGTGACGCGATAATGCTTAACCGCCAAACCAAGGGCAAACATCAGGACAACGAAGGCAATCGTCCGCTGCTCTTCTTTCGTTAGGGCAAAAATTCCGAGTTTATCGCGTAGGTTCATCAGGTAGGCGATCGGATCTTCGAGGCCGGCGGCACGAAAGCCCTGGCGGCGGAGCTGGCAGGAGTCGCATTCGCCACAGGCGAGGCCGTCCGGCGTCGGATCGTAGCAACTGTGGGTGAGAGAAAAATCCACGCCTAACGAATGACCCCGCTGGATAATTTCGGCCTTTGTCATTTGGAGGAGCGGCGCGTGAATTTTGTAACGCGTGCCCTCGACCCCGGCGCGCGTGGCGAGGTTAGCCAGTTGCTCGAAGGCGCGAAGGAATTCCGGCCGGCAATCGGGATAGCCGCTGTAATCGACCGCGTTGGCGCCGATAAAAATATCGGCCGCGCCTAACGACTCCGCGTAGGCCAGCGCGTAAGCGAGGAAGACGGTGTTGCGCGCCGGGACGTAAGTCGTGGGAATCGCCGCCGCCATTTCTTTGGTCGCGCGTCCTTTCGGGACGGGAAGGTCCGAGGTCAGGGCCGATCCGGCAAAGAGGCGAAGGTCGATTTCCGCGATGCGATGCTCTTTTGCGCCTAACGAGTGCGCAATCTTTTCGGCCGCGGCAATCTCGCGCGCGTGGCGTTGCCCGTAGCGAAACGAGAGCGCGTGGGCTTCGAAATCCTGCTCGCGGCATATTGCCAAAGTCGTCGCGGAATCGAGGCCGCCACTTAAGAGCACGACCGCGCGCTTCATTCCGCGGCGTCGGGGAACATCGCCGTGACCGTGAGCGCGATCCCGCCGCGCGAGGCGAACTCGGCTTTGATGATCATTTTTCGCGGGGCGCATGCCCTAACGAGATCGTCGAGAATGTGGTTGGTGACTTTTTCGTTGAACGCTTTCTCGTTGCGAAAGGAAGCAAGGTAAAATTTGAGCGATTTGGTTTCGAGACAGCGCTCGTTAGGCACGTAATCGATCGTAATCTCGGCGAAATCGGCCTGGCCAGTGATGGGACAGAGGGAGGTGAAATCGGCGGAGTGAAACTGAATCCAGTAGGGGCGAGCGGAGGGGTTTTCGAACGTTTCGAGGATTGTGGCGGACGGACTTGTTGGTACCTTGGTTTCGCTTTTGCCGAGGAGCGTTAGGTGCTTTTTGTCTTTCTTTTTCGCCACCCGGGCAACTTACGGTTCGTTAGTCATGCGGCAATTGTGTTTTGCGGGCGCTTCTTTCCGGGGAGGACGGGCTGGTAGCCCGTCGTTCGGCGCAGTCTGCGCCGAACTCTTTGGGTGTGACTCGCGCGCCGATATTTAGCTCGGCGAGTTGCGCTGCGCGCAAATTTTGCAGCGGGCAGACTGCCCGCTGCGACGGGCTACCAGCCCGTCCTCCCCGGAGGTGAGGGGTCGCTTCTCGTTAGTCTGGCGGGCGGAGCATCGGGTCGGCGAGGGCGCGCTCGCGGTCGCCGTTCTTGCCGTATTTCCAGTAGGCGACTTTCAGGGTGCGTTTCAGTTTCAGGTGGCTGCCGTCGGCCGCGATCCATTCGCGGAGGAGGTGCGGAAAATCGCGGTCGAGCACGAATTCATCCCGGCCGCCGATGTGCTCCACGGTGACGTTGATGAATTTCTCGCCGGTCTTGTAGCTCACCTGCGCGGGCTTCCAGATGAGCTCGGTTTTCTTTGCGCTGATGATAGTCGGCGCGAGCTGAATTTCGAATTGGCCGCTCGGTTTAGTGAAGTCGATCGTGCGCACGCGCAGTGGCAGTTCGTCGTAGAAAAATCCGTTAGGCGGGAGACTGACCTGCTCGCGGCCGTCGGCCATGCCGTCCCAATAGGTGTGCCATTCGCAGGTAAAAATTTCACCGCTGCGGCGGCCTTCCTTGCAGGTGTTGCCGCAACTGTCGCTGCTCGTTAGGGAAAATTTCGCGAGTCGCGCGTTATCGGCGCGCCAGAAGTTCGAGTGCATCTGTTGCACGACATAAAGACCAGTCGGCGCATGCAGAATCTGGTTCATCTTCAAAACTGGAATCACGCCGGGCCGTTGCGCGTCGTCGGCTTTGACGAGCTGCTTTAAATCGAACGGCTCGCGCACGAGGATGTGCAGCACTTCGGTCTGGCGCGGCTGGCCTTCACGGACGAGTTGCGCGTCGTAAAGATCAAACTCAGCTTTGCCATCGTTCCAGTAACTGCTGTTTTGGACGAAGGCCGGATTGAATTGCGCATGCGCGTTCGTTAGGCAAAAGGCGAGAATTCCTAACGCGCGCAACGCGGTCATCTTCATTCGCGCGAGCATCTCGCTTGCGCGCGCGATGGCAAGCGACAAGCTTTTGCGACGATGGCGAACAAGGCAGAGCAACCGCGCGGTCTCGAACATGCCGGTGTGATCGATTTTTTTGCGTACGAGGCGCAGGCCGACGAGATCCTCCTCGCGATGTGGGAGACGCGGCCTTGGGATGATTCCGACCTGCAGCTCTTCCAGCTTCAGGAGAAATTTAACGCCTACGTTTCCTTTCTCCTCGATGGCGAATTGGCGGAAGCGCATCCGGAACTGGCCGGGAAAAAAGCGCGGATCGAGTTGCGTTGCGCGACGGTGCCGGACGGGCGCGCGCTCGATCTAGTCACCGCGATTCACGATCAGCTCATGCTCCAGGAGATTGTGGTGCAAGTGATCGCCGGGCGCACAACGGAGAGCGGGTTTGGCGAAGGTTGTGGTTGTCACTAACGAGAATTAGACAGGATTAACAGGATTCAGAGGATTAGGAAGAGAGGCTGCGGGGGCTTTCTCTGATTCTTTCTTCTCATCCTGTTAATCCTGTCCAAAACCCGGCTATGTTTGCGAGATGAAAGTTCCGTTCACAGTTGGTCCGGTCGGGCATTTCGGGCTCTCCGTGCGTTCGCCGAAGAAGAGCGCGAAATGGTTTGAGGGCGCTCTTGGCCTAACGAAACAGTTTGAATTTGAAGACGGCGTCGCAATCGGCAATGCCAACGTCACGCTCGCGCTGCACAAAGGGAAACCGAGGCCGAAAACTTTCGGCCACATGTCGTTTCATCTTGCGAATATGACTGCGCTGCGCAAGGCGCTGGAACATTTACAAAAACTGGAAGTCGAGTTGGAGGATCCGGGCGACGAGATCGGTCCGGAAGCTCCCGGCTCGAAGCACATGGGCCTTTGGTTTCGCGATCCCGATGGCTACCGCTGGGAGCTTTCCGTGCAGAATGGAAAGCGCTGAAGAGAGACAGGATTTACAAGATTACAGGATGAAAAAGCCTCTTCCGCAATCCTCAAAATCCTCTTAATCCTGTCCTAGTATTTCAGGAACGAAACCACCGGCGTCGGAGCGAGCTTCGGTTTTCCATCGAGGAATTTCAGCTCGATCAGGAACTGCGCTTCCAGTAGCTCACCGCCGACTTTTTGAATCAGCGCCGCTGCCGCCGCGGATGTCCCGCCCGTCGCGAGCAGATCGTCGATGAGCACGATTTTTTCGCCGGGCTCGATGCTGTCGATGTGCATCTCCATCTCAGCGTCGCCGTATTCGAGGGAATAAGCGGCGCTCTCGGTTTTAAAAGGCAGCTTGCCCTTTTTGCGAATCGGGACGAAGCCGACCCCGAGCGCATAAGCCACCGCCGCCCCGAAAAGGAATCCGCGCGCGTCGATCCCGACGATTTTATCCGGCTGCAGGGCGCGACATCTTTCGAGGAAGCACTCGATCGATTCGCGGAAGAGCGATGCGTCCACCAGGATCGGCGTGATGTCTTTGAACATGACGCCGTGCTTGGGGAAATTCGGCACATCGCGCACGGCCGCGCGCAGTCGATCGATCGAGTCAGCAACCATGCGCGCAGGCTAACGGGTGGCTCGGAAAGGTCAACGCCACGCGGCGCGCGTTCCGTTCCGTTTCAAGCCAGATTGCCTAACGACTCCAAAAGGGCGCTGCGCAGACGGTTCGCGCGCGCGCCGGTAATCTCGAATGGGCGCGACATGAGGCGGAGGGCGAAGGGAATGAGCACGGTCTTGTTGGGCGGAAGTTGGATCGCCCCGATATTGCCGCCGCTAATTTTCCGAAAAGGCCAGCTCTCGAAAAGCCACTGTGCGCCGGCTGGTTCTCCGAGACGAATATCGTGAAGCACGGTCCAGCCGCCGCGACGGGTGAACGGCGCGAGTCGGAGCAGATCGAGCAGCGGATACGGATGACAATGATTCGCATCGATGAAAACAAGCTCGAGCTCATCGCGCTGCGCGAGCTGGCGCACGAGGGCAGAATCGTGAGGCACGTGCACGCGCACCATCGACTCAAGCTCCGGGACTAATTCAGCGATTTCGAAACCGGTGGGTCTGGTTTCTTCGACTAGGCATTGTGCGCGAGTGTCGATAGTATCGAGTCGTACGCTGGCATTGTCCCCATGTGTCCGAGCCAACGCTCCGGCAAGGACAGCGGCGGAGAAACCGGTGAGAGTTCCGATTTCGACAATGCGTTTTGGCGCGAGAATGCCGGCGAAGGCGGTGAGAAAATAGCAATCTTCCAGCCCGAGCGCGCCCGGGTAAACGGCTCGGCGGTGCTTCATGCGGAGGAGAAAGCTCTGCTCGTTAGGCGGCGGCTTTTTTCTCGATTGTCCGAGGATGGCGGCGAGCTGTGCGTAACTTTTCTCGTAGCTTTCGATCGATGGGAACTCACAGATCTCTGCCCGGCTCGGCGGCAGAACTTCGCGGCGAGCCTCCGCCCATTTTCGCAGGAGTGTCGGCCACGACGAGAACGACGCGTGGCGAAGCGTCCGGAAATATTTTGCCAGCGAAACGCTCAACGTTTCCTTACCCGGATGAGCGGTGGGAATCGTTAGGGCGCCGGGGAAGCACTCGCCGTCGCGGAAGGAGCAACCGGTGCGCCCGCCGGCACAACTCCGACCGCGGCCGCCGCAGCGTCAGGAGACGAAGCTGCGCCAGGAGACGACGCGGCACCGGCTGAACCAGGAACCGCTTTCGCGACCGGATCGAGGTGTGCTTTCGCATCCGCGGCGGCGCCTTGCGCGGCGGCCTTCGCAGGTAAAGGGCCCGCCGCCTTCTGCGTCGCGGAAGTTTTCATCAATTCCCGGCGCACGTCGGAACTGGCGACGCCTTTGTGCGCATAAAGCACCGACAAAAGCAGGATGGTACCGAAGAAGATGCTCGCGAGCCAGGTGGTGATCGTGGTCAGGACATTAGTGGTCTGAGCGCCGAAAATGTTCTCCGTCACTCCGCCCCCAAATGCCGCGCCGAGGCCTTCGCTTTTCGGGCGTTGCATAAGGATGACGAGCATCATGAGCAAAGCGACGACCGCCTCGAAAACGAGCAGAGAATTGATGAAAATGTTCATCGGGACGGGGAATATGTCCGGGACGACGGCTTTGTAAACCGCCGCGATGGCCTCAGCGCACCGGCACTTTGCGATGCACCCAGACGCTGTTCACGATGCCCAAGCCAAACATGATCATCAGCGCAAACGAGCCGCTGTAACTAATCAGCGGCAAAGGCACGCCGGTAATCGGCAGGATGGAAATCGTCATGCCGACATTCTGAAAAATGTGGGTGAAAATAAGAGTGGTGATGCCGATCACCAGCAGCGTGCCGAAGAGGTCGCCCGCCATAAAGGCAACGAAGAGACACGTCACAAGCAGCAATGCGAACGCGCTCAAGAGCGTGATGCCACCGATAAAACCCCATTGCTCGCCGATGGCGGAGAAAATGTAGTCGTTATGCACCGCCGTCGCCGGCAAAAAGCCGAGCTCGATCTGCGTGTTCGGCGCCTTGTAGCCTTTGCCGCCCCAGCCGCCCGAGCCGATTGCGATCAACGATTGATTGATCGCCCAAGCCGAACCCTGCCGATCGATATCGGGATTTATGAACGCGGTGATGCGCTCCTGTTGGTACGGCTTCAGCCCGATATATGCGATCGGAATGAAGGCGAAAGCGATCAGGACGACGCAGATGAGGTAGCGCAACGGGAGACCGCCGACGTAAAGCAACGCCAGCACGACGGGTCCCCAGATCATGCATTCGCCGAGATCGGGCTGCATCAGGATGAGCAAGCACGGCGCGCCGACGATCGCCCCGCAAAGAGTGAGCCGAAGCAGGGGATGCATCTGGCGGAATTGGCTGAGAAAAAGTGCGAGCACCATGATGCCCGCAACTACCGCGAGTTGCGCGGGCTGGAAATTAATCGGACCGAGATGCAGCCAACTGCGCGCGCCGTAAACCTTCGAGCCGATGAAACGAGTCAAAATCAGGAAGACCAAACCCGCAAAATACATCGGGAGCGCGCCCCATTTTATCCAGCGATAATCGATCAGGCTCACCACGAGAAACGCGAGGAAACCGACGGCGACCCAGTTGGCTTGTTTGCGCCAAAACTCCGAGGCAGTCGGGTCCTGTCGCATGAAAGTCGCGCTATAAATCGCGATAATGCCGAAGATGGCCAGCGCCAGCATGTTCACGAGCAGGAGCCAGTTGAGGCCGAGGAGTTTGCGGAGAAACGGAGTCATTCGGAGCGCTCTCGCCGGGCGCAGCGTAAGATGGGCGAGACGGTGAGAAAGTCCAGTGAGGGAATAAACTCACGGGATCTTTCAACTGTAACCGCTGAGCACTAAGAGAGTTACACTCAAGACGGAGAATTCCTTCAACGCTCCACCTTGTCAGCCGGTCAAAGCCTCTTTAACTTATCCCTATTCCCTCCTCATCCGGGTCTCTCCGATGGCGAAAAAAACGAAACGAAAATTATCTCGCCCGACGCTGCCGATGCAGCGCCAGCTCAACCTTCGTCACGAAGGCCGCCACTTCGATTTGCGCGCTATTTTTGATCGAATGAATGCGCGGCACTTCCGCGGCCGGCTGCGCGGATACAAAGTGGTCTGGGGTAGGAAGCGGCGGCAACGGCCAAAAGAATACTTCATCTTCGGCACGATCCAGGAAGAGGACCGCGTCATTCGGATTCATCCGCTACTCGATCAGCCTTTCGTTCCCGGCTGGTTTTTAGAGTACGTCCTTTACCACGAAATGCTGCATTCCATGGTTCCCGAAGAAACGGATTCCGCCGGCCGTCGCCGCGTGCATACCGCTGAATTCAATCGCCGGGAAAAAGCCTTCCCCCGTTATCGGCGAGCGCGTCGGTGGGAAGAAGAAAATCTCGCACGTTTCCTGCGATAACTTTAGCCTAACGAGTGTAAGTCGAGCTGGTGTAACAATTCAGTTACTAAGTCTTACCTTTAGGACTGACGGCAAAGTCCGCACTTCCTTTGGCAATCGCAATGGCGGAGCGACCGCAGCTACCTTGCAACCGGATGGCAAAATTACTGCCGTCGGCTTCAATGCCACTTCCACCGGTAAGGGAGTGAATGTTGCGTTAGCGCGCTATCTCGGGAACTAAGTGGAACTAGTTACTGACTTAGACGAAGGCGGACGGGAGCTCTAACGAAGATGAGTCTTAGACTCCGAGTTAGTCTTACTAGCCCATCGATAACTGCGCATCGCGCCGCCGTGGAATGCCCAGGCTATCAAAGATGACGCGCGTCGCGTCGGAACGATTCAAGGTGTAGAAATGAATCCCGGCGACATCGTTATCGAGAAGGTCGTGACATTGTTCCAAAGCAAAGTGCACCCCGACGCGGTTAACCATCTCGCGATCGTTTTCACAACGCTGTAAAGCGCGGATCAACTTAGCCGGAAAGCGCGCGCCTGCGGCCAGCTCGGCCAGCTTTTTGAACCCACTCATCGAGGTAATAGGCATGATGCCGGCGATGATAGGAACATTGATGCCGGCAAGCGCACAACGTTCCCGGAAATCCAAGTAGTCGCGGTTGTCGAAGAAGACTTGGGTCACAATGTAGTCGGCTCCAGCGTCCACTTTCGCTTTAAGATGATCCATCTCCGCCAGGCGATTCGGAGTCGCGGGATGGCCCTCCGGGAAACCGGCGACGCCAATCCCAAACCCGCGCGGGTCGGGATGCGCGCCGCTGTCATTAAACCGGCGAATGAACTTCACCAAATCTACCGCATGCTGAAAGAAGTCGCTCTTCTTGTCATAGGCCAATCCGCGCGGTGGATCGCCGCCGAGGGCGAGGATATTGCCGATCTCGGATTGTGCGTAGCGCTGCAGGATACCGTCTATTTCTTCCTCGGTGTGACAGACGCAGGTAAGATGAGGAATGGGGTCGAGCTTCGTTGTCGCCTTGATCCGCTCTACTAGCTCGTGCGTAAGGTCGCGCGTCGATCCGCCAGCGCCATAAGTCACACTTACGAAGTGCGGCATGTAAGTCTCCAGCTCACGGATAGTCTGGTAAAGAGTCTCGGCCGCCTCGGGCGTTTTCGCCGGGAAAAACTCGAAGGAAAACGTCGGCGTACCACCGCGCATGATGTCCGTGATGTGCATGATTCGAAGGAAGGATGAACTGTCGGTTAACCTCGCGCTCCAGCAATCCGGTTAACGGCCACGTCCAGTTCCTTGCGAAGGTAGCATAGCACCTCCTGCCGAGGCTACAGTTATTCGGGACGGTCGGATTCCACAAAAGACTTCAATCTTTCCAACGCGCCATCCCATTGCGTCGAAACTCGCGCGAGAAAGTCTCTCGCTTCCTCCAGGGGTTCGGGGGCGAGCTCAAAGACACAGGCGCGTCCGATGGCTTCCGCCCTAACGAGTCCAGCACTTTCCAAGACGCGCAAATGCCGCGTCACCGCCTGACGGGTGATAGACGAGCCTTGTGTCAGGTCGGCGATGGAACAGGGAGCGCGTTCGCAAATCCGCGCAAGCAAGGTCAGCCGGGTCTCGTCGCCCAGCGCCGCGAACACCGGCGCATAACGCCGGCGCGAAGGCGCCGCGGCAGCGCCTCTACTTCGTCTCGCTGACATGTTTCGCAATATTCTCCATTTGCTCTTCCCACCCGTCGTTATTCATTCGGAAAGCTTTTGTCCGACGGTGAGCGGGAATGTCTTTAAAACCAGTCTCCACTACTTTGAGTAAGGTCCCGCCAGAAATTTCTTCCAAGGTAAACTCGACCAACGTCGGCTTCTCCGTCGAATAATCGACTTGCGGATCGATGGCATAGGGATGCCAGGTGAAGGAGAAGAAGCCTTCCGGCTCCAGTTTCTGCGTGATTACTTCCATCCGGACATGCTCGTAGCCGGGATAAGTAATCTGTCCGCGCGACGTCTGTTGCGGCACGAACGGGTTTTCCAGCTTCACCCCGAACCATGCGCCAAACTCACGGTAGTCGGTGAGTGCGCGCCAGACGCGCGCGCGAGGTGCTTTTAGCTCTATTTGTTTTTCGATTCGATCCTCATCAATATGCAAGCTCATGGTTGCATGTTAAAGAGGCTTTTTAGATATGCAACAATATTGTTGCCTTTAGTGCTCTCACCGGCGGGAGTAAACCTAGGGGCTACTTCAAATGAGATAACGCTTTTCCTACCAGATTGCGTCAAGCCATTTCATAAGACGTGTTCCCTGTCCTCCCGAGCGAAGCCGAAGGCGCAGTCGAGGGATCTCGTGGAGCAATCCGTAAACGTCATTCCGCGGGATCCTTCGACTCCGCTCAGGATGACGCGCGTGTTTGCGAGATGTTTTATAATCCCTCGATGGTCAATTGTTCAAGCTCCGCGAAGGGCGGGCGATCTTCGGATTTGAGACCTTAGGTTAGGAAAACTCGATGGGCGGTGAGGGAATCGAACCCCCGACCAACACGGTGTAAACGTGCCGCTCTACCGCTGAGCTAACCGCCCGCGCCCGACTCTTACCTTATGGTCGTGAGACTGTCGAGTTACCAAGACGGACATGGCCGTCCCCGCTTTCGATTCGGCCGATCGTTTTCGCGCGCAATTGCTTGGCCAGCGCGGCGGCGTCTTTTGGGGCGACGATCGCGGCCATGCCGATGCCCATGTTGAAGACCTGATACATCTCCGAGTGGTCCACTCGCCCGCGTTGTTCCAGCACGCGAAAAATAGTCGGGACTTTCCAGCGCGCGGTTTCGATCACTGCGTCGCAGTCGTTAGGCAAAACACGGGGCAGGTTGTCGATCAAACCGCCTCCGGTGATGTGAGCCAGTCCTTTCAACTTGTCGTTAGGCAGGCTAGCCAGGAGCGGTTGGTAGTTTCGGTGTGTGCGGAGCAGTTCCTCACCTAAGGAGAGACGTAAGCCGGGGAGCCGTGCCGAGGGTTTCAGCCGTAGTTGCTCGAAGAAAATCTTGCGTGCGAGTGAGTAGCCGTTGGTGTGCAAGCCATTTGAAGGCAGACCCAGAACGATGTCGCCGGCTTTAATGCGGCCGCCGTCGATCATTCGCGCGCGGTCGACTACGCCGACGATGCAGCCGGCCAGATCGTATTCGCCGCGCCGATACATGCCGGGCATCTGCGCAGTCTCTCCGCCGACCAGCGCGCAACGGCCAGCGCGACACGCTTTGGTAAAGCCACGGAGGATTTGCCGGAAGACGCGCGGCTCCAGTTTTTCGGCGCCGATGTAATCGAGGAAAAACAACGGCTTCGCGCCGAGGACAGCGATGTCGTTGATGCAATGGTTAACGAGATCGGCGCCGACGGTGTCGTGTCGGTCGAGCGCGAAGGCGATCTTTAGTTTTGTCCCGACGCCGTCGATGCTGCTAACGAGAACTGGCTCACGCATCCCCGAAAAATCCGGCGCGAACAAACCGCCGAAGCCGCCGATTTTGCCGAGGACTTCGGGTCCATGGGTTTGCCTAACGAGTTGGTGGATGCTGCCTTTGAGACGATTGCCCAGATCGACATCAACGCCGGCGCAGGCATAGGCTTTCTTTTGATCCACAGATTTCGCAGATTTACACAGATTTTATGAAGAGTGGGCCGGTTTCTTCAAGCTGTGAAAATCGGCGCTGCAACGGACGCGAAGCGACGGCCAGGCTTTCAAATCTGTGAACGACTATTTCAGGCCGGCAAACAACGTCGGCTGCGCTTCTTCAGCCAGCGCGCGTGCCCGCGTCCCGCGCTTTTCCATGATGAATTTATCCAACTCCGGATCGACCGGCAGCGGATAATCGCCCGTAAAACAAGCGAGGCAGAATTCGTTAGGCTTTTTCCCGGTAGCTTCGATCATTCCTGCGAGGTCGAGGTAACCGAGACTATCCACGCCGAGGTAATCGCAAATTTCCGGCATGGTTTTCTGGTTCGCGATCAGCTTCTCCGGATCGGGAAAATCGATCCCGTAGTGGCAGGCGAAACGATGCGGCGGACAGCTCACGCGCATGTGCACTTCCTTCGCGCCGGCCTCGCGCAGGTTGACCACGCGCGCGCGTGCGGTCGTTCCCCTAACGATGGAGTCGTCGACCACCACGACGCGTTTTCCTTCGACCGCTTCCTTGATCAGATTCAATTTTACCCGGACGTCGAAGTCACGGATGAGCTGACTCGGCTGCAGGAACGTGCGCCCGATGTAGTGATTGCGCACGAAAGCGTGTTCGTAGGGAATGTTCAGCTCCTGGGCAAAGCCGAGCGCGGCGTAGTTCCCCGAGTCGGGCACAGGCACGACGATGTCGGCTTCGACCGGAAATTTGCGTGCGAGCTGGCGGCCCATCTCCGTGCGCACTTTGGCGACGTTGATTCCGCCGATGATGCTGTCGGGCCGCGAAAAATAAACATACTCGAACATGCAAAAGGCCGGGTTCTCCTCGCGAAACGGCCATTCCGAGCGCAAGCCATTCTCGCTAATGATGAGCACTTCTCCCGGCTCGATATCGCGAATGAATTCCGCGTGGACGAGATCGAAGGCGCAGCTCTCGGACGAGAGCACGTAGGCGCCATCGAGTTTGCCTAACGACAGAGGCCGGAAGCCAAACGGGTCGCGCACCGCGATGATCTCCCGCTCGCTCATGAGGATGAGCGAGAACGCGCCTTCGATCCGGCGGAGTGCGGTGAGTATACCGCCGCCATTACTCGAGGGCTGGGCGAGAAGATGGAGGATGATCTCGCTGTCCGCCGTCGTCTGGAAAATGGAGCCTTTGCTTTCCAGCTCATCGCGCAGGATGTCGGCGTTGATCAGGTTGCCATTGTGCGCGATCGCGAGCTGGCCGCGAAAGCAATCGACCACGAAAGGCTGCGCATTTTTCAAAGTGCTCGAACCGGTCGTGGAGTAGCGCGTGTGCCCAACCGCGCAGGTGCCCTTGAGCCGTTCCAATTCCGCCTGGCCAAAAACCTGCGAGACCAGCCCCATGTCGCGGTGCAACTGGAAACTGGAACCAGGTCCGTTGTTGGTGACGATGCCGGCGCTCTCCTGGCCGCGATGCTGCAGCGCGAAGAGGCCGTAGTAGGTCAGGACCGCGGCGTTCGGGTGCCCGTAGACCGCGAAAATGCCGCACTCGTGCATCGGGTAGGGCGGAGTGGGCAGCGGGAGAATTTCTTCCGGCGTCATCAAGACGGCAAGATAACCGGACTTCGCCGGCCCGCATCTTTGCGACCCAGCAAAAAAGTTACGACCAGCGGTTCGTTAGGCGTCCAACAACGACGTCGCCGGCCGCTTCACCGCGCCGGCGCGACAGGCCGGGCAGATACCGTGCGAAGACTGCACGTCGTGCTCGTGCTTGAGGTATTTCTCAAAGGAGACCCATTGCTCGCCGACGTTTACTTTGCGGCACCAGGCACAGACCTGGACGATGCCTTCCAGAATGCGCAGTCTTCGGAAGACCCAGAGCGTGGACGAGATGACCGCGGTGGCGACCAGGAGAACCGCGATCGCTTCGAACCAGAACTCCTGCGGCCGCAACGGCGTCTTCAACGCGCCAAGGTAGCGAAACGGGACATCGATATATTCATCGAGCCAGAGGACGACGAGCAGCAGCGAAAAGCCGGTGACTTCGATCCCGAGAACTACCCGCTCATAGGTGTACGAGTCTTTGATCTTCATGAGGCGGCAAAATCTTTTTGGACCGCGTGTGCGATAGCGTTGTGCCAGTCATCGTGAATTTCCTGGATCGGCCAGGCGAGAGAATCGGCCCCGACTGTGATGCGAAGTTCCTGGCCGCCCACGGTCCCGAGACGAATGGCCGGCACCTCGCGGTTCTCCAGGGATTGCATCACCGCCTCCGCTTTTTCGGGCACGGTAGAGATGACAATGCGCGACTGCGATTCGTTGAAGAGAATTTGCGGGGACGCAGATTTTCCCGCCGCCGTACAGTCAATCGTCGCGCCTAACGAACCGTCGGGATTGAAGCAACTCTCCGCCAGCGCGACTGCGAGGCCGCCTTCGCTGCAATCATGTGCGCTCCGGATCTGGCCGGCGCGGATCAATTCGCGCAGAGCGTTCTGCACCGCGAGCTCGCGCTCAAAATCGAGCCGGGGAGGTGGTCCTGCTTTCAACCCGTGAATGACTTTGAGGAATTGGGAGCCTCCCATTTCATCGCCGAATTCGCCGAGCAAAATGATCACGTCGCCGGGCGCTTTGAAGAATTGGGTGGTGATCCATTCTTCTCGCTCGATCAAGCCGACCATCGCGACGGTCGGTGTCGGATCGACCACTCCCGCAGGGCTCTCGTTATAAAGTGAGACGTTGCCGCCGATCACCGGCGCGCCAAACGCGCGGCACGCTTCCGCCATGCCTTCCACTGCCTCGCGCAACTGCCAGAAATTTTCCGGCTTATAGGGATTGCCGAAGTTCAGGTTATCCGAGATCGCGAGCGGAACCGCGCCCGAGCAGGTGAGGTTGCGCGCCGCTTCCGCGACGGCGATGCGTCCGCCGGCGCGCGGGTCGAGCCGGCAATAGAGGGAGTTACAATCCGTGGTAGCGGCAAGGAATTTGTTCGCCTCGCGCAGATGGAAAACCGCCGCATCCGATCCTGGCCTAACGACGGTGCCGGTTCGCACCATGTGATCGTACTGCCGGTAAACCCAATTCTTCGAGGCAATCGACGGATCGCGCAGCAACTGCCGAAGGTGGGCGCTCGTCTCGGATGTATTGGACATATAGGACGCATAGGACCTATCGGGCTCTGAAAACGTGGCTGTTTTTTTGGCTTCGCGCTCGTAGAGGGGCGCCTCATCCGCCAACGGCTTCGCGGGAATTTCCGCCGCCACCGTACCGCCGTTGAGCACGCGCATCATGCCGTCTTCGGTCACGCGGCCGATCTCGGCGCAAGGCACATCCCATTTTTCGAAAATCCGCCTAACGACACCTTCTTTTCCCTTCCGCGCGATGATCAACATGCGCTCCTGCGATTCGCTCAGGAGAATTTCATACGGGGTCATGCCGGTCTCGCGTTTTGGCACCTTCGCGAGATCGATCTCCACGCCGGTGCCGCCACGGCTCGCGGTTTCGCAGGTGGAGCAGGTAAGCCCAGCGGCGCCCATATCCTGAATCCCGGCGACCGCGTCGGTCGCGAGCAGTTCGAGACAGGCTTCCAATAAAAGTTTTTCTTTGAATGGGTCGCCGACTTGGACTGCCGGCCGGTCCTCGCGCGATTCCTCGGTCAACTCGCGCGAGGCAAAGGCCGCGCCGGCCAAACCGTCGCGACCAGTTTCCGCGCCAACGTAGAAAACCGGATTCCCCACGCCGCTGGCCGCGCCGCGCGCGAGCTGCTCGTGCCGCAGAGAACCGAGACAAAAGACGTTGACCAGCGGATTGCCCTCGAAGCTTTCGTCGAAATAAATCTCGCCGCCGATCGTGGGCAGTCCGATGCAGTTGCCGTAGTGCGCGATCCCCGCGACCACGCCTTGAAAAAGCCGTCGGTTGGTCGCGACATTTTTAGAGTTGCCGGTGATCGGTCCGAAGCGGAGCGAGTTTAGGCAAAATTCCGGCCGCGCGCCCATCGTGAAAATGTCGCGAATGATTCCGCCGACGCCGGTGGCCGCACCTTGGAAAGGCTCGATCGCGCTCGGATGATTGTGCGATTCGATCTTGAAACAAACCGCCCAGCCATCCCCGATATCGACCACGCCGGCGTTTTCCTCGCCCGCCCGAACGAGGATATTCGGCCCGGTCGTTGGAAATTTTTTCAGCTCCCGGCGCGAGTTTTTGTAGGAGCAATGCTCACTCCACATGACCGAGAAAATTCCGAGCTCGGTGAAGTTCGGCTCCCGCCCGAGGATGCGCCGAACGCGCTCGAATTCTTCGATCGTTAGGCCGTGTTTCGCGACCAGTTCGGGCGTGAGCGGAGGGTCGGCGGTCATCTTTGCGCGCAAGATTCAACGGCGCGCGGGCCGCGTCCAATGGCGCTTTCGCCTAACGAGTGCCTAACGACCAAGCAGAATAAAAATTCCCGCGAGGAGCGCGACGATCGCCGGGATGATGCCAAGAAAGACGCCCGCCAGAGCGTTGATGCCAACCAGAATCAGGTAAACCGCGAGCAGGATCATGCCGATGTTTTTATTGAAGTTCATGCCGCCATCCTGTGAAGGCCGGGCGAAGGTTGCACGCCTTATTTCTGCGACGGTGAAATTCCCGCGCCGACTCGTTAGGCGCGCGCTCGCTAAAAGCGGAAACTGAAACCGACGAACGGTTGGTAGTCCGGCGCGGCGTCGGTCACGCCAAAGTTGCAGCCGAGATCGATCTCAGCATTGGGCAGAATCTGATAGATCAATCCGGTATCGATGAAAGCCGCGTGTGTGGTTTCTGAATTCGCCGTGCCAACATCGTAATATTCCAGGTAGCCAGTCAGCTTATCGACGAAGAGCGAATGGCTCAGCAGGACCGCATTAAAAAATGCCGGATCGTAGCCGGTATCGGAATCGTTTCGCACCGCCTGCGCACCAGTCTCCAGGGCGAGCGTGAGCCCACCCGGAAGCATCGCCTGAAATGGAATTCCCAAGCCGCCCTCGACGGAGTCATTGCCGAGACCATTGGTGTTCGTCGGGATTTTCAGGAAGGGAATGAGACTGAGAGCAACCTTGCCGCCGTCGTTGCCGAGCAGATTGATCTTAGCTTGCAGCACGAAATCTCCGAGGCCATCGTGCGTTTCCGTTTTCCCGCTGGCGCGATCCTCGATCCGCAGGTGGATGTAATCGGCGTAGGCGAAATCGAGCTCGACGTCGTTCGTTAGGCCAATGCGAAAATTAAATGGCGCCACGTTCCAACGCTCGACGCGCGTGCCGCCGCCCGGTTCGTCGAAAAGATAACTGTCCGCGCTGATCTCAAGATAGAAATGACCGGCATCGACCGTGTAAGGCCCGGTCGATTGGCTGGGTCGGTCTGCCGAAAAACTGCGTAGGAGGTTGTTCGGCGTGGGATGGAAAAGGTTAAACTCGCTCTTATCCGTTCGAGTTTCGCTTTCGCCTCTGCTTACGGATCGCAGGAGCGCGCCGAAGCACAGGGCCAGAGTTGCGGTGCGGATCATCAGCGTGAGCCTAACGACGTCGCAAGATCTGACAATCTGAAAGCCAGATCTTCTTTGACATCTCTGGCGCACGAGAACGAAACTTAGTGATGGACGCTTCGCTCATTGAAAATCTCATCAATGAGAACAAGCCGTTCCGGATAGAGACGGCGTCGGGACGTGTTTTCGACGTTCCGCACCGGGATTTTATCAACCTGACGCCGCGAAAGACTTCGGCCTTCGTTTTCTACGAAGAGGAAGGCAAGGAGCATTTCGCTATCGTTCCGCTGCTCACCATTACCTCTGTCATGGCGCGGTCGTGACGTGACGTGGGCGAGCGTTAGGGCTTCCGCCCGAATTTTTTCTCCAGCTCGCCTAACGAAATCTGAATCATGGTCGGCCGGCCGTGCGGACAGCAGTAGGGCAGCTCGCATTCGAGCAGATCGCGGATCAACTTTTCCACTTCCTGCTGGCGCAATGGGTCGTTCGCTTTCACCGCATGGCGGCAAACCGTCTTCGCGATCATGTCTTCGCCGAGACGCAACGGCGAGGTGCTTTGGCTGGCCGATTTTAGGCTTTCGATCACGTCATGAAGCAGCCGTGCGGGATCGGCTCCGCTGAGAAAAGGCGGCAGGCTTTCCAGCTTAAAAGTGTGCCGGCCGAATTCTTCCACGCCGAGCCCCATCTTTTGCAGCGTGGCGAGGTTACGCTCGATCCATTCCGCGTCGCGCGGCGGGAGCGAGACGACTTGCGGCAGGAGCAGGCGTTGCGAAGGGACGCCTTGCTCTTCCATGCGCCGCCGCAATTCCTCGAACAAAATGCGCTCGTGCGCGGCGTGTTGATCGACCAGCACAAGACCCTCGGCGTTCTCCATCAGGACGTAGAGTTTGTTCAGCACGCCGAGGATTTGGAAACGATGCGCCGGCAGCGTCGGCCGCTTTTCGTTAGGCGGCGCGAAACTCTGGTCGCGCACCGGGGGCTCGGTCGGCGCGATGACGAATGCCGGCTCGGGTGCGAGCGGCGGAGATGACTCTGGCCTAACGAATGGCGGCTGGGTCGGCGGCGGCCCGCGAAACTGTTCCTGCCATGTGTGGCGATCGCTTTCCAACGTGCGCCGAATCGCCGCAACTACAGCCTCGCGCACCCCCGCGGGATCGCGGAAGCGCACTTCGCGTTTCGCCGGGTGCACATTCACGTCCACCTCCGCGGGATCGAGCGCGATGAATAAAAACGTCACTGGAAACTGCCCCTTCATGAGCGCGGTGTGATAACCCTCTCTCAAGGCTGCGCCGACGACCGGGCTCTCGATCGCGCGCCCGTTGACGAAGATGAACTGCTGCGCGCGGCTCGCCCGGCTCACTCCGGCCTGGCCGATGAATCCGCGCAGTTGGATTTTCGCGCGGGCACGTGGCTCGATCTCGAGCAGACGCGCGAGCAGTTCGCTGCCTAACAAGTCGCGGATGCGTTCGCGCAACAATTTTGTCCCGGGCAATTGGAAGACGAGCCGCTCGTCGCGCACAAAAGAGAATGCGATCTCGGGATGGCCGATGGCCTGTAGATTGAGCTGGTGCTCGATGTTGCGCGTCTCCGTGTTTTCCGAACGCAGAAATTTTCGGCGCGCCGGGAGATTATAAAAAAGCGAGCGCACTTCGACCTGCGTGCCCGGCGCTTCTCCGCCGTCGCGCGCGGTTTCCAATTTCCCGCCTGAGACGATGACCTCGGTCCCGGCGACGGCTTCTTTCTCGCGAGTCGTTAGGCGAAACCGCGCCACGCTCGCAATACTAGGGAGCGCTTCGCCCCGAAAACCGAGCGTGCCGATTGTCGCGAGATCGGCCGCCGTGCGGATCTTGCTCGTCGCGTGCCGCTCGAGGCACAGAAGCGCATCGTCGCGGTCCATCCCGACGCCGTCATCGGTCACGCGGATAAGCGATATGCCGCCGCGCCGAATCATGATTTCGATCGCCTGCGCGTGCGCGTCGATGCTGTTCTCGACCAACTCCTTCACCACTGATGCCGGCCTTTCGATCACTTCGCCGGCCGCAACCTGGCTGGCGAGGGTATCGGAAAGAAGGTGGACACGGCTCATGCGTTTCGACTTTAGACAGCGGCTTGCGCAAACGCGAACAACCGTGCCGTCAGAAACCGCAGCTAAGATTTTTAGCTAACATCCTCGCCTGATGCATCCTCCGGAAGATCATGTCTCGATTCAGTTTTAGCGGCGCGCGTGCGCTCAGAAACGTTATGAAAAAACCTTTGATCCTTTTAGTCGGTCTCGCTATGAGCACGGCGGCGTGTGAAACCTATGTTGCCGGTCCTCCTCCTCCGCCACCGGGGCCGGGTTATTATGGCCCTGGTCCTTCGATTGGAGTGGTTGTGGAAGATCGTCCGTATTACGTCCATGGACCAAGGTATTACTCCCGCGGCGTGGTCTATCGCTGGAGACCCGGCCATTACGTTATCCGGAACGGCCGCCGCGTGTGGATTCATGGTCGCTACGCCGGGACTGGCCCCTAGACCTCGTGATCGTTAGGCGAGGAGGAAGTGGCGGTTGAAATACAGCTGCAGGCCGGCCTCCGCTAGCTCGCCACGGTAGCCGATATAACCGTCCGGCCTAACGAGTATAAGTCCGCTTTTCGTTAGGCCGTAGGCGCCATGGGCCAGGCCGGTGAGATCGTACAGGTCGGCTTTGCTCTCCGGTTCCCCGCGCGCGATGAGATAAGTGTCCACGAACCCGCCCGGTAAAGTGGTTAGCATTTTACCGAGAGCTTCGCGTTGGGAGTCGATGGCGCCGCTTGCGCCCAGAAAGAGCAGGAGGACGTGTCGCGGCAAGCGGAAAAGTTCGAAGAGCCGGCGCGCTCTCCCTTCGCCGTCGCGCAGCTCCGCGTCGGGCGCGCGTTCCCCCGCGCGCGGGCGGCCCGGGCCGTGGTTTTCCACAATGGGACTGAGGCGATAATTAATGTCCAGCTCGCTGAGATGATCGACTAGTTTGTCGGTCAGCAACCCAATTCCGCTCACCGCCGGGAGCAGAAAATCGCGCACATTTTGTGCGACGGAATTTCGCAAAGTGCCCATGCGCGTGATGCGATCGGTCAGGTTGAGCACTCCGCGCGCAACCGGCTCGCGCTCGAGCTGGTAGCTGGCCAGCAATTGGGCCGAGGCGCGACCGTTGAGGACGAGCGCGAGTTTCCAAGCCAAGTTAAACGCATCCTGGATTCCGGTGTTCATGCCCTGCCCACCGGCCGGGCTGTGAATGTGCGCGGCGTCGCCCGCGAGGAAGACGCGCAGCCTGCGGAAGTCGCGCACTTTGCGATGCGAAATATGAAAACGCGAGAGCCAGACCGGATCGCTCAACTGCGTCTGGGCGGGGCCGCGGCGATTCGTTAGGCTTTGCACGTCGTCGAGCGTGAGCTCGGGCAAATTTTCCGTGCGCGTTTGCGGCGGGATGCTCGCGACGATGCGCCAGCGCTCGCCCCCGAACGGAAACAGGCCGAGCAGCCCGTCGTCGCCCAGGTAAAGATGGATACGATCGCGCACCAGCGGCGACTCGGCGCGAACGTCGGCAAGAATGAAACTCTCCTCGTACTGCGCGCCCTCGAATTCCACCCCGAGGGCGTGACGGGTGGTGCTATGCGCGCCGTCGCACCCGAGCAGCCACGGCGTCTCCACATTTTCGAGCTGGCCATCCGCGTGTCGCAAGGTGGCGTGGACCACATCGCTCGTTTGTTCCAAAGTCGTTAGGCAAACTTCGCGCTCGACCGCGAGGCCGAGACTGGCGAGGTGCTCGAGCAGGAGACGTTCGGTTTCCGATTGCGGCAGACTGAGCGCAAACGGAAAAGGGCTGGCGACCGAAGCGAAATCAACCGCCGCGAGCGTTTTCTCGCGGTGATGAATGGACAAGCCGCGCAGACGATGGCCAGCCGCGAGAAAGCGGTCCGCGAGGCCCATGCTTTGAAAGACCTCGAGCGTGCGCGGAAAAATGCCGAGCGCTTTGGAGTGTTGCGAACGTTCCTTATTTTGATCGACGACGCGGCAACGGATTCCGTGGCGGGCCAGCTCGCAGGCCATCGTTAGGCCAACCGGTCCGGCGCCGATGATGAGCGGGATGGGAGTGGTGGACATGAATTAACTTATCACGGCGGGTGCAAAGGCGAACGGGTTTGCCGCGCTCAGCGCATCGGGAAAAAGCAGACTGTCATCCCGAGCGGAGCGCAGCGGAGTAGAGGGATCCCGGGGAGCTTCCGTGAAGGTGCGCGGGCGCAACAAATTCTTCCGCGGAATGCCCTAACGAGTTCGAAATCTTTCGGGAAACCCGGCGGGATCCTTCGACTGCGCTGCGCTCCGCTCAGGATGAGGGGTGGCGTTTACGGGGAGAGGCGCGTTTTTGCGAACCGGGCCCTCAGCTACGTCGGATGCGCTCCTAGGAAGATCCGTCGCGCTTGCGGCCTAGCAATTCGCGCAGGACGAAAGGCAGAATTCCGCCATGCCGGTAGTAATCGATTTCAATCGCCGTATCGATCCGCAGCTTGACCGGGATGCTCTCCGTCGTGCCATCGGCGCGCGCGATTTCCAAGGTGAGTGTTTGGCCCGGCTGAATCGTGGCGTCATCCAAGCCGGTCACGCTGAAGACTTCCGAGCCATCCAAGCCTAACGACTGCGCGCTCGTCCCCTCGATAAATTGCAATGGCAGCACGCCCATCCCAACGAGGTTCGAGCGGTGAATACGTTCGTAACTCGCGGCCACGACCGCTTTCACCCCTAACAATCGCGTCCCTTTCGCCGCCCAATCGCGGCTCGAGCCCGTGCCGTATTCGTGGCCGGCGAGAATGATGAGAGGCGTATTCGTTAGGCGATACTTCTCCGCCGCGTCGAAGATCGACATCTGTGCGCCTGTAGCGTCCGCTGTCTCAGCGGATTTCGGCGCGAAATACTTTGTCACGCCGCCTTCCACACTGGGCACCATTAGGTTTTTGATGCGCACGTTCGCAAACGTCCCGCGCGTCATCACGAGATCGTTCCCGCGCCGGCTGCCGTAGCTGTTGAAATCCTCCGGCTTGATCCCGCGCGAGACGAGGTATTTGCCCGCGGGCGAATTGGCCTTGATCGCGCCGGCCGGCGAGATGTGATCGGTCGTGACGGAGTCCCCGAAAATGCCTAACGGACGCGCGTCGCGAATTTCGTCGATCCTGCCGGCATTCATGGTGAAGTCGGCAAAGAAGGGCGGGTCGTGGATGTAATCGCTGGCCTCATCCCACTCGTAAACGTCGCCCGTGCTGGAGGAAATTTCGTTCCACTTCGGATTTTGGTCGGCGAAGTCGCGATATAATTTGCGAAAGACTTCCGGTTTAAGGGCCGACTGCATGGCGTCGCGGATTTCGCCTAACGACGGCCAGAGTTCCTTCAGGAAAACGTCGCGCCCGTCTTTGTCCTGCGCGATCGGGTCGTGCGCGAGATCGAGATTGATCTGGCCGGCGAGAGCGAAGGCGACGACGAGCGGCGGCGACATGAGGAAGTTCGCCTTGATGTTTTGGTGCACGCGCGCTTCGAAGTTGCGGTTCCCGGAAAGGACCGACGCGGCTATGAGATCGTGTTCGTTAATGGACTTTTCGATCTGCGGATGGAGCGGCCCCGAGTTGCCGATGCAAGTGGTGCAGCCGTAGCCGACAATGTTAAAGCCGAGCTGGTCGAGATACTTTTGCAACCCGGTTTTCGCGAGGTAATCGGAGACGACACGCGAGCCGGGCGCGAGTGAAGTCTTGACCGCGGGGCTGATCGTTAGGCCGCGCTCGACCGCTTTTTTCGCGAGCAAGCCCGCGGCAAGCATGACGCTCGGGTTGCTCGTGTTCGTGCAACTCGTGATGGCAGCGATGAGGACGCTGCCGTGGCCGATGCGGCTCTGGCCCTGCTCAAAAACCTGCGCGTTTTCCGCGGCAATTTCGTTGCCCGGATCGGGCGTTGGCCGGTTGCTCACCATTTCGATTTTGTTCAGCTCATCGCCCGGCTCGATGCCTTGCTCGAGGCGATCGGTCGAGACCATCTGCTCCGTTTCCGGCGGCGCGCCGTTTAGCCTAACGAAATGGCGCGCGCCCAGATCGCCGTTGCTCTTGCCGTAGCCCCCGTCCCTGACCGGTTTCTCGAGCAGCGCGCGAAAAGCGCGGCCGAGCTCCGGCAGGTTGATGCGGTCCTGCGGACGCTTCGGCCCGGCGACGCTCGGCTGCACCTCGGCGAGGTCGAGCTCGAGATCGACGCTGTAGTCGATCTCGCCTTTGCGCGGCATGCCGAACATTTTTTGGGCGCGGAAATAATTTTCGAAAGCAGCGCATTGCTCGTCGGTGCGGCCGGTGGCGCGCAGATAATTCACGGACTCGGCGTCCACCGGGAAGTAGCCCATGGTCGCGCCGTACTCGGGCGACATGTTGCCGACGGTCGCGCGATCGGGGAGGGGAAGTTTGGCCGCGCCTTCGCCGTAGAACTCGACAAATTTTCCCACCACCTTTTGCGCGCGCAGCATTTGCGTGATGTGGAGCGCGAGGTCGGTCGCGGTGACGCCTTCGCCTAACGAGCCGGTGAGGTGCACGCCGACGACTTCCGGCGTTAAAAAATAAACGGGTTGTCCGAGCATGCCGGCTTCTGCTTCGATGCCGCCCACGCCCCAGCCCACGACACCGAGGCCGTTGATCATGGTCGTGTGGGAGTCGGTGCCGACGAGCGTGTCGGGATAGAAGATTTCCTGGTCGTTAGGCAACTTTGCGCTGAGCACACCCTTGGCGAGATATTCGAGATTCACCTGGTGCACGATGCCGATGCCCGGCGGGACGAGGCCGAAAGTCTTGAAGGCTTGCTGACCCCATTTCAGAAATTCGTAGCGCTCACGGTTGCGCTTGAATTCCATGTCCATGTTGAGCTGCAGCGCCTGCGCGGAGCCGGCGAAATCGACCTGCACCGAGTGATCGACCACGAGATCGACCGGCACGAGCGGCTCGATAATTTTCGGATCGCCGCCGACGCGCGCCACCGCGCTGCGCATCGCCGCGAGATCGACCACGAGCGGGACGCCGGTAAAATCCTGCAAGACAATCCGCGCGACGACGAAGGGGATTTCTTCGTTCGCGGGCGACTTCGCGTTCCAGTTCGCGAGCGTCTCGACATCCTTGCGCTGCACCTTTTTCCCGTCGCAATTGCGCAGGACCGACTCGAGCACAATGCGGATGCTGACGGGCAGGCGCGAAATTTTCCCGACGCCTTGTTCCTCGAGCGCGGGCAGGGAATGGAACCGGCCGGTGCGACCAAGGCCGGCGTCGAACTGCTGCAAAGTCGAGAAAGTGTTGTCGCTCATGCGCTCAGATTAAATTGAGCGGGCGCGGACGCAACGCGGCTATTTCTCGAGGAGAACAAACGTGCAGTGAGAGATCCGCGGTCCGCTGGGCCAATTCTTTAATTGAACGTTATCAAAGACGAGCCGGTAACTGTGTTGGCCGGTTTTGAAATCGATCGTGGAAGCTTCGACCTGAAGCTCCGACCCATTCTCGACGGCAGTGATGAGAGCTTGCGGAAGCGGAAGGATTTGAGGGGTCGTTTCCCCAACGCCCACGACCTCAATCTTCCCGTCGGTCTGGCCGATGGAAACGTTGCCGAACTGCTTCGGCATCCACTTCCCAGAGTCACCGCCTAAAAGCGTGACCTGCCAAAGGCGCCGATATCCATCTATAGGCAGAGCCGTTGTCTGGTCACGGTGTGACATTTTCGAGTCAGGGGTCGACGACAGACTTCGGACGGGCGTTTTCGTCGCGATATGAAGCGCATCGATGATACCGCTCGCGTCGTTTGCGCTATTTAGTTTGGCGGGGTCCAGGACCTTGGCAAAGAATGGGCGCAACGAATCGCTGCCGTGCATCCGTAGAAGATAAACAAGTGACGAGCGGAGGCGCTCGTTATCCTGTGCAGATAAGTTGAGCGGTTCCGCGGCCGCCTGCGCAGCATTCCCCGACCAAAGATGGTGTTCCTGAAGAATTGCGACCAGGCGATGAAGCTGACTGCGCTGCGAAACCGCGCCGGCACTCCAAGGGCCGTAGGCACACGTCAGGCAAAGGATAGCCAACGCTGCTGAAATCCAGCGTATGTCCGCGTGCCGGCGAAAAGTGAAAACGAGCGACCAGATAAAGATACAGACGCTCGCGAGCAGGCCGAAATAGCGATCTTCAGTTACGCCGTAGTCGGCGATGCGTTTGTGCACGGCCATGAAAAGGAGCACGGCCAGGGGGCCGAGCGCGGGAGGGAAAATGCGCAGGAAAATTCGCGCCCACTTTTCGTTAGGCAAATCCTGCAACGGATGCAGGAGCAAGGCGGCGAAGATTCCAACCGAGGATAAAATCAAAACAGGCAAGGCCACCCAGCCGTGGGGCCAGGCGCGCTGCGCCATGATTTTGATCGCGTAGGTATAGAGAATCGCGGCGTAAACGAAAATGAGCGGTGCGAGGGCGGATTGGGTGAAGATTTTTAGCCAGCGCGGATAATCGAGGTTCGTTTCGAGAACGGGGAAGTCGGCCGGAACGTCGCTGAGGAAAAAGATCGGCCAAAAAACTCCGGCGAGGAAGAGCCACAAATCGAGAAAGGAGTGGTCGAGATGCAGCTCGAAAAGTTGATCGGCGCTCCAAAGGGCGATTTCCAAACCACCGGTAAGGATGGCGGCGTAAAGTGTCGTTAGGCAAAAGCGAAAGCCGAGGTAAAAATCCCATGGCCAGAAGCCGAGCTCGGGCGCGCGGCGAAGATACGGCGAGAGTGACGCGAAAAAATTGAGCGCGGCGAAAACGAGCGCCCAGCGAATGAAAACGATCAGCGGCTCATCGTTAGGCCGGGCGGAATGCGCGAGGAACCACGCCACGAGAATCGCGATGCCTAACGACTCCGCGATGAAGCGCAGGCGCGGCGTGCGCTCGCGCAAAATGCGCAGGCCGAACAGAAGCGGAATGCCGAGGAGCGCCGTGAGCGCGAGTCGTTCGCATTGGCCGACGATGGCTTCGTTTTCGTGCCAGTGATTTGCAACGGTGCCGCAGGCGGCCGCAATCACGCCGCACAAAATGACGAGCGGAAAACGGGTTAACGCGATCGCGATCCCCGTGCGCCATCGGCCTAACGAGAAACGCGGCCAGCTCATCGTTAGGCTATTTTAACTCGGCGAGCTTGGCTTTGATCTTGTCGAAGTCGGGGACTTCGCGCGCGTCTTCGCGGACTTCGGCGTATTGAATCACGCCGTCGCGATCGACGATGAAGGCGGCGCGTTTGGCGACTCCGGCAAAACCGAGATTGAGCTGCGGAAGGAACGAGTCGTAGGCCACGCCGTAATCCTTGGTCACTTTGTGTTCGTAATCACTCAGGAGCGTGACTTTAATTTTCTCTTTCTGCGCCCAGGCTTCCTGCGAAAAAGGATTGTCGCCGCTGATGCCGTACACTTCGGCGTTGAGATCGCCGTATTCGCTCAGGCCGTTGCCGACGCTGCACATTTCACTCGTGCAGGTGCCGGTGAAGGCCATCGGGAAAAAAAGCAGGAGAGTATTTTTGCGGCCGAAGTTTTCGCTCAGCCTAACGGGACGCGGGCCGTCGGCGGTTTTGGTGGGAAGGGTGAAATCAGGTGCCTTGCTGCCGACTGTGAGTGCCATAATAATCTCGGTTGAGGTTGCGCGGGGGCGTTCAGTATAGAAACGCGCGCGGCTGGGTCAAAGGATTTGCGGACCAACAGTCTCGTTAGGCTAACGGACCGCCGGCGTATTCGTTAGGCAACGGCGGCCACGCCGTGTCTTCGTTAGGCGCGCTTCTGTGCGGGAGGCGCTTTGCGCGTCGCGGCGGCTGTCGCAGCCTGCTCCGGCGCCGCGGCGAAGATCACTTTGTCGGGCGTGTGCGCCGGCTTGTATTTGGGAAGCTTTGGGAGCGAATCGGGAATGATCCGGACGAGCGCTCCGAGATCGAGCTGCGCGTAAACTTCCGCGACGTCCTTTGAGCACATGCGCACGCAGCCGTAGCTGGCCGGTTTGCCGATGCTCTTTTCTTCCGCGGTCCCGTGGATGTAGATGCAGCGATAAAAGGCGTTGGCGTTTTCCGCTTGGAGACCGCGCAGCCAGATGATGCGGGTCACAATCGGATCCCGGCCGGGCGCGTTCGGCGCGAGGATTTCTCCGGTGAATCGTCGCTTGTGAAAGACGGCGCCAACCGGCGCATGGTCGCCGATTTTTTGCGCGACCTGCAGCCAGCCTAACGGCGTCGCCATCGAGCCCCAACGATCGCCGATGCCAAACTTCGAGGTCGAGACCGGGTAGACTGCGGCACGCTTACCGCCTTCGATCACCATCAATTTCTGATCTTTGACGCTGATGATGATACGTGGCGGGACGACCACTGTTTCCGTGCCCGCTCGCAAATCGAACGCGGCCGAAATCAGAAGAGCCAGAGCGAGCAAGCCACTGCGCAGAAACACGAGCGCTTTATTACTGGGCATAGGGGATGTTGTCACGCAGAAACTGCATTTCCGCGCGAACCGGTGAAAAGATATCCGGGCCACCACTGCGCGACCGAGGAAAGTGCCACGTAGAGAAAACCGAGCTGGAACATGAGAAGGAAAGGCAGATTCAAAAACTGGCGATGCTCGATCGCGAAATAAACGAAGTAGCTGAAGTAAGCCGCGAATCCGATCTCGATGATCGGGAGGAGTGACTTCAGGGGCATGTAACGGCAGGAACGCCAGGCCTGCGCTTTGTGCTCGATGCCGTACTTCGGCGTCCGCTTGAATTCCGACTGATGATTGAAAACTGCCTCGAGGACGGCGCGGGCATTATTAATGGAGAGCCCAACCCCGAGCGCGAGGAGCGCGGGAAGGAGAAGGATTTCCTTCATCCAAGTGTGGGGATGCAATTCGCGTTGCGCGCAAATGTAAAACACGGCGACGGAAAGCGAGGCGCTAAGAAAAATCGGCACGTCAATGAGGAACATGCGAAGCCAGCCGGTTTGCGGCCCGCCTAACGACGGATGCAGGAGCACGCAAAGGCAGGCGAGGAGCAGGTAGGCGAAGTTGGAGGTGAGATGCCCGGTGGCTTCGATCTTGATCGGCAACGGCAGCCCGCTGCGCCAAATGCGTGGGAGCAATTTCTTGCAGGTCTGGATCGACCCTTTAGTCCAGCGATGCTGCTGCGATTTGAAGCCATTCATGTCCACGGGTAATTCCGCCGGCGTCACCACATCGGTGAGGAAGACGAATTTCCAGCCTTCGAGCTGTGCGCGATAGCTGAGGTCAAGGTCTTCGGTCAAGGTGTCGTGTTGCCAGCCACCCGAATTTTGGATGCAGGATTTGCGCCAGAGACCGGCCGTGCCGTTGAAATTAAAAAATCGTCCGCTGCGGCTGCGCGCGACTTGTTCGAGAAGAAGATGCCCGTCGAGGAACATCGCCTGGACGCGAGTGAGGAGCGAATAGCTACGATTGATGTGGCCCCAGCGAGTTTGAATCATTCCGACCTTCGGATCGGTGAAGAAGTGGACTGTTTTATTGAGCAGCTCCGGTTGCGGAACGAAGTCGGCGTCGAGGATGCAAACGAAATCGCCGCGTGCCGAATCGAGCCCGCGCTCGAGTGCGCCGGCTTTGAACCCGACCCGATCGGTCCGATGAATCAGTTCGACATCGAAGCCGCGCTCACGCAGCCGGGCGACGCAGGTTTGGGTGACGTCGCGCGTCTCATCAGTCGAATCATCGAGGACTTGGATCTGCAAACGCTCCCTCGGATAATCGAGCTCGCTGACCGATTTGAGGAGCCGTTCGACGACGTAAATCTCGTTGAAGAGCGGTAGCTGAACTGTCACGACCGGCAGTTCGTCGAAATGCGCGAGCGGCTGCGGCGGGCGGTCCCGGTTTTTCAGAAACAAATAGACGATGAAATATCGGTGTAGTCCGTAACCGGAGAGGCCGATCAGGACGCTCAGGTAACAGACTGTCCAGATCACATCGGCGATGCTTCCTTGCATAGTCATTTCCCAGAATGCGACCTAACGAGGCGCAACAGAGGCGACATGATGCCGCGTCCGTGAGATGCGTCAAATCAAATCTCGGTCGCGGCGAGGGAGCAAATTTGTGCTCGCGCCCGACTGAAAAAGCGTCGCGCGGCGCGGTATTCGCCGGTTGCTTCGCGCGCGAAGTAGCCGAAAACTGACGCCGGTAGAAGAGAACCGAATCGTGCGAGAAAAAAGCAATTTCCCCAGCGGCAGCCGTGGCCGCTTCGAGCGTTTGAATGTGATCGTGAGCATCCTGATCGCGGGCTGGGTGCCTTCGATTTTGATGCTCGTCGTCTCCTATACGATCCTTACTCGCACTCTGGAATCTAAAATCCTGCGCGACCGGCTGGCCTTCGTGCAGCTCATCGCGCATCTCGTCGGCGACGACCTCAGCGGAACAGGTGGCGTGGTCGGGTACTATCAAAGCTCGCCGCCGCTGCGCGCGGTCTTTACTGCGGCCGACCCCAAAGATGAAGGGCGAAAATGGTTGGCGGAGACTTTCTACTCTCACCCGCGCATCGACGGAATGTTTCTGGCGTCGGCGGAGGGAAAACTTATCGCCTCAATTCCCGCTGAACCGGCGCGAATTGGACAGGATTTTAGTTCGCAGCACTGGCTTGCCGGCGCGAGTGCGGCGAAGGAAATTTATGTCTCGCCCGTGTATCCGCGGACGATCGATGGGCGCAGCGCGGCCGAAGTTATGGGAACCGTTCGCGCGCAGGACGGCTCCACGCTCGGATATATCGGCGTCTCTGTTCTGGTCGAACGAATCGGCCGTCGGCTTTCTGCGATTAATTTCGCCGACGAAACGCATTGCCAGATTGTCGATCAGAACGCACAGGCGCTTTTCGCGGGAAATTTTCTGGCGAATACGGTTCCTATTTCGAGCGCGGACCAAAAGCTAATCACAGAGATTCGCAAAGAAAAGGCGGGCCAGCTCGAGCGGCAGGGAAGTATCTACACTTTCGCGCCAGTAGAATATACCGGCTGGACGACAGTGGTGGATCAGCCTCGGACGGTGGCGTTCGCGCCGGTGCACGATTTGTTGAAAAAAACCGCGCTGCTTGCGCTGTGGTTGATTATCGGGACGGCCATCATCGCGTGGCTCGCGAGCAAGGTCTATCGCCGGCAGAGCGAGGCCGCGGCGCGGATCGAGCGGGAGGTCACTTTTAACGACAAAATCCTGGCGAACATGCCGAGCGGGATCGCGTTGGTCGACCCTGAAACCCGACGTTTTCTGCAGGCTAACGAAGCGTTTGGGCAAATGGCGCGGCGGTTGGGAAAGCTGTCGCCGGAGAAGGAAATCACCGAGGCAGTGTATGAAGAAGTCGAGATCGCGCCGCGCGAGGCGATCGAGAAGGTGCTCGCTTTCGGCACTCCTTATCAACTTGTAGAACAGCCGCTCGTCGATCGCGAGGGCGCGACCAATTTCGTCAACGTCAATCTTTTGCGGTTGCAGGATTCCAAGCAGACCGTCCAAGGCGTGCTCTATCTGGTGGAAGATAAGACGCGCGATGTCCGGCTGCGGCAGGAGTTGATTTCAGCTAATGCGTCCAAGGATTCGTTTCTCGCATTGCTCTCACACGAGCTGCGCAACCCGTTGTCGCCTGTGCTCGCAATGGTCGGCGAACTGGAGGCGCGCGCCTCGGACGGGCCGGAAGTGCGCCAGGCTCTCGCGGTCATTCGCCGCAATGTGGAATTGGAGGCGCGCCTGATTGACGACCTCCTCGACATCACCCGCATCTCAAAAGGCAAATTGCAGCTCACGCTCGAGGTCACTTCGGTGCACGAGACGTTGCTCCGTTCCTATGAAATTTGCCGCGAGGATATCCTGCAAAAAAAATTGGAATTCGAGTTCCGGCTGAATGCCGCGGAAGAGCATGTCAACGGAGACCCCGCGCGTTTGCAGCAGGTCTTTTGGAACCTGATCAAGAACGCGGTTAAGTTCACGCCGGAAGGTGGAAAGATCGAAGTCGCGACATCAAACCCAGCGCCCGACAAAATCGAAATCAGCACGAGTGATAGCGGCATCGGCATCGAGCCGCAAAAAATCGGGAGAGTCTTCAACGCGTTCGAGCAGGGACAAAGCTCAATTACACGTCGGTTTGGTGGACTCGGTCTTGGTCTGGCCATTTCCAAGACAATGGTGGCGGCACATGGCGGGACGATTTCGGTGCATTCGGAAGGAGCCGACAGGGGCTCGCTCTTCCGCGTCGTCCTCAATACTATGGCGGCCCCAGCGGTCGAAAAACAATTCGTTAGGCAAACGCCGGATCCCCCACGTGCGGATTTGGCCGATCGCAAAACGCATCTTCTCGTGGTGGACGACCATCACGACACTTGCCTCGGCATGAAAATGCTTTTGGAGCGGCGCGGCTATCGGATCACCCTGGCGCACAGCGCGAACCAAGCAGTCGAGAAAGCGCAAGAAGAGGATTTTGATCTTCTCATTAGCGACATCGGTTTGCCGGACCGAAGCGGCTACGAATTAATGAGGGAACTGCGCGCCACTCGCTCCCTCCGCGGAATCGCACTGAGCGGTTTTGGTATGGAAAGCGACATCAACAAGGCGCGGGCCGCCGGCTTCTCCGAACATCTGACCAAGCCGATCAATTTCGAGCGGCTCGATCAGACGATTCGTGCCTTGCTTGAATCCGAACCTGCTGAGACCTCTTAAGCGCGAACTCGACTCGGCGGCAGCGACTACTCTTTCGGCAGGCGCGCGTCGACCATCCCGCAGATCGTGTGCAGAAGAAATTTGTGCGCTTCCTGAATCCTGGCCGTCGTCTCACTCGGCACGAGCAACTCGATTTGGGCTCGACCTTTTGCCGGGCCGCCGCCGCGCCCGAGGAGCGCGACCGTCGTTAGGCCGCGAGCCTTTCCCTCTTCCAGCGCGCGCAGAATATTCTTCGAATTCCCGCTCGTCGTGATTACGACGAGGACATCGCCGGGTTTCGCCAGCCCCGCGACCTGCCGCGCAAAGACTTCGTCGAAGCCGTAGTCATTCCCTATCGCGCTCATCAAGCTCCCGCCTTGGGCCAGGTTTAACGCCGGGTATGGCCGGCGATCGGTGACGAAACGACAGCCGAACTCCGCCGAGAAATCCGCGCCGTCTGCGGCGCTTCCGCCATTCCCGCAGACGAGCAGTTTCCCGCCCGCGCAAAGACATTGCACCATCGCGTCGGCGGCTTGGGCGACCGGTTCCGCTAAATTCTCGAGAGAACGAAATGTCGTGACGGCTTCTTCGATTGCGTCTTTGAGTCGGTTAGTAGTTTTGCTCATCGTCAAAATATATAGGGATGCCAATAGCCTCCGACCGGAAAGGTTGTAAAGATTTTCTTCAATCTTCTTAGTTGGTAGCCGCCTTTTTCCGTTGGCGAACGCGCTGGAGTTTGGTAAAAGGACGCGCTCATGGGCAAACGATCCTTCTCCTCTTCCTTGTGCCCATCCCCCATTTCCCCGCGCATCATTCCCCCAGCTCCGGCCGCCTTCTACTTTCACGGCGCCAGAAGCAAAGTAGCGGTAGCCTAAGCCGGGCTTCGCAGCTTGGCGGGCGCAGATTTCCATATACAAAAATGTTCAAAGTTCATAAACTCCATAACGACCCGAGGATTCTTGCGGGTAAAAATACATGAAGGATTCACTTAACAGCTCGAACGGTACGCGGGTCGCTCCCGCAGTTTCACTTTCAGTTATTTTCCCGGCCTTTAACGAGGAGGCTAACATCCAGCGCACGGTTGAATCGGCCCGCTTGGTGCTCCCGAAGTTGGCCGACACTTGGGAAATCATTTTGGTGAATGATGGAAGCAAAGACGCCACGACACCGCTTTGCGACGAGTTAGCGGAACGCTATCCCGAAGTGCGCGCGATTCACCACGTCGACAACCGCGGCTACGGCGCGGCCCTCAAGAGCGGGATCCTCGCCGCGCGGCATGACTTTATTTTCTTCACGGACTCGGACGGACAGTTCGACCTCGAGGAACTCAAGCACCTGATCGAATGGGCCGGCCATTACGACATCGTGACCGGTTACCGGGGCAAACGCCAGGATCCGCCGCATCGCCTCATCAATGCCTTTGGCTGGAAAATGCTCGTCCGGATGGTGCTCGGCGTGAAAGTGCGCGACATCGATTGCGCTTTCAAAGTCTTTCAGCGTTCGGTTTTCGATCGCGTGCAGATTCGCTCGGTGGGAGCGATGGTGAACACGGAGATTCTGGCGCAGGCGAACGCATTTGGGATGAAAATTCACGAGGTGCGGGTGAGCCATTACCCGCGGCAATTTGGCAAGTCTTCGGGCGCGAACCTGCGCGTCATCCTCAAGGCCTTTAAGGAGCTGATGCGGCTCTATCGGCAGCTACGCACTGTGACGCATGAGCAGGATGGTTTGTTCCGGACCGACACGCAGATCCATCACAAGATCTTTCGACACTATGGAGTGGCCGACGAGGGCGCCGTTTCCCGCCGTTTCGGCACGGGCTCGGCCAACCAATCGCGTTCAAACCAGGAGTGCTTCGTGGACTAACGAGGTGCGGCCGCGAGTTTGCGATTGGCCCTAAGTCTGCTAGAGACAACGCTCATTTTAGCAGGGCAGTAAGCGCGGTTGCTTGCTCGTCCGACTTCCATTTTCGCGAGGTTGCGAAGGTCGAAGGAGAAAAGGGTATCCAAAGGACAATTCGAGAGAGCAGGGCGATTGTTTCTTCCACTCACCGTTAATTTTGTAGTCTTATCATGTTAAAGAAACTCTTCACGCGATCCTCGACAGAGCCCGTTGCGCGGGACAACCCCGCGTCTCAGACTTCCCCCGCCAAAAAGCGCGTCCTGCTCATCGGCCTAGACTGCGCGGAACCCGATCTCGTGTTTGGTCGGTGGCTCGATGAGCTCCCGAATATTCGCTCGCTTTATCAGCGTGGGCTACATGGCCCGCTGCGCTCCTGCGATCCGCCCATCACGGTGCCTGCGTGGTCGGTCATGATGTCTTCGAAAAGTCCGGGCATGCTTGGTGTCTATGGCTTCCGTAACCGCGCCGATCATTCCTATGATCGTTATGCTATCGCGAACTCACTCGCGATTAAGGAAGACCGGCTTTGGGAAATCCTTTCGCGCGCGGGTAAGCGCTCGATTGTTATTGGGGTTCCGGGCACTTATCCGCCGAAGCCGCTTAATGGCATGATGGTGACTGACTTTCTTACTCCCGACATCAGTTGTGAGTATACTTATCCGCCGGAACTAAAAGCTGAGATCGAGCAAGTGGTGGGGGAATACATTCTCGATGTGCGCGATTTCCGCTCGGGAAATAAGGCGAAGATCCTGGCTGATATCTATGAAATGACGCGCAAACGCTTTCAGCTCGCGCGGCATCTTATCCAAAAGGAAGACTGGGATTACTTCATGATGGTCGAGATGGGGACCGACCGCATTCACCACGCGCTCTGGGATAACATGGATCCCGCGCACCGTTTCTATGAGGCTGGGAATGAGTTCGAGAATGCTATCCATGACTACTATGTGGAAGTAGACCGCGAGATAGGAGAGTTACTTAAGCTCGTCGATGAGAATACGGACGTGCTGATCGTTTCCGATCACGGCGCGAAGCGGATGGACGGCGGTATCTGTGTCAACGAATGGCTCATGACTAATGGCTATCTTGCCATTCGCGATAAACCGGAAGGCGCCGTGCCTTTATCGAAAGTAAAGATCGACTGGCCGAAGACTAAAGCCTGGGGCGATGGCGGCTACTACGCGCGGGTCTTTCTGAATGTCGCGGGTCGCGAACCAGAAGGCACTATTCCGCCCGAAGATTACGAGAAAGTGCGCGACGAACTCATCGCCGGTTTGAAATCGATCCGCGATGAAAACGGCAACGAAATCGGCACGCAGGTTTACCGGCCGGAAGAATTATACAAAGAGGTGAGGGGAGTCGCGCCCGACCTGATTGTTTACTTCGGCGACCTCTACTGGCGCTCCGTCGGCACCATCGGTGGTGGAAAGCTGCATACCTTCGAGAACGACACTGGCCCGGATGGCGCTAATCATGCTCAACACGGCATCATCATGCTTCGACCTGCCGGTGGATTAGCAGAAGGTCGCGTCCTGGACGGCGCGAAAATCGTGGACGTCGCACCGACTATCCTGCAGTTGCTCGGTCTTCCTATTCCTGGAGATATGGAAGGCAAAGCACTCACCGTCTAAGTGCCGCATGAGTAATCCGCCGAAAAACTACCTTAGCCAGATCAAGATGGTGCGCGCACGCACACCGCTCCGGTTGAGTTTCGGCGGAGGCGGCACCGATGTCTCTCCTTACTCAGATACCCGCGGCGGTTGTGTGCTGAACGCGACTATCTCGCGCTATGTCTATGCGACCTTGGTGCCTAAGTCGGAACGCTCCATTGGCTTTCGTTCCTTTGACTATGGGACGGTAGTTTACTGGACGCAGGAGGAACACTTCAAGTTCGATGGTCAGATGGACCTTGTTAAAGGTGTCCTGAAGCGTTTCGAGCTGGATAAGTTTCGCGCCGATGGCTTCGATCTTTTTGTGCACGCCGATGCGCCTCCTGGCTCTGGTCTTGGTAGTTCCTCTACTTTTACGGTAGCGCTGATAGGTCTCTTTCGAGAGTTACTCGGTTTACCTATTACTTCTGAAGGTATGGCTGGGTTAGCCTACGATATCGAACGCAACGAGATAGGTATCAAAGGTGGACGGCAGGACCAGTATGCGGCCGCATATGGTGGTTTTAATTTTATGGAATTCCACGGCGACGAAACTGTCGTGACGCCACTAAGACTAAGTGAGTATTTAATTAACGAACTCGAATACAACCTCATCCTCTGTTTCACGGGCAGTCGCGAGTCTCAGCCTATCATCGAGAGCCAGATGGAAAGCGCGAAGAACGAAGAAGCCGACCCAATGGCAGCGATGGATCAGGTTAAGGCCATCGCCTACGAAATGAAGAAGGCACTCCTCGCGCATGACCTCGATCGCTTTGGCGATCTCTTAAACGAAGGTTGGGTGCAAAAGAAAAAAATGGCCAAGGGTATAACTACTCCGAGGATCGATGAGCTCTATTCTGAAGCGCGCAAGGCGGGCGCGATCGGGGGTAAAATAACCGGTGCCGGCGGTGGCGGGCACCTTCTCCTGTATTGCCCTTTCAACAAACGTCACATTGTGCGCGAGCGCCTGACCGAGCTTGGTACTTCGGTGACCGATTTTCGCTTCGACCCGATCGGTATGCAGACTTGGCGGGTTTATAAGTAATGAAGAAACCCAAAGTAGTAGTCATAGGTCTTGACGCGGCGACTTGGACTCTTATCCAGCCGTGGATGGCGGAAGGCAGCATGCCTAACCTGGCTAGACTTATGAAAGGCGGGGCGAAGGGAACCCTGCAATCAGTCCTTCCGCCGATCACGCCGCCCGCCTGGACTTCTTTCATGACCGGCAAGCAACCGGGCAAACACGGCATCTTTAATTTCGTCGAAAGTGAGCCTGATGGTTACGCGATGAACTACGCGAACGCTACTTCGCGCCGCTCGCCGACGGTTTGGAAATTGTTAAACGACGCCGGCTTTACCGTCGGCACGATGAACATTCCGTTCACTTATCCGCCGGAGAAGCTCAATGGCTTTCAGATCTCTGGAATGGATACGCCCTCCGAGACAAGTCCTTTCATTCACCCACGTGAGTTAAAGGATGAGTTAGTCAAACACTTGGGTCACGACCTTCAGCTTGACCTGCGTTTTCTCGGCTCCATGACTAACGATGTGCGCCGTTCTCAGGTGCTCGATGAAATGCGCGAGATGGACGAGCAATGGTCCAAAGTCGCACTCTATCTCTTAGAGAAGCATCCGCAGGACGTGATGATGTTCGTCTTCATGTCGATCGATACCGTGCAGCATTACTTTTGGCAGTACATGGATAAGAGTCATTTCCTTTATGACCCACCTTTAGCTGCTAAGTTCGGCGATGCGATCCGCAAGGTCTATGAACGCCTTGACGTAGTAGTTGGCCAGATCGTCGATCGTCTGCCGGCTGAGACTGCGGTCTTCGTCGTTTCCGATCACGGTGGCGGGCCAGTGGTGGATAGGACCATTTATCTAAACCGCTATCTCGCACAGTTAGGTCTTCTTCATTACAAAGAGAACGCTACTTCCGGCTTGCGCACGCTAGGTCAAAAAGTTATGCGCGCGGGCTTCTCGGCGATCCGCAGCACACTGACTTCGCGGCAGAAGGTCAAGCTCGCGGCCCTCTTCCCCGAGATGCGGCGTAAGAGTGAGTTAGCATTCTCATCCTTTACCGCCATCGATTGGAGCCGCACGAAAGCTTACTGCAGCGAAGTCCTGGCCGCGCCGCCGAGTATCTATATCAACCTTAAAGGTGTGAAACCGGAAGGAATCGTCGATCCGAAAGATTACGATTCACTGGTCAATGAGATCATTGCGAAAATCTATGCGTTGAAGGATCCGCGCGACGGCCAGCCTGTGATCAAAAAAGTCTGGCGCCGCGAAGAGATTTTCCACGGCCCCTTTGCCGAGGAGACGGCAGATCTCATTCTCGATTGGTGGAACGAGAACAGTTTGTTCTCGACTTCACCAAGTTTCCCCGAGGATACGGACCAGCCTGCGCTCGTCATCCGCGAGCATAAGGCTTCGGAAACTTCCGAGTGGGGCGGAACTCATCGACTTTTTGGTATCCTTGTTGCTCGCTCGCCGGTCATCAACCCAAACATGGAAGTGCAAAGCCCGCGTCTCATCGATATTTCGCCGACCATCCTTCACTTGTTAGGCGTGCCCGTGCCGGAAGACATGGATGGCCGCGTCCTGGAGAGTATCTTCAAGCCCGAGTTTCTGCGGGCTCATCCGCTTCGTTCTGGCGCCGCCTCCGGCACGTCGGAAATGGAACAAAATAGCGGCTATACCGACGAAGAATCGGCCAAGGTCGAAGAGCGCCTCCAGGCCCTCGGTTATCTCGAATAAGACTAACCCAAATCTTTCCTATGTTTGAACTCATTCGTGACGATATCCGTCGTAAGACGTTAGGCTTCGGCATTCGTCCGGAAGATCAGACTTTCTTCCGCAAGCGCGTCACTCCTTTTCTCGAATTCGGCACCTTCGGGGTGATGGTTTATCGGTTCGGTTCCTGGGCTTATACGGTGAAGATCCCGGTGATCCGCCAACTCCTGATCCTGACTTATCTTTTCGTGAATGTCTTCTGCATGGCGGTCACGGGGATTCATATCGCCCGCGAAACTAAGATCGGTCCCGGACTCGTTATTCATAACTTCTCCGGCATCCTCGTCCTGGCTGATGAAATAGGTCATAGCTGCACGCTCAACCAGCAAGTCAGTATCATGAATGCCCGGGGAGTCGGCCGCGCGACGATTGGCAATAACTGCTACTTCGGCGCGGGTTGCAAAGTGGTCGGCAAGGTAAAGATCGGCGATAACGTCGTAGTGAGTGCGAATTCACTCGTGGTCATGGATGTGCCGAGTAACTCCACTGTTCTCGGCGTTCCGGCGCGAATCATCTCGCGCGAAGCGAACAGTCCTTATCTCAAGAATCCTATTATTCCGATGCCGGTGGAAACACCCGCGCCAGCTCCTACTGCTTCGTGAGTAACTCTTCTCCTAACAAGCGCAGTGGCAATGGCGGTTATTCCATCGCGATGGTCGCGGCTTGTCCTTTCCCGGCTAACCATGGCTCGGCGGCCAGCATTCGTGAGATGTCTGACACACTCACGGATATGGGTCATAACGTGACCATCGTGACTTATCCTATCGGCCAGGAAAGCATCCGTGTCCGTCGCGCGAAAGTGCGCCGCACCGGTCCTTTCCAACCCGAGACCAATGCCAAAGTAGGTCCTTCGGCGGATAAGTTCGTTCTCGATTTCAAGTTACTCAAGTTACTCTGCCGAGTTATCCGCGAAGAACAGGTTGATATCATTCACGCGCATAACTATGAGGGCGCGCTTGTCGGTATCATGGCTAAGTGGATCACGCGCCGGCCTCTGCTGTATAATGCAGTTAATCTGATGTCGGACGAGCTGGCCGGTTATAAGTTCATTCGCCCGGCATTTATTGCGAATTGGCTGGCGGCCGCACTCGATTGGTTCATTCCTATTTTCCCGGATCGTATCACTGCGGTTTCGCCAGATTTGAAGGACTGGTTCGTCCAACACGGGGTGCGCGAAAGCAAAGTGGACATGGTTCCCGCCGGGATCGAGCCGGACTTATTCGATAATCCGCAGCCGGAAAAATTCCGCGACCAGCTACCCATCAAAGGCCGCCCGGTCGTAATGTATACCGGCGTCCTGAATGCCTTCCAGCGCGTCGATTATTTGCTGCGCGCTTTTGCGGTGACTTTGCGCGAAGTGCCGGACGCGCTGCTACTCATCGTTAGCCCGCTCGTTTCGGCAGCGAACGAACGCGAGCACCAACAACTCGCCACCGAACTCGGCATTACCGACTCGATCATTTGGATCGCGCCGCATGAACTGGCCGATCTTCCGAGTTATCTCGCGCTCGCGGACGTGACCGTGGTCCCGCGGCCGGAATGTCCCGGCCATCCGATAAAGCTTCTTAACTACATGCTCGCCGGCAAACCGGCCGTGACTTTCGCCGGCTCGGCCAAGGGAGTCCGCCACTTGCACGACGCCTACATCGTTCCTAATCACGACTTCGAGGGCCTTGGCCGCGGCATCAGCGCGCTGCTCAAAGACAAAGCCCTCGCGGCCGAGATCGGCGCGAACGGCCGGGCGACCGTGCTCAACGATTTTGATTGGCGCAATATCTGCCGGAAAATCGAGCACATTTACGACGAACTCCTGGGAGCTTCCGCGAAGGTCGCCTCCGCCCCGCGCGAAACCGCAACAACCACGGCGGTGGCGGAACGTTAGGAATCCCTTGCCTTACCTCTCTCGACTCTGTTATACGGTTTATGACTTCAACAGTGATTGCTCTCGACAACTCATGGCCCCAAGCCTATGAAATCGCTTTCTTCGGTGGTAAAACAATCGGTTAGCTAAGTATTATGGACACTAAAACTGAATATCCGGAATCGTCAGCGCGCCGCGGCCTGCACCCCGACGGACGCCCCTCGACTGGCATGAAGCCTGTACATTGGATCATCTTTCTGGTGGTCTGTGTTGTTCTCGGCATCCTCGTCTTCGAGACAGTCATCCACGTCATCGGCACCAACACGAGTACGGCGCGGCACCTGAATTTGTCCGCGCCCGTCGAGACCGTTGTGGCAGAGCGCCAGTCTCTGGACGAAGTGATCGGGGGCAGTGGTGCCGTCGAGCAATCGACCACGGTCCAACTTACCAGCCAGGTCACCGCCGAGGTTCTCGATGTTAAGGTCAAGGTGGGCGACATCGTGAAGAAGGGCGACCTGCTCATGAGCTTCGATGCCAGACTGATCGAGGCGCAGATGACTGCGAACAAAGAGTACGTCGATGTGAGTAACATCAAGATTAAAGACCAGCAAAAGCAGGTCGATCGCTATACGGCGCTGGAAAAGAAATCGATGGGCACTCCCTTAGAGTTGGAAAAGAGCGAGATCGCTTTGGCCGACGCGCGGCAGGATTTAGCCAAGGCCCAACTCACTTTGCGCCAGGCCGAGATCGATCTCGAGCATGTAAAGGTCACCGCACCGCTCGATGGCATTGTGCTCGAGCGTTTGGTTAACCCCGGCGAATCGACTCATCGCGATCAGATTATTCTTAAGCTCGGATCGCTTAATACCATTCTCGTGACGCCAAAAATCACGGAAGAAAAAATGCACGCCGTCCAGCTCGGTATGCCGGCGGAAGTCGCTTTCCCTGCTTTTTCCGGCGAAGTCTTCGCGGGCAAAATCGTGAAGATCGATCCTAACATCGACCCGGTGACGCGGACTTTCACCGCGTATGTGGAGGTGAAGAACGACGACTTCCGTCTGAAGCCCGGACTGTCCGGCTTCGCGCGCATTCGTCGGAGCTTGAAAGATGTGCTGGCTGTGCCCAGTATCGCGATTATGAATCCTTCCGGCGAACAGGCTACGGTCTTTGTCGTGGATGGCACCGGGCACGCGAACCAGCGCAAGGTTAAGACGGGCTCAGTCGTCAATGCCATGACCGAGATCACCAGCGGCCTGCAGGCCGGCGAAAATGTCGTCACGGTGGGTCAGTTGTATCTGAAAGAAAATGACAAAGTCCATACTACCTCACGCTCGAAGACTCAGAAGTAGCGCGACCGCCGCCGCGGTCGTCCTTTACTCGTTAGGCACAGCCGGCGCGCAGGCGCAGCAGGCGATCGAGGAACCGCGCCCGCATTTGCTTACGCTCAACGACTGTATCTCGATGGCTTTGAATGAGAGCCCCGCGCTCGAGGCCAGCCGCTTCGATGTCGCGGCCGCGACGGAAGAGGCGCGCATGGCGAGGGCAAAACTGCTGCCGCAACTGACAGGCTCAGCTGCGGCGGAGGTCTTCTCCGGCAGCCCCACGAGCAAGTTCTCGGTTGTGAATGTAGGGGATAATGGCGCGATCATTACTTCCACGCCGCCGCCCGGAAAGAATCCGGGGAATTTTCCGCCGGGCACCGTTAATACCAAGAACAACCGCGGAACTAGAAGCGTCGATGTCGGAGGGGTAGAACTTTATTCGGCGCATTTTAGCTATGGGCTTTTTAAGGATGGCAGCATCCTCGGGTTAAATAACGCTCCCGCCATCGCGAAGGACCGGGCGAAGGTACGGAACCTGGCTTGGACCAGTAAACTGCGCCGCGACGAAGTGGTCGATCGCATTACCGACGCCTACATCACGACTGCTTCCGCCCTGAACCGTGCGGGCTATGCCGAGCGGCGGGTCCGCCTTCTCGATCTTCTTGTTGGCATAACTCAGGAGCAGCAGAAGCAAGGTCTTTTATTGCCGATCGATCTCAAGCTCGCGCAAGGACAGCTCTCGGGTGCGCGCTCGCTCGCGAAAATTCTGCGCGAGCAGGGTGTGGCCGGCTCGATCGAGTTATCGCGCGCGCTGGGGATGGATTCGATGAATGAGTTACATCTCGATACGACTCTTCCCGAGCCGCCCGACCCGCCAAGCGCAGCAACTCTACTTGGTTCTTCTTTGAATCATCACCCCAAGCTGGAAGCGCAACGCGCTGTGATCGACGAAGCAAAAGAGGATTACCGTCTCGAACGTTATCGTTTGTATCCTTCGGTTAACCTCGACGGCTCTGCTCTCCACATCGACGATTTCGGTAATAACAATGCCAATGTCTATTCCGGCACGATTTCGGTTTCGATACCTATCTTTGATTTCGGTGCGCAGATCGCGACGACCCGGGCCAAGCTGCTGAAGTATAAGGCGGAACGCGCGCGTTTACTCTCCGTCGCCGACGATGTGACTTTCGAAGTGGTGAAGACTTATCAGGAGATTTATGTCCTGAGTCAGAACATTCTTTCTCTCCAGGAAGAAGTGTCCAAGGCTGATAGAGATCTGCAGGTCATCAGCTCGCAGCAGCAACAGGGCATCGCGCCGCCTCTCACCGCGATCGAAAAGGAATTGCGACTTATCGCCAAGAAGGACGATCTCGACGGGGTTGAAGTCCGTCGTCTTATTCTTTACGCCGTGCTTCAAAAAGCGGCGGGCGGTTCGTGGCAGTGGACGGCTAAATGAAGCAGTCGCAACGGATCGTAAAGAATGCGGTCGTTGGTATCCTCGCTGGTGTTATTGCCGGCCTGGTCTATCTGCTCACGACTGTTGCGCTCGCGCGCAATAGCCATGTCAGTCTCGCGGAGTTCGGTAAATATCAGTGGGTTCTTTCTTTCGCACTTATCGCACAGTTAGTGGCTGACTCTGGCCTGCCGCGAATGATGATTCGCGAGATAGCCAAAGATCCGGACTGCGCTGGTAGTATTACCGGCGCCGCGCAGGCTTTGATCTGGGCTATCTCCGGAGTGGTCGTCCTGGTTGTCGGAGTCATCGCGCTCTTCCTACCCTACGGTAACGACGTGAAGATAGCCGTTCTCGTGATGACCGGGGCGACGCTGGCCACGTTTCACGCCGCGGGTTATAGCGCAGTCCTGCGTGCCTTTGAGGATAACGAGTTAAACTATCTCGGCTTTATCCTGCAAAAGGTCCTGCTCTTGGGTTTCATCCTGATCATGCTGCATTATCGCATAGGGCTGATTGGATTCGTTATCGCCCACTTAGTCTCCAACGTCCTGCTTTGGGGTTTCTATCATGTCCTGGTGTCTCGTCTTTATACCAAGGTCAAACTGAGAGTAGATTTGCCTTTATGGAAGTCACTCTTCTTCTCGGCTATCCCGATGGGTGGTGGAGTCATGCTGCGCTCGCTCGCCATGCAGATCGATATCTTTGTCCTCGGCCTGATGACCAGTATGAATACCGTAGGTCTCTTCGGTGGTCCTTATCGACTTAGCTGGACGCTGCGCACTGTGCCGCAGACTCTTTCGCTACCGTTATATCCACTCTATTCCCGCACCGCTCATCTTTCGCCGGAGCGCTTTCTGCAGGCTTATCAGCAAAGCGTAAAGTTCTTCGCCCTGATTAGTATTCCCTTTGCGGCGTTCTTCGTTGCCTGGTCGGGACCTATCCTGCATCTCGCGCTCGGCGAAAAGTTCACCCCGGCCTTGCCGGCGATGCAATATCTCGGCCTCGGGCTAGTGCCTTTCTTTCTCTCTACGCTATACCAATATCTCTTTGCCGCGCTCGACGAACAGAAGCGCTTTCTTTATAGCACGGCTATCGGAACTGTCCTGCGCATCGGAATGTTGATTTATCTCATTCCCCGCTTGGGCTTGGTTGGTCCGGCGATTGCCTTTACCTGCGCTGAGACACTTATCGTTGGGATGTGGATTGTGCAGCTCGCACGCCTGGGCTATCCGGCTAAGTTAGGCGAAGTCTTCGTGCGACCCCTTCTCGCGGGGATATGTATGGCCGCAGTTCTTTATGCCGTAAATAGCGCGCCTCTCGTCTGGCAGCTCGGCGGCGCCGTTCTTTCTGGTGTTGTCTATCTTGTCGCCTTGTTCGCTTTGCGGACCTTCTCCTCGGAGGAAGTCGAGCAAGCGCGCGAAGGTATGTCCTTTATCTCTCCCTTTATTGAGTCCTGGTCGAAGAAACTAAAGCGAAACACGTGAAAATTTTGTGGCGCCTTTTCGCACGGGCGATGGCATTGGCGGAGAAATGGGGTGGGAAGATTGAGAGGATTTGGGCGCCTTACTGGCTGCTCATCGTCGGTGGCTTTCTCGTGGTCGCTTCGACGGGTCTCAAGTGGGTGGAGTTTCCCTTTAGCCGTAACCTGAAGGGTGTGCAGTTACCCTTATTTCAGCATATCGGATTGCTGCCGCATCTAAGTATCTTTTCCTTTGGCGTTCTTGCCATCGGCGTGTTGCTGGTCGGGATTATCCTATCACGCTTCTCAGTCGCGTTTCTTGCGGCCGCGGCGGCGATCCTGCTCACTATCTTTGCCCTGGTTCCGGCGCACCTGGCCTTTGAACAGCCAGGCTTACTTAGCCGCCTGACCGAGGAAGATCAAACCATGCCGATCGTGAACGCTTTCAGCAAAAACTTCCTCCCGCAAAACTATGGTGCGTCGGAGATCGTTCCGAAAAGGTTGCAGCTTTACAGCGGTTGGGGTCGTTTCGTGGGGGCGTGGTCCTTTCTCCGGCTAGGTTGGACCTGCTTTGGGATAGGTGCGCTTTTAGTTGGCTTATATGCTTTGAGCCGTTTACGCGGCGCGCGTCTCTCAGTTGCTCTGGTTCTCTTTGGCTTGCCCTTCGCGGCACTGGTGATCGTTCTGGCTCCGGCGATGATCGGCCAGTATTATTTCACCAAGGCTTCCCTGGCCAAGGCCGAAGGGAGAAGTCTCGATGCGATCGCGGCCTTTAGGAGTTCTATGCGCTGGGATGGATGGCACGCTCAGGACATCGACCTTTACGCGACTATCGGTGACCTGCAAAGGTCTGCCGGCGTTGAACCCAATTCGCGGGAACGCAGCATTAGTCAGGCCTTGACCTTGGAAAAGGCCGCGCAGTTCGAGCAGGCAGTCTTTGAGCTGGAAGGTGTTGCACAAAAAGATGACATCATGGCCTTAACCGCGCGCCGGGAAGCCGCGCGTGCGCATACCAGTCTGGGGCTGGCTCTCTATCAAGCCGGCGGCATTGGGAGCGCGGTGACTAACTGGCAGGCAGCACTGGCCGAAGATCCTACTCAGGTTTATGCGCTGACTTATCTCGCGCGCGGTTATTTTATGATTGGCAGTTATGAGGCTTCGATCAAGGCCGTGGACCAGCTCGTGCCTATCGTGCGCGACCATAACCAACTCCTTGCTAATGCCTACTCCATCGGCGCCGACTCCTATGCCAAGCTAGGTCGCGACGCGGAGGCTCGGAATTACTACAATCTATCCCTCGCGGCCGACCCGCTGGAGAACTACTGGGCCTTAACCGGTCTGGTCGGAGAGTAAGATATGAACGAGAACCTAACACCTGCTACGGCAGGACGCTCCTACGCCGTACGCTGGTCTCTCGGTCTGGTCATCTTTTGCGGCCTCTTACTGGGTTACTTTATCCAGCAGACTTACTTCACCCCGAAGCATCGGCAGTATCAGCTAGACTTTGGTAATGCCCAATGGATCGAGCCGGTGGAGAAAGGTCCCACGGCGTACTTCCGCACCAAAGTTTTTCTTAACGCTGAGCCCGAGCAAGCCTGGATGGAAGTCGCGGCGGTCGATAATTTCAAAGCCATCGTCAATAGTCATACCGCCGGGGTAGAAGACTCAGTCAAGACGCGCGTCGCCGGTATCTATGACATTAAGAAACGGCTAAAATCCGGGACTAACGTCATCGCGGTCTCAGTCAATCGCACGTCTTTCCCGGGCCCCGCACAAATCATGGTGCGGGCTTACATCAAGCAGCACGGCGGGAAAGTAACTGAGTTAGTGTCCGACGCCCAATGGAGAGTTACCACCGAACAAGGAATTGTGCGGGGTTCGGAGGATTGGACCTCGGCGGCCGTGCCCGATGAGTTATGGCCTTTGGCGGTGCGCTCGCCGGTTAACGATCGCCCCTACGATCTCTCCTGGGTCGATCTTAATCCGATGGTCCTACAATCACCGGTGACTGGCTCTTGGCTTTTATCGGGCGACGCCGCGAGCAGCGCTACTTTTTCCAAGACTATTCAGGCGGACCATTCGCGCCAGGAGACATGGCTTCAAATCGCCAGCTCAGGACAACTTGATCTACTGGTTAATGGGCACCTTCTTACCTCGACGATTGATTACGGGTCAAGCAGCGCGCGGTTACCGCACTTAGCGACCGAAGCGAAGGAGACTTCGCCGAAAGCCGAAGGCCGCCAGCGCGCGGGCGGGCAATCCGCCGGTAAGCCGGCGAAGAAGGGCGGTTCGACTTTTGAGAAAGCAACCTTGGAATCCTACGATATCAGTTACTGGATAAAGAGTGGCGCTAACTCTATTACAGCTACCGTCCGCGCCGATCATCGGCCAGCTAGTGTTCTGGTCTCGGGATTTCTGGTTAACTCAGATGGCAGTCTGCAAAAATTTGATAGTAACTCGTCCTGGCATGTGATTGATAGCATGGCGCCGCCCGACACGGCGCAGCCCGCCGTGGAGTTCGGCGAAGTAGGATCGGCGCCGTGGGGTTATCTAGCTCAGGAGTTAGGCAAGCCAGTTGATCGTGCTGGTTTCCTTACTTATGCCGGCAATCTTCTGGTTATTGTCCTCACTGCCGCGGTCGTGCTGGCGCTTTGGCTGCTCTTCTCCGGGTTGATGGCGGGAAGCCGCCAGGAATTACTTCGGCACACGATGGTGCGCGATGCTTTGTTCCATGCGCCGATTGCCGTTGGCTTGCTCTTCCTTTTGCTGCCTAACTATGACATCCGTTTTCCGGATGAATGGTCTTTCCGGACCGCTTTTATTCTGGCGGCGGTCATTGCCTTGCTCGGCATTCGTTTGTTCCATCTTTTCCCTGTTGAAGAGTTAGCCGGTCGCGCCCGGGCCCGCGTGACGGCGACCTTCAGCGATGTCCGCACCGCGGCTCCTTACATCCTGCTCATTCTCATTATGTCGCTGGGATTGGCTCTACGATTTCATAACATTGCTGCCATTTCGTTTGATCATGACGAGATGGGCCTGGTGACCAAGTCGAAAGGGATATACTCGTTAGGTATTCCTTATACGACCTATGCGGGGGATGTCCGCTGGATCACGACTTACGAGGCCGTTCCTTATCCTTTGGCCTTGTCAGGTTTATTTGGCTACTCGGAGCTGACCATGCGTTTGCCTTCGTGCCTTATGGGCACACTTTGCATCGGCCTTATGGGTCTCCTTGGGGTTCGTCTCTTTAATTGGCGGACGGGACTGATCGCTGCCTTTATCTACGCCTGTCTCCCGCTCGATATTCGTTGGGCGCAGAATGCCTTCTATCCGCAGCAATGTCAGTTCATGAGTCTGCTGACTATCTTGCTTTTCTACGAAGCAATCCGAGTCCGGCCTTTCCATGGCAAGTTCTTTATCGCGGCGTCGATTAGCTTTTGTATCACTTACCTCTCGTGGGAAGGAAGCGCCTTCCTGCTCCCTTCGCTCTTCGTCGCACTCATGATTTATCGCTGGGGCGAATGGTGGTGGCTTAAGGAACTCAATCTCTATTTCGGTCTCTTCTTCCTGGGCACGGTGGTGGTGGCGCAATATTGTTCGCGCACACTCGCGGGTGAGCCTTACCTGCAAATTGGTTCGGGCCTTTCCAACCTGACTGGACCTTCCCTCTTCTTCCTTACTTCGGCTTATCAGCCGATGTTCTACATTAATAAGCTCTGGCTTTCGGAGAACCATGTCTTCTTTACCCTCCTGGCCGTGCTGGGGCTGCCTGTCTGCTGGGGTAACAGAAGCTATCGCTATCTCTTTCCGATGTTGGTGAGTCTCTGGTTTTGTCATACGAACTTCATCGCGGCCTTGGCGCCTCGCTATTGCTACTACTATCAGCCGTTGCTTGTCCTCTCCGGAGTCGCGGCTGGAGTTATGATTTATGACCGGATGATTGCCCTCGCCCAACGCGAGAGTGACTCCGCGATCGCCTGGGTTTGCGCGCACGCGGCGGGTATTGCGGCGATCCTCCTTCTCTTTCTCCAGAGTAACGAATGGATGTTCCATGTCTATAAGCTCTCGAGCACCGGTGACACGCCGGGTCTTATGACGCGGATGGGTATGTATCGCTACGACTATCGCGATGCCGATCGCTATGTGAAGGAGCACCTACAGCCGGGCGACGTGGTTTTTCCCGGCATCCCGCACGTGTATGCCTACTACGCGAAACAGCCGGGCGATTACTTTCTCGATACGCTCCTGGGATCGAAAGTGCCTTACAACCAGTTGCTCGGTGAGCCCCGCTTTGTCGATAAGTTTGGCGGCTTACCCGTAGTGCGAAATCTGACTGAGTTAAAAGAAGTCACTCATCGCGCGCGTCGGACTTGGCTGATCTTTGCGCCCTATGCTTCCTTCGAGAAGCTAAGTGCTCCTAATGTCCTCGAATACCTGGACTCCAATGCCCGGATCGTCTTCGAGACTTATCGCGCGAAGGTGCTCCTGATCGAAGGAGACGCGCAGGTCAAACCCGCGAAGGGCGAGCAAAGGACCGCTGCTAAATAGCCGAGTAAACTCGGTTAAGAGCTTTCCGGCCCGCGGAACGAAGCGCAAAGAGTTTGGCCGTCATGGGAGCCTGAGTGCGGTCGCGTGAGGCTTGTAAGTCGGCGGTGATACGCGCGACTTCGGCTGCATTTTGACTGACTTCTTCCTCGAAGCGTTTCGCCGCGTAGGCGTAGAGAGAAACGTCGTAGGAGTTCTTCTCCGTGATGAGGTCGAGAGTGGATTGCGGCAGGTCGCGCTTCTTCGGTCGCGCGCGCGTGACGTTAAAGCTGGAATAGGTCTCGAGTTTCCAACCGTAGCGTAGTTTCATGAGCGCGAGGCTTTCTTCGAAGCGCTCGGAAAGTCCGACAACACTAAAGTGGCGATCTATGTTAGACATCGCCGTGGCGCAGATCTCGGCGGTGCAAGGCGCTTCGTACTCCGCGCCGGCGATGATCTTACATTGCACATTTGTTCGCGGCGACCGATGCACGAAATCTTCGAGGGTCCAATTCTCGCGACGGAATTTCCAATACAAAGGATGCAGCTTGTAACTGCGCATGAAGTAATAGGCCGATAGGACTCGATCGACCGGTTCGCGCAGGACAGTGATATAAGTGGCGGATTGGGGGAGAATAATATGAAGGCCGAAAAGCATATGTCCCTTAAACATACGAATCCCTTCCAGGCGCTTCTTCGACAGGCCGTGCAAATGCTTGCTTGACCACTTAAAGAGCACCGGATCGACCGAGTACATTTGCAGGACTGGATACTCCCATTCGATCAGGCGATTAAGAGTAGTGCCGGCGGTCTTAGGAACGTGCAGGAAGATCACCGACTCGCCGGGCTTTTGTTCGTGCGGACTTACCGCGTGGTCGGGAATGGTAGTTGAAGTATTCATCCGGTTAGTTGCGATATTTTCCCTCGGCCGCCAGCTTCTGCTTGTAGCCTTCGTAGCCTGCCTGTTTCGCATCGTCCCAGGCTTTTGCTACTGCGGCTGAGGTCGCAGAACTCATGCCATCGCCGTGCCACAATTCCCAGTACTCACCCTGCGCGTGGACAACGTTAAGAGCCGCCATCTCGACCGAACCCATGCGATCATTAGGATGAGACAGGCCGGCGAGGCTTTGGAAGCCATGGTGGATGCGATCGCGGTACCTCAGCACTAACTCGTAAGTCTTATTACCGATGTCTTCCCGGCGGCCGGTGAGCTGACAGTTCTGAATAGTGAAGCGGTCCGGATACTTGCTTGCGCCGTAGTCCACTATCTGCTCGGTAAAGGATATCGGAAGATCGAGCACCTTCGCCAGGTGGAGCGACACTTCTTGTTTAGGAAAGGCAGTGGCCCACTCATCGGTGTAGCGCTTATAAACTTCGAGTAACTTCGTGTCGTAATGGCCTAGCGCAGCCCAACGCGAAATGTCGCCGCGCGTTTTGGGAAGATGCATTTCCGCACTAACAAAGTTAGCGCAAGTAAGAACGACGCTGACACAGAGCGGATCGGAGGCGTAGCGCTGTCCTAGCTCTTGAATGATGGAGGAAAAGTCCTTCTCGTAAATGAGATCCCAGGGCACGGGAATTCGAATCGCCTGGCCGACGTCCGCGCGATGAGGATTTGTCACCTGGGTAGGAAAAGCTTGGGCGCCCTGATTGTAAACAAAGTCGGGAGTGTTAGCTCCCGGTTTAAGGCAAAGCTGATACTTCATGTTCAGCTTGCGCAGGACATCCACCGTCTTATCCAGCGCGGTGAAGTCGGGCTTGCCTTGCTCTTTCTCGATCGTCTTCCAGGCGAAGTTAAGGCAGACACCACTTAGGTGTGAGTTAGACCGGACATGGCTGGAAAACTCTTCGAAGCTGGACGGATCTTCGGGCAGTTTCTGCATCACCCAGATGCCGGTTCGTATCGGTGGTTTTCGCTCGCTCGCAGCCTGTGCGAAACCGGTTAGGCCGACAACTAAGAGCAACAGAAGAGAGCTAAGTCGATAAGCTCGTGAATGACTCATAACACTGAAGTTACCTTACTCACAAGAAAGCGCCCGGTCCCAACGGTTGTTTGTAAAAAGTTCTCAAGCTTGCCTGGCTTCGGCGTTGCGGCCAGCTTCTGCATGGCTTGTTGCACAGCCTCGGCGTTTTTCTGCAGATCCTCATCCAGCCGCTTCTTTCCTAACTCATAGAGAGCCATGTCGTAGCGATTGTGCTCACGGATCATTTCGATCATCGCAGGATCGACCGCGGAACGGCTCTTGGTGACTTTGCGATTTTCGTAGTGCGGAATTTTCCAGCCAAAGGAAGATGCGATGAGAAACAGACTTTCCTCAAACCGCTCGCTAATTCCTACAACACGAAAACTCGTCGCCATGTTTTGCTGTGCGGTCTCGAAGACGCGCTCGTCGCAGGGTCCGACGTAGGGGACGCCGGCAAGCATCTTAGTCTGCAAGTTTTGGCGTTGTGCGGTGAACTGGAGAAAGTCTTCGACTCCGATTCCTTTGGCTTTCAATTTCCAATGCAGCGGATGGAGCGGGCGGCGTAAAATGAAGAAGTAAGATGAAAGGAAGCGCTTCACTGGATCGCGCAACATCGTGATATAAGTGCCGCCTTGAGGAAGGCATTCATGCACGCCGTAGATCAAATGTCCGCGCACCACGCGCAGCGAGCGGCGCCGTTTCTCCGAAAGCGTTTTTAGGCGCTGCACTGTCGCGCGGATTTGGTAGGGATCGACCGTGTAAATCGTGCGCGGATCGTATTGCCATTCGATGATGCGGTTGAGCGTCGTGCCCGCAGTCTTCGGAATATGCAGGAAGATCAGGGCCTCACCGTTTGTCTGATCCATGGCGATTTGTCTTCGAGTGAAAGTGAGTGTGCAGATGACTTACCCGAGCCATCCGCACACTTAGACTTAGCAGTTCCTAGCGACCGAAAGCGGACGCAGGCGCCGGCGCTTCCGCAAAAGCGGGAGCTTCCATAGCCTGAGAGCGCGGCGCGGCGGCAGCGGCGGCGGCGTATTCGGCGCGTCGCTTTATCATCAGCCGGCGCATGGCGGCGCGTGACTTGTTATTCTCGACGATCTCTCCGTAAAGCCGGCCCGCGAACAGGTCGGTGATATCGTCCTTGGCGTGGCCGCTGGCCATGCGCGTAAAGACAAGCGGATACTCCCAGAAGCAATCGATCAAATCCTGCACCGCATCCTGACCCTGAGAGTTGACCTCTTCGTAGTGCGCGAAGGGATTCCCATTTGTGCCACCTTCTTCGCCGAGGAGCTTACCGATCGCTTCCGCGGCAAACTCTCCTTCGCGCATGGAAAGAAAGACGCCAAAGGAAAAGATAGGATCGGTAAACTGATGCGCGTCGCCGACACAGAGATAGCCTTGGCCGGTATAGTTATCGGCCTTGTAGCTGTAACTCGTCGTCGTGCGCACTTCTTCGAGGAAGTTAGTGTTAGTAATACGCCGAGTCAGGTCGGGATTAAGACTTAGGATTTCTTTACGGAGATACTCAGTCTTGTCGAGACCCGTCTTCTTGAAGTAACTGGCCGGCGCAACGACACCGATACTCATCTCCTCGTCGTTCAACGGGATCATCCAGGCCCAATGCCCCTTCTCTTTGTAGAAAATGAGAGTGTTGCCCGGGACTTTTGACGGCGTGTCGCCGTTGTCGCGAATCACTCCGGAGAGTTGCGAGTAAACGGCGATTTGGTTGGCGTAGCCGCCTTTCACCTTGGGTGCCGTCAACCCGCGGTTGGCCAGGAAAGTCGCCTGTCCGGAACAATCCGCGAACACCTCGGAACGGAGATCTTCCAGCGCGCCGCCGGGGGTGCGGATCTGCAAGCCGACGACGCGATCGCCATCACGTAAAGGCGAGACTGCTTCGCATTCCATATATTCCGCCCCGCGTTGGCGCGCGGCATTGAGCAGAATGTCATCGTAAGTGCTGCGCACGACAGACCACGTCGCGGTCGGGATGAGTTCGTGTGTCTCCGGGCAGCGCCGTTTCACCTCTACCCAAAATGGAACGCCGTTGGGATTGAAAACGTTGACGCCATGCTTGACCGGGAAATTCTTGGACAGCATTTCTTCTTCGAGACCCAGCGCGCGGACCGCGCCGCGGCATTCGCCGCTGAGTGATTCACCGATGTGATAGCGAGGAAATGCCTGCCGTTCGACGATGAGCGGCTGGATGCCGGTTCGCAAAAGGTGAAGAGCTGTCGAGGACCCCGCAGGGCCGCCTCCGAGGATAATAGCTGGTCGCTTTTTCATTGTTTTTGTTTGGCAAACTGCGGGGGAAAAGAAGACGAGGTTTGGAAGATGGTTTTCCCCGTCGAGCCGTGGTGTGTCCGGGTTGTTTTGGGATATTTTGGCGAGATTGTCAAGCGACAACCCGCAATGAGAGGCGGATAATCGGCTGCGTCAGCGGGGCGAGAGAATCCTGCCAGGCAAATTGACCGGGCTGTTGTGAAATGTATCATGAGCGCCGTGAACAGAATAAGAGAGCAGCCGGCGCGCCATTGGCTCGTCATTTGCTGGTAGGTATACGCCGCGGCGCATCGAACGGATGTCGCGCGGGAATTGCTTTTCCGAACTGTTAATCCTCATGTCCTATTTATTGCACCAATTACTCAGGGCAAGTGCTGCGGCCCATCCCGAATCAGACGCGGTTCGGCTCGTGGACGACGCTATCACTTACCGCGACTTAGAAACTCAGAGTAACCAGTTGGCACATGCACTTATCGCGGCCGGCGTCGCGCCCGGCGATCGGGTGGGGATTTATTTAAAGAAGTCACCGCGCGCGATCGTCAGTATTTTTGGGATTCTCAAGACGGGCGCGTGCTATGTGCCGGTGGATGCGAATGCGCCCGGCGCGCGTCTGGTGGAGATCGCGCGGCAATGTGCTTTTCGCGCGCTGGTCACGAGCGCCTCGCTCTACGGCAAAATCGAAGACGGTCTGAAGGAAGAGTGTAAGGACGCCGCTTTGTTTTTTGTCGATGAGTTACCAAAGGATGCTCACTCTTCCGGATATCAGTCCTTCTCGGAAGTGTTACTGCAATGTCCGAAGGATTCTCCCGTGGTCGATGTCATCGGTCATGACCTCGCTTATATCCTATTTACTTCCGGTTCTACGGGAACGCCTAAGGGAGTTATGCTATCCCATCTTAACGCTCTGACTTTTGTTAACTGGGCGGCGGAGACGTTTGGTATCACATCCAGCGATCGCCTTTCACAGCACGCGCCGTTTAATTTCGACCTTTCAGTCTTCGATATCTTTGTCGCGGTAAAAGCGGGCGCGGCTATCTGTCTCGTCCCGGAAGGGCTGGCTGTGTTTCCGCTCCAGCTCTCAGCCTTTATCCAAAAGCAGAAGATAACTGTTTGGTATTCTGTTCCTATGGTGTTGATGCTGCTGCTGGGTCGCGGCAAACTGGATGAGGGCGACTTCAGTTCGCTTCGTATTATCCTCTTCGCAGGCGAGGTTTTTCCCACGAAACACCTGCGCGCGCTGATGGAAAAACTGACTCATCCTCGCTACGCCAACCTTTACGGGCCGACAGAGACTAATGTGTGCGCTTATTACGAAGTGGCGCCTTTATCTCCTGAAGCTACAGCACCTATTCCGATCGGAAAAGCTTGCGCTAACACTGAGCTCATCGCGATCGATGAGGCAGGTGAGAGAGTTAGTGGGCCGGGCCGGGAAGGATTACTCTACGCGCGAGGTTCTACAGTTATGCAGGGGTACTATGGCCGGCCTGAAAATACCAGGGCCGCCTTTTCGCCTAATCCCTTCGCGGTCGGAAGGGAAGAGAACCTCTACTGCACCGGCGACTGGGTCACTCTGGATGAGGACGGCAATTACCTCTTCGTTGGCCGCAAGGATCACATGATTAAGACACGCGGTTATCGCGTAGAGTTAGGTGAGATTGAAGCAATCATGGTAACTCATCCGGCGGTGGATGAAGCCGTCGCTTTGGCTATTCCGGATGAGGCGGTAGGCAATACCATTCAGGCGGTAGTTACACTCGCCGGAGATAGCTCGCTCGAGGTTGCGGAGTTAAAGCGACACTGCGCGGAGAAGCTCCCCGCTTATATGGTGCCAGAGAAAATAGACTTCGCTGCGACATTACCGCGGACAGACAACGGAAAGATCGATCGCCGCCGTCTGCAGAGCGAGCGAGTGCCGTCGGGTACGTCCGCGGACTGACAACGGCAGGATCAAAGCGCCGCTTTCTTGCTGAGCGAACGAGTGTAGCCGGGCCGCCTGAAAACATCATCACGATCAGGCTGAGCTATGGTTTCGTGGGTAGCTTATAAACTCGACTGGTTAAACCAGTCGAGTTTCGGAAGCGCTTCCTGCCAAACCCAAGTTTCTCGATCCGGTCCGATTAGTCACGGAACCACCGTCAGGGCAAGATCATTGCCATCGCCGCCTTCGTAGCTGGCTTGGAAATTATTTCCACTCATCGTTAGGATGGCGCCATCGGGCAGGTTACTGAAGGTTCCGTTGATGGGTGTAGAGCTGGTGTTACTGAGGACAGTGAAGACAGTTCCAGCCTGTAGCGTTCCTTGCACTTTTCCCTGGAAGGTAAAGGTCGCGCCGGTGTTGATGGTAACTCCTTCGGCGATAACTTCGTCAGCGCTCGTTTTTTTCAACTTGGCTTTCAAGGTGCAGATATAGGTGGCATCAGCTTTCAGGGTGAGCTTGCCCTGGATGGTCAGTGCGGATTGCACACCGGTCCCATTTGCTGGGGCGAGGAAAGCTCCTGTGCCATTGCCCTGGCCGATCGTCGCCGCGCCAGCGATTGTCCCGTTACCCGCCAGGGTGCCGCCATTCACCTGCACGGCCTCCGTCCCGGTAGCTGAGCCCGTAGTGTTGAGAGCGGCAAGGGCGCCCTCGTTCACCGTGGTGCCACCGGTATAAAGGTTAGCCCCGCGCAGATTCAAGACTCCAGCCCCGGTCTTAGTCAGCGATCCGCCCACGCCGCCGTCCTGTCCGCCATCTTGGATGATGCCGGTAAAATTACCGTCCAGCCCATTACTGCCCACGGTCAGGTTATTCGCACCAACAAAGACCAGCCCGTTGCCTTTGAGGGACCCGATCGTTACTCCGGGCGCGTCATGGACACTGATGTCGAGCTGCCCATTACCCATCAAGCGCACCTGCGCGGTGCCGCCGGTGGAGCTGTCAGCCAGCCAGATATAACCGCCGGGATGCCCATTAACGCCCGCCGTCGCCACGAGCGAGGCATTAGCCGCCGTGGAGCTGGCGAAAAAGAGCGTCCCTCCTCCCTGGCCAAAATCGTGGACGCCACCGGTGGCAGTAAGAGTAGCCTCGGCGGCGGTCGAGGTGTCGTAGAACTCCGTGGTGGTCGCAAAGAGATAGGCCGCGGTGCCACCGTTATTCGTGAAAGTGCCATTCCCTGCGCTGGCGGAGGCGTAGAAGTAAGTGCTTCCACCCTGGTCCGCGTCCAGCGCCGCGGGAAGATTGGAGATGGTCGCATGGTCAGCCGTCGACGTGTCATAGAAATAGGTGAAGCCCGGAGGCGCTGCGCTGCCAGTAGCGCCGGCATTCAGGACCACCGCGTGATCCGCGCTCGCGCTGTTGCGGAAATACGTGGTGCCTTCACCGCCGAAATCATTTGTCGCCCCTATGTTGGTAATCTGAGTCATCATCCCGGCTTTGGCACCGTTGACAAAATTCAGTTGAGCAAAAGAACCAACCGTAAATTTCTGTGTCACCGCGGAGGCATTCGAGATTCCTCCCCCACCTAGGGTAAGAAAAGCAAATGACTCTAGATTGATGATGAAAGCGCTTGCACCTGAGTCGAAGACAATACCGCCCACAATGTCACCGCTCGCAATCCGCAAGCTCTTCGTATTCGACAGGTCGAAAGTGGCGATATCCGACACGCTGTTCGGCACAGTCGCCGGAGTCCAGTTAGCGGCCGTATTCCAATCGTTATTCACCGGGTTCAGGTCCCATGTGGCGCTGCCGGCGCGCGCGGCCTGCAGACTCAGGAAGAGCAGGAAAACAACGGGAATAAGGATCGGTTTCTTCATAGGAGTTGGATTTACGGCACAACCGTGAGCGTGAGATCATTGCCATCGCCGCCTTCGTAGCTGGCTTGGAAGTTATTTCCACTTATCGTTAGAGTTGCGCCATCGGGCAGGTTGCTGAAGGTGCCGGCGATAGGTGTCGCGCTCGTGTTGCTGATCACAGTTAGGACCAGTCCTTGCCGTAATTGTCCTTGCACCTGCCCGCTGAAGTTAAAGGACGCCCCGCTATCAATAGTCACGCCATTGGCAATGACTTTATCCGTGCGCGCTTTGTTCCCTTTGGCTTTGAAGGTGCAGGTGTAGGTGCTGTCCGCCTT
>JACDGS010000039.1 GCA_013821455.1 Chthoniobacterales bacterium
ACGGGCTGACAGCCCGTCCTCCCCGGATTTCCGACTACCGCACTCGTTAGGCGACACGGAGTTATTTTTTCATTAAATCCAAGACCGCGGTCGCGACGCCGATGACGCCAATCTTGATCGTCGGTTCCGGCACGGGGGCGAACTTCGGCGAGTGCAAGCTCGGCAACGGCTCGCCGCCCTTTTCGCTCGCCGCGATTTTTGCCGGATCGACCGCGCCGATCCAGAAATCGCAGGCTGGGATGGAGTGATCCGGCAGACTGAATTCCGAGAAATCTTCGCCGCCCATCGTCGGATCTTTTTGCACCACGTTCCCGTCGCCGAGCACGCTCTTCCAATCTTTGGCCAGCCGCGCAGTCAGCTCCGGATTGTTGTAGGTCGCGGGCGTGAATTCATCCTCCTCCACTTTTACGATCGGCATTTTGTCCTCGGGAAAACCGCCGGCGATCGCCATCCCTTTGGCCACGCGCGCGATCGCGTCGAGCACGTGTTTGCGCACCTCCGCTTTATAGGTGCGCACGGTGACCTGCATCTTCACTTCGTCGGAAATGATGTTGTGCTTCGTCCCGCCGTGGATCGACCCGACGGTGATCACGATCGGATCGAGCGGGTTGTTCTCGCGGCTTACGATCGTTTGCAATCCGAGGACGATCTGGGCCGCGAGCACGACTGGGTCCTTTGTCTTGTGCGGATACGCGCCGTGACCGCCGACGCCGCGGACTGTGATATCAACCGAATCGACATTGGCCTGCACGTAACCGGGGACGTAAGCGATCTTGCCCGTCTCGAGTTCGGCGTTGTCGTGAAACCCGATCGCGAAATTTGGTTTCGGGAATTTCGTGTAAAGACCGTCGGCAAGGAGCGCCTTCGCGCCGGAACCGGTTTCCTCCGCGGGCTGCCCGACGAAAACGAGAGTGCCGTGCCACTGGTCTTTCAGTTTCGCGAGCACGCGCGCCGCGCCAATGAAGAGAGCCATGTGCGCGTCGTGCCCGCAGGCATGCATGACGTGGACTTCTTTCCCGTCGTTATTCTTCGTCGTGACCTTGCTCGCGTAAGGCAGCCCAGTCGCTTCCTCGACCGGGAGCGCGTCCATGTCCGTGCGAACAAGCACCGTCGGGCCGTCGCCATTTTTCATCACGCCGACCACGCCATAACTCGTTAGGCCAGGCATTTCGTATTTGCCGAAGTGATCGGTCACCTCGCAGCCCGCGGCTTTCAATTCCTTCGCGACAAGGGCGGAAGTTCGCTCTTCCTGGGTCGATAATTCCGGATGCGCGTGGATGTCCTTGTAAATCGCGAGAAGCGACGGCAACTCCTGTTCGGCGAGTTGAGTGGGCGTTTCGTCCGCGCGCACGAAGCAGGCGGCAGCGAGGAAAAGGAGCGGCGCGATGAAGAATTTCATCCCGCAGACTAGGGCGGAAATCCTAACGAGCAACGCCGCGCGGCCACGTGTTTTCTTCTGTGCTACGCTGCTCGCGCCGATGAAACGCACGCTCTATCTCGACTGCTTTTCCGGCATCAGCGGCGACATGACCGTCGGCGCGCTCTGCGATCTCGGGGCCGCGCCGGCAAAGCTGGAAACGGAGCTGCGGAAACTGTCGTTAGGCGAAGTGCGTTTCGCGTTCGAACGCCAGTCGCGACAAGGAATCAGCGGGACGAAGTTCGAGGTGCAGGCCGCTGCGTCCGGTCATGCGCATACCCACCACGCGGAAATCCGGGAGCGGCTGGAGCGCAGCGGACTTTCGGAGTTCGTTAGGCAAAGGGCGCTTGCCATTTTTCAGCGCATCGCCGAAGCGGAGGCGAAGATTCACGGCGTGGCCGTCGCAGAAGTCGCATTTCACGAAGTAGGCGCGATCGATTCCATCGCCGATATCGTCGGGGCCTGCGTCGCCTTGGAGGAATTGGGGCAACCGCGCGTGATTGTCTCGCCGTTGCGCGAAGGGCGCGGCTGGATCGATTGCGCGCATGGGCGTTTCCCGCTCCCGGCGCCGGCGACGCTCGAGATTCTGCGCGGCCTAACGATCGAGCAGGTCGATGAGAACTGGGAATCGATCACCCCGACCGGCGCAGCGATCGTGGCGGAATTTGCCGAATCGTTAGGCACAATGCCATTCATGAAAATCGAACGCGTCGGTTACGGGATCGGCACCCGCGACCTGCCGAGCCGCCCGAATGTGCTGCGCGCCGTCCTCGGTGAAGCGATTTTGCCTAACGACTCCGAAACGGACACGGTGATCGAGATTGAAACTAATCTCGATGATCTCTCTCCGGAATTTACCGGCGCGGCGATTGAGCGGCTGCTCGCGCTCGGCGCGCTCGACGTCACCCTCACGCCGGTGCAGATGAAAAAGAATCGGCCGGGCGTGCGCCTCTCTGTCCTCTGTGAGCCGGCGCTGGAGCAAAAAATTGTTCGTCTTCTGCTCACTGAAACGAGCGCGTTCGGCGTGCGCCGATGCGAAAAGCGGCGCTACAAACTCAAGCGGCGTTTCGAGAAAGTGGCCACGCCGTTTGGCGAGATTTCCCTCAAGCTTGGATTGCTCGACGGCGAAGTGGTGCAGATCGCACCGGAGTTTGAAAGCTGCCGCGCCGCCGCCGAGCGCACCGGGCAAAGCCTGCGCCTCGTCTATCAGGCGGCGCTGTCAGCCTTTGACCGGAAGGGCGCTTCGTAAGCGCCGTCCGCTTGGCGTGAGTCGCCGCACGCGAAAGGCCGGGCAAACCCGATTCATTTTACAGAGACTTCCCCTACGAAATTGCCTAACGATGGAGCAACCACCGAATCAAAAAATGCCCGCCGGCCTTGAAGTGCGCGGCGAAATCACCGCGGCCTTCGCCGAAATTCTCACCCCGGAAGCGCTCGCCTTCGTCGCGAAATTGCACCGGGCTTTCAACCCGCGGCGTCTCGAAGACCTCGCTCGCCGGGAAGAACGCCAGGCGGCGCTCGATCGCGGCGAGACATTGGATTTTTTACCGGAGACAAAAAAAATCCGAGACAGCGACTGGAGCTGCGCGCCGATTCCATCAGACATCCGCGATCGCCGAGTCGAGATCACCGGCCCGACCGATCGCAAAATGGTGATCAACGCACTTAATTCCGGCGCGAAAATTTTCATGGCCGATTTCGAGGATGCAAACTCGCCGACCTGGGAAAACATGATCGGAGGCCAGATCAATCTGCGCGACGCGATTCGGCGGACAATCGAGTTCACGAATCCGAATGGGAAAAAATATCGGCTCAACGAGCAGGTCGCCGTTCTCATGCCTCGGCCGCGCGGCTGGCATTTGGTCGAGAAGCATTTGGTCGTCGATGGCCAGCCGATCGCCGGAGGTCTGTTCGATTTTGGGCTCTTCTTCTTTCACAATGCGAAGGAGCTGATCGCACGCGGGAGCGGTCCGTATTTTTATTTGCCGAAAATGGAAAGCCATCTTGAGGCACGCATTTGGAACGATGTTTTCAAACTCGCGCAGGACGAGATGGGGATTCTGCAGGGGACGATCCGCGCCACGGTGCTGATCGAGACGATCCCGGCTGCGTTCGAGATGGACGAGATTCTTTACGAGCTGCGCGAACACTCCGCCGGGCTGAATTGCGGCCGCTGGGATTACATTTTTTCCTGTATCAAACGCTTCCGCAACAAACCCGATTTTCTCCTCGCCGATCGCGCGTTGATCACGATGACAACGCATTTTATGCGCTCCTACTCGCTCCTTTGCATCGAGACTTGTCATCGCCGGAAGACCTTCGCGATGGGCGGAATGGCGGCGCAAATTCCGGTGAAAGACAATCCGGCGGCGAATGAAGAAGCGTTCGCGAAAGTGCGCGCGGACAAGGAACGCGAAGCACGCGACGGGCACGACGGAACCTGGGTCGCGCACCCCGGCATGGTGCAGCTGGCGCTCGATGCTTTTAATGCCGCAATGCCGCAGCCTAACCAGATCGAGCGTCAGCCTAACGATGTTGCCGTGACCGCGAGAGACCTGCTCGATTTCGCTCCGAGCGGCCCGATTACGGAAGCGGGCTTTCGGCAAAACATCAGCGTCGGTGTGCAATATCTGGAGGCGTGGCTGCGCGGACATGGTGCGGTGCCGCTGTTCAATCTGATGGAAGACGCGGCCACCGCGGAGATCTCGCGTGCGCAAGTCTGGCAATGGATCCGCCATCCGGACGGTGTTTTGCAAGATGGACGGAAAGTGACGAAGGAACTTTTTCGCAGCGTGCTCGCGGAGGAATTGGGGAAGGTGAAGCGCTCTGAACGCGATCGATTCGAGGCGGCGCGCGAACTTTTCGACAAGATTACAACCGATGACGAGTTCGCCGAATTTTTGACATTGCCGGGTTATGAGAAGCTCGATTGATCTGGGGAGCGCACGCGCCTCGCGTGCTGGTTTCGGCGCCGCGCCGAAACGAACTTTTTCCGGCAATGATCCCACAATGACGCCCGGGTTTGCGCGAGGCGCACAAACCAGCACGCGAGGCGCGTGCGCTCCCCGGAGGAGATTATCTTGAACAAATCGACATCTGATTGGAAGAACAACCCACGCTGGAAGGGCGTGAAGCGCCCTTACTCGTTAGGCGACGTCCAGCGCCTGCAAGGCAGCGTTGTGCCTGAGTACACCCTCGCACGGCGCGGCGCGGAAAAGCTTTGGGATTTGCTGCACGCGGAATCTTTCATTCCAGCTCTTGGCGCGCTCACCGGCAACCAGGCCGTACAGCAAGTGCGCGCGGGACTGAAAGCAATTTATCTCAGCGGCTGGCAGGTCGCGGCCGACGCGAATCTCGCTGGCCAGATGTATCCCGACCAAAGTCTCTATCCGGCAAACAGCGTTCCCGCAGTCGTTAGGCGGATTAATCAGGCGTTGCAGCGCGCCGACCAGATCGATCACGCGGTAGGGAAAAGCGACGTCGATTGGTTCGTCCCGATCGTGGCGGATGCGGAAGCCGGCTTTGGCGGTCCGCTTAACGTTTTCGAATTAATTAAAGCGATGATCGAAGCGGGCGCAGCGGGCGTTCATCTGGAAGACCAGCTCGCCAGCGAAAAAAAGTGCGGACACATGGGCGGCAAAGTTCTTGTCCCAACGCGCGCCGCGATTGCGCATCTCGTCGCCGGGCGGCTTGCCGCCGACGTCGCGGGCGTGCCAACGATTCTTATCGCGCGCACCGATGCGGGCGGCGCAGCTCTTCTCACGAGTGATATTGACGAGCGCGATCACGACTTCGTGACCGGCGACCGGACCGCCGAAGGTTTCTTCCGTGTTCGCGCCGGAATCGATCAGGCGATTGCGCGCGGGTTAAGTTACGCGCCTTACGCCGATCTGCTCTGGTTCGAAACTTCGAAACCGGATTTGGAAGAAGCGAAGAAATTTGCCGAACAAATTCACGCAAAATTTTCCGGCAAATTGCTGGCCTATAATTGTTCTCCGTCCTTCAACTGGAAAGCGAAACTCGATCGCCTAACGATCGAGAAATTCCAGCGCGAACTCGGCGCGCTCGGCTACAAATTCCAATTCGTCACCCTGGCCGGATTTCACGCGCTCAACTACAGCATGTTCAAACTGGCGCATGATTATCGCGACCGTGGGATGGCTGCTTACTCCGAGCTGCAGGAAGCGGAATTCGCCGCCGAAGCCGACGGATACACCGCGACCAAACATCAGCACGAAGTCGGCACCGGCTACTTCGACGAAGTGGCGCGCGTGATTTCCGGCGGAGAATCTTCCACCGGTGCGTTGCGAGGTTCGACCGAAGAAGAGCAGTTTCATTGAGCTCCGCGCTTCCCTCTGCCAGCCTAACCGACAGCCGGTTGGCAGCCCTCTGCGCGGAGGAAACGCGGAACGCATTCGGCGATTACGAGTCGCGTTTCGGTGCGATCACCGTGCGCGCGCGTGAACGTTTTCTGGCGCGTGACTGGCGCGGCAGCCACGACGACGCGGCCGAGCGGCTGCGTCTTTATTCGAGCGTGCTCGATGGCCTAACGAACCGAGTGACGGAGCTGATGGGCGAGCGGCTGCAGGAACGCGCCGTCTGGCAGGCGATAAAAGCGGTGTATTCGTCGCTCATCTCCCAGTCGATCCGGTGGGAAGTCGCCGAGAGTTTTTTCAATTCTCTGACCCGCCGTGTTTTTGCCACGGAAGGCGTTGAGCAGACGATTGAGTTTGTCGATACCGATTTCGACGCGCCGCCGGCGGTGCATGAGGCCGAACTTTGTCGCGCGTCCGCCGGCGCCGTTTTGACCGACTTAATCTCCGGCGCCCTAACGAATGCAGAGAGCGGTTTTGCTCACGATAAGTGGTGCGACCTGCAGGATGCCATCGCGACGGCGGCGGATCGGATTTCGGCGAAGATCACGGCACAAACAGCGACACGTCTGGAAATATTTCGCGGCGTTTTCTACCGCGGTCGCGGCGCATATTTTGTCGGACGAATCCTCGCCGGCGAGCAGGCGGTTCCCCTGGCATTCTGCGTGCGCCATCCCGATGAAAGCGGGCTCACCCTCGATGCGGTTTTGATCGGCGAAGGGGATCTCGCGATTCTGTTTTCGTACACCCGCGCCTATTTCCGCGTCGCCACGGCGTCGCCCTTCGAATTGGTGCAATGGCTGCGTGAGTTAATGCCGCAAAAGCGCACGGCGGACCTCTACAACGCGATCGGTTTCAACCGGCATGCGAAGACCGATTTCTATCGCGACTTCGTTAGGCATCTGCAAAATTCCGGTGATCGTTTCGTCGCCGCGGAGGGCGCGCGCGGGATGGTCATGCTCGTCTTCACGCTCCCGAGTTACGATGTCGTTTTTAAGCTGGTGCGCGACAAATTCGATGCGCCCAAAGACATCGATCGCGCGGACGTGCTGCGGCGTTACCGGCTGGTCTTCGAACATGATCGCGCCGGCCGCCTGGTGGAAGCGCACGAGTTCGAGCATCTGCGCATTCCGCGCGATCGGTTTGAATCTTCGCTGCTCGAGGAACTCACGCGCGACGCGAGCAAGACGGTAAAGATCGACGGCACCGATGTAGTGATCGCGCACGCCTACGTCGAGCGCCGCGTCCGCCCGCTCAATCTTTTCTTCGCCGAATGCGACGAAGAAGCCGCGATCGCCGCAGCTTGTGATTGGGGACAATCGATCAAGGATCTGGCGCGCTCGAATATTTTCGCGGGTGATTTGTTGACGAAAAATTTTGGTCTCACCCGGCGCGGGCGCGTTGTCTTCTACGATTACGACGAGCTGGCCATGCTCACCGATCTCAACTTTCGCGCCATGCCGCAGGCGCAAAGTTACGACGAAGAGATGTCGGCGGAGCCCTGGTTTTCGGTTCGGCCTAACGACATTTTCCCTGAGGAATTTCCGAGCTTTCTTTCCTTTCCTCCGGCAGCCCGGGATGCGCTCTTCGCGCGCCACGGCGATTTGTTTCGCCCGGATTTCTGGCGCGGAGTGCAGGAGAAATTGCGCGCAGGCGAGCTGCCGGAAATCCCGCCGTATGCGCGCGAGCGGAGAGTGACTTCGACGTAGCCGAGCCGGGTCCGAAAAATACTTGTCATCCCGAGCCGCGCAGACGGCGAGGGACCCCGCAGTCGCTCACACGCGTTCTGAGTCTGTGAGGTTCCTCGCCGTCCTTCGGCGGCTCGGAATGACAGCCAAGCTGTGCCATCGTCTCGGCGATGGCTTTCGAGGATAACCAACTTCTTTTCGGCTCCGATCCGACGGCGCGAATCGTTGCGATCGAGCTCGGCGACACCGGAACCGTGAAAGTTTATCGGCGCGAAAAAGATGGCTCAACCGTCTGCGACACCGAGGACTTTCATCCTTTCGTCTGGGCAGACAGCGACGTGGCCGATCTTGGCCTAACGAACGCAGAAAAGCTGGCGGGCGATCTGAAATACGGTTGGCTCGTGACGACGAACAGCTGGAAGGAACTGATCGCGCTGCGCAACGGTTTAAAGAACGCGGGCCGCGGTTATTTCGCGCTGAGCGATCCGGTGCAGCATTATCTTACGCACACCGGGCGCACGCTTTTCAAGCAGTTGCCGTTTGCGGAGCTGAAGCGAATGCAGCTGGAAGTGCTATCGTTCGCCGGCGGCGATCTCGAGGCGACGGCGGACGATCACATCACGAGCATTGCCCTCGCGGATAACAGCGGTTGGGAGGAGTTGATCGTGATCGATCCGAACGCGATCGAGGAATCAGAGCGCGCCGCGATTAAGCGCCTAACGAGTCTAATCAAAGAGCGCGATCCGGATGTGATCGAAGGCCATAATCTTTTCAAATTCGACCTGCCCCTTCTCGTCGCGCGCGCGCGGAAGGCGAAAACGAAACTCGATTGGGGACGCAGCGGTGGCTTCCTCCGTTCGCGTCCTTCGCGTCTGCAAATAGCGGAGAAGACGATCGATTATCCGAAGTTTACCGTCGAGGGTCGGCACTTTGTGGACACGTTTCTGCTCGCGCAGTTCTACGACGTGGGCATGCGCACCTTGTCTGGTTTCGAGCGCACAGATGTCGCGCAGCATTTTGGCCTAACGAGTATAACTGAAGTGTCACAGTTATCCGGCAAGGAATTGCAAGGTGCCTGGACTAACGACATTTCGCGCTACCGCGAGCGAGCTCTTTGCGCGGTGAAGGAAACGCGCGCGGTGGCCGATCTCCTAAGTCCAAGCTACTTCATCCAGACACAGATATTTCCTTATAACTACCAGGACGTGATCGTGAGGGGAAATGCCACCCGGATCAACGCGCTCTTCCTGCGCGAATACTTCCGCAAACGCCACAGCATTCCCGAAATGCCAATGGCGCGCGGCTTTCAAGGCGGTTACACCGACATTTTCTTTACCGGCGTCGCGCGCGACGTTTGGCATTGCGACGTCGCTTCGCTTTATCCCTCGATCATGTTGCAGTTCGATTGCTTCCCGGTGACGGACCAGTTGCAGATGTTTCGCAGCCTCCTGACCGACCTGCGCACCTTCCGCTTGCAGGCGAAGTCCGACATGCGCGAGGCGAAGGACGAGCCGGCGCGACGCTACTTCCACGCCCTGCAAAATACCTTCAAGATTCTCATTAACAGCTTCTACGGCTACCTCGGTTTCGCCCAGGGGCATTTCGCCGACTTCGAAGCCGCCGCGCGAGTGACCCAGATAGGACGTGACCTACTCAAGAAGATGATCGACTGGCTTAAAGCCCAGGGCGCGCAAGTCATCGAAGTCGATACCGACGGCATCTATTTCGTCCCGCCTAACGAGTATAAGATCGGCGACTTGCGCCATGGGCTGGCGCAAGAGTTACCGCCCGGCATCGAAGTAGAATTCGACGAGCACTTCGAAGCCATGTTCAGCTATAAGGCGAAGAACTACGCGCTCCTCGACCAGAAGGGCGAAGTCACCTTGAAAGGCGGCGCCTTAAAGTCGCGCGGACTGGAGAAGTTCCAGCGCGTTTTTCTGGAGGAAATGATCAAGCTCCTCATGCAGGAAAAGCCGGAGGAGATCGCGAAGTTGCGCGAAGAGTTCGAGCAGAAAATCCGCGGTCGCGGCTGGCCGATCGAGATGCTGATGAAGACCGACACGTTGCAGGATTCGCTCGAGAAGTATCGCCAAAAAATCGCGGGTGGCGGCCGCAACCGCGCCGCCGCCTACGAGCTCGCCCTAACGAGCGGCCGCAGCTATAAACCGGGCGACCAAATTAGTTACTACGTCAAAGCCACTCCGAAAAAGGTCGCCGCCTACGAAGCCGCCAAACTGGTGACCGACTTCGACCCGCAAAACCGCGATGAAAACGTCGACTATTACGCCGCCAAGCTCGGGGAGCTGATGAAGAAGTTCGGTCACGTGCAGTCTTCGCCGACGGAGCAGAAGCAAGGCAGTCTGTTACTTTGAGAATCTGCCACCGCGACAAGGCCCAAGAGGTGGTGAAGTCCTTTACTCGTTAGGCTGATCGGTCTTGCCTGACGACTAAATAAGGGCGACTCCATTCTTCGTCGAACGGGCCGGATTGCGGGGCAGGGTTTGCCAGGCAATCCAGGCCAGCCGCCAGGCGAAGATCCCGCCGACGACCAGAATGCCGAGCCACAGGGATGTCACACTCAGGGAGACAAGGCTTTGGATTTGCGCGCTTTGATGCGGGCTCAGGGCCAGGCCGTTCGGCTCACTCAGCGAAAGCAAAGGCGACGTGCCTAACAATGGATAGAGAACGACCAGACTGAGCGCGCTCGTGAGCACGCCGGTCGCCGGCGGGAGCCAGCGCCAGTTGGGCTCGGCGAGGTTAATCCAATGTTGCGCGAGGCTGATCAACGCGATGATCAGAACCGGCCAGTAGAGGCCGGTCAGGAGCGGAGCGAAATGCATCTGCGCGCCAGCTTTGGTGATCACGAGGTAAGGAAGGCTCCCGTGCTTCCACCACCAAAGGATGAAGAGGGATTGGATGATAATTCCTGCAATGGAATTCGACCGGCGCACTTGCTTCGCCTGAAGCGCTGGAGTTGGGAGTGTCTTCGGATCCCAGCGGCTGCCCCATTTTTCCAGGAGGCGGAAGTGAGTTAGCCCGAAATCGATCGCGGCAAAGACGAGGGTGACAAGCACCAAGGCGGGGAGTGATACCCAGGCGACGCGAATGAGCGCGTCACGGAGTTGAGCGAAGGGTTGTCCGTGCGCCTGGGTTCCAAACACGACCGCCGGGATGATGCCGGGAACGAGCAGGAGAACGAGCGTGACTCGGAGCGCGGTCCAATAGAACGGAAAGACGATCGGCCCGATAAGTTGCCGGCCAAAAGTGACCGTGCGGTGCTCTTGCTGGTAGCGCGAAGCCATCAGGATCGGCGACCCGTGCTCTTTGAGGAGCGCGGCGATTTCGTCGTCGGTAAGCGGGCGTTCGAGCGCGGCGGCGCGGTCGTCGATTTCGGCCTGGAGGTTGCTGGCGAGCTCGGCGGCGATGTCGTCGCGCTGTTTTTTCGGGAGCCAGAATTTTATGGCGGTGAGGTAGCGGTCGAGGAGTTGCATAGTCTTATGTTCGTTAGGTTAGATGATCCGGGTGAGTGAAGAATTGATCTGCTCCAGTTCGGCGAGGAGTTGTTTGAGGATGGCGCGGCCGTCGCGCGAAAGTTTGTAGAAACGTTTTTTGCGGTTGTTCTCCTCACGCCATTCGCTTTCGAGGAGGCCCTGGGTTTCGAGCCGGCGGAGGAGCGGGTAGAGCGTCCCTTCGTCGATCTCCATCCCGAGGGCGGCGAGATCTTTGCGCAAGGTGTAGCCGTAATGTTCGCGCCGGAGTTGGGCGAGGACGGCGACGATGAGGAGGCCGCGGCGCAATTCGAGGCGCAGATTATTAAAGAGGTCGGAATTCAGGTCGCTGCTCATTTTACGATGCGCAATACACTATGTAACACACAGTATGTAGCACACGGTATAATGCGTCAAACCATTTTCGGAAATTATTTTCTTCTTCTCTTGGTCGAACACGGGCGAGGCTGGCCGTAGCGGTTAACGTTTCTCGCGTTCCCCGGTGGCGGTTGATTCGCAAACGCGTCGCTTAGCTCAGCGGCCGGCTCGGCAAACGTCGATTCCGTAATGGGGAATGGGAAGTTCGCTCGCGGCGCGAATCGCTACGTCCGAAAATCCTGGAACGGAAGCCACCTTATAGTCCTCGGCAGTGAGCCCGCGTACACGACCGCTCGTCCCGCGCTTCTCGTTAGGCGCCGGCTACTCCCTGTTCTCAGCAGGAAGTGAGCGACCTCCTTGGAGTTTGCCATTGCCGCACGGGCCCAGCATGAAAAGCCATGAATCGCCCGACACTTCTCATTATGGTCGTCAGGCTCGCCGCGATTCCACGAACCCTAAAGTGCAGGGTTACGACGGCGCGGTGATGTCATTCGTAGAATATCTCTACGAGCTGGCGAAGTGACGCGTCAGCCGGCCTTCATCGACGCGCAAACACTGCCGGGGAAAAATCACCCGGCAGTGTCGCACGAAGAATTCGAAGACAGGGTTCGCGAAAACGCCAGGGCGTTAACCGCTCGCGGTCTGCGCCAGTGTGACTACGAGCGAGGCCAACGACCAGGCCGCCAGACCCGCGACGATCGCGAAGGCGATCATCTCCACGAGGTAGCCATGGTGGTTTTTCTCGTCGAGGTAATCGCTGCTCATGCGGCGAAAGGCGCGCAGCTCGGCGCGTCCAGCAGTGGCGTGCTGTGCACGCCAAGCGGCAACGTCCTCGGCCGGGGCGTGGAAATGGTAATCGGTCTGCGGAAAACTCCGCGTTGAAAGGCGCTCGGCCCGGTCATGGTGACGTGTTGGCGACGGTGAGATTGATAGAGGTAATGGTTTCATTGGTATTGTGGTGTTTGCGTTTCGTGATACCCGAAGAGACTTCGGATAACCCGGGCGACAGCCACGGGGAAAAGTTCAGCCGATTAGTTACCGCGTGGTGCGGGATGGCTGAGATCGAAGCACGGCGAAGGCACCGGCCGGAAATCGGCGGTGCAAATCATTGTGCTGATCGTTTTCATCGGCGACATACTTGCATCGCTTTATATTTTTGTCCAGCGGTGCGTGGCGATGTCTTTATAAGATGCTGTTTATCAGCTAGAAACAGTTATGAAATTTATCTGGGCTCGCGGTGATTGTTGACTCTAGCAAGGTTTTGCGCACGCCTCGGACACACCTCAAAACGTGCGTTGCCTAACGAATGATATCCTCGCCTTTACGTCTCGCGATGTGGTCCGGCCCGCGCAATATCTCGACCGCAATGATGCGGGCCTGGGGAAATCGGGCTGATACGGCGGTGATCGACGAACCGTTTTACGCCTTTTATCTCCAAGCCACCGGCAAGCAGCATCCCGGCGCCGCCGAAGTGATCGCGCGAGGCGAGACGAACTGGCGAAAAGTAGCCACTGGCCTAACGAATGAGTCTCCCGCCGGCGCGCGCGTTTTCTATCAGAAACAGATGACGCACCATCTACTTCCCGAGATGGATCGCGGGTGGATTCTTAGCCTAACGAATTGCTTTCTCATCCGCGATCCGGCCGAAGTGATCGCTTCCTACCTTCGAAAAACCGACGATCCCGCGCTGGAAGATTTGGGCTTCGTGCAGCAGGTCGAATTGTTCGACTGGGTGCGTGCGAATTCCGATCGCGTCCCGCCGGTGATCGACGCGCGTGACGTGCTCGAAAATCCTGAAGGCATTCTCAGGATGCTCTGCGCTGCGGTGGGCGTGGAGTTTGCTCGGGCGATGCTTTCGTGGCCGCCCGGCTTGAGGGAGACAGATGGGACCTGGGCCAAACATTGGTACGGCGAAGTGGCCCGCTCGACTTCTTTTCAGCCTAACGAACGCAAGACCGCGCTCGTGCCGTCACGGCTGCGAGCAGTGCACGAGCGATGCCGGGAATGCTACGACGCGCTTTTTCCGCACCGCTTAACTCTGTCATCGTGAGCAACCGCATGACCTCGCTAGTGTCACTCGACTTTGTTTGAAAATGGATGACCGAAAAACGCTTGCGGGGTCCTTCGCCGCGCTGCGCCGGCTCAGGATGACAAATTAAAATGCTTCAGCAATTCAACGAAAAAAACCGCGACTTGATCGTCAACATCAACGGCCGGCTCGTCCACCGGGACGAGGCCGGAATAAGCCCGTTCGACTCCGCAGTGCAGGGCGGCGACGCCGTTTGGGAGGGCCTGAGGCTTTATCGCGGTCGCATCTTCAAATTGGAGGAACACCTCGAGCGGCTGCGCCGTTCCGCGACGGCGCTTTCTTTCGCGGAGATCCCGCCTAACGAAAAGATAATCGAGGAAATCAGGCGCACCCTCGCTGCGAACGAGATGGAAGACGGCGTCCACCTCCGGCTCACTCTCACGCGCGGGGTAAAAATTACTTCCGGAATGGACCCGCGCCTCAATCAAAGCGGTCCAACTTTGATCATCCTCGCGGAACACAAGGTGCCGGTTTATGCGACGACCGGTCTCTCGTTAGTCACGAGTAATATGCGCCGTCCGCCGCCGGAAATTCTCGACCCGCAAATCCACCACGCCAATCTGCTCAACTCCATCCTGGCGAAAATCGAGGCCAACGCGGCCGGCGCCGACGACGCGCTCATGCTCGACACGCGCGGCTTCGTCGCCGAGACCAACGCGACCCATCTATTTCTCGTTAGGCAGAACGAAGTCGCGACTAGTCGCGTGCTTGCCTGTCCCGCGGGTATTACGCGCGCGACGATCCTGGAGATTTGCGCAACGCAAAAGATTCCGTGCCGCGAAGCCGATCTCTCGCTCGAAGAATTTTACGGTGCCGATGAGGTTTTCTGTTCCGGCACCATGGGCGAGCTGGCCGCAATTACGCAAATCGACGGGCGCGCCATCAGCCACGGTGAAATCGGCTCGATGACGCGGCGCTTGAGCCAACTCTATGCCGAGCGCACGGCGAACGAAGGCACCCCTGTGGTCGAGGTTGCAGAGCGCTGACGAAACCCGAAGTCCAAAGTTGCGTGCAGTTCGTTAGGTGTGTGGGGACATCATCATTCCTCGACCACTTCGTTGACGCTTTCCGCCCCGGAAGATACTCTCTCTCCTGCGAATCCCGCGGTGCTGACCCGCCGCTGCCTTCCCTCATTCATGCCTCCGCCTAACGAAGAATTTGTGCTCGATCTCCTGCGCGACGTGGGCCTCGTCACGCGCAAGCAGGTCGAGGAAGCGCGCACTCGCCTCAACGGGTCGAACAGTGTCGTCGCCGCGCTCGTGCGCGACCGCATCATTTCGGAGGACGACGTTTCGCGCAGCCTCGCGGCGCAGGCGCACATGCATTGGATCGACCTCAGTGAGATGGTCGTGACCCAGGAAATCATCGACGAAATAAAACCGGCGGACGCGCGCCGTTTTCGCATGATCCCGATCGCGCGCAACGAGTCCGGCCTGGTCGTCGCGACCGGCGATCCGCTCGACTTCGACAGTATCGACACCCTCACTTTTATCCTGAAACGGGAAGTCGAACTGGTCTGCACCACCCCGGAAAAAATCAGCGAGGCGCTGGTAAAATATTACGGCACCGCGGACGAGGCCGCCGAAAATCTCCTGCGCCGCATCGGCGATCCAACGCTCGATTTCGATCTGGAAGAAGGCGTGGAGCTGGGCGAAGGCGACACGGCCGACGCGCCCATTGTGCGCATGGTCTCGATGCTTTTGCTCGAAGCGCACAAGCTCGGCGCGAGCGACATCCATCTCGAGCCGCTCGAGAAAAGTTTCCGCGTCCGCTTCCGCATCGACGGCGTCCTGCAGGAGATGCAATCGCCGCCGAAGAAGCTGCAATCCGCGATCGTGAGCCGGCTCAAAATTATGACCGGCTCCATGAGCATCGCGGAGAAGCGGCTGCCGCAGGACGGCCGCATTCAGGTGAAGATGGGGAAAAAATCGGTGGACCTCCGCGTTTCCACTTTGCCGACGAATCACGGCGAAAGCATGGTCATGCGTTTGCTCGACAAAACGAGTTTGCTTCTCGGTTTGCCGGAGCTCGGTTTCCTCAGCGACGACCAGGAAAGTTTCGAGCGTCTGTTGCGCGCGCCTGACGGCATTTTGCTCGTCACCGGCCCGACCGGTTCGGGTAAGACGAGCACGCTTTACGCGTGTCTGAATTACATCAACAAACCCGACCGCAAGATCATCACCGTTGAGGAGCCCGTGGAGTATCAGATGAACGGGATCAACCAGGTGCAGGTGAACAGCGAGATCGGCATGACTTTTCCCGCGGCCTTGCGCTCCATCTTGCGGCAGGCGCCGAACATCATCATGATCGGTGAGATTCGCGATCTCGAGACGGCGTCGATCGCGACCAACGCCAGCCTCACGGGGCACCTTGTCTTTAGCACGCTGCACACCAACGACGCGCCCTCTGCGGTCGCGCGGCTGATCGACATCGGCGTGCAGCCGTTTCTCGTCTCCACTTCTATTCGCGCGATCATGGCGCAACGACTCGTTAGGCGACTTTGCTCCAAATGCCGCGAGCCGGGTCATCTGACGGATTCGGAGCTGCGCGCCTTGCGCATCGAAGGTTCCCAATTGAGCGAAGCGAACGTGATGCGCCCGGTCGGCTGCGAGCGTTGCCGGCAGACCGGTTACAAAGGACGGATGGGAATTTTCGAGCTCTTCGAGATCGACGATGAAGTGCGTCACATGGTGAACGATCGCGCGTCCACGCTGGAGCTGCGGCAGCGCGCGCGCGAGCTCGGCATGCGCACGTTGCGCGAGGATGGCGTGCGCAAAGTGCTCGCCGGCATGACGAGCGCGGAGGAAGTGATCTCGATCACCATCGGGGATTTGAATTGATCACGGTCGCGACCAGGCAAATCCGGGGAGGACGGGGTGTCACCCCGTCGTTCGGTGCAGTCTGCGCCGAACCGTCCGGAGAGAGGAGTTGGAGCGACCAAGAGCTGTCGTCGTCACTTTGGGTTCCGAGCACGTGGCTTGCGCGCGAGGCCTTGGGCGAGGCTCGCCCAAGTGCGACGGGCTACCAGCCCGTCCTCCCCGGATTTTCCCGCATCTCAGCCCCTCTGCACTTGTGGCCTAACGATTGTGCCTAACGAATGAATAACGAGCGCATCGCCGATCTTTTCATCGAGCAGGGCCTGATGGATCGCGCCCAGGCGGACGATGTGCTCCTCGAAACGACGCAGAACGGCAAGGCGATGGATCGCGCCATGGTCGATCACGGTATCGTCGATGAGCGCGAGTTTTACCAGACCATTGCCGACGCACTCAGTACCGAGGTGGTCGATCTCGACGCGATCGAGATTTCTCCCGCGATTCTGAAGCTCATTCCGGCCGGCCTCGCGCGTTTGCATCGGGCGCTCCCAATCGGCGTGCAGGATGGCGCGGTGCGGGTCGCGCTCGTCGATCCGCTCGACACCCAGACGATCGAAGACCTGCGTTTCGCTCTCGGCCACGACATTCAAGTGGTCCTCGCGCCGCTGCTGCAAATCGAGGAGCGGCTGCGCAAACACTACGGCGAGGACACCTCGAGCATGGAGGACATCCTCAAGCAGCTCGGCGAGGCAGGTGAGCTCATGACGCTCGCGGGCGATCGCGCGACCGGCCCCGGCGTAGAAGCGGCGGACGCGACGCCGATCATTCGCTTCGTCGATCTGATTTTGTACCAAGCCATTCAGGACCGTGCGAGCGACATCCATTTCGAGCCGTTCGAGAACGAGTTCAAAGTTCGTTATCGAGTGGATGGCGCGCTTTACGAAATGGCGCCGCCGCCGCGCCATCTCGCGCTGCCCGTGATCTCGCGCGTGAAGGTAATGGCAAACATGAATATCGCCGAACGCCGTCTCCCGCAGGATGGGCGTATTCAGAAAAACATCGCCGGCCGCGCGGTCGATCTGCGCGTCTCGACTTTGCCGACGCAGTTTGGCGAGAGTGTCGTCCTGCGCGTGCTTGATCGCTCGACCGTGAACCTCGATCTCGAGGCGCTCGGGATGCCCGATTACATTTACAAATACATCCTCGAGGTGATCAATCGGCCTAACGGAATCTTCATCGTCACCGGGCCGACCGGCTCGGGCAAAACGACGACGCTTTATTCCTGTCTGCGCAAGATCAACACGATCGACTCAAAGCTTCTGACCGCGGAAGAGCCGGTCGAGTACGACCTCGAAGGCGTGATGCAGGTGCCGGTGAACGACAACATCGGGCTCAGCTTCGCGCGTGTGCTCCGCGCGTTTTTGCGCCAGGATCCGGACCGCATCATGGTGGGTGAAACGCGCGATCTCGAGACCGCGCAAATCGCGATCCAGGCCTCGCTCACGGGGCATCTCGTTTTCACCACCTTGCACACGAACGACGCGCCGGGGGCGATCGCGCGTCTCATCGACATGGGCGTCGAGCCATTCCTTATTTCCTCGACGCTCGACGCCGTTCTCGGGCAGCGGCTTCTACGCAGTATTTGCAAGGAATGTAAAACATCTTACGAGCCTAACGATTCCCTGTTGCGGCAGCTTAATCTTTCGCCGCGCGAGATTGGCGACCGGAAATTTTATTTCGGTGCCGGCTGTGAGCGCTGTAATCGCACGGGCTACAAGGGCCGCATCGGCATTTACGAACTGATGGAAATTACCGATCCAGTTCGCGCCTTCATCAACCAGCGTTCCCCGTCGGTTGTTCTAAAACAGAAGGCGATCGAGCTCGGCATGACCACACTGCGTCAGGATGGGGTTCGGAGTATTTTTGCAGGCGATACGACAATTGAGGAAGTGCTCAAATACACTTGAACCCGAGGCTTTATCGCATCGTGCGGGTGCATGAAAATGCACAAAGGCTCGACAGCTTTCCGCGCGCGTCCTAATCTTCTTGGAACCGCTAAGAAAACCAATTTATGCCGAAATTTAACTACATAGCGCTCGACGCTCGTGGACAGGAATCAACCGGTTTGGTCGAGGCCGGCTCGAACAACGAAGCCATCGGGCAGCTTCGCCAAGCGGGATATTTTCCGACGAGCGTTTACGAAGAGGGGCGCGGAGGCGTGGTCGAGAAAAAAACGCTCAAGGCTGCGAAGGGCTCGGCCAAAACCGCGCCCAAAGCGAAAGGAAAAGGAATCGTCCTCTACCAAAAGAAGACGGTAAAGGCGAAGACGCTCATGATTTTCACGCGCCAGCTCGCGACTTTGATCGACGCCGGCTTGCCGCTGCTTCGCGGTCTCAATGTGCTCTCCAAACAGGAACGCGACCCTGTTCTTAAGACCACGATCGATCAACTCGCCGATTCCGTGCAAGGCGGCAGCACGTTCTCGGAAGGGCTCGGGCAGCATCCGCGTATATTCAACAAACTTTACGTCAACATGGTGAAAGCCGGTGAGCTCGGCGGTGTGCTCGAGCTCGTTCTCGGACGGCTCGCGGAGTTCCAGGAAAAAGCGCAGAAGGTCAAAAACAAGGTCAAGTCCGCGATGATCTATCCGATCATCGTGCTCTCGCTCGCGATGATCATCATGGCGTTCCTCATGGTTTTCATCGTGCCGAAATTTCAATCCATCTTTCACGACATGCTGGGCGACAAACCGCTGCCCGCGATCACGCAGTTCGTCATCGATATCAGCAACTTCATGCAGCACGATTGGCTCATCCTGATCGGTGGCCTGATTGCGTTATTCGTCGGCTTCAAATTCTTCGCGCGCTCGACTTCAGGTCGCGCGATGCTCGATCGCATCGCGTTGCGCGCGCCCCTTTTCGGCGACCTCACGCGCAAGAGCTCGATCTCCCGTTTCGCGCGCACGCTCGGAACGCTGGTCACCAGCGGCGTGCCGATCTTGCAGGCGCTTAATATTACGCGTGAGACCGCGGATAATACTGTGATTGCGAAAGCGATCACGCAGGTGCACGACTCGGTGAAAGAAGGCGAGTCGATCGTCCAGCCGCTGGAAGCGAGCAAAGCTTTCCCGCCGATGGTCATCAGCATGATCGACGTCGGCGAAGAGACCGGTCAGTTGCCCGAAATGCTGCTCAAGATCGCCGAGGTTTACGACGATGAAGTGGACAACTCCGTCGCCGGCCTGACCTCGATGCTCGAACCGATCATGATCGTTTTGCTTGCCGTGATTGTGGGCACGATCGTCATCGCCTTGTTCATGCCCTTGGTCAGCATCATCAGCGGCCTGCAGGCTTCATAGGAATGTCGGATCCCGCGGGATCGTTAGGCAAGACGGCGCTACGAACGCGAAGCGACGCCTTCACAGTGGTGGAACTGCTGGTCGTGATGGCGATCATCCTAGTCTTGGCAGGCTTGGTTCTCGGGACGAGCGGTTATGTCCATAGCAAAGCCGCCACCTCTCGCGCGCAAGCCGAAATTCAGGCGATGTCAGCGGGACTCGAAAATTACAAGGCGGATAATGCGATCTATCCGAGCAACGCCGATACCGATGCTTTAGACGCTAGAGCAATGGCATCCTCCACCTACGATCCGACCACGACCAGTTATACAAAAACTGGTCAATACTTATATGTAGCCCTCACTGGCGACAGCTCTGGTAATGGGAGTCCCGCCACCGGGAAGAGCTATATCACTTTTAAGACGAACCAACTTAGTTCTACCACCCCCTACACCGTGATTGATCCGTTTGGCTACAGTTATGGATATTCGACAGCGTACCCAGCGGATCTAAACAAGACACCTCCGGTTGATCCTCCGACGCATGGCTACAATCCGACGTTCGATCTCTGGAGCACTGCCGGCACCCTCACTTCGGCTGCCTCCAATATTAAAGTGTCGTGGGTCAAGAACTGGTAGCAACCCTTTCGCCCGTGCCGTCCGTTAATGCACCACCACCACTACACGCCGATTCACTTCCTGCTCTTCGATCGAAGCACTTGGTGAAGTGAGCAGATTCGCTTTCCCAAACCCGCGCGTCGCAATCTGTTCGGGATTAATCCCGAGCGCCTGCACCAAGTATGCCTTCACCGCTTCCGCGCGGCGCCGGCTCAATTCCAGGTTGTAGTCGTCCGAGCCGTAAGAGTCGGTGTAACCCTCGAGCGTGAAAGTCGCGTTCGGGTTGCGCTTGATCAGCGTCGCTACTTTCTGTAACTGCTCGACGGCATTCCCCTGTAAATCCGCGCTGTCATACTGAAAAAGTTGATTGTTAGGCATCTGGAATTTCGTCCCCGCGCCGATCGGTCCTTTTTGCGAGAGCAACGATTCGAGATCGCTGAAACCGGGCGCGCGATCCGTGCGCGGGCCGGCGCTGTCCCCCGGGATGCCATTGAAAGTGTTCGGCCGTTTGATCGTGGTGCTCGTGGCCAATTCCGCGCCGTTCAGCGCCGGTTGTGGCCGGCCGGAATCGGCGACGTTATTCAGCAGCGCCTGCTCGCGCGTCGCGTTCGGGCTTTTCGTTAGGCTCTGCGCCGTCGTTTTCTCGATGTCGTTGATGACAGAATTGAGATTTGTCTGCTCGACCTTCGGCTTATCGGGAAGGACATCGCGCGTATCATCCGGCAGCGCGGCGCTCGAGTGCACTTCCTGCAGCAATTTGTCGAAAGATTTTTGATCCTCGGGCAGCTGGACCTCGGTCTTGTCGGGATTTGGTTTGGCCGCCTCGTTCGCGCTTGCCGCGGCCGGTTGCTCAACCGGTTTCGGTGTGAGATCGACGCTCTTCACCTTAAATGTTGGCGGCTCGCGTTGCTCCAAACCGAGCGCGGCCGCGGGTTGAAAACCGGTGCGATAAAAGAAAAAGCAGAGCACCGCGTGCAGCGTGAGCGAAGCGATCAAACCGACGAGAAGCCAGTTGCGTTGCTTGCTTCGGCCGGCCCAAACCGGCAAAGGCGCGGCGGTGCGTGCAGTGACAGCCCTCATCCTGGGTAAGACAAACGACTTACGAAAAACTTTGTCAAACTTTGCGCCTAACGAATCCCGCTCAGCGTTCGCTCCGCAAAAATCCGCGCCGCGCGCCGAATCTCGTCGGCCACGTGAACCTCGGGTGAAACGAATTTCGGCGTGAACCACGGATAGAGTCCAATGAGATCATGCGTCACGAGAATCTGCCCGTCGCACCCGTCGCCCGAGCCGATCCCGATCGTGGGAATGCCGATGCGCGCAGTGATTTGGCGCGCCGTCTCCGCCGCGACGATCTCGAGCACGACCGCGAACGCGCCTGCGTTTTCCACCGCCTCGGCGTCGGCGAGCAGACTTCTCGCTTCCGCTTCGCTCCGGCCTTTGACTTTGTAGCCGCCTTCGGCGCGCACGCTCTGGGGCAGCATGCCGATATGCGCCATCAATGGAATGCCCGCCCTAACGACCGCCTCGATTTGCGCAACATGACTCGCTCCGCCTTCCAGTTTCACCGCTTGCGCTCCCGCTGCGACCAGTTGCCGTGCGTGCTCGACCGCGGACTCAGGCGTGTCGTAGGTCCCGATGGATAGGTCGCCCACGAGCAACGCCCGTTTCACGCCACGCGCCGCCGCGCGCGTGTGATGGAGCATCTCCTCGAAAGTCACCTGCGTCGTGTCGGTATAACCGAGCACGACCATGCCTAACGAGTCGCCCACGAGGATGATGTCGATCCCGCTTTCATCGAGCAGGCGAGCCGTCGGATAATCGTAAGCCGTGAGCGCGGTGATGCGTTCGCCTCGGCTTTTGCGCGCGCGAAAATCTTCCATGGTTTCCGATCTTACCACTGGAGCGAAAGGCGCACCACTGAGGGCATCGGTCCCAACTCATCGGCCAGTTGGCGCACAGTTTTTCGTTCGTTAGGCAGAATCAAATTGGGGCGAATCTCCGCCAGTGGTGCGAGGACAAACGCACGCAGTTGCGCGCGGGGGTGTGGGAGCGTGAGATGAGGTTGATCGACTGTGTGGCTGCCGTGATAAAGCAGGTCGAGGTCGATCGTGCGAGAGCGATTAAATTCATGGATCGAGGGACGGCCGAGCGCGTTTTCGATCCGCTGCAGTTCGCGGAGCAGCTCGTGCGGAGGGCTGTTGAACCCGAGCTCGATCACGGCGTTGAGAAATTTCTCCGCCCCTTTTTCGCAATCGACCGGCTCCGTTTCGTAAAGCGAAGAAGAAAGCAGCGGCGGCTCCGCCACGGCCAGCGCGAAGATCGCCCTGCGCGCATTCGTTAGGGCGGCGAGCCGATCGCCGAGGTTCGAGCCGAGCGCAACACCCGCTCTCATGGGGCGTGGTTCGCCTTCAGCGGCATCGCACATTTCCGGGGAGGACGGGCTGCCAGCCCGTCGTTCGGCGCAGGTTGCGCCGAACCCGTCCGGAGTGGGCGCTCGGAGCAAGACTTCATCGTGCGCGCGAAGAAATCCTTTGCTGCCATCATCACTTCCGCTATTGCGCAAATGTTAGTCTGCAAGTGGCGCGCAAAGGCCTTGGGCGAGACTCGCCCAAGTGCGACGGGCTACCAGCCCGTCCTCCCCGGCAAGGAGTGCCGCCGCGCGTCTTCTATAATCCGAGCACATTTTCCATACTGTAAAGTCCCCGGGGTTTTCCAATCACCCAGTGCGCCGCGCGCAGTGCGCCGCGCGCGAATGTTTCCCGGCTCGAAGCGCGGTGCGTCAGCTCGAGTCGCTCGCCGCGCCCTGCAAAAATTACCTCGTGATCGCCCACGATGTCGCCGGCGCGCACGGAATGAATCGGCAGTTCCTTCCCACCGCGTGTCTCAGCGAGAATCTCCGCGAGCTTTTTCGCGGTTCCGCTGGGCGCGTCCTTTTTCGTCCGATGATGGGATTCGATAATTTCCACATCAAAGTCTTCGCCTAACAATATCGCCGCGCGCCGCGCCAGCACGAAAAGCGCGTTGACGCCGAGGCTAAAATTAGCCGCAAAAACGATTGGGATTTTTTCTGCCGTCTCTGTCACCGAATCTTTCTGCGCAGCGGTGTGGCCGGTCGTCCCCAGAACTAACGGGCGATCGTGCTCGGCGCAGGCTTGGCAAACGGCCGCGGTCGCGTCGGCGGTGCTGAAGTCGATCACGACATCGCAAGTATTCGTTAGGCCGGAGAGACCGTCTCTGCGATCGATGCGAGCGACGATCGTTAGGCCAGAGTCCGCTTCGGCCGCGGCGCTGATCGCCTTTCCCATGCGACCGTTGGCGCCGATCAGAAGCACACGCACGGGAGCATTCATCGGAGCGCGTCGATTGTTTTGCGCAGGCGCTCTTCGTTCGCACGCGACATTTCCACCAGCGGCAGGCGGCACTCCGCGGTCATCGCGCCGCGCCATTGCAGCGCCGTCTTGGCCGGCACCGGATTGGGCTCGATGAACAAATCCCTAAACAACGGCAGGAACCTCCGGTGCAACTTTTGCGCCTGTTCCAAATCACCTTCCTGAAATGCCCTAACGAGTTGTGAAATCTCCGCCGGGAAAAGGTTGGAAGCGACGCTCACGACTCCGGCCGCGCCGACCGCGAGAAAAGCGAGCGTGAGCGAGTCGTCGCCGCTCAAAACGGTGAAGCCTTCCGGCACGCGCGCGACCAATTCGCCGACGCGATCCACGCTGCCACTGGCTTCCTTGATCGAGACGATATTCTTGCAGGTTTGCGTCAGCCTAACGACGGTATCGGCGGCGATGTCCACCGCGCAACGTCCAGGGATGTTGTAAAGCATGAGTGGCAATTTCGTCGCCTGTGCGATGGCCTGAAAATGCCGGAAGAGTCCTTCCTGGCTCGGCTTGTTGTAATACGGAGCAACGAGAAGTGCGCCGTCCACGCCGAGCGCCTCTGCCTCCTGCGTGTGCGCGATCGCGTCACGAGTTGAGTTCGAGCCGGTGCCGGCGATGACCTGACAGCGCTTTCGTGAAAATTTTACCGCGAGCTCGATCACTTGATGTCGCTCGTCGTGACTGAGCGTGGGCGATTCGCCCGTCGTCCCCACCGGCACAACGCCACTGACTCCGCCCGCGACTTGCGTTTCGATCAGCCGCTCGAGAGCATCGATGTCGATCGCATCGTTTTGGAACGGCGTCACCAGCGCCGTGTAAGTGCCGCGAAACATCGCCTAACGAGTCATCCCGAGCGGAGCGCAACGGAGTCGAGGGGTCCCGTGGCGCTTCCTGAAAGTTTGGTTACCGGAAGATTGCGAGCTTCCCAGAAATTCCCCGGGATCCCTCGACTCCGTTCCGCTTCGCTCGGGATGACAATTCACAACTCGATGGCGCCGTCGAAGACAAAGTCGGCCGGTCCGGTCAGGGTGACGTTGCGAAACTCTTCGCCCTCGCGCGTGAAATCAACCGACAGAAAATCGCCGCCGCGCACCAGCACTTCGATTGGACCGTTCACGTTCTCGCTCGCCGCAAAAATGAGCGCGCTCGCGACGACGCCGGTGCCGCAGGCGAGGGTTTCGTCCTCCACTCCGCGCTCGTAGGTCCGGATGGCGATGGCGTGCGAGCCGCGTTGTTCGACGAAGTTGGCGTTCGCGCCGCGTGGAGCAAACATCGGGTGATGTCGCAACTTTGCGCCTAACGAACGCACATCGATGTCGTCGATACGAGCGACGCGCACGGTCACGTGCGGCACGCCGCTATCCACATAGGCCGCGGCATATTTTTCGCCCCCCGCGGGCACTTCAAGGTCGAGCCGCAAATCCTGCGGCGCGCTCATTTGCAGCGTCACTAATTCGCCGGATAACTGCGCGCCGATCACGCCCGCGGGCGTCTCGAAGGAAAGCGTCGGCAACGGTCCGGCGGCGCGATTGGCGAAGCGCGCGAAACAGCGCGCGCCGTTGCCGCACATCTCGGCTTCACCGCCGTCGGCGTTGTAATAGCGCATGCGAAAATCGGCGCCGTTCGCCGGCTTTTCCAAAAGGAGGACTCCGTCCGCGCCCACTCCGCGATGCCGATCGCAGAGCCGCGCGATTTGCTCGCTCGTTAGGCGAAGATCGCCCGCGCGATTATCGAGGAGGACGAAATCGTTCCCCGCGCCGTTCATTTTGGTGAACTTCAGCATGGCGGTTTTGGTTAACATACTCTCGCGCGAAAGCCAACCGACGCGCGGGAGAGGATCGACTTCTCCGGCGAAGGAGGTCACTCTCAGGCATGCAAAAACGAAGAAACAAAAAGTTCGTTAGGGCGTTGAGCATTTTGTTAATTTCGCTCGCCGCCACGACCGCGGCGCGAGCAGCGGATGGATATGTGCGGGTGAATCAAGTCGGCTACGAAGCCGGCCGCCCGATGCGCGCCTACCTGATGACTTTGGGATTTGATACAGGCGCGAGTTTCCGCGTGCTCGATGCCAGCGGTGCGATCGTATACTCCGCGCCGATCGGGCCGAACCTCGGAGCGTGGGGCGCGTTCACGGTTTACGCGCTCGATTTTCGTTTGCGGCCTAACGAGGGCTTCACCATTTCGGTGACTGGTCCGATCGCGGCGACGTCGCCGGTTTTTCCCGTGACAGCCGCGCACAAGCTTTACGGGACTGCGTTGAGCAACGCGCTCTACTTTTTTCAAAACGAGCGCGACGGCGCGGACTTCATCCCGACGCCGCTGCGCACTGCGCCAGGACATCTCAACGATGAATCGGCTGCGGCTTACCTGACTCCTGTGATCGATCGCAACGACATTCTCGTGGGCGATCTGGAACCAACCGGCGCGACGCTGAATGCGAGCGGCGGCTGGTGGGACGCGGGTGATTATTTGAAGTTCGTCGAAACGACGAGTTTCACCGAGGCGCTGATGCTCATTGGTGTGCGCGATTTTCCGCGAGCAATGGGCGCAGCTTCGTGCGACGCCGATTTCACGGCGGAAGCGAGATTCGGCGTCGAATGGTTGCAACGAATGTGGAACGACGACACCCAGACACTTTATTACCAAGTCGGAATTGGCACGGGCAACGACGACATCGTGAGCGATCATGACATCTGGCGGCTGCCGCAGGTGGACGATAATTACGGCGGCGATTCGACGCCGCTTTATCGCTACATCCGCCATCGGCCGGTCCTGCTAGCGGGACCAAATGGTTCACTCGTTAGTCCAAATCTGGCCGGCCGCCTGGCCGCGGCTTTCGCGGAGGCTTATCAAGTTTTCCGAACGAGCGATCCGATGCTGGCGCGTCGCTGTCTTTTCTCGGCGGAACATCTTTTCGATCTCGCGAACACTTCCATCCGCGGAAATTTGCTCACCGTGGCGCCGTTTGATTTCTATCCCGAGACCGAGTGGCGCGATGATTTGGAGCTGGGCGCGACCGAGCTTTATTTCGCGCTCGCGACTGCGCGGCCGCCCGCGGGCTTGCCGCATACCGATCCGTCTTTGTATCTGGCGGCGGCGGCGAATTGGGCCCGCGCTTACATCGATGGGCCTAACGACGGCAGCGATACTCTGAACCTCTACGACGTGAGCGGCCTCGCGCACTTTGAGTTGTTTCGCGCTCTTGCCCTTGCCGGAAATCCCGACGGGCTCGCCGTGACTCAGGCCGACTTGTTAGGCGACTTGGAGGCGCAACTCGGCACTGCGATTGCGACCGCCTCGTTCGATCCCTTTGGCTTCGGTTTTCCCTGGCGCGACTACGACAGCGCGACGCACGGCGCGGGTCTTTCCGTGATGGCGAAGGAGGTGGCTTTTCTCACCGGCGACGCGAGCTACGAAAACGACTCGCGCATCTGGCTCGGAAATATTTTGGGCGCGAATGGCTGGGGTTCCTCGTTCATCGTCGGCGACGGGAGCACCTTTCCGGATTGCATGCAGCACCAGGTGGCCAACCTCGTCGGCTCGCTCGACGGGACCGATCCGGTGCTGCGCGGCGCGCTCGTGGAAGGTCCAAATTCTTTCGCGGCGCGAGGTTTCCTCGACGGCATGCGCCGTTGCCCACCGGGCGGCGGCGATGTCTTTGCGCAGTTCAACGCCAACGGCGCGATCTATCAGGACAACGTGCAGTCGTACTCGACGGTGGAGCCGGCGATTGATCTGACCGCGCCCTCGCTGCTCATGTTTGCCTGGCGCGCGAGCGGCCGGCCGATGCCCGACGCGGGCTTTTGAAAAATCGCGCCTAACGAATAGCGCCGCGCGTTCTTGCCGCGCGAGTATTTCCTTCTATTGATCACGAGTGCGTTTCGCTGCCGTCGTCGTTTTCGCCGCGCTCAATCTTTTCGCGCACCTCGCGCAGGCGCAGCTCGCGCCCAGCCCGATCAACGAAATCATTCTCGACCAGATAAAAGCCATGCCGACTGGCGGGAGATATTCGGCTTCGCGCACGGCCACGATTCGCCTCCAATCCGCGGCGCATTTTGAGTCGGGAAAATTTTTCATCTTCCCGGGTGCGGCCTCACCGAGTTACTGCTCGGGCGCGACTTATCTCGTGTTCATGAAAACGATCGAAGCTTTACGCGCTCGCGGCGTGCTCGAGCTGAATTACGAAACGCTCGATCATCTGATGATCCGCGGGCAACGCGACGGCGAGGGAGTTTGGGGCCGTTGGAATGCGAATGGTCCAGGGACAGCGCGCCTTTTTTACGAGCTCGGGATGGGTCGAAATTTCGACGACTTCGAGGAAGCGGAGCCGGGCGATTTTATGAAAATTTTCTGGTCGCCGGAAGTGGGGAAAGAAGAGCATGGCCACTCCGTCATTTTTCTTGGGATGGAAAAGAAGATGGGACTCGAGTACGTGCGTTTTTGGTCGAGCAACATCCCGTTTGGCTACGGTGAAAAGTCGGTCCCGCGCACGAAGATCGTCCACGCCATTTTCTCGCGGCTCTACGAACCCTCGAACCTGACGAAGATTTCCACTGTTCCTGTGCTCGATCGTTATCTCGCGAGTCTGGAACGCGTTCGCTCCAGCTACGACGAGGCGCGGGAAAAGTGCGGCTTCTGAAGTTTGCCTAACGATGAGCGGTGTCTCCGGCGCGACGATCCTCAACGGTCTCATCTTGGGCTGGTCGGTGGCGTGGCCGCCGGGACCGATCAACGCCGAGATGATCCGGCGCGCGCTAATTCCGCGCGCGCAGGGCGGGGGATTTTGGACGGCGTACCAACTCGGTCTCGGCGCGTGCTCCGGAGACTTTTGCTGGGCCCTGGGCGTGGCGGCGGGCGCCGGCGCGCTGCTCGCGTCGCCGCGGCTGCATCTGGTCCTGGGCGTGATCAGTTTTTCGCTTCTTCTCTATCTTGCTTTCAATTTTGCGCGCGGCGCGTGGCGCACGGCATATGCCGAGCGCGAGCCGAGCGATGCGGCGCTTCGCCTCCGCCAGTCCTCGCTCCGGCGCGGTTATTTTCTCGGTCTGATTCTTGCCCTAACGAGTCCCTGGAACATCGGTTTCTGGTTTGCCGTCATGGGCGGACAAGGCAGCACGCAGCGCCACACCAGCTTCTTCGATTCTTTCACGCTCGCGGTCGCAGTCGTCGCCGGAGCGGTCACGTGGGGGACGGTTCTATGTGTTGCCTTGAAATTGGGCGCGCGAATTTTTGCCCGGCCAGTGTGGCAAGTGGCGACGCAAATCCTGAGTGCGCTCGTCATGTTATTTTTTGCGGCGCGCTTGGTTTGGTCCTGGCGTTGAGCGGCCGGTGCCGCTGTCGCGTGCGCTGTCCTCAGCGCAAATCTCCGCCGCTCCGCTGAGGACAGCGGACGCTACAGAGCTTCGATGGTAAGTTTACGCTTCGATGTCCGAGCAGGAAAAAAAGCTGACGATCAACGAGATTTACTTCTCGGTGCAGGGTGAAAGCACCTGGGCAGGGCTGCCATGCGTGTTCGTTAGGCTGACGTTCTGCGATCTGCGCTGTAATTATTGCGACACGGAATACGCCTTTTACGAAGGGAAGAAGCAGTCGTTAGGCGAAATCGTGGAGGCGGTCGCGGCTTATGGGTGTCCGCTGGTCGAGGTCACTGGCGGTGAGCCGTTGCTGCAAAAAAATGTCCTGCCGTTGATGACGCTGCTGGCCGACGCCGGCCACACGGTCTTGCTTGAGACCAGTGGCGCGCACGATATCGCGGCGGTCGATCCGCGCGTGCATCGTATCATGGATTTGAAGACGCCCGGCAGCGGGGAAGTCGCGCGGAATTTATTTTCCAACATCGAGTGCCTAACGAGTCGCGACGAAGTGAAGTGCGTCATCGGTTCGCGCGAAGATTACGAATGGTCGCGCGAGAAATTGCGCGAGCATCGCCTCGCGGAACGCTGCCGCGCAGTCCTGTTCTCGCCCATCTTCGGCCGGATCGATCCTCGAGAGATCGTCGATTGGATTTTGGCGGATAAGTTGCCGGTGCGTTTCCAACTGCAAATGCACAAGTTCATCTGGACGCCGACGCAGCGCGGCGTGTAGCGGGTTGGCCGGAAGTCGGGCTTCCAGCCTGATTCGGCGAGCAGGCATCCTGCCGGCCGCTTCTTGCGCCGAAGAGTCGACCGGCTGGAAGCCCGCCGGCCGAGTCAGGCAGGATGCCTGACTTCCGGCAGCAGTGCTGTCAACAAACCAATTAGCGGGAGAAATGAGCAAACCTGAAAGACGTAGGCGATACTAGTGTGATCGGCGAGATCGCCCAGCAACGCGGAGCCGATGCCCGCCATGCCAAAGGCCAGCCCGAAAAATAAGCCCGAGATGAGGCCGACTTTTCCCGGCACCAATTCCTGCGCGTAAACCAAAATGGCTGAGAAAGCCGAGGCGAGGATGAGGCCGATGATGACGGTGAGCACGCCGGTCCAGAGAAGATTGGCGTGCGGCAGCGCGATGGTGAACGGGGCGACGCCGAGGATGGAAAACCAGATGACTAGTTTGCGTCCGTAGCGATCGCCGATCGGTCCGCCGATGATCGTGCCGAGGGCGACAGCCAAGAGAAAGAGGAACAAATGCATCTGCGCGCCTTGGACGGAGAGATGGAATTTTTGAATGAGATAGAAGGTGTAGTAGTTCGTTAGGCTGGAGAGATAGAAATATTTCGAGAAGATGAGCACGCCGAGGACGACGAGCGCGAAGAGAACGCGGCGCGACATCGGCTGGGACTCAACGTCGGGAGCGGAACGATTTTTCTCGGCTAGATGATTGCGGTACCAATTCCCGACCGCGGAAAGAATCGCGATGCCCAGCAGCGCCGGGAGCGCAAACCAAAGCACGCTCGTCTGCCCGCGCGGGACGACGATGATCGCCGCGAGGAGCGGGCCTAACGAACTCCCCGCGTTTCCGCCCACCTGAAAAACCGACTGCGCGAACCCGCGCCGTCCGCCGGAAGCGAGATGCGCGACGCGCGAAGATTCCGGATGAAAGATCGACGAACCCATGCCGACAAGCGCGGCCGCGGCGATGACCACGCCAAAACTCCACGCGCGGGAAAGAAGCGCGAGGCCGCAGAGCGTGAGTCCCATGCCCCACGCGAGCGAAAACGGCTGCGGATGGCGATCGGTGAAAAGGCCGACGAACGGTTGCAGAATCGAAGCCGTCATTTGAAACGAAAGCGTGATCAAGCCGACCTGCACGAAGCTGAGATGAAAGCTGGTTTTGAGCAGCGGATAAATCGCCGGGATGAGCGACTGGATGGTGTCGTTCAGGAGGTGCGAGAAACTAATCGCAAAGAGAATCGCGAGCACCGTAGGCGGCGCGGCGGATGGGACAGGTGCGGCCGCGCTCCGGGTCAGGTGTGGTTCGGTGACGGGCGAGTCCATGGGCGAAGCGCGAACGTTATGCGCGCGTCGATTTGAATGCGAGCGACCCGGCGAAGCTGACGGCTCCGACCCGTTAGGGCGATTTCTTTTTGAAGGTCGTGTCCCAGTCGGTGCCGGTGGGCGATTTGTTCGAGGGCTTAGCCGGGCTGGCGCTGGTTACTGCGCCCGCGGGTTCGTTGCTCAACAGTTTCTTCAGGTCGTCCATCGCCTGGTAAGCGCCGAGATAAACGGAACCCTTGAAGCTGTCGGCGACGACCACACCCTTCTGGTCCACCACCACGAGACAGGGAATGCCGGGACCGCAGTATTTGTTCAGCAAGGGATTGCTTTTGGCGAAGCTATAACGCAGCGCGGGCCAGGGCATGTTCATCTGCGCCATGTATTTCTCCATGTCGTTAGGCGATTCGTCGCGGCTCATGAAGACGACTTCGAAGCCGGGATATTTTGGCTTCATTTCGTTATAAAATTTCACCAGTTCGGGTGTGAATTTATGACAGGGTCCGCACCAACCGGCGGAGTAATAGAGCGCGATATATTTTTCCTGCGCCAGCTCCGGTCCAGTGTAGGTCTGGGTGGAATTTCCCTGCAGGGTGACAAGCTGGCCATTGAAGTTGGCGCCGAAATCGGCGGCGTTGACCGCGCAGGGTGCTAGGAGGACGACAGCAAGAAGGAGGCGGAGGGCGTTTGCTTTCATGAGCTGCTGTTATCGTGGCGCGTGGCGACGGTCAAGGCGGGCGCGGATGACAGCCGCACCGAGCGATGGCAATTTTCGCCAAGATGCGCGCCCGCCTAACGAAAGACTTCACCTTCGAGGCCGCTCAGACTTTGCCTGCGGCGCCGGAAGGACATAAGTGCCGCAAGATGCACGGGCACAGCTTCAAAGTGGAAGTCTCGGTCGAGGGCGAAGTCGAGCGGAGCAGCGGCTGGGTTTACGATCACGCGCAGATCGGCGCGGCGATGAAGCCGCTCATCGCGCAGCTCGATCATTCGTATCTGAACGACATTGCGGGGTTGGAGAATCCGACGATCGAAAATATGGCGGCGTGGTTTTGGGAAAAGATCGCGCCGCAATGTCCGGGGCTGTGCGAGATCGTGATCCACGAGACGCCGACGGCGCGGTGTGCTTATCGCGGGGAGTGAAGAGCAAAGACAGACAGGATTTACAGGATTAACAGGATTGAGAAGAGGGAGAGAAGCCGGTTTTTAATCCTGCTGAATCCCGTTAATCCTGTCTAAAAAATCGGTGAAAAGCGGCCCATAAATCTCACCGCGTTCCGGGTGATACTGCACCGCCAAACCAAAAGGCCGATCCGTTAGGCGCACTTGTTCGATGATGTCGTCCTCCGCGCACCACGACTCGATCGTTAGGCCATCGGCCACGCGGTCGATCGCCTGGTGATGCGAGCTGTTGACCTGCGGAAAACGGTGCGCCGCCGCGGCGTCGTTCCGCAGCGGCTGAATGTCGTGCGATTTTTGTTCGGGCAAATCGTGCCCGCGAATATCGAGTCGGAGCGTGCCGCCGAGCGCGACGTTCAGAACCTGCAGACCTTTGCAAATGGCGAAGATCGGGAGCCCGCGTGTAAGCGCGTTTTGGACGGCGGTAAATTCCCATTCGTCGCGCGGCAAATCGCCCTCCTCAAGCACGGAAGAATCAGGCACGGGCTGACGCAGAAATTCCTGGGAAATGTCGCGTCCGCCGGTGAGTAGAAGCGCGTCCATTTCCGCAACCGCAACCGGTTGCCGCGCGGCGTTGCAGACTTCGATCTCCGGGCGCTGCGCGAGGATGGGATGGAAAAATTTCTCGTCCTTCGGGCGAATCCAACTGGCGAGCCGCGGCATGGGCGAACCTTGCGACTGCGACGGTGGGCTGTAAAGCGACTGTCGCCTAACGATACTTTTTGAGATTGACGAAGAGCTTCCGCCGCACTGCAATCGCGCTCGTGTCCGGGAGAGCGCCGGGCAAACGAAGGAAAGTTATGGCAACTAAAACAAAAAAGACCAAAACCCAGAAATCGAACACGAAAGTAAAAGACCTTTCGACCCGGAAAGATCCGAAGGGCGGTGCGCAGAAAAAGGAAACGATGGGTTCCGACAACCGTCTGAGTCGCGGGCTCAGCAAAGGTTCTGGTCGTTTAGCGACCTAGGGTCGGTCGTCCGCCAAGGGGAGGCCCATCGTTAGGCAACGCTGCTTGGAAAACGCGCGCGGCGGTTATTTATTTGAGCGCGCGGTTAGGGCGAGCGCGCCTAACAATCCCGCTGTAGCTGCGAGGAGGCCGGCAGCTACTCGGCCGCGATTCATGTCGAGCGCAAGCTGAAGACTCGAGCTGCGCGCACGGGCGTCGAATCGGCCATGGGCTCCGGGGTCGCCGCCGACCGGTTCGTAGAGATTATTCGGGCGGGTAGGGTCCGCCTTTTCGTTAGTCTGCTGACCCTGCACTCCAGTGCGACCGAGGTAGAGATCGCCCAGTCGGGGGAAGAGTTTGTTTCCGATGATGGCGATGACGGTCGGCAGCCCGACGTAAATTTCGCGGCGCGAGCTTTTCGAAGCGAAGACGATGGCGCGCGCCGCAACTTCCGGCTGGAAGATCGGCGGGACTGGTTGCGCGCGGTTAGACAGCCTGCTTTTGCACCAGTCGAATTGCGGCGTATTCAGCGCCGGCATTTGCACCATCGTCGCGACGATGCGGCTCTTTTCGTAAATCAATTCCGCCTGCAACGAATCCATGAAGCCTTGGATGGCGTGCTTGCTCGCGCAGTAGGCTGCTTGCAGCGGAATCCCGCGATAAGCGAGCGCGCTCCCGACCTGGATGATGTGGCCGCGGTTGCGTGGCCGCATGCGTTTCAGCGCCGCGAGCGTGCCGTGGACGTAGCCAAGATAGCAGACTTCGGTCACGCGCTTGAATTCGTTAGGCGTAGTGTCTTTAATGAAGGCGAAGACGCTGGTCATGGCGACGTTGATCCAGACGTCGATCGCTCCCAGCTCGCGTTCGACGCGCTCGGCCGCGGCTTCCACCGCGTCGGCGTCCGCGATGTCGCATTGCAGAATGATCGCTTTGCCACCGCGCGCTTCGACGTCCCGCTTTGTGCCCTCGAGCGCGTCGCGTCCGCGGGCGAGCAGACCGATGTGCGCGCCTTCTGTCTCGGCCAGCATGCGCGCCGTGGCGCGTCCGACGCCCGCCGTTGCGCCGGTGATAACGATGACTCTCGGTTTTTGTTGGTGATGCATGGTGTTCGTTAGGCGAAGGAATTACGAAGCCGGATGGAATTGGTGTGGGCGCGAGAGCCAGATGAGCGATCTCGACGGAGCAGTTCAGGTTGAGACCGGCGATTAGGCGATCTTATTCCCGAAGGCGAAGCGGAGTTCGTTAGGCAACGTGCTGCTGCGGCCAATCCGGGGAGGACGGGCTGATAGCCCGTCGTTCGGCGCAGTCTGCGCCGAACCGTGCGGCCAATGAGAAGTGAACGACGAAAGCGCGTCTTCGCCATCGACGACCGGCTTGGGGCTATGCCGTCACGTCGGTCTCAGGATCGCTCCACTACTTTGACTCCGGACGGTTCGGCGCAGACTGCACCGAACGACGGGCTACCAGCCCGTCCTCCCCGGATCGGGCACGATCAGGCGGTATTATTGCAGGATCGCTACTTCGTTAGGCGAAGGCGTCGCGTTATAAACCCATCGCCGCGCGAATGTATTTCACCGGCGGGCTGCCGAAGCTGAGGGCCTCGTCGTTGAATTTCTTCGCGTCGAAATGGTCATCCTCCTTTGCTTGCGCACGGGCGCGCAGGTCGAGCCATTCGCTCACGCCGACAAAATATGTCGAGAGTTGCGCCGAGCTGATGCGGGCGCGTTTCCATTTCGCGACCGCTTCGCCTTCCTGCTGGAAACCTTCGTTCTCCATCATGCCGATCGCTTCCTTCTCGGTCATTTTTCCGGCGTGGATTTTTTGGTCGATGATCGCGTTGACGATGACGCGCAGACGCATTTTTAGCTGTTCGATTTTTACTTCCGGGCCGCCGAAGCCTTGCTCGGCCATGGTTTGCTCCATGTAAACGGCCCAGCCTTCGATCATGCTGCCGCTCTGATAAATTGCGCGCACCAGAGTGGGCGCTTTGAATTGATTCGAATGCTGGAGCTGCAGGTAATGGCCTGGCATCGCTTCGTGCACGGTGAGGTCGTGCACCATGTAGTTGTTATACTCGCGAAAGAACGAGTCCTTGCGCTCCTCGGACCAGTCGTTAGGCGTGGGCTCGATCGCGAAAAAGGTCTTCCCGTTTTTCTCCAGCGGCCCCGGCGAATCGCAATAGGCGATGCCTCCGCCGCGCTTGAATTCCGGCATGACGATGACGTCGAGCGGTTCGTCCGGGACGGTGACGAAATCCTTTCGCCTAACGAAGACGGTTGCATCGCCGACGACTTTCTTCGCGTAATCGACGATCGTGCCGTTGTCGGGATGGCGCTTCGCGAGTTGGTCGAGAACCGCGGCGGTCACTTTGTGCTGATCGGTGAATGTCTTCGGATCGGCGTTGGGAAGGAATTGTTTGTAGAGCGGCAGTGCGGTCTGGTAGATTGTGGCCTGAGTGGCCTTGAGGTCGGCCTGGGCGCGCTTCATCACTTCTTCCATCGGCATGTCGGAGGCGAGAGCGAAATGGAGTTTCTTGCGGAAGTTTTTCTCGCCTAACCGAAAGTCGCCGGTCGACCGCGGCAGCAAATCTTTTTCCAGCCACGTCTTGTAATCGGCGAGAGCGGCGGCGGTTTTTTCCTGAAGTGGCCCAAGGTCTTTTTTCAAATCGGGCGCCTGATCGAGCAACGGCGCGAGGCCTTCTTTGACTAACGAGATCGCGCCCTGGGTTTGATCGATCGCGACTTGCGTGTCGATCTCCGGCGGGTGTTGCAGATTGGCTTTGGCTTGCACGATGACGGCCGGGATCGCTTCGAGGCGCGCGCGCAGATTCGCGATGCGCTCAGGCGCTGGCGCGAAGTCGCGCGCCACGAGCAGGTAGAGGCTGTTGGCAAGGCTCTCGTTGTAAACCAGCGGATTCGATTCCCACTCTTTTAGCTCCTCAAGCTGGAAGAGTTCATAGTCGATCGCATCCTTTAAAATCTGCGCGTCGATTTTGTTCGCGCCGGTTAATTTGTCGTGGTCGATCTGCCCGAGTTGCTGGCGGGCGGCGCGGGTGGCAGCACGTGCTTTGGCGAAAGAGTCGGGGGAATAATCCGCTAGGCGCGCGTCGAATCGGTGATCGCCCAAAGCGGTTGCTTCCTCGGGATTGCGTTGCAAAGACTGTTCGATGTAATCCTTCGCGATCTTTTCGAATTGGTCGTCGGCCGGAGCGGCGCGGGCTATCACGGGGTGGAGCAGTAGGAGAAGCGAAATCAGAGTGAAGACGCGTTTCATAAGCGAAGGAGATTTGCCCGGAGTGGGGCCGGAAGCGAGTGCGAACTATGGGAGAAGGGAGACGACATTTGTCATCCCGAGCGAAGCGCAGCGGAGTCGAGGGATC
>JACDGS010000088.1 GCA_013821455.1 Chthoniobacterales bacterium
CTCGCTCTATCTCCACTGCGATCCGACCGCGTCGCATTACCTCAAGATCGTGCTCGATGGGGTGTTCGGGAAAGAGATGTTCCGAAGCGAAATTATATGGAAACGAACGAGTGCTCACAGTAGCGCGAAACGCTGGGGTCCGGTCCATGACACAATTTTCTTCTACGCTCGAACCGACGCGAATCTCTGGACTTCAATCTACACAGCGTACGACGAGGAATACCTTCGTGTTTTCTTTGATCAAACGGATGCGGCGGGGAAGCGCTGGAAGCGAACCGACCTGACTGGCGCTGGTATCCGTCACGGTGAAACTGGCTTGCCTTGGAAGGGAATCGATATCACCGCGAAGGGCCGACACTGGGCGGTTCCACCGAGCGAGCTAGACAAGCTGGACGCCAAGGGCCGAGTCCACTGGCCGAAGAAGGAGGACGGGATGCCACGTCTGAAACAATACCCAGAGGACTTACCGGGTGTTCCCTTACAGGATTTGATCTCCGATATTCGTCCGATGCATAACATGTCCGATGAGCGCTTGGGTTATCCGACGCAAAAGCCTCTCGCATTGTTGGAACGCATCATCTCAGCCAGCAGCAACGAAGGCGACGTGGTGCTCGATCCGTTCTGCGGTTGTGGGACGGCGGTGCATGCAGCGCAGAATTTGAAGCGCAAATGGATTGGGATCGACATCACGCATCTGGCGATCTCATTGATCGAGAAGCGGCTGAAGAGCGCATTTCGTGGCAAAGCGAAGTTTGAAGTGCACGGCACGCCGAAGGACCTCGAAGGCGCGTGCAATCTGACGGAGCGCGACAAATATCAATTCCAGTGGTGGGCTGTCTCGCTTGTCGATGCGCAGCCGTTCCAGGGAAAGAAGAAAGGCGCGGATACAGGAATCGATGGAGTGAAGTTCTTCCGCGATCTCGACCGCAAGGAAGTGCGCAAGATCGTGGTGAGCGTGAAGGGCGGCGGAATCAAACCGGATGACGTGCGCGCACTCAATCACGTGCGCGAACGCGAGAAGGCGGAGATAGGGCTCTTCATCTCACTGGAGCAGCCGACGCCCGCGATGGTCAAGGACGCGGCATCCGTTGGGTTCTATCAAAGCATGGCAGGGAAGAAGTTTGCCCGAGTTCAGTTACTCACAGTCGAGGCTCTGTTGAACGGCACGCAGCGCGCCGAGCACCCCGATTACGAGCCCGACTTAAACTTCAAGAAAGCGAGAGCCGAGCGCGACGCTGAGCAGCAGTCATTGATCTAGGCCTATCTTAGTCAACGCTGGGAGAACAGGCACGCTTCGACGCTTGCTCCCGACACTGGGTTCAGTCATGTCCAGGGGGAACGGTGAAGGTGGAACATCCAATTGTTACTGATAGGCGGCAATAGGTTTATCGGCGGAACGTGATCACGCTGGGCCGAACCGCCGCACCATAGCATTGCTCCTTCAGTCCAGTTCAACCAAACGGTAGCGACAGATGTCTCGCCGCTTCGATTTTGAGCCACTGTTTCAAAATGTCTAAGCTCCAGCCTCCAGCCGAGGCGATAACCTTTTTCTTCGCGGTATTCCAGATCCCGGCGTCCCTACTGGCACTCAAAAAATCGTGCCCCTGCATCGTCAGTCGCTCAATGAAATATTCTATCGGGACGGTCTCACCGTCCCTATGAACATAGGTAACTTCCCCGACTACCCATTTAGCATCAATGAGTAACTGCGCATGGAACGCGAGAAGCTGATTGGAGTACGCCTCCAATATCTCAGGAGTACCTTGCGCTTTGCTAATCAGCAAAGCGCGAATCACATCCATGTCGCGCTCCATCAAATCCCTTTAGCAGTGGCTGCACCGTTGGTCAATCTCTGTTTAGCTTGTTTGTTGTCGCCCAAATAACCATTCTAGAAATTATATTAACTGGCATTAGCCTTGCTTGTTTCCGTACTCGCCGCGTCGCCATGGTGGTGACCCGGCTAGATAACAAACAAAGAAAGATAATGGCTAATCCATTACCAACCAACAGTGGCAAGATTTCTAACCTTGCCACTAAGATGTACAACGGGATCGTCGCCAAAGGCGCCGCTATTCCTGTCACGATGGTGACCGCAGCTCAAATGCTCTCGAGTAAAACTGCGTTCAAGAACGATGAGGCTACTTTTAACGCCTCCCGGAATGCTCTCCGCAATAGCTATGGCCTCTTTAAGCCGGCGCAAAAGGCACTCTATGACTGGCTCGTAGTAGTGCGCACGGCGCTGGCAGGCCGGTTGGGTAAGAGCTGGTCAGCGGCCTGGGCGGAAGCCGGCTTCGTAGCACCGAGCACTGCTGTGCCGGCTACGATCGAAGGTCAGATCGCGCTCGGGCTTTCGTTGGTGAATTATTTCACCAATAACCCGACCTACGAAGTGCCCTCGATGGATGTAACTGCGACCAAGGGGACGGCGCTAACTGACGCTGCGGTGAGTGGTCAGAGTAGTGTCGCCACGGCTGAGCAGGCGTTAAAGACTGCGGATGAGGTGCGGCAGCCCGCGCGCACCAGTCTCTTGGATCTGATGGCTACGTTGATCGCTAACCTCGATCGCAAGCTGGCGGGGAATGATCCGCGCTGGCTGGCTTTCGGGTTACAGATGCCAAGCACTCCGACGACGCCAGGCAAACCGCTGAATGTGACTGCGACGTTGAGCGAAAGCGGCGCGATCATCGTGCAGTGCGATCCGACGCCGCTGGCGACGCGTTATCGCGGTCGGATGCTGATCGTAGGTATCCAGCCGAAGTATCAGCTGGCCTTCAGCGGTCCACAGCCGATCGGAACGATCACCGATGTCGAGCCAGGTGTGACGGTGCAGATCGTCATGCAGGCGGTAAATGGAAGCTCGCAAAGTGTGGCGAGCGATCCGGTGCTCTTCACGATGCCAGCGACGGCGAAGACGGCGGCAGAAGTGAAGCCGGCCGCGCTGCTGCCGGAGCTGGAGCGGACTGCCGCACCGGCCCTCAACGGCAATGGCAACGGCAGTCATGCCGTGAGCCGCTTAACCTAGGCCAGGAAACGGCCTCGTAAAACAGGAGCCCGTGTCATCGTGAGATGGCACGGGCTTTTTTGCTAAGGCGCGCACATCTGGAATTAGCAGCCCGCGCCATCGCAAGGTGGCGCGGTTTTTCGCTGGATGGGCAATTGCAAAGGCCTTCTCTGCCGATAGTCTCACTGGCACCGCGTGAGCTCCTTTGCCATTCATCCGCTCGACCCTGACGAAATTGCCGCTCTCCTGCACGGCGCGCATTCCGATCCTTTCCGGGTTCTAGGCCCGCACCGCGCGGGCGACGATCTGGTGATCCGCGTTTTTCGACCGGACGCGAAGGAGATCGAGATCGTGGCGGCAGACGGTCGGACGCAGGTTTTTCCCGCGGAACGCCTGCACATCGAAGGTCTCTATCAAGCGACCATCATGAATGAGACGCGCGCATTTTCGTACTTCGTAAAGGTGATCGCTTTCGATGGATCGGAGCAGACGCTGCGCGATCCCTACAGCTACGGGGCGATCATGGGCGAGATTGATCTGCACCTCTTCGCGGAGGGGAACGACAAGCGGCTTTACGAGAAGTTCGGCGCGCAACTGCGCGAGATCGGCGGGGAGAACGGGGTTTATTTTGCGGTTTGGGCGCCGAACGCGGCGCGGGTCAGTGTGGTCGGCGATTTCAACGGCTGGGACGGGCGCGTGCACCCGATGCGCAAGCTGCTCGGGAGCGGTGTCTCGGAAATTTTCATCCCCGGCGTGGCGGAGGGTGCGCATTATAAATTCGAGATCAAGACAGAGAGCGGCGCCCTGCTTTTGAAGAGCGATCCCTTCGGGTTTTTCAGCCAGCACGGCGTGCAGACTTCGTCGATGGTTTACGACCTCGAGCGTTATCAATGGAGCGATGACGCGTGGATGGCCGAGCGCCCAAAGAAGCAGTGGCATCGGAGCCCGATCAGCATTTACGAGGTGCACCTCGGGTCATGGCGACGCGTGGCAGAGGAGGGGGACCGCTTCCTCAGCTATCTGGAATTCGCGGAGACGCTGCTCCCTTACGTGATCGAGATGGGCTTCACCCATATCGAGCTAATGCCGATCGCCGAGCATCCGTTTGAAGGTTCCTGGGGTTATCAGGTGACCAATTACTACGCGCCGACGAGCCGCTTCGGGACGCCGGATGAGCTGCGGCATTTCATCGATGCGTGCCATCGCGCAGGTGTCGGCGTGATTATGGATTGGGTGCCCGCGCACTTTCCAAAGGACGCCCACGGGCTCGCCGAATTTGACGGGACCGATCTCTACGAACATGCCGATCCGCGTCAGGGCGAGCATCAGGATTGGGGTACATTAATTTTCAACTTTGGACGTAACGAGGTCCGCAACTTCCTCACCGCAAACGCACTCTTCTGGCTTGACCAATACCACATCGATGGTCTGCGCGTGGATGCGGTCGCGTCCATGCTCTATCTCGATTACTCGCGCCAGCCGGGGCAATGGATTCCAAACGCGTTCGGTGGCCGCGAGAATCTAGACGCGGTCCATTTCCTGAAGCAGACGAACGAACTTTGCTACGAATGCTTTCCGGGCGTGATCACGATCGCCGAGGAATCGACCGCCTGGCCCGGCGTCTCCCGGCCGACGTATCTCGGCGGGCTCGGCTTCGGCTTCAAATGGAACATGGGGTGGATGCACGACTTCCTCCATTACATGGCGCTCGATCCGATTTACCGGCGCTTCCACCAGAACAGCGTCACCTTCTCGATCATGTATGCCTTTCAAGAACACTTTATTCTCGTTCTGAGCCACGACGAGGTGGTGCATGGCAAGCGATCGTTGATCAATAAAATGCCGGGCGACGAATGGCAGAAGTTTGCCAACCTGCGGATGTTTTACGCCTGGATGTTTGGGCATCCGGGGAAGAAGTTGCTCTTCATGGGCGGCGAGTTCGGGCAGGTGCGCGAATGGAATCACGATCGCGAACTGGATTGGAGCCTGACGAACCTGCCGCGGCATGACGGCTTGCGCCGTCTCGTCCAGCATCTTAATTACGTTTACCGCAATGAGCCCGCGCTCTGGGACCGCGACGACACGCACGAGAGCTTTGAGTGGATCGACTTTCATGATGCAGATCAGTGCGTCGTCGCGTTCCTGCGCCGCTCGCGGGAGGATGAGATCGTCGCGTTCGTCGTGAACGCGACGCCGGTCGTGCGCTACAATTATCGATTGGGTCTGCCGGGCGGCGGCTTCTATAGAGAAATCATCAACACCGACGCCGAGACTTACGGCGGCAGCAACATCGGCAATCTCGGCGGCCTCGAAGCCGAGGCGGTCGAGTGGCAGGGGCGGACGCATTCGATCGTCGTCAACCTCCCGCCACTGGCCGTCATCGCCTTCAAACGCGAAGCTGAAATATAATAATTATTATGCTTGACGGCATTGGCTGAGGAAATACGGTACGCTAAACCTAACGAATCCAGCTAAACCTAACGAACCCATGAACAGAAAAAACTCTGCCTTCACGTTGATTGAACTTCTGGTGGTGATCACGATCATCGCCATTCTAGCGAGTATCGCGCTCCCGGTATTTAACGGCGTCACCGAGCGCGCCAACCAAACCAAGGATCTTTCCAACGCCAAGCAAGTCGGATTGGCCTGCAAATTGTTTGCGACCGACAACAACGGAACCTTCCCATCGAGGGCACCGGCGGCGGACTATAACACCGCGACCCCGCTCGCAACTGGCAATTTTTCAAACGACGCATTCTGGTGGCTCTTCCCGAATTATCTCCAGACGGAAGATATTTTCGCAGTGGCCGGTTCCGCTTGGACGCCAACCAATCCCGATAACACCCTTGACGCCCCCGGCTCGACTACCAGGACCTTGACGTTGGCGGCCGGCCAAAATAGCTATGCCTATGTCGCGGGGCTGACCGACACCACCAACCCTGCGTTTCCTTTGCTGGCGGATGGTTTTAGTTCGACGATCCCTAACTATGTTGTCAGCAAGTCGCTGCCTGGTGGGGTGTGGGCAGCGAAAAAGGCCATCGTAATATTCTGTGACGCGAGCGGCCAGATCATGAAAGTGACACCCACCGCCCCTCTGACCGTTCTGCGGCCCGGAACCACGACCGATGCCGGGTTATTTGCTGCAGCAACGGATTGGCTCGACGGCACTGCAAATCCGGTACTGAACCCGCAGTAGATTTGCTAACCAACGGTTGATTCAAAATCGCCGTCGCGGACGCGGGTCTTGATCTTCATCCGCAGCGTGATTTCGGTCACGCTGCGGATTACTTTTTCCTCTGCGTTGCGTGTGATGCTGTAGCCGCGTTCGAGCGTCGCTTCCGGGCCAAGGATGCGCAGCATCCCCGCGCTTCGCTCCCACCGCTGCCGCGTTTTCGTTAGGCAGTGCCTCGAGCATTCGCTTAACCGGCGCCGCGTTTCCTGAAGCTGCTGGCGCTTCGCGATCAGCTCGCGCAGCGGGCTGTGCGCCTTGAGAGCGATGAGCGCGTTCGTTAGGCGAGTGCCGGAGGTGGTGCGACGACGCGCGATCGCGCGAAGGAGCGCTTCCTTCTCGAGATCGAGCTGCTGCTGCGCGTCGCGCAGCCGCTGCCGCAGTTCCCGTGAAAGCGCTTTTTCGGAAAGTGCGCGAAGACGGTTGCGCGCCTGCCCGGAAAAATTGCGCCAGCATTTATCGAGGCAATTTCGCAGCTCGCCCACCCGTCGTTCCAGGTCGTGCAGATCGGGCACGATCAGCTCCGCCGCCGCGCTCGGAGTTGGCGCCCGCAGATCGGCCACAAAATCGGCAATCGTAAAATCCACTTCGTGACCGACCGCCGATACCACCGGAATCGCCGAATGAAAAATCGCCCGTGCCACAACTTCCTCGTTGAACTCCCACAAGTCCTCGATGCTGCCGCCGCCGCGGGCGACGACGAGCACGTCGAGCGGCTCCCACGCGTCGTTAGGCGCGCTCAGCTCGCGGATGGCCACGGCGATTTCGAGCGCGGCGCCGATGCCCTGCACTCGCACGGGACTGATTAACACCTCCACTCCGGGCGCGCGGCGCCGGAGAATGTTGAGGATATCTTGAATGACCGCGCCGCCTGGCGAAGTGATCACTCCGATGCGTCGCGGAAATTTCGGCAGCGCGCGTTTGCGCGCGGACTCGAAGAGCCCTTCCGCTTCGAGTTTGCGCTTGAGCGCTTCGAATTTCGCCTGAAGCAAACCAAACCCGCGGGCCTGCAAAATTTGCACGCTGAGCTGGTATTGGCCGCGCGCCTCGAAGACGCTCACCTGCCCGTAAACCTGGACTTGCAGACCATCGGTCAGCGGATTGGGGAAGGTAGGGAGCGTGTTGCGGTAAACCACGCAATTAATCGCGGCGCGCTGATCCTTCAGTGTGAAATACTGGTGACCCGAGGGAAGCTGTCTGTAGTTGGAAATTTCTCCCTGCACCCAAACGGCGCCGAAGCGCGTCTCAAGGAGCGAGCGAATCGAGCGGGTCAGCTCCGCGACCGTCAACACTTTCGCGACGTTGGGAAAAAGATCAGCGTCCGCGCTCATAAGCGGGTAGCGCCAGCTTGCCGCCTAACGACGACTGCGCAAGCTGGAAGCTACCTTCCCGGTGGCACACGCCGCCCCGCGTTTTTCCGCGCGGATTCATGTTACGAATCAAACAATTCGCTCTGCGGCCCCGCCGGCACTTTCAATCCCAGTTTTCGGTAGGCGTTAGGCATGGCGACGCGTCCTTGCGTGGTCCGCTTGATATAGCCTTCCATAATCAGATACGGCTCGTTCACTTCCTCCAGCGTGCCCGCTTCCTCACCGACCGCAACCGCGAGTGAGCTCAACCCGACCGGTCCGCCGTTGAATTTATAAATGAGCGTCTCGATGATGCGCTTGTCCCATTGATCGAAGCCGTCGCGATCGATTTCCAGCATCGTTAGGGCGCGATCCGCCAGTTCCGCCGTGATGCGCCCATCGGCTTTCACTTGCACGTAATCGCGCACCCAAC